>JBEKZC010000049.1:0-26899 GCA_049510295.1 Verrucomicrobiota bacterium | reverse complement strand
CCCGGCATACGGCTTCTCCCGCCGCGCTGGTCTATGTGTTCAATGCGCTGGCGTCGCTGGTTTTTTGTGTCCTCATCGGCATGGTGCGCCGGGAACACACTGTCACCGTCAAGGAACCCATGACCCTCCAGGCACTGCTGACGGGATTCAAGTTCGTTTATGCCAGCAAAATCATCCTGGGCGTCATCACGCTCGACATGTTCGCGGTGTTTCTGGGTGGCGCGACGGCGCTGTTGCCGATTTATGCCAAGGAGATTTTGTTTGTCGGACCCGGCGGGCTGGGGTTCCTGCAGACGGCGCTGCCCATGGGCTCCGTGCTCTGTGTGTTCATCCTGAACCACCGGCCGCCGCTGCAAAAAGCCGGGCGCGCGATGTTGTGGGCTGTGGCGGCCTTCGGGTTGGCGACGATCGGCTTCGGATTTTCAAAGTGGTATTGGTTTTCGTTCTTCATGCTGTTCATCTGCGGCGCGGTGGACAACGTCAGCGTGGTCGTACGGCACTCATTGGTGCAGATGCTCACGCCCGATGACAAGCGCGGGCGCGTCTCCGCCGTCAACAATCTGTTCATCGGCACGTCGAACGAACTGGGCGGGTGCGAGTCCGGCGTCGTCGCGCAAATTTTCGGACCGACCCTCGGGAACACGATTGTCGCCGGCGCAGTGATTTCCGTCGTGTCCGGCGGCATCGGGACCATCCTGACCGTCTTCGCCGTGGCACTGATCTGGCCGGAGATCCGGCGGTACGGGAAACTGGTGTAATACTTGACGCGGGCGGGCGGAGGTTTATTTTCGGCGCATGAAACGAATTTTAATCTGGATTTTTATCCTAAGTTTTTCCCTGGCCACGGCGCGCGCCCAGGACGACGCAACCCAGCAACAAATCAACAAACTCAACGGCCAGATCCAGGACCTGCTCGACGCGCAGGCCTTGCAGGCCAAGCGCATCACCGCACTGGAAAAGGACATCAGCGAACTGCGTGACAAGTCGAATGGGTCCGGCGCAAACCCGGATGACCTGCAAAAACTCGCCGATCAGTTCCAGGAACTTGCCAAAAAACAGCAGGCAGACAATGACTTGATTCTAAAGGAAATTGGAAAACTCGGCAAAGTCGGCGGTTCATCTGCGGGACGCAAGTCAACGCCAAGTGTGACAACGAATACCGCAACGGGTGGCTCAACCACCGGTGGCAAGGAAAACGGTTACGAATACAAAGTTGCGGCAGGCGACACGCTATCGATCATTGCCAAGGCGTATCGCGATCAGGGCATCAAAGTGACGGCGGACCAGATTCTGAAGGCGAATCCGGGGTTGAATCCGAACAGCCTCAAGGTCGGGCAGAAAATCTTCATTCCCGCGCCGGCGCAATGATTTACGAAGCCGGCGGATTGAAACAGAAACCGTGAAGCGGTGATTTAACGAGGGAGCGTGAAGTGGAGGAGCAGCACGCCCGCCGCCGCGACCAGACAATAGTAGCCGAAAAGTTTCCAACGTCCGCCCTCCAGCCAGCGGGAAAGCCATTTTAAGGCCAGCAGACCGGCCATAAAACTCAACCCCATGCCGACGAGACCCGGCGCGAAAAGATGCAGGGCCGAACCGTGGTCGCTCAAGTCGTGTTGTCTGAGCAGACGGAGCGCTTCTTTAGCAATCACCGGCGGCGTCAAGACCACGGCCAGCGCAAAACTGAATTCCTCTAGTTTCTGCTTAGGCAGGCCGAGCAGCAACCCGGTGGAAATGGTCGAGCCGGAACGCGAAAACCCGCGAAACGGCAGGCAGACGCCCTGCACGATGCCAATCCAGCATGAATGCGCCGGCTGAATCTCCGAATGGCGCGGGGATTTTTCCTCCCGCATACCGGCGTAAATAATCAACACGCCAACCACCGCCAGCGCCCCCGCGATCAACGGCAGGTTCGCAAACAAATCCTCGACCTCCGCGTGCGGCACGCCGCGCATGAAAATTTTCTCGATGAGCTCCTTTAATCCGTAACCGACGGCCCCGGTACAGAAGGTCGTCATGACGATTTGGATCGCAAACCACCGGAGTTTTCCCGGGGCGGTGAAATAATCACGCTTCCAATTGTTCCAGAAATAGGCGATGACCGCGAACATGGTTCCGGTGTGCAGCATGACCAGCAGCATCGTCATTTCAGGACTCGCGGGATTCAGTCTCATCAGTTTTTCCGCCGCGATGACGTGCGCTGAACTTGACACTGGCAACAACTCACACGCGCCTTGAATCAGCGCCAAAATCAGGATTTGATAATAATTGAGCATGCTTATGATCTTTCCCTATCCATCCCGGAACCGGCTGCGGCCATCCAGTCAGGCATGAGCCATTTGGACGCGAAACGGGCGCGGCAGACAAGGAAGAAGTGACGCGGACACTACTTTTTTGATCCCCAGAAGGTTTTAACTTCCTCGGTGTGCTGTTTGACCTTGAGCTGGCCCAGGATGGAGTGCCAGGAGATGTAAATTTTGTGCCACTGGGCTTCCAGGCCGCGGAGCGCGCCTTCGCTCATTTCGCTGAGGTAGCGCAACGACGGCGCGTTGCCGATGAGCGCGTGGATTTCGTCGCGCGTGGGCGAGGCGACTTCAATGGAGGCGTAAATCAGTTCAATCTCCTGCACGATGATGCTCTTAATTTCGAGAAAATGACCTTCCTCCGCCGGCCCGAATTTTTTTCCGCGCGCGACGTTGATGAAATAGTTGAACTGTTTCCAGCACTCGATGTGCGTTTCAATCTGGGTGACCAGTTGGTTGAGTTCTTTGGCGGTCATAAGCGTGGTTGGGTTGTTATCGGCGAAAAAGCGGCTTGCGGGAACAGGAAAATGATGGCGCCGCCGCGCAATTCGCGGGCGGTGATGTGGAGGCTGGCGAAATGGATGCTGACTTCGGCCAGCGGCATTTGCGCCGCGCGCGCCTCGCGGAAGAGGGACAGCACTTCCTGCCCGATGTCGCGCAGCAATTCCTTGGGATAGGCGGACGAGACGGTGTACGTGACAACGTGGCCATCGCGGTCCACGGCGACACTGCCGGCCGGCAGTTGCTGGACTGCCGCACGGGAACGGAAAAATCGTTTTAAGAATCCCATGACGAAACAAGTTTTTTGCTTTTTTCCAATAATGGTCCGGCAGCAACATTGGGCGGCCAGCCAACGAGAAAACACTTGTTTTCCCGGTTCAAAACAAGCATCTGACGTTCCAAATTATGGCCGGCGACGTGCGAAAGCGGCCCGGCTTCGATCCGTTCCCCAAGACGTTTGGCGGTTTCGATGGCCCGGCGCGCCCATTTGGCGAGCGGCTCGGAAGGTTGCGTGCCCATGGTTTCGATTTCGCCCTGGCCTTCGGGCGGCACAACGATGACGAATTCCGCGCCTTCGCGCGTGAGCTGTGCCAGTTTCCAAATCGTTTTTCGGTGAGCGGTTTGCTCGATGGAACCGGGCTCAACGGAATCAGCGGTTTCATCAATTGCCTGCGCGGATTCGAGCAGCAGGGCGTTGACGGGTTTGGTGATGGTGCATTCGCGCCCGGATTCGGCGGGCAAATTTTCAAACGTGCCGGACTTCCATGCGAGAATTCTGAGGAACGCCGCCTCGCCGCGCGCGCCTTCGGTTTCAGCGTCAATCAATTCGCCGTTTTGAATCCAAAGTTTTGCCACGAGCGGTCCGCGCGTGATGCGCAGGACGGTGGAACTGCGCGAGAGACATTCCATCTGGATGATGTCCATGAGGCTTTTGCTTTGAATGCCGCGAAAGCCGCCTTCCATGTCGCGGCCCATCAGCGATTCGATGCAGTCCAGAAACATCTGCGAATTGGCCTGCATGTCGGTTTTGAGCCAGAACAAATCCACCCCCAGGGCATAGGCACGCGAGCGGAATTCCTCGTCTTCCAGCCCGCTCAAAACGACTGTGCGCAATTCGGGAAACCGGCGGCGGACGATGGACAGCACCTGCAGGCCGTCCATGCGCGGCATCTTCAAATCGCAAACCAACAGCCGGAACGGCTCGGTTTCCATGAGCGCCAATGCGCGCGCGCCGGACGCGACGGTGCGGATTTCAGGCTTGCTGGGAAGGTGCGCAAACATTTCGTTGCACAAGTTCAGCCAGTCTACATCGTCATCCAAAACGAGAATATTATGACGCATTTCCATTCCAATGGCGTTAATCGCTAACGCCGCCGCTCCGCAAATACAAGCGCGAAAAATGCCAACAGCGCAAATTGTTTATGAGGAAGCAATCGGCGTTCCCAATTGAGACCGGGCGGCAAGAAAATCTAAATGCCAGAATGTGAACAGACTAGGGACAAAGAAGTCCAACGCTGAGACAAATTTCCCACCCGCCCAACGCTCCTTTCAAAGCTTTCAAAGGTTCGGGCGGCTAAGTCAGACAAAAAACCAACCATGGCGTGCTTCCTGCTGAAACAAAGGAGTCTGCCGGTTGACCGGCCGCCAGTGAAGCATGAGTGCCATGTCAAACAGTGTGAAAATAAAGTTCGCCGGGTTGCTCCGAGGTCTGCTGCGCCGCCTCGACGATGAAGAAGCAACCCCACCCCAAACGCCGCGCGCGCTCGCCGTTGCCGCACCGCCCATGACAGGCGCACCGGCTGCCGCCGCGCGCCCGCAAACGGCGTCGCCGGCATCCCCGGCACCCGCAATGCCGCCCGCGCCAGCAGAGAACTCCGATGAATTGCAACTGCCCTTGCAATCAATCCTTGCCGCGATGCCGATGGATTTGCGCGCGAAAGTCATGCAAGCACCGCCCGCAGGGACGATGATTGCCGTTCCGCTGGAAAAAATTCTCACGCAACTCGCGTTTGGCTCCGTGAAAATCGCTTTCGGTGAATTGCGAAAGGCCGCTCCGGGCGTGTTCGTCAATTCCGGCGGCGAGCATGACCACAAGCCGGTGATGCTGCCGCTCAATGAAATCCTCACCCGGTTGAATCCTGCTCTGCTGTCACGCCGCTCCACCCAGAAACAAGTCGAAGTCACCGAAGACATCACCGGCCCCTTCGGCGCCGGCGGAGAAGGGGCCAAAATTTCCGTCGCAGCCAAACCCACGCCGTCCGCCGCCATTCCACCGTTGCGAATGACGACGACGCCATCGTTTTCGTTTGCCTCACGCGGCATTACGCCTGGAACCAGCGCCACAACTCCGCCCACGCGGCCGTTCACGCCGCACGCCCCCACACCTGCAACCAGCTTCGTCACGCCGCGAAGCAATGGCGCGCCGAAACCCGTTGCACCCGTTTCTTCACCTGTGCCGCAAATTCCGGTTGACCCGGCAGACATTTCCGCACCATTGGCCGCACTCTCGGAAAATTGGCCGGAAGGACTGCGACTCGAAATCAGACAGTCGAATCTGGCAAATGCCCAAGTTTTGTTGCCGGCGAACTTGATCGAACCGGCGTTGAAGCGCGGACGCATAACCTTCACCTGGCGAAATTTGCGGCCTTTGATCCAACCCACGCCCCCGCCCGCGTCCGTCCACGATGGCATCGAATTGGAGCTGCCGTTGAATGTCATCGCTCCGCTGTTTTTCGCACGACAAAAAACGGCGCCCCGCTCACGGGCGGCGGAACGGCCACCGGCTGAAATCCCGAACTTGTTTTTTGGTTTTCCGCAACCTGAAACATCGCAGCCGAAACCTTTTCCGCAGCCCGAAACACTGCAGTCGAAACCACCACCGGCAAGAATGCCCGAACAGCCGCCGAAACCGCCGGTAATAGTGCCGGAACCGCAGCCGATCCGTCCCGCTTCCAAGCCAGTGAATGCCAAGCCGGTGGATGCCAAGTTGGCGGACACAAACTACTATATCTGGAGCGACACCGCCGAGGCTCCCCAGGTGGACGAAACCGAATACAAACGTCCGCAAAGACCGGCAACAGATTTCTCCAGCCGTTACGCGACGCCAAACGAGATCGTCGCCCGTGCGATGGCGTTGCCCGGGGTGGTGGGCGCCCTCGTGGCGTTGCCGGACGGCTTGAAAGTGGCCAGCCAGATTCCATCCGATCTCAACGCCGACACGCTCGCGGCGTTTTTGCCGCAAATTTTTGATCGCGTGAGCCAGAGCACAAGGGAATTGCGAATGGGCGCGCTGAATAATGTCAATTTCACTGTTGGCAACGTGCCGTGGAAAATTTACCGCGTGAACGCCGTCTATTTCGCCGCGTTCGGCCAGGCGGGAGAAGCGCTGCCAACCGTGCAACTGGCCGCGCTGGCCGCCGAACTCGATCGCAAAAAACAATAATATTTTATGGCCATCATCAACCAAGCCACCAAGGAATTGCAGGTTAAAATCGTCTATTACGGCCCGGCAATGGGCGGCAAGACGACCAACCTCGTGCAAGTCCACGACCATGTACAAACCGCCGCGGGCAACAAGGGCAAACTCGTGTCGCTGGCGACGAGTTCCGACCGCACGCTGTTCTTCGATTTTCTGCCGATTGAGGCGATGACCATCAAGGGCTTCAAGACGAAGTTTCAGCTTTACACCGTGCCCGGCCAGGTGATTTACAACACGACGCGGCAACTGGTGCTGCGCGGCGTGGACGGCATCGTGTTTGTCGCCGATTCGCAATACGAAAAGATGCCGGAAAACGTCGAAAGCTTCCAGAATCTCGTGGAGAACCTGAATGCACTCAAGCTCAACCTCGCGGAAATTCCCTACGTGCTGCAATACAACAAACGCGATCTGCCGAACGCCGCGCCGGTGGAATACATGGAATTTTTGCTGAACAATCGCGAAGTGCAGGTGCCGTCGTTCAGCGCCACGGCGCACAAGTGCGAAGGCGTGTTCGAAACCCTGAACATGATCACGCGCCTGCTGTTGCACAAATTCATCAACCAAAGCGTTCCACAATACGCATGACATGGCCACATTGCCCCAACTTATCGAGGATGACATTCGGCGGTGCGATGAAACGTTACGCGCATTCATCGCGAGCACAGACGCGACGGCTGCGCTGATCATTGACAAGGGCGGTTTCCTCATCACGCATCAGGGCGACGCGCATGATTTCGACCTGACCACCATCGGCGCGCTGGCGTCCGGTGCGTTCATGGCCAACCAGACCATCGCCGGCCTGGTCAACGAAACCAATTTCAGCAGCATTTACCAGCAGGGCGAAAATTTCAGCATGTTCGTCACCAATGTTGACGAACACTCCCTGCTGGTCGTGATTTTCAAGTCCCACTCCGGTGTAGGTGTGGTGAAGTATTATGCGGCGGCAGCCGTCAAACGCATTGCACGCCAGCTTAAAACCGCCAAGGAGAGGGCTCCGGAGGCGGGACTTGATCTTTCCGTTCTAAACGTTGCCGAAACCAGACAGTTCTTTCGGAAAAAAAAAGCCTGAGACAGGCCGTGTAATCAGTGTTATATTATAACATGAAGAATGCCGCCATCGGCAACACTGTCGGCGGCGTACAAGGTTGATTATGACGTGGATTAATCTTTTCGCGGTCATCCTGGTTCTCGGTTATGCCCTGTGGATTACTTACCGCGGATGGCGGCTCTTTCGGAATCTGTTGCACGCCAGCACAATCAGCGACGTTTTGAAGAGTATTTTGGAACAGCACCATTTTTATTTCATCCAGGGTGTGGGCAGTTTCATTGCCTTGATTTTATTTCTCGGCATCAAAGCCCTGGTCCTGCTCATCAAGCCTTCTGAAGCAACTGTTTTTAACCCCGTTGTTTTTGGCAGCTTCGCGAACCGATTTTTGCCCGGCAAATTAGGCTGCGTGGGCATTGCGCTGATGGTGATTTCCCTGGTGTGTCTTTATCAGCACGTAAAAAGCAAACACTATCTCCACGTGCTTTACGCCTTTCGCAATCAACTGGGGCTGACGGAATCTGGCTGAAATTTCAAGCGAGCCGGCTGTGGCTGCCATCACCGAACGGCCGGCCTTTTGAACACCGCGCACACACCGCCAAAAGGTGCCCGGCGCGCCGCGCTTTTAATCCTCCAATCCGGGTCGCAACCCTGCCCCACCCGGCCGATTATGATTGTGGGCGGTGTCCTGACTTGAAAATGGCGTTCTCATTTCGTCCCAGAGTTTCTCAGCGTGAACGCCCAGCGGTGATAGATGGAGAATGGCCAGATCGCAACATCGCTTCAAATCCAGCATCGTTCGCTGGATTTCTGGATCCGCCGTTTTTTGGTATACCGTTCCGGACTCTTTGTAGGCATCGAAAATTTCCGCGAGAATCGCGTCCTTGAATTTCCGGGTTTGAATGCTTTCGGCTCCCCCTGTATCCATGGAATTATCTCTTTATTTTGCTGACGATTTTTACGTTTTAACGATGTAACGATTTAACATTTCACGGCAGTTTGCTGTGACTGCCATCGCAGAACGCGCCGTTCTTCGAGTGCTTGCAACCGCACCACGCAACGGTTTTCGCTTCGGCGATATCCACTTTGCGCGGCCCGAAGCCGGTGCCTTTGTGCGAGCCGTCGCAGAACGGCTGCTTCTTCGACGCGCCGCACGCGCACCACCAAAAGGTGCCCGGCTGGGCCGGTAGAACGAATGGAGATCTTTGGGCAATAATTGATTCATTCATGGCGGTTTTTCAATATCATTGCCTGTTTCGCTTTGCAACAGCTTTCCATGCCCCCGTTTGGTGTCCCACCTTCAGGTGGTTTGCTCGCGCTGTCACTTTCCATTGGCAACACGCTTTGCCGGGCTTAACTTTTCTTTGCCTTTATGGCCGAACAACCCATCCCCTATCGCCAGTGGGGCGTTGACCTGGACGCCAACGCGCTCCAGCAGATGGAGAACGCCTGCCGGCTGCCCGTCTCCGTCGCCGCCGCGCTCATGCCCGACGCCCACGTCGGCTACGGCCTGCCCATCGGCGGTGTGCTTGCCACCGACAACGCCGTCATCCCCTACGCCGTGGGCGTGGACATCGCCTGCCGCGTCAAGCTCACCGTCCTCGATTTGCCGCTGGATTATCTCCGCCGCCGCGAAACCGATCTCATCCGCGCCATCGAAGCCGAGACGCGCTTCGGCATCGGTTCCGAATTCAAGCATCGCCGCTCGCATCCGGTCATGGACGAGGACTGGTCCGTCAGCCCCATCACGCAACGTTTTCGCGACAAGGCGGCGGCGCAACTTGGCACCAGCGGCAGCGGCAACCATTTCGTCGAGTTCGGCGAATTCACCGTCGAGCACAAAGAACTCGGCCTCGAGCCAGGCACGTATCTCGCCTTGTTGAGCCACAGCGGCAGCCGCGGCACCGGCGCGCTCGTGTGCGACCACTACAGTCGCGTCGCCCGCCAGAAGCACAAGGATTTGCCCAAGGAACTCAGCTATCTTGCCTGGCTCGACCTCGATTCCGCCGATGGTCAGGAATACTGGGCGGCGATGGAATTGATGGGCCAATACGCCTCCGCGAATCATTTCCTCATCCACAGACACATCGCGCGGCATCTCGGCGCGGGCGTGCTGCTGGACATTGAAAACCATCACAACTTCGCGTGGAAGGAACGCCACGGCGGGCGCGACGTCATTGTGCATCGTAAAGGCGCGACGCCGGCGGGTGCGGGCGTGCTGGGCGTGATACCCGGTTCGATGGCCAGCGCCACGTTTGTGGCACGCGGCAAGGGCAACGCCGCGTCGCTCAATTCCGCCTCGCACGGCGCAGGCCGCGTGATGAGCCGCCACAAGGCCAGGGAAACCTACAACTGGAAGATGGTGAAACCCTATCTGGATGAACGCGGCGTGAAACTGATTTCCGCCGGTCTGGATGAAGTGCCGATGGTTTATAAAAACATCGAGGAAGTCATGGCCGCGCAGACCGATCTGGTGGAACCACTCGCGAAATTTTTCCCGCGTCTCGTCAAAATGGCCCCGGCGGGTGAACGGGCGGAGGATTGAATGGTTATCCCGTTGGGATTCTCGGCGGCAAAGATTTCGCGATATATGTTAGCCTTCTTCCATATACCACTGTTCATTCCCTAAAGACTGGAAATATTTCATGGACGTTTCGTCATCAACACTCTCCCATCCCATTCCAATACTTTTGATTTTCCATTTTTTCTGATTGACATAGGCAGGGTTATATTGAAGCCAGCAAACATCAGGAGGAAAAAGTTTGCCGAGGAACTTAATGTGGTCAGTCTCAATTCCATCTTCGTCTTTGAACCGAATCACTTCAGCCTTGCTCGGCAATTCCAGTATAGTCGTAATAACAACTTTTATGGTTTTTGGCATAGTCTTTTGGTTCTGGAATCACCTGAATATCTTCGATGTAGTCGCTCGCACCAAAATCAGCCTCGACTGCTCCACGACTATCAAAAATACAAGTCGGTCGAACACGTGCCGCCAGAGTCGCCAAAAACTTTTCATCAAGAACAGCATTTTGCGCCGAGATACGAATCCAAACAATCGCACCCGAAACAATAATAACAAGCGCGAGCAGTCCTTGTAGCGGTTTAGTGCTTTCAAGAAACTTATTTAGTTTGTCAGTCATAGCTTGTCCTCTGCACCTTCGCCGCGACTTTCAGGCGCAGGCAATCAGCAAACTCCCATTGACTATTTCTGGCAAGGCCAATCGCGGGGTTCACCGGCACCCCCGAATCCTTAACGATGGTTTTGGCAAAGTTTCTGCCTGACAGATCAACGCCCATCGAGTCGAAATCACCTTCACCGATGAAAAACACGGCCAAAACAACTTCACCCGCATTTTTCAAACTGTGTCTGCAAATCAACGACTTGCAAAGTTCGCTAATGTTTCGGGCGGCACCAATCGGCAATCGAAAATCAACTTCATCCCGGTTGATGGTGAAACTTTTCTGAAACTTTTCCCATCGCTGCCGGGTGTTTCCCATAACGGGAACCTCGGGTTCCCCAGATTAAACTGATTAAACCAACAACTGCTGAGCTTATGAAACAAATGATCCATTACTCGCTGGCCGTCGCCGCCCTGGCCGCCGGCATCAACCTCAACGCGCTCGCCGATTCTCCTCCCGGCCAGGTGGATTTTGGCAAAATCACCCCGGCCCGCGGCGGCGAATTTGTGGAAATCCAAGTGAAGAGCAACCTGCTGTCGCTCGCCGCCCAGTCGGTCGGGAAGCAGCAACCCGATGTGGCCAAACTTTTGCGCAGCGTGCAACTCGTTCACGTGAACGTCGTCGGGCTTACCGACGAAAACCGCGCCGAGATGGAGAAGCGCGTCCGGCAAATACGCCATGACCTTGACGCCCAGGGCTGGGAGCAAAATGTGACGGTGCAGCAAAAGGACGGTCAAGACATCGGCGTTTACACCAAGACGCGCAATGGCGAGGCCCTCGCGGGACTCGCCATCACGGTGTTCGATCCGAAGAAGGAAGCCGTGCTGGTCAACATTGTCGGTGACATCAAACCGGAACAGGTCGCGGCTTTGGGTGAGAAACTGGACATCAAGCCCCTCAAAGATGTTGGCGCGGCCCTGAAAAATGAAAAATGACCAGTGACTGTTGCCGGGCGGCGTCGGCCCTCAATCAGGCCAGCGTTGCCCGGGTCGAGCCGGCTTTTCAATCAAAGCCCCGCCCGTGCCGCTCATTCCACAACTGCAATCCAGCCAGTCCATGAATCCGTCTCCCCTGCCGCCGGCGTTTCATCCGCCCGCCCGACGTCTTTGGCTTTGGGGAATCCTCGCCGCGCCGTTGTTGTTGCTCGTTGTGCTCGCGGTGGGCGTGGCGAGTTGCTTCCGTTTGAGTTCCGATGCCCGGGCATTGCGCAATGGATTGATCAAGTCCAGCGGCGTTGAGTGGCGGCAGCAGATTGCTCTGAACGCAGGCAATCTCACGCTGGGCATCGTCCGGGCCGGGCTGTCACGCGCCAGGCTCGACCCCGGGGTCCGTGCTGTTCTCCAGGCCGTCCGGGGCGCCGAAGCGGGTGTTTACCGGTTGCCTTCCGGGGCGAAGTCGCCGGAGCGCGCGGCCATGTTCGACGCCGCCGACACGACCATGACCGCCCGTGGTTGGGACCGCGTGGTGGGCGTGATGGACGGCCGGAACCTGGTCACGGTGTATATGTCGGGAAAAAACGTCTCATCCCCTCGGATGAAATGCTGCGTGATGGTGTTCGACGGGAGTGAAATGGTCCTGGTTTCCGCCCAAGCCAATCTGGAGCCGCTCGTCGAATACGCGCTCAATCAACCCGCCCTTCGCGCCAAGGCACACCTGCTGACGCAACGTTGAAAAGCGGAGCCGCTGTTTTCGAGTCTCTTAAATAGGTTCGTGCGGCAGAAACCAATGAGCCGCTTGCCAGCGCGGGACAAGTTTTTCATCACCTCCGCCTCGTCATTGGTCGGCGGCACGTCGAGCGTGCGCTTGTGGCCATTGAGCGGCATTCCGGTGTCTGATCAATTGAGTTGCACAAGATTCGACGGCAGGACCCAGACCGCGGGCGCGATAAGAGCGAACGTGCGCACATCAATGCTCGCCCATGGTTTCAAGTCCTGCCGGATGCACCACATGATGCGTTGCCAGATTTGGTTGCTCATGCCTTCGACTCTCCACAATGCCGGCAGCGCACCGTAAATTTTCAACCAGCCATTCGAGTTTGGGTGTGGATGAATCCAACAGAAAAATGATCACGGATAAATCAACCGGAGAAAAACACTGCCGTTGGCCGGATTGACTGGAATGAAAATTTGGTTTGCAAGTTGTGAATTGGGGACGGCGGCCCAATTCGTGCCGGGACCTTTGCTCAAACCGTTTGTTTGGATTTGCAACGACCAGCCGAGATGGTCTTGCGGCCAGGAAAGTTGCAACTGGCTCCCGCTGATCCGGGCGGCCTGGCTGGTTGCAGCCAGGAAAGGCAAGGGCGCGGCACTGGCCACAGGCCGACTATTCTCAGGAGTTGGCAATTAACCAGCCCCAACCGAAACGAACAATCGCGGAGTGCCCAATTTTCAAATTTATTTGCAAAATAACGATGATGACAAACCCGGGAAACGGGGTAAAGTTATGCAAGCCTGTAAAGTAACAACTCAGAAACCCTAGCAGAAAGTTGTAATATTATGAAACGTTTATCTTTGGTGCTGATTGCAGTTGGCGCCTGCGCGCTTGTCATTCAGAATGCCCATGCTACTCCTCTTTTTTCGGACGGTTTTGGCTACAATTCAGGAAGCAACCTTGGCGGCAGTGTAAATCCTGGCAACAGTGTCGCATGGGGAACTGGAAACGCTAGTAACTTGCAGATTGGCAGTGGCAATCTGACTTATTCAGGTTTGAATGATCTTGGTGGTAACGATCTCGTAGTAACCTCCGGCACCTCCACCTCGGATATAAATACTTATTCGGCCGTTACCAGCGGAAGTATCTATATTTCTTTCCTCATTCAATGCACAACGCTTCCCACTGCCAATAACGCTCTTATGGCATTGGATCCGGGAACGCTCACCCCGGGACAAAGTTCAACAGCTGCGGGAGGCCCTGACGCGGTTACAGTTTATACGGGGTCTACAGCTACTGGTTGGAAAATCGGTGTGCGGACTGACGGTGGGGGCAGCGGTGCTGTTTACAGTGGAACATTGTCATTGAATACCACTTATTTCGTGGTTGAAGAATATACGTTCGGTTCAGGTTCATCTGTTGGTAACCTTTATGTCAATCCATCTCCAATTGGAAGCCAACCCGGAACGCCTACTGCGACTCAAACAACTGCAACGGTGGTGGCAAGCATAGACGATGTGGGTGTCAAAGCTCAGTCTGCCACCAGCCAAGGCGATTACATTATAGATAATATTCTCGTCGGCACGACGTGGGAGGACGTGACTCCTGCACCTGTACCCGAACCCGCCACCTTCGCGCTGGCTGGGTTGGGCATGCTCGGTTTGGTTCTTGCGCGGCGAATGCGCCGTTAATAACAATTGTCATCTGTTTCACGACAGGCGCTGGAAAATTCCCAGTGCCTGTTTGGTTTTTGGGGAGCAACTCAAACCAATCAGCCGCACTTTTGCCCGGGTAAATCTTGTCATGGAACTAAAAAGATGGCATCCGCAGGCGCTCCCGGACAAAATCACCTGGAAAGCATGACTATTCCCCAACCACCGCCACGTTCCGACAATTCGGCCGGCAGGCGCACAGTTCTCGGCGTGTGCTTTCTGCTGGTGATGGTTGTGTTCTTCATCTTTGGCCGGACACATGGGTATGGGTTTGTTGGTTTTGATGACGGTGATTATTTCTCTTCCAATTATCACGTCAGGGGCGGGTTGACCTGGAAGGGTGTGCTATGGGCTTTTCAAACCGGATACGCCAGCAATTGGCATCCGCTAACCTGGTTGTCGCTCATGCTGGACGTGGAATTGTTTGGGACCGGTCCGGCAGGCCCTCATTTAACCAATGTGATTCTGCATGCGATCAACACAATGCTGCTGTTTCTCCTCCTAAAACGCCTCACAAGCACATTATGGCCCAGCGCCTTTGTCGCGGCGCTGTTTGCCATTCATCCGCTCCATGTGGAGTCGGTGGCGTGGGTGTCCGAGCGCAAGGATGTGTTGAGCGGTTTGTTCTTCATGCTGACGCTCTGGGCGTATGCGCGGTATGTACAGGGTGTGACAAGTGGCGCGTGGCCCGCCTTCGCTGCACTTCGGCGCGGCAAGCAGGTGACAGGAATTCAAAAAAACATTCCCATGTCTGACCCGTCACGCGTCACCCGTCACGCGTCACTTTTCTACGGTTTGGCCCTGTTGTTTTTTGCGTTGGGGCTGATGAGCAAGCCGATGCTGGTGACACTGCCATTTGTGTTGCTGCTGCTGGACTACTGGCCGCTCGGAAGGGTGACAAGTGACAAGTGGCGGGTGACAAGATTCCGAATTCCTGTCCCTCAACTCTCATCTCTCAACCATTTACTGCTGGGAAAGCTGCCGTTCCTTTTGTTGAGCGCCGCCTCGTGCGTGGCGACCATTCTGGCCCAGCGGGAAGTCATCAAGTCCATGATCGTGTTGCCCCTCACCCTCCGGTTGGGCAATGCCCTGGTTTCCTGTGTCACCTACATCGCCCAGACGGTCTGGCCGGACAATCTGGCCGTATTTTATCCCTACCGTTTCGACATACCAACCTGGCAGACTGCGGGCGCCGGCGCATTGCTGCTGTTCATAACCCTGCTGGTATTCCGGACAGCACGGCGGTTCCCCTATTTCACAACCGGCTGGTTGTGGTATTTGGGAATGCTGGTGCCGGTAATCGGGCTGGTGCAAGTGGGTGGCCAGTCGCATGCTGACCGTTACACTTATTTGCCACAGATCGGGCTATTTCTTGTCATTGTCTGGGCCATCAGGGCTTGGACGGCTTCCTGGCGTTGGCGTCGTCAGGTGCTGGGCGTGACGGCATTCAGTGTGATTGCCGTCTTGATGGCCGGGGCCTGGAAACAAACTGCCTATTGGCGGAATGACCAATCGTTATGGACACATGCCCTGGCCTGCACGTCGGGAAATTACACCGCTCATAATGACCTCGGTTATGTGCTGGCCGCCCAAGGCCGGACCAACGAAGCCATCGAGCATTATCAGAAAGCCCTCGAGATTTATCCCGATTACGCGGAAGCTGACAACAATCTCGGCACGGTTTTTCTCAACCAAGGACGGCTGGATGAAGCGGCTGAGTATTATCACCGGGCCTTGGAAGCCAATCCCAGCTTTGCGGAGGCGCACAATAACCTGGGCATCCTGCTGGCGAAACAAGGCCGAATCACTGAAGCCATCGAACATTACCAGAAAGCCATTGAACTCAATCCTAATCGCGCAGAAATGTACAATAACCTGGGCAACCTGCTTGCCATCCGGGGGCGGCCGGCCGAGGCCATCGGGCAATTCCAGAAAGCCCTTGAAATGGAGCCGGACAATGCCAAGGCCCACTACAACCTGGCCAATATATTCATTGTCCAAGGACGGTGGGACGAGGCCATCGAACATTACCAGCGGGCACTGAAACAGATGCCAGACTCCATTCACGCCCACTATCAACTGGGCCTGGCGCTGCAATACCGGGGCAAGTTCGCAGCAGCCATCGCGCAGTTTCAGAAGGTTCTCGAACTTGATCCCCGCCACGTAACGGCGCAAAACAATCTGGCCTGGCTGCTGGCGACCTGTCCGGACAACTCGTTGCGCAATGGCCAAAAGGCGGTGGAACTGGCGCAACAGGCCGTGCAACTTTCCGGGGGCAATGCTCCGGAGATTCTGGACACGCTCGCGGCGGCTTATGCCGAGGCTGGGCGATTTCCTGAAGCGATCGAGACGGCTCAACGGGTGTTAGATCTCAGTGCCGCGCAAAACAACAAACCTCTGGCTAAAGTCATCCAAAACCAGCTCAAGCTGTATGAAGCGGGTTCTCCATTTCGGGACACCAGCCAAACTTCTTCTCCCACTCACCCAAGCCAGCCGTGATTTTCCTGCCTCGGGCAAGCTGCCAAATTCGACCTGGGTGAAGCAACGTGTCCTGAGAGCAGCCGCAGACTAGGGATACACCATCCGGAGAAAAATGGAACCGTTGTCTGGATTGATGGGGATGAAAATCTGGTTGGTGGTTGTGGAATTGGGGACGTTGACCCAGTTGGTCCCCAAACCCGCGTTGAGACTGTTGGTTTGAATCTGCAAGTGCCAGCCGAGATGATCCTGCGGCCAGGACAATTGCAATTGGCCACTGCTGACTTGCACGACAATATTGGTTGCCACCGATGAAGGCAGTGGTGCGGCGCTGGCTTGCAAGGAGTTGGTGCTTTCGCCGCCGGACACCGCCGTGACGACATAATAATAATTCACGGCATTGGTCACCGCCGCGTCGGAATAATTCGTCACCACCAACCCGCTGAAAACCGTCGGATACGGCCCGCCGTTGGCTGTCCCGCGTTTGAGATTGTAATTGGTCACACCCGACACGGCGTTCCATTTCAATTTGATCAACAGGTTCGTTCCCGTCGCCGTGAAATTTGTTGGGGCTGAAGGCGCGGGCAAGGTCACGACAAGTCTCACCTGACCGGCGGTGTTGGTGTCGAAAGCATAGTTGTAGCCGGCGGGCGTCGAGCCAAGAGTGGGAAGGTTGCCGCTTAAAATACCGGTGTAAGTCAGCAGAATATTCGTGCCCGCCCCAAAGCCGGTGCCGTTCGTCACGTTAATGGTTCCACCCAATGCCAGGTTGCCCACCACCGCCACCCTGTTGGTGTTGGGATCCAGCGTAAAATTCAGGACGGTGCTGGGGAACAGCATGAAATTGTTGCTGATGGTGAGGATGCTGTCGCCGAGAGTCAGGGGGCCGTCGTCAAAGACGTTGGTGTTTTTCAATGACGCTTGGGCGTTATAAAAAGCCAGGCTGTTGCCATAGCCGTTGGTGGTCAACCCGTCGAGCGTGACAAGGTTGGTTGCGAACACGCTGTTGGTGACGATGAGTTGCGCGTTGAACAGCAGGAAGCTGGTTGTACTGGCCGTCACGGTGATTTGGGAATCCACGAACTGCACGCCGCCGGCGTTGTAAACATCAAAGGAATTCGGGGCCGTGATGTGGACATGGCTTAAAATGATATTGGTGGCGGGCACTTCCATGCGTCCCCAAATGATGCCCGCGATGCCGCCGCTGGCCACGGTCGCGTTCACGTTGCTGATGGTAATGTTGCGCCAGACCGGGATGGTGGCAGCAGTAACGGCCTGGGTCGAAGCGAAGAACGGCGTGACGCCGGTGGGCGTGCCGAATTGGCCGCCGCTGCTATAGTAGCTGTATATGACAATTGCACCGTCAACGATGTTTGTCATCCCGATGTTGTAGTAGTTGAGATTCTGCGCGATGCCGCCTTCACCGCTGCCGCCGGTGCTGTTGGTGTTGGACTTCATGCGGATGCCATAGTCCGTGCCGTTAAAGGTGCAGTTGATCACGGTCAGGTTCGAAACCGCGCCAGCCGTGTTGCTGCCAATGGACACTCCATGTCCGACACCAAAGGTGCAATTGGTGACCAGAATGTCTGTGGAAATTGCGGAACTGGTGCTGCTACCAAGGGCGATGTTGTCGTCCCCAGCGTTGATGGTGCAGTTCTGGACCAGGCAGTTGGTGCCGACCAGATCAATCCCATCGGTATTTGCCGCGTTGGCCGCCGTGGTATTGATGGTCATGCCTTGAATGGTGATGTTGTTATCGGACCCCTTGAAGACGATGTGCATTTTTGGTGGATTTTGGATCGTCACATTCTGGATCAACACCCGCCCGCAATTGCCGTTGAAAAAGATCATGTAGGGCCGGTTGTCGAACACGGAACCGCTCGAAGCCCACCAATCCGCGCCCTGTCCGTCAATCGTGCCTGAACCGCTGATTTCAAGGTTCGTCGCTCCGGAGGCGTAAATCAGGTTGCCATAGGTCTGGTTTTGGGCCGGCAAACCAGTCCAAACGCTCAGGGGCTGCATTTTTAATGTCGCACCGGCATCAATTTGTATATTCACGTTGTTCTTCATGGTGAGTGGGCCGCACAAAAATGTGCCCGAGGCGGGAATCCTGACCGTGCCACCATACAAACCGCCCACATTGCCTCCCGCCGCCGCCGCGATGATGGCATTTGAAATAGCAAGCGTGTTGTCGGTCGCGCCATCACCCACCGCGTTGTAGGGAGCGTTGGTGACGGTGATGATGTTGTTGGTGTTGATGTTCGGCAGTGCCGGCGCAGCCAGCGTCGCCGTGACAAACACCAAAAGCCCCGCCACCGCCGGCAAAAGCGGGGCGCGGAATGGAAGACAATTACATAATATCATGGTTTTTACGACTGCTCTGGTTCACAGGAAACATACCACGATTTGCATCACCTTGCCGGTTCCAACGAACAGTTCACCAGCTTCACGTCGGCGTCCTGGACCACGTCGGGTTTGGCGACCTCCTTGAAGGTTGAATTATAAATCCGGACGCCGCTGATTTCCGCGCCGGGGAAACCCCGGACATTCAGCACGCGGGGGGTGTGGGCGACGGTGATGTTTTCCATCGCCACATTGCGCGCGACCGGCTTGTAAAGTCCGTTGGTCCCTTCCTCGTAAAGAAAATCAATCTGCAAAACGGAATCCGCCACCTGGCCCACGTTCACATTCCGCATGAAGATGTTTTGAATGACACCGCCCCGGACGGCATTGGACTTCAACCGTAGTGCGCAATTCAAGCGCGGGCTGCTCATCTCGCAGTTCTCCACAAACACATTGCTGCAACTGCCGGAAATCTCGCTGCCAATGGCGGTGCCGGCGTGGCCATCGCGCATCGTGCAATCGCGGATGACCAGATTCACCGATGGCACGCCGATGCGGCGGCCGTCATCGTTGCGGCCGGACTTGATGGCGATGCAGTCATCCCCCGTGTCGAACAGGCATTTTTCAATCAGCACGTCGCGGCAGCTTTCCGGGTCGCAGCCGTCGTTGTTCGCGCCGTGCGAAACAATGTCCAGGCCGCGCACGATGACGTTGGTGCAAAGCACCGGATTGATCTCCCACATCGGCGAGCGGCGGATGTGGACGCCCTCCACCATCACGTTGCGGCAGCGGTTGAACTGGATGAAGTTCGGGCGCAGATAATCACCTTCGCCAAAGTGGCGTTGCCCGACGGGGACGCCGTCCCGGGCCATTTTTTTGAGCCGTTCGTTGGCGGCTTTTTGGGTGTTGGTGCCGGCGTTTTTCCCGCCCTTCCACTGCAGCCAGTTTTCCCCGGTGGCCTGGCCGTCCAGCGTGCCTTCCCCGGTCACCGCGACATTTTTCTGGCCGAACGCATAAATGAACGGGGAATAATTATGGCACTCAACACTTTCGAAACGGCTGAACACCGCCGGCAAATAAGCCTTGGAATCGGTGCTGAATTTCAAGATCGAATTCGTGTTCAAGTGCAGCTCGACGTTGCTCTTCAGATGAATCGGGCCGGTGAGAAATTCGCCGGCGGGGACCACGACGCGCCCGCCGCCGGCCCTGGCACAAGCTGCAATCGCCTTGCCAAGGGCCGCGGTGCAATCGGTCTTGCCACCGGCCACCGCGCCGTAATTCGTGATGACGAAGTCACGCGCGGGAAACCCCGGCGCCTGGATGCGCATCAGAATTTCGGGCACTTGCCTCCATTGAGGTTGATCCGCGCGGAGCAAGGGAACCGCGAGCAAAGTGATTAGAAAAAGAGAAAATGTTTTTTTCATCGTTTGATTCTGTCTGTTCATTTGAATTTTCCATCGGAGTTGCCGGGGCAATCCTTTTGGGGCTTAAAGCATAAAGGGTCTTGTCTGAATGTAACAGAAAACCTGTTTTACTCAATTCCAGAGACTTGCAAATGGCTTTGAAAATTATGCACCGCCGGCACACCGGCACCCATGCCCGCCGGACCAGCCCCGCCAACCAACGAGACCGCATTCCCTTTATTGCTTCTCGTTCGCGCGCGCCCAGCCTTCGACTTGTGCATTTTCCGTCGTGAACGGAGGGCCTTCTTTCACTGACACGACCACATTCTTAAGTTGGATGCCCCTGGCGTTGGCAATGTTGAGTCCGGTTTCGGCGGTGATGCGGACATTTTCCAGCACGACGTTCGATACCACACTCTCCGGCAAACCGGCGATGAGACCGGCATCTTTGGTGGATGTGGCGGTCACGTTGGAGATATGAATGTCACGAAAGATGGGAGTGGTTTCAGTCACCGGCTGGGCGGGGTCGTCCTTTGGAAACTTAGCCTGGGAACTGTCCTGATAATAA
Source organism: Verrucomicrobiota bacterium (assembly GCA_049510295.1). Taxonomy (GTDB): domain Bacteria; phylum Verrucomicrobiota; class Verrucomicrobiia; order Limisphaerales; family UBA11358; genus UBA11358. The sequence goes on along the minus strand of JBEKZC010000049.1, from coordinate 6,241 downwards.
CACGCGATGGAGATGGCCGGGTGAACGTTCTTCATCGTGATGTCCGAATAGCTCACAGCTTGAACCGTGCCGCCCTTGCCGCGGCGGGATTTGATGCGGATGCCGTTTTCGGTGTTTTCAAAAGTGCAATTTTTCACGGTCACATTGCGCACGCCGCCGACGGTTTCGCTGCCGATGGACATGCCGTGGCCGTGCAGAAACGTGCAGTCCGTCACGGTAATGTCTTCGCAGGCGAACTCGTGACCTTCCACTTTTTTGCCGGATTTAATCGTGATGTTGTCGTCGCCGGTATCAATGGTGCAATGGGTGATCATTACGTTGCGGCAGTTGCTCGGGTCAATGCCGTCGGTATTAGCCGCGCCGGGAGGGGAAACGACCGTGACGTCCTCAACCGTGACCCCTTCGCATTCCGTCGGCATAAAATGGAACTTGGGCGAGTTTTGCACCGTGAGGTTTTCCAAGCGGACGTTTTTGCAGCGGGTCAGCACAATCAGGTTCGGGCGCGGCAGCGTGTAACCGGGAACTTTCTGGCGGGCTTTCTCGGCTTCCTCCCACCAGACCGCGCCGTTGCCGTCAATCGTGCCTTTGCCAGTGAAAGTCACGTCCGTCAAATCCTTGCCGCTGATGAACGGGATGAAATCGCCGCCGCTTTTGGCCTTGAGCCAGTCGCTGCCATTTTTGAGAAAATCCGATTGCGTCGGCGAAGCCAGCAGTGTGGCGCCCGCTTCGAGCAACATCGTGGTTTTGGTGCGGACGGAAAGCGGCTGGCTCAGATAAATTCCACGCGAAAACTTCACCGTGCCGCCACCGGCCTTGCCGCATTCATCCAGGGCTTTCTGAATGGCGGCGGTGTCGAGTGTCTTGCCCTCGCCTTTCGCGCCAAACTGGCGGACATCAAATACTTTTGACCCGTCAGCGGCTTGGAGCGAAACGGCCAAAAAAAGAAAAACCCACGCGGAGGCAATGGTTAAGCGCATAGGACAGGAAAGTGCATTAATTTGTCCCGGCTGAACACACCAATTTGAGCAAATCAGTTTTAAAAAAACGCACTCCCCTGCCGCCTGCTTTCCCTGCAAACCACGTCGGCAATTTTACAACCGGCCGGGTTGATGCAGTCAATCCACAGCCGTTCCTTGATGCCGACGTCCGGCCGCACCGGGCTTTTTTGACAAGAACGTCAACCGTTCTCACTCCGGAAAGCCGGGTAATTTTTGCATTGGCGCAGCGGAAGTCATCACGCGTATGAGCTTCCCGTCCGGGTTTGGCAACGCAAGGTCTCGAGAAAGGCAGCGTTATGAAATCGTGCAGAAAGCATCAAAAAAGAACCTCCGATTGAGCGTTTTCTCCACCGGCGGCCTTGTTTTGCGAATCTGCTGATTAAGAACACCCAAACTGGAGGAAAAGGCAATCACAGGACCATTAAACCAAAATGGCAGTACAGATCACCACTAATCCGTACTGCCACTGGTTTTCCCTGGTTTGCCTGCCGTTACGGTATTCGCAACAACAAGAACCTCATGGGCACATCGATGACGTTGGTGTAGCTAAACCCGCCGGTACCATTGAACGTGCCGGACGCTTGCAACACCCAGTTGGCCAGCGGCGTCGTCAGGTTGGTGGAACTCCATACGGAATAGCCGCCGCCGACCGGGCCGTTGGTGCCGCTGAACACGAAATTTGTGCCATTATTTTGGAGGATGACGGAGTTGATTTTCGGCGTCGGCACGATCAGGGAAGTCACGGAAATGCTTCCGTCAACCTGCAGTTTGTTGGTCCACAGCACGCCACCCCCGGATACGCCCAGCGTGCTGCCGTTCGCCACGGCCTGGTTAAACAGCTTGAACTTGTCCCCGACCACCAGGGCCGGACCGGCGTTCGTCACGGTTAACTCTCCGATGCCACTGCTGGTCAGTGCGCCGCTGACCGACGCGATGTCATTGGACTGTGATGCCCCCTTATGGACCTTGAAGAACAGGTTGCCGTTCAAGGCAAGACTGCTGTTGATGGTAAGCGTGCCGATGGCGGAAGTGCCGGGTGCGAGAGTGCCGCCAGACGCCACCGTCACCGGTCCGAGAACGGTGCCGGAGCCACCGAGCGTGCCGCCCGCCACCGTTACGGTGTTGGTGTCGATTTGTCCGTTCACCAGCAACGTGCCGTTACTGATGGTCGTCGGGCCGTCGTAAGTATTGACTGCGCTCAATGCCAGCGTGCCGGCGCCCATCTTTATGATGCCACAGTTCAAGCCAGCATCACTGATAACGCCGGAAATTGTGCTCGGAACGGTGGTGTTTTGCACATTGATTGTCCGGTTGGTGGGACCAGTGCCGTCCGCGCCCGAGAGTGTAAACGAGCCTGCCAGCGTCAGGCTGTTGCTGCCGCTGAGGGTCAAAGTTACAGTGTTTGTAGCGCTGGTGTAAGCAATGGGGTTGGCAACCGTGTGTGCACCCCCGCTGGCGAACAAGTGATTTTCGCCAGCCTCGGTACCACCCACCTGAATGCCCAGAATGCCCGTGCCCAACGGACTGGAATCAATCGTCGGCGGACTGGAAGAAACCGAATCTGCTCCCACGCCGACATTGCCACTGCTAAGGAGAACGCTGTAGCCACTCGCATAATTGCCATTGGCTATGACAGCACTGTCATTGAAAGTATTGGCGCCATTAAAGATGACACTGCCATTACCGCGCGGCACAAACCGCCCACCGCTGCCGGAAATGACACCGTTGTAAACCTGACTGCCATTGGTGGTGTTATAAGGAGCAATCTCAACTTCATTGCCAAAGGTGGTAATGGCAATCGGAGCATTGTTGGTAAAAAATCCGTATAGACGAATTCTATCTGGCGTTGCGCTATTATTCCATTTGTCATAAATGGTGAGCGTCGCACCAGGCGACCCGGTCAATGTATTTAATATGACAAAGGCATATGATGAGGTTCCATCAATTTGAAGAGTGCTGCTGGCGGTAACATTGATATTGCTCAAGCCAACAGTTGCTACGGCCGATTTTAATCCTATTTCCAATGTTCCACCGGCCAATGTCACGGTGCCGACGCCGAGTGCCATCTGGCCAGAGTCGTCAACAACCACCCTGCCGTTGCTGATGGTTGTGCCCCCGGTGTAGCTGTTTGCGTTGCTGATGGCCAGTGTGCCTGAACCGCTCATGAGCAAAGAAGCTGACCCAGCAATATTGCCGCTGCCCGTCATGAAATAATTCTTGGTGGCGGTTTCGTTGATTGAGCTGGGCGCCAAAGCACCAACCAGGGTCACAACTTGATTGGTTGAAGAATCATTAAACGTAACGTTATCGCCCGCGTTGAAAACCACAGCACTGCCGGCGCTGTTGGTCCAGTTGGCGGTGGTGGCCAAATCCCAGTTCGTATTGGGATTGCCTCCCTGCCAGACCAGGTTCGCCGGCGCGTCGAGGGTCAACGCCGCAATTGGCGTTGAAGTGGCTGCCAGACCGCAACTGTTGGTGATGATCACATAATAACCATTGGCGGCCGTGGCGGCGTCGGCCGTGGTCGCCGGAGAAATGACGAGCATATTGGTTTTGCTGCCGGATATGTGGCCACCATCGCTCAGCCCGGTTCCATTTTTATACCATTGATAATTCAACCCGTCGCCGGTGGCGGTCACGGAGAAGGTTGCATAACCATTGGTGGCGACCACCATCGAGGCTGGCTGGGTGGTAATGTTCGGCCCGGCCAGGACTGACACGACGACGTTGCCATTCATCCAGCCGACATTGCCACTGACTGTGTTGCTCGCCACCACGGTGTAAACCCCGGAAACCGATTGCGTGCCGAAGCTGACGGAGGAACCAGTGCCGGTGACGGTTTGCCCGGAGAATGCACTGTTGATGTAAAGCCAATAGATATTAGTCGTAACTGAGCCGCTCAAACCAACAACAATATAATTCTCGCCGGGACACCCGGCGCCGCCGCCCGTCACGTTGAAGGTGGGACCGGGCGAAGGACCCGTTGGAGTCACCCCCGCCCAGTGATTGTCCACACGAAGCTCGTCAAACAGATTGGTGGATATGGCTGAGCTGGTCGGGTAAAAAAGGGCCAGGCTTTGCAGTGTGGCCGGACTGCTTAAAGTGCCGTTGCTGGTGTTGGTGCTGGAGATGGTCGGGGCCGGGATATTGGCGTCGTTGCCCAAGACGGACGGATTGACCCAAAGGTTCACCTGTCTATTTGTAAAATTGTAGCTCAGCACGATAAAGTATGTGTTGCCGAGTGACAAAGCACTGGTTGTGTTTGTCAACGGTGTGCTCACGTTGTGCACATCAAACATCAACTGGCCGAGCGAGGTTTCCCAAATGGAGACCCCCGTGCTGGCGTCCAATGTTGTTGTGCCGGGGCCTTTCTCGGTCAAACCGATGATGGGGCGGGTGGCGCTGGGCAGTGTTTGCAGGTTCAAAAGGAATGAGAGGTAAAGCGCGTTGGTGGTCTGTGGTGTAAACGGTGCGCCGGTGCTTCGACCAGTACTGGAATACGTGGCTCCAATTATTCCTCTGGGAGGACTCACCGGATCGGGAGACAAGCCGGGATAAGAAAGCGCAGCGGAGTTGGTAACCATGGGGCTGCTGTTGGTGCTTCCACTGTTGCCAATCGTCCAGGTTGTGTCGGAGTTGGGGGAAATCGGGTAACCAGTGTTGGGGTCGGTGGCTGTTTTACTAATCTTTTCACCCTGCGGATATTCGGAAAACGGCTCGTAAACCGGAAAAGTGAACTGCGCCTGGGCGCTCTGAACAAGAAGCAGCAGGCCGCACATTCCAATGATTTTTTTAAACATTCGGGTTGGGGGGTTTTTCATAAGTTGGTTCGGGTTGGGATTTCTTTTACAAGCCGGGAGACCGTTCAATTTATTATAAACTTATTAATTTTGTTGATCATAAGTTCCATCGCCAGTAATCTTTACACTTCCCGCTCTCCCGTCGAAATAACCAAAGCTGCGAACAGTTTTATGCACTGGTTTGAGGGCGCAGCCCGCTTTGTCTAACGAGGAGTCGGCAACTTCGTCAGCGTCTCCAATTGCCCACAGATCAGAAGGCGACAGACCGGCACGTCTGATTTGGTTCAAGTTCAGCGGTTCATGGCCCGGGGTACTACTACCACTAACTACTACCGTTTTTACCAAACGGTTCCGGACCTAATTGGGCTCCCTGTGAACCCATCGTATTTCCATCTGGAAAGGCGGCGGTTAACAATGCTTTCGCCCCGTTTGCACCTGTGCCAATGTTTACTGCATAGGATCCCATCGAATTGACAGTTGTGCCTTGGGTATAAGAGTAATAATTATCCGAAGAAGGATCCACCAGCGGAGTGCTCATGTCAATATTGCCCGGCGACCAGATGCTTGTATAGGCCGGGCATATGAATACTCTGACAACAAAGTTTGAAGTGGGTCCAATGGCCCTGGGCTCCGGCAAGGTTAGATATGACCATATATATACCGGCAACCATTTCCAGCAACCCCCCGATATCACGCTATTGTAAACCGGAACTTGACCAATAGTAAGTCCATAATTTACTCCCGGATTTCCACGGGAACCCGGACCCGGCGGACACTGATCATTATAATCATTAAAATACATCTGCAGCGCCAAACAGGTTTGCTTCTGGTTGGCAGTGCAGTTCAGCAAATACGCCTTGCGCTTGGCTGCCGCGAGCGCAGGCAGCAACATGGCGGCCAAAATGGCGATGATGGCGATGACCACCAGCAGTTCAATCAGCGTAAAGGCCACGCGGCGGTTGACTCTTGGGTCTGTCTTTTTGTAAAAACAATTCATATTTTTCACTGTTTAAAAACTGCCATTTTATTTCTGCCACTGCGTTTCACAATTTTAGAAAGTTGTTTCCGGGAACATTGATACGGAGAAAAATAACGCAGGTTTTACTATTTTGAAATGGCAAAGGTTTGCAAAGTTGTTTGAAAAAAGCGCACAAACGCGCGGAAAGGTTTGCAAACCCGGACGCTTCGTTTTAGCATGCCAACCCATGGCCAAAAGACAAAAACGCGTCCTCCTGGCACTCGGCTGGTATGATTACCATTTGCATCAGGGCATTGAGAAATATGCGCGGGAGCAGGGCTGGCATCTTTACTCCAACATGGCCCGGGAAAAGGTGATTCCCTGGGGCTGGGAAGGCGATGGCGTTCTGGCCTGGCTCGGCGCGGGCGACGACCTCGCGGAATTTGTCAAAGCCGTCAACAAGCCGACGGTGGATTTCAGCCTGC
>JBEKZC010000048.1:0-27384 GCA_049510295.1 Verrucomicrobiota bacterium | reverse complement strand
TCGAAGTTTGCCAGGTAAACCACCTTCAGCGCCCGCCATTGTCCGGTCGCGTTCCGCGCCAGCCAGACTTTTCCATAAGCGCCCTCGCCAAAGGGTGGATTGAACAATTTGTAATCCGGGGCATCCGGCATCTCCTCGACCGGAACGGCCGCGCGGGGAAATGACAGGGAAACTGAAACCATCTTTTTTTTGAGCGCGTGACGTATCCCCGTGGCCAGCGCCCAGGCCAGGGCACAGGGCACTTGTCCGCCCACAATCACCAGCCAGGGAAACCAATAATTGGTGAAGTAACTCCAGGAAATCGCCCCGAAGGCCACCACCAGGGCAACCGCCACCGCAACCGCACAGGCCACTGGCAGTCGCATCCGGCACAACCCGCCGCCCAACAACAATCCGGCGGTCACCAGCGTCAAGGCCTCCAGCCACCAAACCGGGCGCCGCAACCAGTCGCCATTCATCAGGTTTAAAAAGGAGGTGAGCAGGATTTCCACGCCACCGACGGATTCACCGGTCCAGCGCGTGTACGGAGTGCTGAATTTGTCCGTTTCGCCACCGGGCACCGATGTTTTCGGCGCCGTGCCGATGAATACAATCTGACCGCGGAAATAATTCGTCGGTCGATCCAGCGCGAACCGGTAACTCAATCTGGTCGCTGCGCCATCGCGGCCATAGTGACGCAACCACCGTTCTTGCGGGTTTTCGCTCAACGACGCCCCGGCCAGCCGCGCAGCGGTCCAAGGCAGGCTCGGATACGGTCCCGGCGAAGGAAACGGCCAATGCCGGCGCACAATCAAGTCGAGGTCGGGATCGAGGCAGGCGACGCCCCAATTGGTTCCGGCAGCGCTGAGAAATGGTTCTGACGGCGGTGTTGGCTGCGCTCCGTCCAGCGTCAGGTACGTTACCTGCGCCTGTTCGGCCATCAACACGATGCGGTTTTGCCGCCGCATCGCTTCGGCCAGGGCTTCATCCTGCGTGGGATCGAGCGGTTGTTGAAAGAAGGAGTCGAACACCACGAGGGCGCAACCATCATCCGCCAGCCGGTTCAGCAACCGGGCGTGCAGTCCGCGGTCCCACGGCTGGCTGCGGGTTTGGTGAAACTGAGCGAACGCCTCGTTGTCCATCAGGATGAGGGTGACCCGGTTGGTGACCGCGCGTGCCTCAAAGCGGAACAAATAATCGTAGCTGGCGTTCACCCAGGGCTCGCCCAGCGGCATCTTCCACAACATGAGACCACAAAGCACCGCCACCACCGCGCCCAGCGCGGATTTGGAAAGTTCATGTTGTCTGATGGCTTTGACCTTCACCGCTGATTGAGTTTAGAAAAAAACCGGAAAGAAATCAGCGATTTTTCACATCATCAGTTGAAAGGGGGAAATGAATGACGCGCAGCGGCCAGTCGGTTCTGCCTTTCCAACATAATAATTCAGCCAAAATGGCTGAAAGATTGGCCCGGTTATTGCGTATTGTTCAGTATTCGCCTGAGAAAAGCAAAACTGCTGTGCAGATTCTAGGGGGCTGTCGGGTGCAGGGATAACGACAGCAAAAAACCATAAAAACCTATGAATAAACAAATCCCGTATCTCATCACCTTGGCAGCAATCACCGGATTCCTTGCAATTGCTGGAAATACCGCTTACACCCAAACGACTGACTCCCTTCTGACTGGCGCTGTTGATCAATCCGAGTTCCCGCAGATAACGGCCCAACCCGTGGACCAAGCCATTCCCATTGGATCAAGCGTCGTGTTGTCGGTGCAGGCAAACAATGCCGATGGCTATCAATGGTTGATCAATGGAGTTCCCGCTGACGGCCAAACCAACAGTGCGCTCGTCATTCAAAACGCGGGAATCAACGATGTGGGATTATACTCGTGCAATGTTTTCAATGGCACTGAGGCCGTGCCAACCCGCGCAGCCAATGTGATGGTTTATGTAGCCAGTTCAAGTCTTGTCGCGGCCAGTTCGAGTGCTGTCGCGGCCAGTTCGAGTGCTGTCGTGGCCAGTTCGAGCGCTGTCGTGGCCAGTTCGAGCGCTGTCGCGGCCAAGTCGGGTGTTGTCCCTGCCATGACAGGCGGAGGACCGATCACCGTGTTCGGGACTCCTCTGCTCGGCAGCGGCTCGCAGGGCAGTTGTCCGGGGCCTTATGTGGGATATGTTGCCTATACCAAGCCGGTTTCCCAAGGTTGGGGATGGACGCCCATTACCGGTGCCACAGTTCTGACGGTTACCGATACTAATCGGACCAACACGAAAGTTCAATATTTCGGCTACTATGGTGACAATGGCTGCGCTCAAACCACGGTGAGTATCCCCTATCCCCCGTTCAGTCCGGCTTACGTGTTCTGCATCTATTTTACCAATAACGTCCCGACGAATGCTTATTCTCTCGTCCTGACCGGGTTTAATCCATAGGCTTTTGGAAAATGGGCATAGAGGGTTCCAAAAAAACAAACCGGGCCGAACCGAAGTTCCGCCCGGTTTTTAATTCCTCTGCCGGTGCTCCTATACGCCGAGTTCCGTCTGCTGGCCGTGCTTCTTCTTCGACTCCGGCGCTTTTTTGAACGTGTCGTCCAGACTCGCCGCGCTGGTGGGACGTTCGATACCTTTGCCGTCCATCAATTCTCTGACCGTGCGGAGTTGCAGGCGCGGGAACTTTTGCTTGTTCGTCTTGTGCTCGTAAAAACCGGCGCTGGCGGCCTCGGTTTCCATCGGGCCGGTCGGCGGTTGCAGGGAAATCAAGATGCCGATGGCGGCTTTCTCGCGGTCCCGCACGCCGCGCAAATCGCGCACGTCCTTCACGCCGGTCTTGCCGCCTTTGACCTGAATGATGATTTGCTCCGGCTTGGCGGCTTTGGGGTCGTCGCGGAAAAGGATTTTACCGTCAATGCCGTGGTCCGCGCCTTTCTTCTGCTCGACGGGACGCGCGCCGACAAGACCGAGCGCCCACCACTGGAATTGGTATTTGTCTTCCTCGGCAAGCGTGGCGGCTTCGTTGGGCGTGGTCGGTTCGCCGATGATGCGGACGAGGGAATGTAGCGCAGCCGTCCCGGCTGCATCTTCACTTGTCTTTGCGGACTGTGCAGGCGGGACGTCTGCGCTACTTTGTTGCGTGCCGCTTACAAATTTCATCCGGTTGCCGTAAGTGTCTTGCAGGCGGTTTTTGATGAGGGAAATGGCCAGTTGCGTCACGTCAATGCCGATCCAGTCGCGGCCAAGTTTCTCGGCGGCGTCAATCGTCGTGCCGCAGCCGCAGAACGGGTCGAGCACTACGTCGCCGGGATTGCTGCTGGCTTGGACGATGCGCTCCAGCAACGCCACGGGCTTTTGCGTCGGGTAGCCGAGGCGTTCCGATGCCCCACCGCGTAGAGATTTTATGTCTGTCCACATATCCTGGATTGGAGCGCCCGGTCTTTCATCCAAAAATGTTATACGGCAATCCTTACGCGGCACACCGTCTTTAGTCAGTTTGATTCGTCCGTGGCTGTTCGGGACGTCTGTTTGCGGAGCGTTCCATAGTTCCAGCATTTTGTCATAACCGGTGCGCCAGCGTGCGACTGATCCCTTGAAGTCGTATTCTTTCATCCGCTTCTGCGGGTCGGTCATGTCATCGCATTTATAAAGTTTACCACTCGGCGCCTCGTTCCATTTTTGTTCGATATATTCGTCAGAGTATTTCGTGTAGATTGGATTCCACAAATACTCATCACTTTCGAGTAAAAGAAGATGACATCGTGAACACAGCCGCAGCACCGAGGATCATTGTGTGCATCTGCTCGTTTCCAAACGATTTCATTTCGGTAGTTATTTTTCCCGAAAATTGAATCGCACAGCAGCTTGAGGTAATGCGAGGCGGTGGGGTCGCAGTGGAGGGTAGAGCGAGCCGGTGGATTTAAGGACGCGACGCAGTTCGACAAGGCGCGAGGACATCATGGTGAGGTAGGCCATCATGTCGTTGCCGCCCAGAAAGGTGTAAAAGGCCTGCATCACGTCGGAGACTTTGCCGGGCTGTTCGGTGACAGCGTCGTAAGCTTTCTTGGTTTCGATGTCCCAATGCCAGGTGTCCTCAAAAGCGTGAATCTGGCTGGCGGCGTCGGTGCCGTCCTTTTCGTGGAAGAAGGCGTTGTAGCTCTGCGCGGAGTTGAAGGGCGGGTCGAGATAAACGAGGTCAACGGTCTCGTCCTTGAGGTAACGCCGAAGAATTTCGAGGTTGTCGCCGTAGTAAAGCGTGCCCATGCGCGAAAAATACCGGTTTCAGAGCCGGCGTTCAACAGCCGTTTGAAGGCCGGAATCCGGGTTAAAAATTGATTTGCAGGCGCATCGCAAGGGTCCGGCTGCGCGGCAGTTCGTTGTAAAGGTTGAGCGGATTGAGCTTGTAATTTTGATCGGTAAGGTTGAGCAACCCCAGCGAGAAATCGGCTTTCCGGTGCAGAAACCGATAACCGATAAACGCATTCAACTGCCAGAAGTTGTCGCCCGGCTCGGCGGGGTTGTATCCGCTGTTGTCTTGCGAGTACCAATGCGCCTCAGGTTGGGCGTAGAAACCACAGGGATGATTGTAAACCGCGACCAAATCCACTTGATTGAGAACGCCCTTCAAACGTTGCCTCGGTGAGATACTGCCGGGAGCGAGGGCGGTGGGAACCCCCACAAAATTTTCATTCAACACGGCCTGGCTCAACTGATAATCCACGTTCAATGACCATTGTTTGCCCACCAATTGGTCGACGGTGAAGCGAAGCGATTGCTCTTGATAATTCAAGCTCTCACGCAGTCCTGCCGGAACGGCTGGAGGAGGTGGAATGGGGGGAGGTGGAAACCAATCAAAAACTCCGACTGTTTGTTGAACGTCGGAATTCAAGAGCTGACCGGAAACGCCAAGGTAAGTTCGCCTGGGTAGCTCTTGTTCCACCGAGAACCCATACGTTTCAAATTGCGCCCCCGGAACCGGACCAACCACCGATTCCGGTATGATGCTCCGGTAGGATTGGATGAAACCTGCCACCTGCGACGGTTCCAGTTGATAGCTTTGGTCCAGACTCGCGCCAGCCAGCGAACGGGTATAGGCAAAACGGACGGTGGTGCCCGCCAGCGGCGTCAGGATGAGGCCAGCCTTGGGAGAAATCTGGTCTTCGGTCTTCTCTGTTCCGGAAACCGGCGCCGTCTGGAAATTTTCGGGAAAAGTTATTCGGTCGTATGTCACGCCACCAATCAACTGCAAAGGATCGAAAATTTGCCACTGATGATATCCGTAGGCGGAAACGCGCCGAAACAGGGACGAAAAATCCTGGTCCGCCGCATTGCCAGGGGGAAATAAATAAGGAGGGAGAGTGAACTGCTGGCCTTGCACGTTATGCGTATCGAAGTTACCATATTGAAAACGCGTGCCCACAATCGTATTGTGTTCCGGTGTCTGCCAGATTTGCTGCAACTCGCCTGAGTAAATTGTCAAATCATTCTCAAGCCACTGTTGCATGGTCACCGGTTGCAACAAAGTCACCGTTCCAGATGGTACGACCGCAAAAAGGGTTGACCCGATCGGGTTGGTCACCGTGAGTGAATCCTCCAGCCGGGTCAAAAACAGGAGGGTGTGGACGCCGGGACTCCATTCGTGGTGATACCCCAGTCCGATAATCGGGGTTTGATCTTCACTCACGCGAGCGGCTGGATTCGCATTAGTCTGATAGTATTGTTGGGATAAATCTCCGCTGTCCGCATGGTACTGTTTGACCTGCAAATAAACGGTGTCCTGCGGTGTGAACTGGTATTTGAGCGCCACAGACAATTGCCGCTGTTCGACGTCATCGTTCACCCGCTGACCCGGGTCGGTGCGGTAGTATCCCTCTACGTCATAGCCGAAGTTTTCAAAAGTGCCGAATTGCGCGCCCGACTCCGTCCAGGCCCCGCGGCTCAGATATTCCGTGCTCGAAACGACCCCGAGACGGTCACGTTCGAAGAGCGGGGAGTATTCCTGTTGGGAAATCGTGGGTGACAGGGTGCCGGCGCTCACCGGGGACAGCAAATTCGCCAGCAGATATTCGCTCTCCGCAGGCGTCTCGTACCGCAAATTGATCTGGTTCGGATCCAGCAGCGCATCATAGCTGTTCGCCAGGAACAGGTGCGCCGAGTAATTCGCGTAATCGTAATTCACCGCGCGGGACGCCTCGCGCACGGCCACGTCATTCATGCCATCGTCCTGGTACATCGCGGCCAGGTTGGCGCTGCGCACCGCCTGGTCCTGGTCCAACAGCAGTTGCGAGCGATAGACGCTCCGGTTGTCATTCAACTCCTGCGATTTTTCCAGGTCCCGAATTGCGTCATTGATCTGGTTGTTTTGCTGGTTGAGCAGGGCGGAATAAAGCCATGGCGTCGGGTCGTTGGGATCCAGTTTTTTCGCGAGTTGAAGCTCCTTGGCGGCGCGCGGATAATCTCCCGCACCCGCGTAAGCCTTGCCCAGGTAACTTCGTAATTCGGCGCGCTGTGGTTCCAGCGCGGCGGCCACCAGCAGGTCTTCGCGTCCGTCCCTGGTGTCGCCGCGGCGGATGCGGCAAAGCCCGCGCCCCAGCCACGCGTTGCCGAGCGCGGAGTCCACGGCGAGCGCCTGGTTGAACCAGCCAATCGCATCGCCGATGTGATTTTGCGCCGCGAGCAGGAATCCCTTCAACGCGAGCGCCTGGGCGTTGCGCGGCGCGAGGGCCAGGCTTTTGTCCAAGGCGTCGAGTGCGCAGCCGGTATGGCCAAAACTGAATTCGAGTTCCGCCACCCGTTCCCAACCAAAGCCAAAGTCCGGCGAGTTGGTCACGGCCCGCCGGGCTGAAACCAGCGCGGACGGCAATGAAATTCCGGGGATGGCGCGCGATTGTTCATAGTAGGAGTTCGCCAGAAATTCCGTGGCCAGTTGCGGACGGACCACCGTGGGATTCGGCTGTCGCTTCACGGCAGCGATGAGCTGGCGCAGGGCCGCGGCAATCCGTTGCGGGCGGCTGGAGGCATCGGAGACGGACAACGAAGCCAGCACCGTTTCGGCCGGTTCAACCTGCCCGACGCCCAGCAGCAGGCCGGCGTAATAAACCCGCTCGGCATCGGAGCCGGGCTGCCGCCCGGCCGGATATTTGGCCAGCGCTACCTGCAGATCACCCGAGCGGTAAGCGCTGATGGATTCGCCGAGGATTTTTTGCTCTTCGGGTGTGAATGGCAAATCGTTCAGATCAATCACTGCCGGATAGTAAAAGCACCATTGCAGGACGTTGTTGGCAATGAAACCCGCAGTGCAAACGGGCGCTTTGCCCGGCTCGGCGACGGCCTGCTGGCCGTTGGTCAGCAGGAGTGTGGCCTGTTCGTTGCCAAACCGGACCTTGCCGTCAATCACGGACAGGGTTGTTCGCTCCGTGTCGTCCGCCAGGACGAATTCCGTGCCCTCCACCCCGGCGACGGCGCCGCGGGTGATGACCCGGATGCGTCCCGGTTCGTCCCGATGGAAAAAAGAGACGATGCCCCGGAGCAAATGCAGCCCGCATTGCGCACCGGCTGAATCCGGCGGCAATATTTCGAGCTCCGTCAAAGCGCCGAAAGACACCACGCTGCGATCCGACCAAAGGAGGGCCATCCGGCTGTTGGCGCCGGTGCGCAACCGGTCGAACGGATGCAGGATGCGGTTGGTTTGCACCGGCGCCCAGGTCGTGGCGGCGGCGGGAGCGACTTCGGTCGTGCCTTGAAGCTCCACAATCCGGATTTCGTTCGTGGCCCCACCGCCGGCCATCGGCTGCGCACAAGACCCCTCGACGCAAGCCAGGAAGCCCCAAAAAATTACGGCCAGCAACAGGCCGCGACCGGCTTTAGGAAATAAGTTCAAGCGTTTTTATACATTTGCGCATCTGACCGATGAATGCAGCCCAGACAAGCATATTACACCTTTTTCTTCAACTTTTTTTCGGGCTGACGGTATATTTTATTGCCAACGTCCATGGCAAACCACATTACTGGTTACATGGCAGAGCCGATGGATGAATTGATTCCGACGCGCGCAACTCTGATTCAACGCCTCAAAGACTGGCAGGATCAGTCGAGCTGGCAGGATTTTTTTGACACGTACTGGAAACTCATCTATGGCGTCGCCCTCAAGGGTGGCTTGACCGCGGCTGAAGCGCAGGACGTGGTGCAGGAAACGATGATCTCGGTCGCCAAGCACATGCCCACCTTCGAATATGACCCGGCGATTGGTTCCTTCAAGACCTGGCTCCTGAACATGACCCGCTGGCGCATCACCGACCAGCTCCGCAAGCGCGGGCCTTTCGCCGTCGGCCATCCAGCTTCCGAAGACACGGCGACCGGCACCCGTACGGTGGACAAGGTGGTTGACCCGGCCAGCCGGGATTTGGACGCGCTATGGGACGCGGAATGGGAAAAGAACCTGCTCGATGCCGCCATGGCAAAAGTCAAACGCCGGCTTGACCCGCAAAAGTATCAAATCTTCGACCTGTATGTAAACAAGGGATGGCCGCCTGAAAAAGTGGCTGCCACGTTCGGTATTTCCGTGGACCAGGTTTATCTGGCCAAACATCGGACGACGGAACTGATTAAAGAAGAAGTCAAAAGGTTGGAAAGCAAAGTGAGTTGACTGGTTAACGAATCTCGCCCTTGAATCCTTGTTGTCTCAGGGCCTCAAACAACACCAACGCCACACAGTTCGACAGATTCAGTGAACGCGATTGCTCGTTGAACATCGGAATCCGCAGCCAGCGGTCGCGGTTTTGTTCCAGCAACTGCTTCGGCAAACCGGCGGTTTCGCGCCCGAAAACCAGATAATCGTCCGCTGAAAATTTCGCCTCGGTGTAAATCTTCGGCCCGCCCGATTCGACAAACCAGAGCCTTGCTTTCACCGGCAGTTTTTCTTCAAACGCCTGCCAGTTCGGCCACCGATGCCACTCGACGTGCTGCCAGTAATCCATGCCCGCGCGTTTGAGCTGTGCATCATCGAGCTTGAAACCGAACGGCTCAATGAGATGCAGCGTCGTTTTCGTGGCTGCGCACAGCCGCGCCACGTTGCCCGTGTTCGGCGGGATTTCCGGTTCAACCAGAACGATGTTCATTTTGATTGTCGTAGCCGCGTTTGTGAAAACGCGGATTTGCCGATTTTGTCCGCGCTTTTACAAGCGCGGCTACCATCAATAAAAAACCTTCCACAACACTAGCCCCTGCGCCGGCGCGGTCATGCCGCCCACGCGCCGGTCTTTCTTGGCCAGCATTCGTTTGATTTCGTCCGCGGGAAATTTGCCAAGGCCGATTTGCACCAGCGTGCCGACGATGCCCCGGCACATCTTGTAAAGAAAACCGTCACCTTCGATGATGAACGTCAGTTGCGGGCCGGACTTTTTGATGTCACAGCGGGTGAGCCGGCGCACGGTGGATTTCATCTCGTAATTCCGGCTGGTGGCAAACGATTTGAAATCACGCTGTCCAACAAACAGCGGCGCGGCGGCGCGCATGGCCTTCAAATCGAGCGGACGCGTCACGTGCCACGCGCTGCGGCGCAGCAGCGGATTCATGGCCGGATGATTCCAGACGAAATAGCGATATTGTTTGCCCGCCGCGTCGAAGCGCGCGTGAAAATTTTCCGGCGCGCGCGTGACGGATGACACGCGAATGTCTTCTGGCAGCCACGCGTTGAGCGCCAGCGCCAGCCGGCGCGCGGACATTCTGGATTCGGCGCCGGGAATTTCAAAGTGCGCGACCATGCCGAGCGCATGAACGCCGGTGTCCGTGCGGCTGGCGCTGTGCAGGCGCGGTTTGCTCGGGAACAACTTTGCCAGCGCCGTTTCGACGATTTCCTGCACGCCGGTCCCGGTTTTCTGCACCTGCCAGCCCTCGTAGCCGGTGCCATCGTAGGCGATGGTCAGTTTGAATTTTATGGTTTCCACAGGACCATTTAACCACGGATAAACACGGATGGACACGGATGAAACATGCATTCGCTGGTAGGGCGAGCAGCCTGCTCGCGATTTATCAGAGTCCTCTGCCCGCCGTGTGTGTGAATGCAATCTGCGGCGCGCACGGAGTGACGCGCCCTACCTGAAAACAGTCTGTCATTTTCGTTCCCCAATCCGTGTTTATCTGTGTTCATCCGTGGTTCAAAATCAAATCCCATCCAGATAGCTTTGCAACAAAATAGCCGCCGCCGTCTGGTCCACTTTTTCCTTCCGTTTGGCGCGGCGCACACCGCCCTGAATCAACACCCGGTTTGCTTGCGCCGAGGTCAGCCGCTCGTCCCGGGTTTTGATCGGAACGGCAACGGCATCTTTCAGCGCGGTGACGAACGTCTCCACTTTGAGCGCCGCCGGACCGTGGCTGCCGTCCATGTTGCGTGGCAGGCCGACGAGGATCAGTTCGATTTCCTTTTCGCGGATCAACTGCCGGAGCCGCGCCAGAAAATCCGCGAACGGCTCGGCGGGAATGAATTCCAATGGCTGCGCGATGGTTCTGGTTTCATCGCTCACCGCCACGCCGATGCGCTTGGTTCCGTGATCGAGGGCGAGGATTCGCATGACACGCACAGTTTCGCAACAAAAGCCTGGCGTGGCGAGCCGATTTCAGCTGGAGAAAACGAAGAAAACGACGCGGCAAACTGAAGTCGGCTTTTACGACCGCCCTCAACCTGACCTTCTCCCCCAGGAGAAGGAACAGCAATCTCTGGTTTCTGATTCGCGGTTGATCGTCCGGCAAATTCAGTCGCAGGCATTCCAATGAGACGGAGGACTATTCTCCTTCTCCCCGGGAGAGAAGGCCGGGATGAGGGCGGGTGTCATCTCTGATTGCCTGCGGCAAAAAGAGCGCTCGACAGAAATTGGCAGGCAAAATAAAGTCGCCAGCGTGAAACGAGATCGATTTGGCAATAACAAATATTATCACGCAGTTGAAAAATTAACTGATACGCTCAAGTGTTTGGCCACTCATCCTGGAGATGCCCGCAAACGGATTGCAGCAGCCTATTGTTCGTTCGGATATTTGCACGCCGAAGAATTTCCCGAAGAATGCAGAAAAGATTGGGCGTGGATTAAAAAAGAAATCACAAAGTTTCAGCCTCTCACCGACTACGAAGGCAAAGTTCGGCAGAGCAGTGTTGAAAACACAATGAAGAATGTGAGGACAGCGACAGCTTCAAAATTTGCGAAAAAACTTTATGAGCTTTACTGGGCTGTGAGCGCAAATAAACAATACGCCTGAGCCGAATGCACAACTTGTTCCATTGGGGCGATCAGTTAAATTGGACACCAGTTGTGTGGCTAGGAATTGCATCGGTTGCACTTTTTCTGGTACGAGTGCTCACGGTATGGCTTTTGATACGAATTTATACCCGGAAGTTTTTGGTAAAATTGAGATCTGAAACTGCGTCAGATGCCGAGAATTCCGAAAGTCTCGCAGTATTACTTTCGATATTTGCCACGCGAAAGTCTGTGTTTCCGGCATTCACATCCCAACTCTATTTTCTATCAGCTGGTGCGTTTATTGTTATCACGGTATGGGGACTTATCAGCACAGCTTGGTGGATGCTTCCTTTGGGTTTTTTTACGTGGTATTTTATTCATTTACCATTCCGTGATATAATGCTCGCCAGCCGTGATATGGCGCACATTTTCGCAACATTTCAGCGTACGGCATCGGTCGTGGAAGCTTCTGAAACTCTCTTAAAGGGTGGACTCACATTAGAACAACAGAAGGCGATAAAAAGGCATTTGGGAATAGATTAGCTGCAATTTTTCCTTCGTGTCTTTCGTGTATTTCGTGGTTAAATTTCCCCCGCGATGATTCAGTACCTCGATTTGCTGCGACACGTTCTGGAGCGCGGAAAGTTCAAGGCCGACCGCACGGACACCGGTACGTATTCCGTGTTCGGTGTTCAGGCACGGTTCGATTTGCGGAAAAATTTCCCGGTGCTCACAACGAAAAAGTTGCATCTGCGCTCCATCATCTACGAATTATTATGGTTTCTCCGGGGAGACAGAAACGTCCGCTATTTGCAGGAAAACAAGGTGACGATTTGGGATGAGTGGGCGGATGAAAACGGTGATTTGGGACCGGTCTATGGAAAACAATGGCGAAATTGGGTGAAGACCAGAAGCTGGCCCCGCAAATTGCATGATTCTTCATCAAGTCAACCGACTCTCTTCGACCTCGGAGAATCCGGCGGTGAAACAATGGTGACACCGACCGGGCCGCGCGTCCGAAGTAAACATGGCATAGATCAGATCGCCACGGTGATCGAACAGATTCAAAGAAATCCCGACAGCCGCAGGCTGATTGTCAGCGCTTGGAATGTTGCAGACATCGACAGCATGGCATTGCCGCCGTGTCATTGCTTGTTTCAATTTTACGTGAGTGAGGGCGAATTAAGCTGCCAGCTTTACCAGCGCAGCGCGGATATTTTCCTGGGCGTGCCGTTTAACATCGCCAGCTACGCACTGCTCACGCTGATGGTTGCGCAGGTTTGCGGTCTGAAGCCCGGCGATTTCGTCCACACCTTTGGCGATCTGCATCTCTACAAAAACCACCTCGAACAGGCGAAGCTGCAACTCTCGCGCGAACCGCGTCCATTGCCGCAAATGAAATTGAATCCGGCGGTGAAAAACATCGACCACTTCAAGTTTGAGGATTTCGAACTGGTGAACTATGATCCGCATCCGGCCATCAAAGCGCCGATTGCGGTTTAAGAAGAATTTCAACGCAAAGGCGCAAAGACGCAGAGGAAAGAATCTTTGCGACCTTGCGGCTTTGCGTTAAAACTCTGCCTGTGAAACACTTCAAAGCCATCGCCGCAATGTCGCTGAACCGCGTGATTGGCGCGGACGGCAAAATCCCGTGGCATCTGCCGGAGGATTTCAAGTGGTTCAAAAAAATGACGATGGGCAACGTCATTGTCATGGGGCGGAAGACGTTTGAAAGCCTGGGCCAGCCGCTGCCCAACCGGAAGAATCTGATCCTGACGCGGCATCCGCAGCGGCTCATCAAAAGTCATCCGGAAATTTTCGGGCAATATCACGAGTGGCGCGGCGGGCGTTATCTCAAGCGCGCCTACCAGTTTCATTTCAGCAAACTGGAGAAAGACCAAAAGACGGACCTGCTGATTTTCAACTCGCTGGAGCGGCTGGATCCGTCGGAATTCCCCAATGAAATTTTCATCTGCGGCGGCGCGGACATTTACGCGCAGATGTTGCCGCGCTGTTCCGATCTTTACCTCACGCTGGTCAAACGCGAAGTGGAAGGCGACGCGTTTTTTCCGCCGTTTGAAGGCCGCTTCGCGCTGGCTGAAGAAATCCGCGACACGCCGGAGTTTAAAATCCTGCATTACCAGCATCGCTCGCTGGTTTCGTGAGGGCAAGGCTGGTTTGTTCGTAGCCGTGGACGTCAGTCCGCGCCATTTGAAAAGTGTGCGCCGACTGACGTCGGCGGCTACGCTGGTTTAGGACTCCAAAAACAAAACCGGCGGACCGTTGCCGGCCCGCCTGCGTGAATCCAATTTTTGTCCGGAGCATTACTCCGATTTCTGCGCTTCGTCGGCGGCGTCGAAGGCGTGTTGCAGCGCCACGAGGTCTTCGCCGGGTTTGAGGGCATCGAACAATTTCTGCTCTTCCTTGAGTTGTTCGTCGGTGTAGCTGGCGGCCTTGATGGACAGGCCGATGCGGCGTTCGCCTTTGTCAATCTTGATGACGCGGGCGGTCACATCCTGGCCGGCCTTGAGCACGTTTTTGATTTTGTCCACGCGCTCCTCGCTGACCTGCGAGATATGCACGAGACCGTCAATGTCGTGTTGCAAACCGATGAATGCGCCGAAGCTCGCGAGTTTCGTGACCTTGCCGGTGACGACATCGCCGACCTTGTAAAGCTGGTCAATGTTCGCCCACGGGTCTTGCGAGAGCTGTTTGATGCCCAGCGCGATGCGCTGGTTCGGGCGGTCCACTTCGAGCACGACGGCTTCAACTTCGTCGCCCTTCTTGAGGACTTCGGACGGGTGATTGATCTTGCGCGTCCACGACACGTCGGACACGTGAATCATGCCGTCAATGCCCTCTTCCAATTCCACAAACGCGCCGTAACTGGTGAGGTTGCGCACCTTGCCTTTGACCCGGGCGCCGACCGCGTATTTCGCCTCGGCATTATCCCAGGGATTGGATTCCAGCTGGCGGATGCCGAGGGAAATTTTCTGCTCTTCCCGGTTGATGCCGAGCACAATGGCCTCAATTTCCTGGTCCTGTTTGAGCACATCACTGGGCTTGGCCACGCGCTTGGTCCACGACAACTCGGTGACGTGAACGAGACCTTCGACCCCCATCTCCAGTTGCACAAAGGCGCCGTAAGGCACCAGGCTGACGACCTTGCCCTTGACCTTTGCGCCGACGGGATACTTCGTCTCGATGCTGTCCCACGGATTGGCCATTTTTTGCTTGAGGCCGAGGCTGACGCGTTCCTTTTCCTTGTTCACGTCGAGCACGACCACGTCAATTTCCTGGCCGACTTTGAGGATTTCCGACGGATGATTGATTCGGCCCCAGCTCATGTCCGTGATGTGGAGCAGGCCGTCAATGCCGTTCAACTCGATGAACGCGCCGAAATCGGTGATGTTCTTGACCGTGCCCTTGCGGATGTCGCCCGGCACCATTTCGGCCAGCAGTTTGGCGCGTTTTTCGTTGCGCTCCTGCTCGATCAATTCGCGGCGCGAGAGCACGATGTTCTGCCGCTCCTGATTGATTTTGACGACCTTGAATTCGTAGGTGTTGTTGACAAATTGCGCGAGGTTCCTCGGCGTGATGACATCAATTTGCGACGCGGGCAAAAACGCCTCGACGCCGATGTTGACGACCAGGCCGCCTTTGACGATTGACTTGACCTTGCCCTGGATCGTGCCGCCCTCGTTGCAAATGGTGAGGATGCGCTCCCAGTTTTTCTTGAACTCGGCCTTTTCGTGCGAGAGCTCGACCGTGCCGTCCTTGTTTTCGAGTTTTTCGATGAGGACATCAATTTCGCCGCCGACCTTGAGCGCGCTGGTGTCTGCAAATTCGTTGGTGGGGATGACCCCTTCACTTTTGTAACCGATGTCCACCAAAACTTCCTTCGGGCGGACTTCGATGATTGTGCCTTTGACAATTTCGCCGGCGGCAAAACGCACCGCGCTTTGCTTCATGGCTTCTTCCATCGTGAGCATAACTATTCCGGGTTGAACTGCGGGAGGCTTGGTCGTCCGATGAAACGGACTTCGAAGACTCCATTGCCTAACCACCACCCGGCTTCGCAACGCTTCGCCGAGGCGAGAACGCTGCCGTGGCAACGGAGGGTTGAATGTTAGGTTGTTTGTTAACTGTTGTTTCTCAGCCTCAATGAACATCCGCACCCGCGGCGTTCAGGCGGACGGGAAAATAGACTTAACGGCGGGTAAAGCAAGCGGAAAATTAAACCAAGACGAAATTAACCCCACTCTTCCTGGAGAAAGAATTCAGGCGAAGGTAAACAACGGGCGCTCAAGCTGTGGGTATTTTCAGTTTGGCACCGACAACAATACGGTCGCTCTCCAAACCGTTGGCCGCTTTAAGGGCTTTTACCGTTGTTCCGTGGACTTTGGCAATGCGGCTCAAGGTATCGCCGGATTTGATCACGTAAAAAGTCTCGGGCTGGCTGGCGGTCACTGCATTCTCCTTTGAAACGGGCGGGGCGGTCCGGCTGGTTGCGTTAAGATTCGTTTGCGGACCTGGCTTTGGCTTCGGCTCCGCCATCAAAGCCGGGTTTGTCCAGGACGCTGGCAGATCCGTTGATTGGGTGACCTTTTTGGCCGGGGGCGTGGTCGTTGTCTGTTCGCTCATGCAGCCTTCAATTAACAGCCCGACCAGCAGGATTACGACGGCAACCACAGCAGCAATAAACCCCTTTTTAAACCGCTCCCGACGGCGTTGTTGACTGTCCGCCCTCTGCAAACAAGACGGGATTTGGAAAGGGTTCGACGGATTCACAATATTCATAGTCTCTTCAAAATTGCCAGCATAGCCAATGCCAAGAAATGGGAAAAAATCCGGTGAGAGAATTAACGAGCCCCGGCACCCCGAACCGCCATGACTTGGGGTAAGTCAAACTGTCCAATTCCTGAACTGAGACACCGACGGCTGCCGGCTTTGGTTGCCAAATCACTGCACAAACCCCTGCTCCTTCAGCCAGAACAGGCAGGCGTTCGCCCACGGATGCGGATGTGCGAACGGAGAGTTGTCGTTGAGTCCCAAACCGTGCCGGCCCTTTTGGTAGATGTGCAAATCAAACGGCACATGATTTTTACGCAACGCCTCGGCGAACATGAGGCTGTTTTCCACCGAAACCGTTTTGTCTTCGAAAGTCTGCCAGATGAAACAAGGCGGCGTGTTCGTCGTCACCTGCAATTCATTGGAAAGCAGCTTGACCAGTTCCGGCGGCGGATGGGGACCGAGCAAATTGGTCTTTGAACCTTGATGCGCGTATTCGCCCATCGTGATGGCCGGATAGCAAAGGATGCCGATGTCCGGCCGCGAGCTTTGGCGTTCAATCGGGTCGGCGGCGTTTGTGTCGCCCAAATCAAAATGTGTCATCAGCGTGGCCGCGAGATGCCCGCCCGCCGATGAACCCATGATGCCCACGCGCTTCGGGTCAATCTTCCAGTCCGCCGCCCGCGCCCGCACCAATCGCATCGCGCGCGCCGCGTCCTGCAGCATCGCCGGATGCCGGTAGCCGCTCGAACCGAGCCGGTATTTCAACACGAAACAGGTTACGCCATGTTGATTCAACCAAAGCGCGTAATTCTTCCCCTCATGCGGCGCGAGATGGCCGTAGCCGCCGCCCGGGCAAATCACCATCGCTGCGTCCGTCGTCCCGCCCGGCGGGATGGAGTCGGGCAAATACAGCGTGAGCGTGGGGATGTCATTGCTCGTGCTGCCCAGCGCGCCGGGTGCGCCATCCGGCCAGAGCGGAATCGGCGCCTGCGTTTCGGCGCGCAGGAAAACCGGAAAAGAAACAATCACCGCCAATGCAAAAAGAGTTTTCATGGTTTGTTGACGACGGAACTTACGAAAGTTCACGGCGGTTTCAACGAAAAAGCCCGCGCTACCGGGTCGCACCCAAATCCCCTCCAAAGAGTTTGACATCCGCATCAGTTTTTTTTATTATTTCCACCCGGAAAGACCAAAACTTATGAAAACTCTCCGTGTTTTCCCCAGGTTCGTTTCGCTGCCCCGCCGCGCCCTGATTGCAGGGTTCATCGCCTTAATCTTGGTCCGCCTCCCGGCATTCGCGACAACCTTTACCAATGACACGACAATCAATGCAAACGACACGAATTATGAAGGGGCGGACATTGTGGTCACCAACTGCACGGTGACGGTGGACGGCCCGCACGCATTTTCCAGCCTGTTCGTGGCCGCCGGGGGCGCACTCACCCACTCGTTTTCCCCCAACGGCTCCATTTCAAATATTCTCTTTGTGGCGAACGAATCCCAAATGCTGAACGGCACCAACCCAGTGACGTTGCTCAATTCCAATGTCATAACCGCTTCTGTCCTGGTGACGGATTCCGGAAGCACAATCATTTATACCAACGGCGTGGATTATCTGCTGACCAGCCCGGATGGCATTCTGACCCAGTTGCAGCGGACGACAAACTCCACCATTCCGGATGGCACCAATGTCCTGGTGAGCTATGACGTGTTGCTGGGCATGCTGCCCGCCGGGCTCAATCTGTCGGTGACGGGAAACGTGGAGGTGGCTGTGGGAGGAGTCATCAACGCGAATGGAAAAGGCTACGGCGGCGGCGCCGGACCCGGTGCCGGCCACATCGCCGGAAATCCGCAGGACGGCAGCGGTGCCGGTTACGGCGGCATTGGCGGGATGAGTTCCAGCAACGCAATGGGCGGCACGACCTACGGTTCCTTTACCCAGCCCACCGACTTGGGCAGCGGAGGCGGTACCAGCTATGCCGGCATTGGGGGCGCCGGGGGCGGCGCGGTGCAAATCAGCGCCGGCGGAACTTTCATCATCAACGGCACCATCTCGGCCGACGGCGTCAACGGCACCAACAGCCGCTCCGGCGGCGGGTCGGGTGGCAGCGTCTGGATCACGGCGCAACTGGTGTCCGGTTCAGGCGTCATCAGTGCGCAAGGCGGCGCGGGCGAACCGGCCCACGGCGGCGGCGGTGGTGGCGGCCGAATTGCGATTCAATGTGATGCGAACACTTTTGCCGGCTCAACGGCTGCCTACGGCGGAGTCGGAGCGAAGACCGGTGGCGCGGGCACCGTTTACACCGAACTGACCGGACAGAACGGGTTGCTGGTGTTTGACAACGCCGGACAGGCGGGAATGATTTCACTGGTTGCCATCTCCAGCAGCAGCATCGATGTGCTTATTCGAGGGAAGGCGGGCGTGGTTCCAGCCGGGGCGTGGCTCGTTGGAAATCTGACGATTGCTTCCAACGGCCTGCTCCTGGTCTCCTCCGCGTTATCACCCCTCAACCTGACCGCCAGCGGCAACGTCACGATTCAATCCGATGGCAGCCTGCTCGCCGACAATGCGGGTTATGCCGCTGGGGCGGGCATCGGCTATGGCAGTTCCTACAATGATGGCAGCTACCGTCCTTGCGGTGGCGGCGGGTATGGTGGCAGTGGTGCCAACAGCGCTTCGGCGAACGTCGGCGGCGGCACAACCTATGGTTCTCAAACATCTCCCACCACATATGGCAGCGGGGGCGGACAATTGATGCCGTATTCCTTCGGCGGGGCGGGCGGTGGCGCGATTCGGCTCAATGTGACCGGCATTTTGCAGGTGGACGGTTGCATCTCGGCCAACGGCGGCAGCGGTTCCGGTTCGGGCGGCGGCGGCGGCTCCGGCGGCAGCATCTGGTTGACGTCTGGAATTCTGGCTGGTTCCGGTTCCATCACAGCCAACGGCGGAAATGGGGCTGATTCGATCGGTGGCGGCGGCGGCGGCGGACGCATTGCCATTTATCCCACAGCGAACCTGTTTGGCGGAGCGATTTCCGCCTATGGCGGCGGCGGAGCCAATTGGGGCGGAGCGGGAACCGTCTTCCTCCAGCCCACCGGGCAGAATGGCCAGCTCATTCTGGACAACGGTGGAAACGTCGGAACCAACACGCTGGTGCAATCCGCGAGTTCCGCGGATTTGATTTTACGCAACGGGGCGATTGGGTCGGCACCCAGTTCGGTGAGCTTTGCCAATTTGCTCATGAGTTCCAATGCATGGCTGACCGCCTACCGCGGCTCTGCCTACACTGTGAACTTCTCATTTTCGGGAAACGCCACCATTCAGGCTGGCAGCGGCATTTTCACGGACGCCGCAGGCTACCCAGGGGGTCAGGGGTCCGGCGCCGGACGATCCTCCGGCAGCCCGTCCACTTATCCGTGCAGCGGAGCGGGTCACGGGGGCTATGGCGCAAACAGCACCGGTAATTACGCTGTCGGTGGAAACACTTATGATTATATGACGTCACCCACCAGCCCCGGCAGCGGCGGTGGGAATTATTACTCTTATTCCGTCGGTGGCGCGGGTGGTGGTGCGATTCAGCTCACGGTAACTGGCACGTTGCAAGTGGACGGAACCATTACCGCCAACGGCGGCAACGGTTCGGGAACCGGCGGCGGCGGCGGCTCCGGCGGTAGCATCTGGCTGACCGTGGGCACCTTGTCCGGCGCCGGCTCCATCACGGCCAATGGCGGCAGCGGAGCGGATTCTGTTGGCGGCGGCGGCGGCGGTGGAATCATTTACATTCCCTGCAACAACAATTTTTTTACGGGAAATGCCTCGGCGTTCGGCGGTGGCGGCGCCAATTGGGGCGGGGCGGGAACCGTGCTCATCCAACCCTATGGACAAAATGGCCAGCTCATTCTGGACAACGGCGGACACACCGGAACCAACACGCCGCTCCAATCCGCGAGTTCCGCGGATTTGACTCTGCGCAATGGAGCAATTGGGTTGATATCCGGTCCGCTGACCTTCGGCAATCTGTTCGTGAGTTCAAACGCCTGGCTGCTGATGACCAACTCCAATTACGCTGTGACTTTGTCGAATGCGACCATTCAAGCGGGGGGTGGCATTATCGCCGATGCTTTTGGTTACGCGGCGGGCCAGGGACCCGGCGCGGGACAAAGCTATTACTACAATCCCACCTCCACCTACCTGTGCAGCGGGGCGGGTCACGGAGGCTACGGCGCAAACAGCACCGGTAATTACGCCGTCGGTGGAAACACTTATGATTATATGACGTCACCCACCAGCCCCGGCAGCGGCGGTGGGAATTATTACTCTTATTCCGTCGGTGGCGCGGGTGGTGGTGCGATTCGGCTCAACCTGAAAGGCACGTTGCAAGTGGCGGGGGTGATTTCCGCCAATGGCGGCAATGGTTCAGGTTCCGGCGGCGGCGGCTCCGGTGGCAGCATCTGGCTAACCGTGGGCACGCTGTCCGGCGCCGGCTCCATCACGGCCAATGGCGGCAGCGGAGCGGATTCCATCGGCGGCGGCGGCGGCGGCGGACGGATTTACATTTCCTGCAGCAACAACTCATTTACCGGAACCATTTCTGCGTATGGCGGCGGCGGCGCCAATTGGGGTGGGGCGGGAACCGTGCTCATCCAGCCCGCAACACAGAATTACCAGTTGGTTTTGGACAATGGCGGACACCCGGGAGCCAGCACGCCATTGCAATTCGTGAGCTCCACGGATTTGATTCTGCGCAATGGAGCGGTTGGTTTGATGTCCAGCCCGCTGACCTTTGGCAATCTGCTCGTGAGTTCAAACGCCTGGCTGCTGATAAACAACTATCTCTACACCGTGACTTTGTCGAGTGCGACCATTCAAGCGGGAGGTGGCATCCTGGCAGACGCCACAGGCTACGCGGCGGGCCAGGGACCCGGTGCGGGACAATACTATTACTATAATTCCACCTACCTGTGCGGCGGGGCGGGTCACGGAGGCTGTGGCGCAAGCAGCACCGGGAATTACGCCTTGGGTGGGAACACCTATGATACCACGACATCACCCAACGGTCCCGGCAGTGGCGGCGGCTCTTATTCCCCGTATTCCGGCGGTGGGGCGGGCGGTGGCGCGATTCTACTTAATGTCAACGGCACTTTGCAGTTGGACGGACGCATCTCGGCCAATGGCGGCAACGGTTCCGGTTCGGGCGGCGGCGGCGCCGGTGGCAGCATCTCGCTGACCGTGGGCACGCTGTCCGGCGCCGGCTCCATCATGGCCAATGGCGGCAGCGGAGCGGATGCCATTGGTGGTGGCGGTGGTGGTGGACGCATTGCCATTACCTACAACAATAATTCATTTACGGGACCGGTTTCCGCTTACGGCGGCGGCGGGGCCAACTGGGGCGGGGCCGGAACAGTTTATCTCAAAGCAAACTCGCAGAGCTATGGCCAGTTGACCTTGGACAACGGTGGAAACGCCGGAACCAACACCACGTTCAGCGCCAGTTCCATTGACTTGTCAGTGACGGGCGGGGCCATCGGGCAAGGGCCATCCGGTAGTTGGAGTGTGCGAAACCTTCAAATCCGCACCAACAGCGTGCTGACGACCGTTGCCTCCCCTTCGTCTCAAACTGTCAACGTGACCGGCAATGCCACGATTGATGCCGGCGGCGCCATTTCGATTGACGGCACGGGGAGTGGCGCCTCATCCGGAACCGGCGCAGGTGCCACCTCTTCCGGCAGCATCAAGGGTGGAGGCGGTCACGGCGGTTTTGGAGCGGCCAATCCTTCTGGATATGGCGGCGCTTACGACTCGATTCAATCACCGGGCATCGCGGGCAGCGGTGGCGGCAATGGCAGTGGCAGCAGCATTGCTCCGCGTGGCGGCGCGGGCGGCGGGGCGCTCAGGCTCGCCGTCACCGGCACACTGGCCGTCAACGGCAGAGTTTCGGCAAACGGCAAAAATGGAGACGTCAACAGTGGCGGCGGATCGGGCGGCAGTCTTTGGATTACCGCCGGCACCCTTGCCGGCTCAGGAACCATTTCCGCAAACGGCGGCTCCGGCAACGGGCTCGGCGGTGGGGGCGGCGGCGGACGCATTTCCCTGGGATACACGACCAGTGTCTTTACCGGACCGGTTTCGGCTTGTGGCGGCAGCGGTTATGCGAGCGGTGGTGCTGGAACAATTTACACCAAGGCCAACAGCCAGTCCGTGGGGCAATTGCTCGTGGATAATGGCGGCCTGCCGGGCGCGAACACACCGTTGTCCAGCGTTTATGGCACGCCGGCTTCACCTTTTAATCTTACGGTCGGTGATGGCGCGGTGGTCTGCCCGCAACCATCATTCCCGGTGCTGAGCAACCTGACCATCACCGCCGGCGGCCAGTTTACCAGCCTGTCCGGCCAGTCGAATCTGGATCTGGTGGTCTTGGTGAACGTGGACGTCGCAACCGGCGGGGCCATTGCCGTGGACGCAAACGGCTTTGCTCAAGCCAGCGGGCCGGGCGCCGGGCAATCCGCCGGCGGGTCCGGAAGTGGTGCGGGCTATGGCGGTCTGGGCGGTGCGTCCGCAACCGCTGCACCCGGTGGCACCAACTACGGCTCGGCCCAACAACCCGTGGACCAGGGCAGCGGCGGCGGATTTGGATCGGGACCGCTTTACGGCGGTTCGGAAGGAGGCGGCGCAATCCGTTTGAACGTGGGTGGTGTTCTCACCGTGGACGGCCAGCTCAGCGCCAATGGGGATTGGGGCCTCCAGGACAATTCCGGCGGCGGTTCCGGCGGCAGCATCTGGGTGACCGCGGGCACGCTGGTCGGGAACGGTCAAATCACCGCGAATGGCGGTGAGGGCGAATTATATGGCGGCGGTGGCGGCGCCGGTGGACGCATTGCCCTTTATTCCCATGCGAATGTCTTCGCCGGCTTGGTTTCCGTCTTCGGCGGCGAGGGTGATTTCCTGGGCGCCGACGGCTCGATTTTTGATTCCACAAATCCTCCCTTGCAGGTTCTCTCGTACACACCCGCTGGCATTGTCAGCAGCGGCGTAAGTTCGGTGGCCTTGGTCTTCAACGAGGCGCCGGATCCGGCTTCATTCTCCGGAACCGACGTGTCGCTCACGACTCCCAACGGGCCTCTGTCCGCAGGTGCATTCACCGTTTCCATGTTGAGTTCCTCCAGCTACAGTGTCAGTTTTCCACTGCAGACGGCCGTGGGTAATTACACGTTCACGGTTGGAACCAACATCAACGACCTGTACGGCCAGCCCATGTCGCAGGTTTACACGGGCGCGTTCACCATTTCGCTGCCGGTCATTCAAGGCGCGATCACCGACACCAACGGACAACCGGTGCCCGGCGTCCTGATCCAGCCGGACGGCGGATTGTCCGCCACCACCACCGACACCAACGGCAACTACGCGCTGGGAATTCTGCCCGGCTGGAGCGGCACGGTCGTGCCGTCGGGCGGCGGCTTTGTGTTTGCCCCCGGCTCGCGGGTTTATACCAACGTGACCACGTCCATCTCGAACCAGAACTATGTGGCGGTCATCACCATCGCACCCGCCGTGTCCACCGGGCTGCAAACCACCAACCTGATGATGAACTGGTTTGGCATCTCCGGGGTGACCTACCAGCTTTATTCCTCCACCAACCTGGTGGACTGGCTGCCTTATGGCGATGCCTTCCCGGGCACCAACGGGCCGGTGGTACTGCTCGTGCCGACAGGTGGCGACCCGGCAAGGTTCTTCCGTGTGCAAGCCGGCAACTGAGAACCGGCATTAATTGGCACCCGGAGCACGGCTGGGCTGGATGGGTGAAAGCCGGCCGGAAACCGGCTTCGCTGTTGCCCACAGGGCCTCGTGGCTGGCTGACCACGCAGCTTACGCAAACACCGGTCGTTTCAACCCCGAAGCCTGCGTTGACACCCGGCAACTCCGCTCCTACTTTCGCGTGGCATGTTCGAACTCGTCGCGCCATATAAACCTGCCGGGGACCAGCCGCAGGCGATTGCCAAGCTGACCGACGGCTTGCTGTCCGGCGCTAAACATCAAGTGCTGCTCGGCGTCACCGGCTCCGGCAAGACGTTCACCGTCGCCAATGTCATCAAGAACGCGGACAAGCCCACGCTCGTCATTTCGCACAACAAAACGCTCGCGGCACAACTTTACGCTGAATTTAAAAGCTTTTTCCCAAAAAACGCCGTCGAATATTTCGTCAGCTACTTCGATTATTACCAGCCGGAAGCCTATATCCCGCGCACGGACACGTTCATTGAAAAGGACTCGAGCCGGAACGAGGAGATTGAGCGCCTGCGGCTCTCCGCGATGAGTTCGCTGTTCTCGCGCCGGGACGTGATTGTCGTCGCCAGCGTGTCGTGCATTTACGGCATCGGCAGCAAGGAGGATTACACGGCCATGGTCATTCCGGTTCGCGCGGGGATGCAATTGTCCCGCGAACAATTCCTCGCGCGCCTCGTGGACCTGCTCTATGACCGGAATGACATCGAGTTCACCCGCGGCCAGTTCCGCGTGCGCGGCGACACGGTGGAACTTCGTCCGGCGGGACGCGAAGACGGGCTGCGGGTGGAATTTTTCGGCGAACAAATCGAGCGCATTACGCGCTTCGAGCCGCTCACGGGAAACAAAATTGAAACGCTCGACGCCATTACCATTTTCCCCGCGAAACAATTCGTCACCACTGGCGACAAGATGAAACGCGCCATCCTCGCCATTCGCGAGGAGCTCGGCGAACGCATCGCCTGGTTCGAGAAATACGGCAAGCTGCTCGAAGCCCAGCGCATCAAGCAGCGGACGGAATATGATCTGGAAATGATGGAGGAAATGGGCGTTTGCTCCGGCATTGAGAACTATTCGCGCCACATCGCCGGGCGCGCGCCCGGTTCGCAGCCCTGCACGCTGTTTGATTTTTTCCCGCCGGATTATCTGCTCGTGATTGACGAATCGCACGCCACGGTGCCGCAAATCGGTGGGATGTTCGAGGGTGACCGCTCGCGCAAAACGGTTCTGGTCGAGCACGGTTTCCGGTTGCCGAGCGCGCTGGACAATCGCCCGCTGAATTTTCTGGAATTCCAGTCCATGCAAAATCAGACGATTTATGTCAGCGCGACCCCCGCGCCGCGGGAAATCGAGTGGGCATGCCAAGTCTGTAGCCGCGGACGTCAGTCCGCGCCATCTGTACTTTCGGCGGATCAGCGCCGACTCGCGTCGGCGGCTACAAATGAAGATGGCGTGGTCGAACTCGTCGTGCGTCCAACGGGTCTCATTGACCCGAAGGTCACCCTCAAACCGCTCAAAGGCCAGATTGATGACCTCATCGAGGAATGTCGCAAGCGCGCCGACACGAAGGAACGCGTGCTGGTAACGACGCTCACCAAGCGCACCGCCGAGGAGTTGACTGATTACCTGCGCGACATCGGCGTGAACGTGCGCTACCTCCACAGCGAGATTGACGCCATCGAACGCGTGGAAATTTTGCGCGCGCTGCGCAAGGGCGAATTCGACGTGCTGGTCGGCATCAATCTGCTCCGCGAAGGCCTGGACCTGCCGGAAGTCTCGCTCGTGGCGATTCTCGACGCGGACAAGGAAGGTTTTCTGCGCAGCGAGACGAGCCTCATTCAGACTGCCGGTCGCGCCGCACGCCACCTTAACGGTGAAGTCATTCTCTACGCCGACGTGATGACCAACAGCATCAAAAAATTTCTGGCCGTCACCGAATACCGCCGCCAGCGTCAGCTCGAATACAATTGTGAGCACAACATCACGCCGCGCAGCGTCAGCCGCGCGGTCGAGGAAAGCCTCGCCACCTACGAATCGAAGCGCAAGGAAGCCGATGCCGTCCTCCACGATGCCGGCATGGACGTGGACCTCACCGAGACGATCAATGAACTCGAAGACGAAATGCTCACTGCCGCGAACGAGCTTAAATTCGAGAAGGCCGCACTGCTGCGGGACCAGATCAAGGAACTCCAGCGGATGATTGATGGCAGCCAGCCGGTCAGAGAGGTGAAGGCACAACCGGCAAGTGACCGGAAGAAAGCCCGGCCCGGCCATGCTTGAGCGCAGTATTTCAGCCTGACCCCAAAAACCACCGGACAGATGAAAATTGTCCGGCACGTTCTGTGCTGTCAAAGACAACGTTTGAACACCGGCGCGGCCACCGACAACGATAAGGACAAAGCCGTTCCGGCGGGAAAGGAAATTGCTCAATCATGATTACTCCAGGTTTTTTGGCCGGTGCCTTCCGTATAGGTGAGGAGAATTCGATCCGGGCGTTGATACCTTCCGGATCCACCGTTGCTCAAGTCCTTATTTATTTCGGGGCTCTTTTCCTGGTGGCGCTGGCGGTTTTCGCCTGGGCGGTTTTTCGCACGCAGCATCGCCGGCGGCATTCGCATCATAATCGTCTGAAGCCGGCGTCAAAACACCGGCGGCAGCCGGGGTATCTCCCGCGCCATCCAACACTGGCGGAAACCGGCGGCCTGCCGCCACTTCGCACCGAAAAACAGCCTCCATCCCCGGCCTGATTTGGGGCGCATCATCAACGGCAGCCAGCCGTTGAAAGAAGGGAAACGGTGCCGGTGATGAGTTACAAGAATCCACCAGGCCGATGAACTATGGCGCGGGCAAGGGCCGGAAGTGTTCCTCGTGGCGGCGGCCCGGCAGACCGCCGCTGATCTGTTCCGACTCCGCAGGCCAGCAAGAACAGTCAGAGAAATCCGGCTTTGCCGCATTAGGACGGTCGAGGCCGGTAATCCGGCTCAACCCCGCTCCTTGCCCGTTGCTCGACCGGGTTATTTTTACCACTCGCGTCAACGCGGTAATGAGTTTCGGACAAGACGTCAACGAGCGAACCTATGGCCGGCCAAAGGCTCACGCCGAAAAATTTCGCGGCCGGAACCGTTCGTTTTGGATCAGGAAACCGCGTGGCTGATTCCGAGCCGTGAACCGGCCAGGGCCGTTTCATGCCACAGGCTGATGAGTTCACTCAGGCTTTGCAGCCACGGCAGCACGCGGTTTTCCAGCGCGTTGGAAAGTGGAATGGTGTCTTCCGAATGGCAGGCTTCGTTCACGTCCCTGATAATCGCGGCGATTTGTTCAAGCTGCCACTTGCGGAGTTGGGCGAGCGACGTGCGATTATCGAATGGCTCGCAAGTATTTTCCGGCAACAGGCTCAAGGTAATCACCGGCTCTTTGAGGACCGAGGCCAGGTTCCACCAGACTTCGTGCGCCACCCGGCCATTGTTGATGAGGACCAGCGTAAGGGCGATTTCAACGCATTCCCGGGCGAGGTCGGTTTGTTGAAACGCCTTCTTGAGCAGCAGGAGAGAAGTCTCTTCCAAAGCGACTGTCCCGGCCTCGACGCGGCAAAAAATTCTTTGATTAAGCAATG
>JBEKZC010000047.1:0-27702 GCA_049510295.1 Verrucomicrobiota bacterium | reverse complement strand
GCCGAGCACCTGCAGAAGGGCCGGAAGGTGGACAATCTTGCCGTCGGCAAGCAAAAGAAGACGGAGTAACCAGCATGATTCGCTCTCACGTATTGGTTTGCGGCGGCGCCGGCTGCTTCAGTTCCGGTTGCCGCGCCGTTCAGGATGTCCTGGCGTCCGAATTGAAGAAACGCAATTTGGACAAGGAGGTCCAGATGATCGTGACCGGTTGCATGGGGCCGTGCGACCTTGGCCCGGTCATCCTCGTCCACCCCGACGGCACCTTCTATCAGCGCGTCACGGCGCTGGACGTACCGGAACTGGTGGAGGAACATTTCGTCAAGGGCCGGCCCTGCAAACGGCTGCTGCCCAAGGCGGAACTCGGCGACAACGTCATCACCACCCAGCGCGACTTCGCGTTCCTGGCCAAACAGACCAAGATCATCCTCGAAAACTGCGGCGTGATTGACGCCGAGAAAATCGAGGAATACATCGCCCGCGACGGCTACGCCGCCCTCGGCAAAATCCTCACCGGCATGACGCCCGAACAGGTCATCGCCGAAATCAAGGCCAGCGGCCTGCGCGGCCGCGGCGGCGCGGGTTTTCCCACCGGCGTGAAGTGGGAGTTGATGGCCAGGGTGCCGGTCAAACCCAAGTATGTCATCTGCAACGCCGACGAGGGCGATCCGGGCGCGTTCATGAACCGCGCCGTTCTCGAAGGCGACCCCCACCGCGTCATGGAAGGCATGGCCATCGGCGGTTACGCGATGGACGCCAACCGCGGGTTCATCTACATCCGCGCCGAGTATCCGCTCGCCATCAAGCGCCTCCAGATTGCCATCGAACAGGCCTACAAAAACGGGCTGCTCGGCAAAAACCTTTTTGAGAAGGGGTTCGATTTCGACCTCGAACTCCGCATCGGCGCCGGCGCGTTCGTGTGCGGCGAGGAAACCGCGCTCATGCGTTCCATCGAAGGCCGTCGCGGCCAGCCGATGCCGCGTCCGCCCTTCCCGGCCCAGCGCGGCCTGTGGGGCAAACCCACCAACATTAACAACGTCGAAACCTGGGCCGCCATCCCGGCCATCATCCGCAAAGGCGCCGCGTGGTATGCCACGTTCGGCACCGAGAAGACCAAGGGCACCAAGGTCTTCGCGCTCGCCGGCAAGATCAAGAACACCGGACTGGCCGAAGTCCCGTTCGGCACGCCGTTGCGCGACATCATCTACGAAATCGGCGGCGGCGTCCCCAACGGCAAACAATTCAAGGCCGTCCAGACCGGCGGCCCCTCCGGTGGCGTCATCCCCGCGCAACACCTCGACACCCCGGTCGAGTATGAGTCGCTCCAGAAGCTCGGCTCCATCATGGGTTCCGGCGGCATGGTCATCATGGACGAGGATTCCTGCATGGTGGACGTTGCCCGGTTCTTCCTCGAGTTTTGCTGCGACGAATCCTGCGGCAAATGCCCGCCCTGCCGCGTCGGCACCAAGCAGATGCTGAATCTGCTGGAGAAAATCACCCGTGGCGAAGGCGAGCTCACCGATCTCGACAAGCTCGAGGACCTGTGCTCCGTTGTCCGCGACGCCAGCCTCTGCGGCCTCGGCCAGACCGCGCCGAACCCGGTGCTGACGACGTTGAAATATTTCCGGCACGAATACGAGCAGCACATCCGCGAACACCGTTGCGTGGCCGGTTTATGCGGCAATCTGCAGCTTTCGCCGTGCGAAAACACCTGCCCGTTGAACATGAACATCCCCGGCTTCCTCCAGTTGTTGAAAGAGGACCGGATTGACGATGCGTTCGAGCTGGTGGTGATGGACAATCCGCTGCCCTCGACCACGGGCCGCGTGTGCCAGCACCCGTGCGAACTCCGTTGCCGGCGCGCCGGCGTGGATGCCTCCGTCAACATGCGCGAAACGCACCGGTACATCGGCGACGTGATGTATGAAAGCGGCGGCGCCAAGCGGGTGTTGCAGCGCATCCTCAAACGCAAACAGGCTGCCACCGGCAAAAAAATCGCCGTGGTCGGCGCCGGTCCGGCGGGTTTGAGCGCGGCGTTTTACCTCGCCCTGCTCGGCCACAGGGTCACGGTGTACGACCGGGCGCCCAATGCCGGCGGCCTGCTCCGCTACGCGCTGCCCGAATACCGCCTGCCCAAGAAAATCGTGGACCAGGAACTCGCCTTCATCCGCAGCGCGGGCTTCCAATTCAAGTTCAAGGCCGAACTCGGCAAAACGCTGCAACTAGACAAGCTCGCCAGGGACAACGACGCCGTTTTCCTCGCCCTCGGCACCTGGGAGGAACAGGCGCTCGGCGTTCCGGGCGATGACGCGAAAGGCCTGCTGTCCTCGCTGTCGTTCCTCAACGAAACCGCGGTCGGCAAAAAACCGGCCCTCGGCCCGAAGGTCGCCGTCATCGGCGGCGGCAACTCGGCCATCGACGCGGCGCGCACCGCCAAACGGCTGGGCGCCGACGTGACCATCGTCTATCGGCGGTCGCGCGGGGAAATGCCGGCAATTCCGGACGAAATTGAACAGGCGCTCGACGAGGACATCAAGCTTGTCACCATGGCCGCGCCGTTGCGCGTCATCACCGGCAACACCGGCAAAGTCACCGGCTTGGAAGTCGCCAAAACCGTTCCTGGCAAATACGACGCCCGCGGGCGCCGCGCCCCGGTCGTGACCAAGGACACCTACGTGGTCCCCTGCGACACGATCATCAAGGCCATCGGCGAGAAACCCGAAAGCCGGTTGACCAAAACGCTCGGTCTGGCCACGACCTCGTGGGGTTCGCTCAAGGTGGACCCGTGGACGCTGCAGACCAGCAACCCGAAGATTTATGCCGGCGGCGATTATGTCACCGGCGCCACCAACGTTTCCACCACGATGGGGGCCGGCAAGAAGGCCGCGAAAATGATTGACCGGCAGTTGACCGGGCTGAACCGCTTCGAGGAGTTGTGGCCGAAGTTCGATTACGACCAAACCATCCCGCCGCCGTCCCAAGGCGGGCCGCGCAACCCGGCGCGGCTCATTGCCCCCGCGCAGCGGCGCGGCAACGTGGAAGTGTCACCCACCTTCACCGAATGGCAGGCCAAGGCAGAATGCTTCCGCTGTCTGCGTTGCGACATCAAAACCAGCGGCAACGGAGCAAAATCACATTGATGCGGAGTGAAACCATGACTGCGACCAAGAAAATTTCCCTCACCATCAACGGCAAGGTCTGCGCCGGCAAACCGGGACAAACCATCCTGGAAATCGCCCGCGCCAACAACATTAACATCCCGACGCTGTGCTATCTGAAGGGGCTGACTCCGTGGGGCGGCTGCCGGTTGTGCATCGTTGAATTTGAAGGCAGCCCCAAGGTGGTGCCATCCTGCACCACCCCGGCGGTGGACGGCTCGAAGATCATCACCGACAGCCCGCGCCTGCAGGGCCTGCGTAAGGCCACGCTGGAACTGCTGTTCAGCGAACGCAACCACTTCTGCCCGATGTGCCAGTACAACAAGGGCGACTGCGGTTTGCAGCACCAGGGCTACCTCCACGGCATCAACAATGTCCGATACCAGTACCTCTATCCCGCCATGCCGGTGGACCTCACGGCAAAGTATTTCGGGATCGACCACAACCGTTGCATCCTCTGCGGCCGCTGTGTGCGGACCTGCGACGAAATCGAAGGCGTGCACACGCTCGACATTGCCTACCGCGGCATCCGCAACCGGATTGTCGTGGACATGTTGAAGAAATTCAGCGAGTCTGAGACATGCACATCCTGCGGCGCGTGCGTCGCCAACTGCCCGACCGGCGCGTTCTTCGACAAGGCGGCGGCCTTCCGGGGCCCGCTCGCGAGCTGCCAGCAGGTGCTGACGACCTGCACCGAATGCCCGCTCGGCTGCGGCCTCAAGGTGTTCGTCAAGGAAAACCGAATCGTGAACGTCTGGGGCGACCCTGATTCTCCCGTCAATCGCGGCCATCTTTGCGTGAAAGGCCGGTACGAGACGTGGGCCGAACCGCGCGAACGCATCACCCAACCGCTCCTCCGCGGCAAGGACGGCAAACTGCAACCCACCACGTGGGACAACGCCATCGCCGCCATCCGCAAGGCCGCCAAGGCCGCCAAAAAAACGGAGAAGGCGCTGCTCGTCGCTCCGCGAGTGACCAACGAAACCGCGCAGGCCATCACGAAATTTACCGGCAAAATTGACCGGCTCGGCATGTACGTGACTGCCAACGAGTCGGCGCTCTGCCATGAACCGTCTTTCAACGCCAACACCCTGCGGAAACTGGAGGACGCGGACGCCATCATCATCATTGGCGCCCAGCCGTCCCGCGACAACGGGGTCGTGGCCGCCCGCATCCGCACCACGGTCCGCAAACGCGAGGCGAAACTGCTGATCTTCCACGCCCGCAAGAGCGACCTCGACCAGTATGCCATCATCAGCGGCCACGAGGTCAGCTTGGAACACCAGTTCTGGGACCAAGTGGCGGCAACGCTCGAAGGCGCGCAACGGCCGGCCATCGTCTATGGCCCGAATGCGATGACTCCTATCGGTGTGACGGTGATGGAACGGCTCATCAAAATTTTCGAAGGCCATCCGGGCCGCCAGACACCCGCCCTCATCGGCCTGCCGGTCGGCACCAACAGCCTCGCGCTGGCAGCCGCCGGCATCGAGGCCATCGAAGACGTCGGCCCGTGGCTGGACGCCAAACCGCTGAAATTCCTGCACATTGTCGCCAGCGACGTGCCCGACGGCGGCGCCGGGATGCTGGAGGAGAAATACGTGCCCGGGCTGCTGGACGAGATCCCGTGCGTGGTGGTGCAGGCCGGTTACCGCTCGGCGCTCACCGACAAGGCGGCGGTCGTGCTGCCCGCCACCATCTGGTGCGAAAAGTCCGGCACCATCACCAACCTGGAAGGACGCCAGTTGTCCCTGCGGCCCGTGCTGCCCGTCAGCGGCGAGGCGCGCGAAGACGCGGCAATTTTAGAGAGTGTATTTGCATGAACAAGACGACCCGCAAAACAACAACGAAGAAAACCACCCGCCCGGCGGCCAAAGCCGCCGCCGCGCCCGCCGCGCCTGCCAAGGTGCGCGTCGCCACCATGTGGCTGAGCGGCTGTTCGGGCTGCCACATGTCGTTCCTCGACCTCGACGAACGCCTGGTGGACCTGGCCGGGCTGATTGACATCCTGTTCAGCCCCATCGTGGACACCAAGGTGAAGGACATGCCGCAGGTGGACGTCGGTATTGTCGAGGGCTGCGTGAACAACACCGACCAGGAACACGAGTTGAAGATGCTCCGCGACCGCTGCAAGGTTCTCATCGCCCTCGGCGACTGCGCCTGCACCGGCAACATCCCGGCCCTGCGCAACCAGTTCACATTGAAAGACTGCCTGGCGCGCGCCTACGAACAGGCCGAAAGCAACCGTATCAGTTGCATCCCCAACGATCCCCTCGTGCCGAAGCTGTACCCGAAGGCGCGGCCCTTGCAGGAGGTGGTGAAAGTGGACCTGTGCATCCCCGGCTGCCCGCCGGACGCGGATACCATCTGGTACGCGCTGACGGAATTGCTGGCTGGCCGCACGCCGCAGTGGAATGAGAAGAATTTGAGGTACGACTGACATGACAACCAAGACCATCACCATCAACCCCGTCACCCGCATCGAGGGTCACGCCAAGATCACCATCCATCTCGACAGCCGGGGCGAGGTGGACGACGCGCGCTTCCACGTCGTGGAATTCCGCGGTTTTGAAAAGTTCTGCGAAGGCCGGCATTTCACCGAGATGCCGCAAATCACCCCGCGCACCTGCGGCATCTGCCCCGTCAGCCACCTGCTCGCCAGCGCCAAGGCCTGCGACGCCATCGTCGGCCGCGAGATTCCGCCGACGGCGAAGATGCTGCGTGAACTGATGCACATGGGCCAGATCATCCAGTCCCACGCGCTCAGCTTCTTCCATCTCAGCGCGCCCGACCTGCTGCTCGGGTTCGACGCCGACCCGGCCATCCGCAACGTCGTCGGCCTCATCCGGCAGCAGCCCGACATTGCCGTCAAGGGCGTGCGGCTGCGCAAGTTCGGCCAGGAACTCATCAAGCTCGTCGGCGGACGCAAGATTCATGCGGACTTTTCGGTGCCCGGCGGCGTGAACAAGGCGCTCACCACTGCGCAACGCGACGAAATCCTCAAGGGCCTGCCCGAGGCGTTCGGCCACGCGAAGTTCGCGCTCGACCTGCTCAAGACCTACCAAAAAGCCCACCACGACGAGGTGGAGACGTTTGCCAGCTTCGATTCCAACTACCTGGGCCTCGTCCAGCCCGACGGCGCGCTGGAGTTGTACGACGGCAACCTGCGCTTCTGCAACGCCGACGGCGAAATTGTGCACGATCAGGTTCCCCCGTCGAAATACCTCGATTACATCAGCGAGGCGGTCGAGCCGTGGTCGTACATGAAGTTCCCCTTCATCTCGGCGCTCGGCTATCCGCAGGGCATGTATCGCGTGGGACCGCTCGCGCGCCTGAACGTCTGCAGCCGCATTGCCACGCCGCTGGCCGACGCGGAGCTGAAGGTCTGGCGCGCCAAACGCCGCGTACAGACCAGTTCGTTCTACTATCATTGGGCACGGCTCATCGAGGTGCTGTATGGGCTGGAACGCGCGCAACAGCTGCTGGAAAGCCCCGGCATCACCAGCACCGACATCCTGGTGCCGAACCAGCCGACCTGCCGGGAAGGCGTGGGCGTGATTGAAGCGCCGCGCGGCACGTTGATTCATCATTACTGGGTGGACGCCGATGGCCGGGTTGAGAAGGTCAACCTGATTGTCGCCACCGGCCACAACAACCTGGCGATGAACCGCGGCGTGCAGGCCATTGCCCGGAAATACGTCAAGGCGAAGAAACTCAAGGAAGGCATGCTCAACCGCGTCGAGGCGGTCATCCGCTGCTACGACCCCTGCCTGAGTTGCGCCACCCACGCCATGGGCCAGATGCCGATGCGCGTCGAGTTGGTGGACGCCAGCGGCCAGGTGTTGCAAACCCTGCAGCGCGACAGCACAATCTGACTCTCGGGTAGGGCGCGCTGTCCTCTGCGCGCCGTGGCTGGCCGGCATTCGCCCGAACGGCGCGCAGAGGACTGCGCGCCCTACCAATGCCCAAGGATTTGTGAAGACTCTCATCATCGGCTACGGCAACCAGAGCCGCCGCGACGACGGCGTCGGTTGGTTCGTCCTCGAACAACTGGCCGCGCTGGACCTCCCCAACGTGGAACTGGAGACCGGCCACCAGCTTGAAGTCGAAGCCGCCGAAACCATCAGCCGTTTCGACACCGTCATTTTCGTGGACGCCGCGATCCCCGAAGCGCCCGAGCCGGTCCAAAGCACCGTCGTTACCCCCAACTTCCAAAGCCACGCCGTGGCCCATTACCTGACGCCGGCTGACGTGCTGTCGTTGTGTAAAACGCTCTACAACCGGGAGCCGCGTGCCGTCCTGTTCAGCATCCGTGGCTGCGATTTCAATTTTGGCACCACCCTCTCGCTGGAAGTCGAACAAGCCGCGCGCGAGGTCGTGAAGCAAATCGCCGAAATCGTCCGGAGCGGTAAATTTTAACCCAAGTTCGTCACTGGGAAAGCCAAATTGATATTTGCGACGGAGTTTCTTCGACTTTGAAGGAACCATGGCCCAAGCTGGCGGCAAATCTCAAAAATTTATTTCATCGCCGCATAGACGCGATGCACATCGTCGTGGTCGTCCAGCGCGTTCAGGAAATCCGTGACGGCCTTGCGCGCAGCCTCGCTGACTTCGACAAAATTCTTGGCGAGATAACGGATTTCCGAGGCGATGACGTTCCAGCCGGCGGCTTTCAACGCTTTGGCAACGTGATCGAGGTCCTTGATTTCCGTCAGAAACCGCGCGCCCTTCTGTCCGGCGGGGACTTCGTCGGCTTCCAGCGGTTCAATTTCCTGCGCGCCGGCTTCGATGGCGTCGGCTTCCGCGTCGCGACTGGCATCGGGATGGGTGGCTTCGACCACGCCGAGGTGATTGAAGAAAAACGCCACGCTGCCGGGCTGGCCGAGCGAGCCGGCCTTGAACAAATTGCGGATTTCCGGCGCCGTGCGGTTGCGGCTGTCGGTGAGACATTCAACGATGACCGGCACCTTGTGGGGGGCGAAACCTTCATAGACGATGGTTTCGAAATTGACCTTTTCGGTGTCGAGTCCGGCGCCCTTTCTGATGGCGCGTTCAATGGTGTCCCGGTAAACGGAGGCTTTTTTGGCTTTTTCGACGGCGGCGAAGAGGCGCGGATTGAGGTCGGGGTCAGGCCCGCCGAGTTTGGCCGCGACCATGATTTCGCGGACCAGTTTGGCGACCATCTGGCCTTTTTTCTGCGCGTTGATTTCGCGCCCGGCCTGTTTCCATTGTGCGCCCATAGGGTTGCCAAGTTTGGGAGGATCGTCGCGCGGGTTCAATGCAAATTGCGCTTCCGGTCTGGCGCGGCCAGCCCGCCCGGCACAGGGATGGCGAGTCACCCGCTGGGAATTTTCGTCCGAGGCCTGATTTTGATTTCCCCGTCCCGGAGCTTGAGCTTTTCCCCGCTTTCGCGTATTCGTCGCAGCCATGCTCGTTGTTCATGTCCATGTTCATGTCAAGCCGGAGTGGGTGGAGGCTTTCAAACAGGCGACGCTCGCCAATGCGCGAGAGAGCTTGAAAGAGCCGGGCGTCGCGCGCTTCGATGCCGTCCAGCAGCAGGATGACCCGGCGCGCTTTGTGTTGGTGGAAGTTTATCGGGATGCGAATGCCGCCGCGGCGCACAAGGAAACGAAGCATTACCCGGTCTGGCGGGATGCGGTTGCGCCCATGATGGCCGAGCCGCGCTTCAGCGTGAAGTTCAACAACCTTTTCCCGAATGACGAAAAATGGTGAGTACGCCGCTGGAGTTCACGCTTTAGTGTGCTTCGGGACAAGCTGAAGCTTGAACTCCAACATTGTGATGAAATTTGAATTTGCAACCGCCACGCGCATCGTCTTCGGCGCGGGCACGGTCAATGATGCCGGCGCCATCGCCGGGGAATTTGGCCGGCGCGCGCTCGTTGTGACCGGACGTGATTCCAGTCGCGCGGAACGAGTGCTGGCCAGCTTGCGATCCGCAGGCGCGAGCGCGACAACTTTTTCCGTCGCGGGAGAGCCGGAACTGGCAACCGTGGAACAAGGCGTGAAGCTGGCGAAGGCAGAGCGTTGCGAACTGGTGATTGGTTTTGGCGGCGGCAGTGCGATTGATGCGGCCAAGGCCATTGCTGCAATGCTGACCAACGACGGCGAACTGTTGGATTACGTCGAAATCATCGGACGCGGCCAGCCGCTGGCCAAACCGTCCGCGCCGTTCATCGCGATTCCGACAACGGCGGGCACGGGCGCGGAAGTGACGCGTAACGCGGTGCTGGCATCGCCGGAACATAAATTGAAAGTAAGCCTGCGCAGTCCGTTGATGCTCGCAAAAGTGGCTCTGGTTGACCCTGAATTAACCTACGATTTGCCGCCCGCGCTCACCGCCAGCACCGGTCTCGACGCGTTGACGCAACTGATTGAGCCTTTTGTTTGCAATCGCGCCAACCCGATGACCGACGGATTGTGTGTCGAGGGCCTGCGCCGTGCGGCGCGGTCGTTGCGCGTGGCGTTCAGCAAGGGGCAGGACAAGGACGCGCGGGAAGACATGGCGGTGGCAAGTCTGTTCGGCGGACTGGCTCTGGCCAACGCCGGGCTGGGCGCGGTGCATGGCTTCGCCGGCCCGATTGGCGGCAGTTTTCCCGCGCCGCACGGCGCGATTTGCGCGGCATTGTTGCCGCACGTGATGGCAATGAACCTCCGCACGCTGCGACAACGCGATCCGCATGGTTCGGCATTGTCCCGCTACGAAGAAGCGGCGTGGTGGCTGGCCGGCGACATGAAGGCCGGGGCCGATGACGGCTTGAAATGGGTCCGCGCCCTCGTCCTCGACTTGAAAGTCCCGCGCCTGGGCAGTTTCGGCATTCAACGCGAACACTTCCCCGGCCTCGTCGCCAAAGCGGCGAACGCGAGCAGCATGAAGGCCAATCCCATCGTGCTCACGCCGGAAGAACTGACCGAAATTCTGGAACAGGCGCTGTGAAACGTAACGCAAACCGTTTCCCGCCGTGCTAGGCTTGTGATTTGCCGCGCATGCTTTAATTTGACCGCGCTATACAAAATGGTGTGAACGCCGCAGATTCCATTCCGCCCGCCAAATTTTCTGAATCGCAGGAGCGAAGCGTCGTCTGGTTGTTGTGCCTGCTCGCCGCGGTTCACGTTTTTGTTTTTTCCGCCGCCTTTCCCTTTTTCAACCCCGTGGATGAACAGATTCATTTCGACTTGGTGGTCAGGTATGCGCAAGGCTGGGTTCCACGCGCGCTGGACACGCCGTGTCCGGAAGCCATGCCTTATTTCGTGCTTTACAACACTCCGGAATTTCTGTGGCCGCCGGACACCTATCCGGAGGGACGGATCCCCCCCCCGCCGTGGACCCAGCCGGTGGACAAAATCAAGCCCATGTTGCTGTCGAGGATGGCGGCGTGGCAAAACGTGAAAAATTATGAAGTCTCGCAACCGCCGCTTTATTACATGCTCGCCGGTTTGTGGTGGCGGTTGGGCAAATTGCTCGGCTTTCACGATGGGCCTCTGCTGTATTGGCTGCGCTTTCTCAATATCTTCTTCGTCATTGCGCTGGTCTGGCTGGGATACATCGCGGCGCGCTTGGTCTTCCCGGAACGGGAATTGTTGAGGCTCGGTGTTCCGGCGCTGCTGGCCTTCATCCCGCAAAGCGCCTTTTACTCCATTCAAAACGACG
Source organism: Verrucomicrobiota bacterium (assembly GCA_049510295.1). GTDB lineage: Bacteria > Verrucomicrobiota > Verrucomicrobiia > Limisphaerales > UBA11358 > UBA11358. The sequence goes on along the minus strand of JBEKZC010000047.1, from coordinate 16,881 downwards.
TGCTGTCGCCGCTGGCCTTTGGCGCGGCGTTCATTTTGCTGGTGCGATTGTTGCGTGCGGAAATTCCGGATGTCCGGCTCGGAACCTTCACCGGTCTGGCGCTCGCGGCGACGTTCCTGACCAAAATCAGCAACCTGCCCCTCCTGGCCGTGTCCGGCTTGGTGGTGCTGTTCAAAATTGGATGTCTGGCCAGGTCGGGAAAATTTCGCGCCGCCAGCCCGTCGTTGACGTCGCTGGCGTTATGCGCGGGCCTGCCGATGATTGCCTGGCTGGCGTGGTGCAAATACAATTTCGGCGATTTCACCGGCACGGCGGCGAAAATTCAATTTCTCAACTGGACGTACAAACCATTCGGCGAATGGTGGCATCATCCGATCTTCACGCTGCATGGTTTGTGGACCTTTGTGTCGGGCCTCATGGCAACGTTCTGGCAGGGAGAATTTCTCTGGCATCGCCAGCCGGTGGCCTTGCCGGTCGTGGACGCGATTTACGCAATTTCATCCGTCGGTTTCGCCGGGGTGGCAGTCGTCGCCCTGCTTTCCCGTTCCACGGATGTGATCGCATCACAGCGCCAGGCGCTTTGGTTCGGCTTCGCGAGTTTTCTTGCGGCGGTGGCGTTTCTGGGGTTCCTGTCCATCATTTACGATTTTCACGACTGCTTTTATCCGTCGAGCGCCCATCCCTATTTCACGTCGGGCCGGTTGATGCTCGGCGCGCTGATTCCGTTTTTGTTGCTCTACCTTTACGGACTCGACCGCGCGTTGAGCCGGGTGAAAAATAATTGGATCCGTCCGCTGGTTTTGGTGGGAATGATTTTGTTCATGCTGATTTCGGAAATTCTCATTGACTGGCGGCTGTTCCCGAACGCCTACAACTGGTTTCACATGTAAAGCCATCGGCGCTGGCGGTAATGCCAGGAGCAGGAGTCCGGGCAATGTGGTTTTCAACCTTTGCCGTCAGAGCCGAGGAATTTGTAGATGAAGATTGAATAGCCGACCGTGTCAACCGGCGCGGAATGTTTGAGAATTTGCCTCCAGGCATCCCGTTCCGCCTGGTGGAGGTAAACGCCCTGCAGTTTGGTGGCGCTGATGACAATGAGTCCGCCCGGCTTCAGCACGTCAAAACCTTGTTGGGGTTCGAACAGACACCCTCCTGGCAGGTTGTAATGCAAAATCCCGTAGTAGCGCGGGTCCGCCATGCCAAAATAACAAAGGCAAACAGGGTCTTTGATGTCATGAGCATCGAGCCAGAGTTTCAGGTTCTTGAGGTCTTGTCCCCAGTCCAGATTGGAGTCCACCAGTTCCTTGAAGCCGTTGGCCGGACCGCCGGCAAGTTCGTTGAAGTAAGCCAGATAATGCGGGGAGACCGTCTGCCATTTCGAACCGACGGCCGGAAAGAAAACAATCCGGCTGCTGACCGCGACTGTGCATACGATGACCAGCAAGGCAACGATCCGGGTCGTTCGTCGCCAGTGATCCAATTCCAGAACCAGACCGCCGGCCAGAACGTAGAGCAACGGGTAAATGGGCAGCAGGTGGCGGACGCCGAGGTTGAGATGCGACGTCACGGCCACCAGAAAATACAACCCGGCCGGCACCAGCAGGAAAATCACCGGCCAACGCCTTTCAGCGCATCTCCGCAGGCTCAAAACCAGCGTGGTGATGATGAGCAGGAGGGCCGGCAGCGGCGTTTTGAGCAGGAACGCATAAAAAAAATAACTGTGAAACCCGGTGTTGGAATAATTGCCGAGCAGGAATGAGGGCAGGATATTTGCCCTCATTTCGGCACGGGCAAAACCATAAATGAAGGCTTCCGGCAGCAGGCGATGTTTTTGGGCGAACAAAATCAATTTTTCACCCAATCCGAGCGGAACTTCATCCATGGTTTTGAGGATGTCGTCTTTGCTGACCAGGCCTTGCGGTGAGGCGGCCAGCAGTTTTTTTGTGGCGGCCGAAATCCGCACGGCGGCCTCGATCGGGAAATATCCCGGTTCACGATAGGACACCAGGGATTCAACGACCCCGCCTGACTGCCCCGACGCCGGGTTCGCAGCCCGCAGGATTTGCGCCTCAACCTTCGCCGCCGTTTCCGGGCTTTGGGCGGCTGAATAACGGAAGGAATACGATGCCCAGATCGCAGCATAGGTTGTCAGCAGGGCGGCGCCAAACAGACCCGCAAACAGCGCCGTTTTGGAGGCCAGGGAAGCCAGCTTCACCCTCCCCGCTGCTCCGATGAGCAATGGCTCCGCCGAAAGCATCCGTCCCAACACCGTCAACCAGAAAATGGGGAGCAGCAATACGGCGGAAAATTTCGTGGCAAAAGCCAGGCCGAAAAACAGGAGAAACAGGACCACACTGGTGACCTCCAGCCGGCGGCAGATCCGCCATAAAAAATAGACCGCGCCGAACATGAACAGGGCCGCTCCCACGTCCGTCGTCACCAGCCCGCTGTGTGCGATGAAATTGGGATCAAAACAAAACAAGGCCAGCGACAATACCCCTCCCGCAAAGCCGAACAGTTCACGCGACCATGAAAAAACCAGCACCGCCAGCGCCATCCCCAACAGCAGCACCGGCATCCGGCTCCAAAAAAACAATTCGTCCGCGTTGTTGTAAAAATCCTGCCGGCTCAACGACGCCGTCGGAGGGACGACCAGCGGACCGTTGATGCCGGGATCCTTTTCTTGCAGACGCCGGAGGGCTTCCGGACGGATGCCGTAAAGGAAGAAATGGCCGAAGGTCCATTGATAATCCGCAATGGCCAGCTCCATGGTCCAGGCCCAACGCAGGCCCTCGTCGCTGTCGGTCATGGGCTGTGACGTTGCGGCGTCCTTGGACAAATCAACGTTGGCCGGCCAGCCCTGGCGCCACCACAGGGGCAGGGCGGCCAGCTTTTTTACCAGCGGCGGATGTTCCGGATTCATCCGGTAATCATGCCACCGCAGGTAGGTGTAGCCGGCCGGCAGATGCGCGACCTCGTCAAAAGTCGCCGACGAATTCCGCGCAAATGAGATCACCGATGCGGCAAAGACCGCACAGAACAGCAGTACGATGCCGCCTTCCAGCATCCGCCGGGAAACCGCTCCCGCCCGCGGGGAATGATCCTGAGGAGGGGCGTCAGACGTGCTCTGCACCGGCATGTTTTCAATTTTAAACCAAAGGCAAAATCAACGTCAACCAATTGCACCGCAAATTGAAATGCCCGCTTCCGGAAAACCAGCCAACGGTGCCCGGCCGCATCACCGCGCACTGCGACATGGGCAAAAGCGTGTTCATGTTGGTTTCGGAAATTCTCATTGATTGGCGGCTGTTCCCGAATGCCTGCAACTGGTTTCACATGTAAACCCGAACTCCGAAGATGCCGGCGGTGGCGGGGCGGACAAGGCCGTGTTGGAGTGCGCCCGTCCCCGGGGCGCAGCAACTGGCTTCATTCAAGCCACGGAACATTTTCCAACCGCCCGCCCACCCCGCTTGGCTGCGGCGGACGTCGCACTCCGCCAACGCAGAAATTCAACTTCGGAGTTCGGGGTAAAGCCCTCGGCGCCGACGGCAATGTCAGGGGCAGGAGTCCGGGCAATGGGGTGCTCAACCTTTGCCGTCAAAGCCGATGAATTTGTAGATGAAGATTGAATAGCCGACCGTGTCCACCAGCACGGCATGTTCGAGGATTCGCCTCCAGGCATCCTGCTCCGCTGGGGAGAGGTAAACTCCCTGCAGGTTGGTGGCGCTGATGGCAATGAGACCTCCCGGCTGCAGCACATCAAAACCCACTTGCGGCTCAAACAGGCAGCCGCCCGGCATGTTGTAGTGCGCAATTTGGTAATAGCACGGGTCCGCCATGCCAAAATAGCAAAGATAAATGGGGTCCTTGATGCCATGCGCCACGAGCCAGAGTTTCAAGTTTTTAAGGTCTTGTCCCCAGTCGAGGTTGGAGTCCGCCAGTTCCTTGAAGCCGTTGGCCGGACCACCGGCGAGTTCGTTGAAATAGGCCAGATAATGCGGGGCGACCGTCTGCCATTTCAATCCGGGGGCCGGAAAAAAAACGATCCGGCTGCTCACCACGATGGCGCCCACCATGACCAGCAAGGCAACGATCCGGGTGGTTCGCCGCCAGCGATCCAATTCCAGAACCAGACCGCCGGCCAGAACATAAAGGAATGGGTAAATGGGCAGCAGGTGGCGGATGCCGAGGTTGAGATGCGATGTCACGGCCACCAGAAAATACAACGCTGCCGGCACCAGCAGGAAAATCGGCGCCAGACGCCTTTTGACGCATCTCAGCAGGCTCAACACCAACGCGGTGATGATGAGCAGCAGGGCCGGCAGCGGCGTTTTGAGCAGGAACGCGTTAAAAAAATAACTGTGAAACCCGGTGTTGGAATAATTGCCGAGCAGGAATGTGCCCCGGGCATGGGACTTCATTTCGTCATGGGCAAAACCAAAAATAAACGCCTCCGGCAGCAAGCGGTGTTTTTGGGCGAACAAAATCAATTTTCCGCCCGGTCCTAGCGGAACTTCATCCATGATTTTAAGGATGTCATCGTTGTTGACCTGGCCGAGCGGAGAGGCGGCCAGCAGTTTTTTTGTGGCGGCGGAACCTCGCACGGCGGCCTCGATCGGGAAATACCCCAGTTTGCGATGAGGCACCCGGGAGGCAACGGCGTCGCCTGACGGCCCGGACGCCGGGTTCCCTGCCCGCAAGATTTGCGCCTCGGCCTTCGCCGCCATTTCCGGATTTTTTGCGGCTGAATAACGGAAGGAATACGACGCCCAAATCGCGGCATAGGTTCCCAGCAAAGCCAGGCCAAACAGCCCCGCGAACAATGCCAGTTTGGCGGCCGGGGAAACCAGCTTCATCCTCCCCGCCGCCCCGATGAGCAATGGTTCCGGCGAAAGCATCCGTCCCAACACCGTCAACCAGAAGATGGGCAGCAGCAATACGGCGGAAAATTTCGTGACAAAAGCCAGGCTGAAAAACAGGACAAACAGGACCACACTGGTGACCTCCAACCGGCGGCAGATCCGCCACAAAAAATAGACCGCGCCGAACAGAAACAACGACGCGCCCACATCCGTCGTCACCTGTCCGCTATGGGCTGTGAAATTGGGGTCAAAACAAAATAGTGCCAGCGACAATATGCCTCCCCCAAATCCGAACCATTCGCGCGCCCATAAAAAAACCAGCAAAGCCAGGCCCAGCCCCAGCAACAGGATTGGCATCCGGCCCAAAAAAACCAGAGTGTCGGCGTGGTTGTAAAAACTCTCCGGATCCGGCGGCATCGTGACCGGCGAGGTGTTTGTCGCCGGATGCGGAAGCGCGCCGGGCCGGGTGCCGTACAAAAAATTGCGTCCAAAATCATAATAGGCATTGCTGTCCTCAAAACTCATGGTCCAGGCGCGGCGGAGGGATGATTCGCCGTCGGGCTCCGGCCCGGTTGGGACCTCGCCGTTCTGAAGGTCAACCTTGGCCGGCCAGCCTTGGCGCCACCACAGGGGCAGGGCGGCCAGCTTTTTTACCAGCGACGGGTGTTGGGGGTTCAACCGGTAATCATCCCAGTGCAGATACGCATAGCCGGCCGGCAAATGCGCCACCTCGTCATAAGTCGGCGATGCGTTCCGCGAAAAAGAAATGACCGTCGCGGCAAAGACTGCGCAGAACAGCAGCACCACGCCGGCTTCCCACACCCGTCGCGGAATGGCAAAAACCCGCCGGGGATGGTCGTGGGGAGGGACCGGCTCGGTGATGTTCTGCTCCAGCACGGTTTCAATCTAACAAAGACGACTTCAACGTCAACCCGCAGTCCGGAATGTTGTGGAGCACACTTCGACACTGCCACCGACTCCCTCTCCCCGCCCGAGCGGGGAGAGGGCTGGGGCGAGGGGATTTAAATTTAAACGCGCCACCTCTCCCCGTCCCTCGCCTCCAACTCCGTTGGCGGAGAGGGAGAAATTGGCGGTGGTGTCAAGCTGCACCCGATGTTATGGCGTGCGGAAGCCTGGGCGGCAATTAATTTCCAGTTTTCCCGCCCTTGCATTCTCCCAAACCGGGCGTAGCTTGCATTGGGCTGACATGGATGCGTAATGCGGTGATTGAGCACCGGTAAATTCCGCATGGCAATGCCAGCCCACTTTGCTTCTTGGATTCCAGCCCAAATTCGTGTTTAACTTCCCCGCCGCCAGTTTTTATGGACGACACGAATTCATTGATTGAACAGCGCAAGGCCAAGCTCGCCGCGTTGCGGGCCAGGGGCATTGACCCGTTCAAAAACAAGTTCACGCCCGGCGAAACCTGCCAGCACGCGCGCGAATATTACGCCGAGGGCCGCGAAGTCGCGCTCGCCGGCCGCATCACCGCGCACCGCGACATGGGCAAATCCATGTTCATGGACCTCCGCGACCAATCCGGGCGCATCCAGATTTACGCGCAGAAAAACGTCCTCGGCGACGAGCAGTTCGCCATTTTCCAGCATCTCGACCTCGCGGATTTCATCGGCGTGCGCGGCACGATGTTCACCACCAAGACGAACGAGATTTCCGTCAAAATCACCGGCTTCGTCATCCTGGCCAAGGCGCTGCGTCCGCCGCCGGCCAAGTGGCATGGACTCGAAGACACGGAAATCCGCTACCGCCAGCGTTATCTCGATTTGATGGCGAACCCGGAGGTGAAGGAACTATTCCTGGTGCGAAGCGAAATCATCCGTGAAATCCGGAATTTCCTGCACGCCCGCGGCTATGTGGAAGTCGAGACGCCGATGATGCAGGCGATTCCCGGCGGCGCGGCGGCGCAACCGTTCGTCACCAAACACAACGCGCTGGGCTGCAATTTTTATCTCCGCATTGCGCTGGAATTGCCGCTGAAACGAATGCTGGTCGGCGGCGTGGACAAGGTTTTTGAAATTGGCCGCGTCTTCCGCAACGAGGGGCTTTCACGGAAGCACAATCCCGAATTCACCATGCTCGAGGCATATGAAGCCTACGGCGATTACGAGAGCATGATGGAACTGGTGCAGGGCCTGGTCTGTCACGTGGCGGAAAATGTGGCGGACACGCTGTTCATCGAGCACAAGGACGCCGAAGGCAAGGTCGTCAAAACCATCAACCTCACTCCGCCGTGGCGTTGCGTGAAATACAAGGACCTCGTGCGCGAAAAGGCCGGCGCAGATTGGTTTGAAATTTCACCTGCCGAACGCCGTCAGCGCGCGCACAATCTCGGTGCGGAAATCGGCAAGGAATACGAGGACTTTGAAGTCACCGGCGCGGTGTTCGAAAAATTGATCGAACCGACGCTGATCCAGCCGACGTTCGTCACGCATTTGCCGAAGGAACTGGTGCCATTGGCCAAGCTCTCGCCGGACGACCCGACGACGGTGGAAGTCTTCGAGTGTTGCATCAACGGCCAGGAAATCGCGCCTGCCTACACCGAGCAAAACGACCCGATTGCGCAGCGCGAACGGCTGGAACATCAAGCCGGCGGCGAACAGCAGAAATTGGACGAGGATTTTCTCGTGGCGCTCGAGCACGGCATGCCGCCGGCGGGCGGCATGGGCATGGGCATTGACCGGTTGTGCATGATGCTGCTCGGCCAGGAAAGCATCCGCGACGTGATCCTGTTCCCGCAGTTGAAGCCGAAATCCTAATCCTCCGTAGCGGCGTCTCGGCAGAGCGCCGCCATTCGACCAAAGAAGTTTGCGGCGCTCTTCCGAGTCGCCGCTACGAAAGCCAAGAATGCTCACCGTTGCCGGACGCAGCAAAGGCCTTTGGCGGATGCTTGTCAGTTGGTCGCCGTGCGGCTATCTTAAAACCATGCAAGCAAAAGCAATTGTCGGCGACCGGCTCGTGAGCTTCCAGCTCTCGCCTGAACTCGCGCGCGCCCATCGCGCGAACGCTGGCAAAACCATGACCGACAAGGAGGCTGTGGCCTTTGTCGAAAAGAAGCGCCGCTCCCTTGCGCTGCGCCGTGCCAGGCCCTAGTTGAAGCCGAAATGAATTCAACGCAAAGGCGCGCGAAGTTCCCAGGGAAAGCACAGCGTAAATTTTCTTTGCGCCTTTGTGTCTTTGCGTCTTTGCGTTAAAAAGGAGAAATGCTCACCGTTGCCGGACTCAGCAAAGCCTTTGGCGGTCGTCAGCTTTTTGACGACGTGTCGCTCACGCTCCTGTCCGGCGAGCGCGTCGGGCTGGTCGGGCCGAATGGCGCGGGCAAATCCACGTTGCTCAAGATCATCCTCGGCCAGGAATCGCCGGACGCGGGCGAGGTAACGTTCATCCGCGGCACGCGGTTCGGCTACCTGCCGCAGGAAAGCGAACCCGCCGGCAACGAAATCGTCCTCGACATCGCCGTGCCGCACGACCACGAGCACGACGGGCAGTTTGTCGCGCGCGCCAAACAGGTTCTCGCCAGCCTCGGTTTCAAGCAGTCGGACTTCATGCGTCCCGCGTGCGAGCTTTCCGGCGGCTGGGTGATGCGCGCACACCTCGCGCGGTTGCTCGTGCAGGAGCCGGACGTGTTGATGCTCGACGAGCCGACCAATCATCTCGACCTCGAAACGCTCCTGTGGTTCCAGGAGTATCTGCGGAATTATCCCGGCGCCATCCTGCTCATCTCGCACGACCGCGAATTTCTCAACCGCCTCTGCACGCACGTCGCCGAGATCCGCTCGTCGCGCGTGCTGCGTTACACCGGCAACTACGACGAATACCTTGAACAACGCGCGGCCGCGGAAGTAACACTGGTCGCCACCGCCAAGGCGCAACAGCGCGAGATTGACCGGATGCAACTGTTCGTGGACCGTTTTCGCGCCAAGAACACCAAGGCCGCACAGGCGCAGAGCAAGTTGAAGCAGATCGAGCGGCTCAAGGAGAACATGGTCGAGACGCCCGACGGGCCGGACGCGACGGTGGGGTTCCGTTTTCCGCAACCGCAACGCAGCGGCCATCGCGTCATCACATTGAAGCATGTGAAGTTTGGTTATGGCCTTTCCACACCTGGGAGCGCCGGCGTCTCGCCGGCGGGACGCCAGCGCTCCCAGGACGAAACCAAGCACCTCCTCTCCCGGCCTTCGGCCACCCTCTCCTCCGTTCCGAACGGAGGAGAGGGGCGGGGAGAGGAGGCGTCCGGCTCGGTGGAGAAACTCATCTACGAAAACCTGAATTTCGAGGCCGAGCGCGGGCAGCGCATTGTGCTGGTCGGACCGAATGGCGCGGGCAAATCCACGTTGTTGAAGCTGCTGGCCGGAGTGCTGCAGCCGCTGTCGGGCGAACGCCGGCTCGGTCACAACGCGAAGTCCGGCTACTTCGCGCAGCATCGCGCGGCCATGCTCAATCCCAACCACACCGTATTGCAGGAGGCGCTCGACACGCCGCAACGCGTCACGGAGCAATTCGTCCGCACCGTCCTCGGCAGTTTTCTATTTCGTGGCGACGACGTGTTCAAACCCGTGAGCGTGTTGAGTGGCGGCGAGAAAAGCCGGCTCGCGCTCGTGAAACTGCTGCTCGATCCGCCGAACCTGCTGTTGATGGACGAGCCGACAACACATCTCGACCTCGCGAGCGTGGATGCGCTTATTGAAGCGTTGGAGCCATTTGAAGGCACGCTGATTTTCATCAGCCATGACGTGCATTTCATCCGCGTGCTGGCCAATCATGTCGTGCGCGTTGAAAATGGCCGGCTCCGGCATTTCACCGGCGGCTACCAGTATTATCTCGACAAGACTGCGCAATCCGCCCGCGCCGCGCTGACGAGCTCCAGTTCCGGTTTCGGAGGGGCGAGTTCCACGAGCCCCAATAATCATTCAGGGCGTCGGGGACCTCTGCCCTCCGAAAGAACGGCAGCGCCGGATCGCAAAGAGCAACGCCGCGTCGAGGCCGGACACCGGCAGGCGCGTTCCCGGAAAAGGCGCGAAATTCAGGAACGCATCAACTCGTTGGAAAAAGAAATCGCGGAACTGGAGTCGCGCGAGAAGGAGTTGACGGCGGAACTGGAGAAGCCCGGGACCTACACGACGGGCGGGCGGGCGACGCAGATCAATCGCGAGCTGATGGAAGTCCACGACCGCCTGGCCGGGGCGAACACGGAATGGGAAAAGGCGGGGACGGAGTTGGCGCAATTCGAGGCGGAAGCGCGTTTCGGAGGGCGGAGTTCCACGACGCCTTGAATTTGTCCGGAAGGATTTCAGGGGCTCGCCGGGCTCGCCCCTCCGGAAGTTTGGTTGTCGGCGAATTTTGCGAAGGGACGTGAATAGCTGTGGGTAGCACCCGCCTCCGGCGGGTCCAATCCGGCGTCCCGCCGAATTGCGTCGGCAAACGTACGCTGGAGATAACGTGGATGAACGATGGCAAACTGTCTCCGCAGACGGTTTCGGGCGTGACGCCCGAAACAACCCGCGGGACGCGGGTGCCACCGACAGAATCCAACCACTCACAGCCACGGCTTCAACTGTTCGCGCAGAATCTGCCGGGCCCGATAGAGCCGTGATTCCACGGCCTTGGGGGTGGATTCAAGAATCGCCGCCGCCTCGGCCACGCCGCGTTCCTCCCATTCACACAACACAACCGCTTCGTGCAAATCCTCCGGCAATTTGCCAACGGCAGCCCGCACCGCTTCGGCGCGCTCGGCGGCCAGCGCCGATTCATTCGGCGCCGGGTCAGTCGCCGGCAACGTGCTGCCGAGGGTTTGTTCCGATTCGCCGGTTTCGGCTTCCAGCGAGACGTTGGGATGGCGTGACCGCCAGCGGAAGTGGTTCCGCGCCAGGTTGGCGGCAATGGTGAAGAGCCAGGTGGAAAATTTTCCGCCGGTCCGGAAACTGGCGCGGGCGCGGAAGACACGGACGAAGGTTTCCTGCGCCAGGTCGCCGGCATCATCCTCGTTGCCGACCATGCGGCAGAGAAAATGAAATAACGGCGTTGCGTGACGCTCCATCAAATCGTTGAGCGCCGCGTCGTGGCCGGCAGCCAATCGCTCCATGTCCGCCCGGTCCCGGGCGTCGGCTTGCCGCGCCGACTCGTCACGCCGGAGTGAAACGGAGGCGGAAGCCTCCGGCGAAGGCTGGGCGTCAGTGGTGATGCTCATGGCCTGCGGATCCGGACATGGATGATTCGGTCTGTTCGTGAAAACCGAGGGTGAGGCGCTGCATCTCGGCCAGATAACGGCGGCCCTGTTCGGGCGGCATGGTCTGGCTGACTTCGGTGAAATGCCGGAGCATTTGCGCCTGACATTGGGCGCGGAGCGCGGCGAGCTCGGTCAGTTTTTGTTGGGCGACCAGATTGACGTTCGTCGAGCCATTCAACGCTGTCTCGAGTTCCGATTTTTTGGCGGCGATTTTGGCGCACATTTCGGCGCACTTTGGCAGATAGCCTTCGTGAAGTTTTTGGATGCGCGCCATCTCGGCGTCACCCAGGTGAAATTCGTCGCACAGCCAGCTCAAGTCGTCTGCCGAACGCGTCATCCGACACGCGCGCTGGCCGGCGAAATAGGAACCGCCGAACAGCGCGAAGCCCAAAACCAGTGCGCTCAGCAGGATGACGAGCGAACGGTTCATGCCATCAACGCAGTGAATTGGGGGCAACCACCGCGAGATAACGCGCCTGGGCATCCTGGTGCGCCATTTGATTACCATCGCGTACGCCGAGCAACGCACCGGCGACAATCAGCACGGCAGCCGTCGCCAGTGCCAATCGCGGACGCAACACCAGCGCCGCCAGTGCATCCAGCCAGGCAATGCCGCCGTTGGATTTGGCCGGGGCCGCGGCTTCCTCAATGCGCCGCCAGACACCTTCCTGGAAACGCGGCGGCAACGTCGGAGCCACGCGCGACTCGCGCAGCAGCGCGCCGAGTCTGGCGTCGCTCGCCTCGGCGGAGCCTTGGTCAGGATTGATATTTTCTTTGTTCATCGGTTCAAGGGCGGCGGGGTTTTATCCGCCGCCCATAGTTTACTGTTTTTTCAGGCCGGGACAACCCGGTTGATGATTACTTCGCAATGCCGCAGGTGCTCATCGTCGGGCACTCGGCAAGGGTGCGATTGCAGCAGGTTGTGCGGGCGTCATTACCGACTGTTGCCAGATATTTCGGACTGCCGATGGCGCTGCACTTCACCACGGTAGTTTCCGTGCCTTTAACGGTGGCCGGCTGGTTGCCGAGCGCGCGGGGTGAAACGGATTGAGACGCGGGGGCCGGCTGGGCTGCCGCAATGCCGGGGGCAACGTTTATCTGGTTGCCGGCGGCGCGTGGCGAGAGCAGCACGTCACTGGCATTGACGTTGAGGGTTATCGCGGCCAGGGCGGCTGCGCCGATTGTCGTAAGGAGGATTCGAATTTTCATATTAACTTTCTTTTTATTGGGGTGGCGCTTCATTGCGCCGCCGAAATGTTGTATTGGCATTACCCCGGCAGACGGAAAATCCCGCAAAAACTTTTTTGAGGGAATTTTCGCAGTCTGGTGTATAATGGATGTCGTCAAGCTGATTTAACTATGAAAACATTGAAAATGCTCATGGCCATTGCACTGGCTGTCACCGCGTTGGCATTCACGGCCAAGGCCGACACCTCAACAAATGCTCCGGTGAAACCGGACAAACTGACCACCTGCCCCGTGTCCGGCGAAAAGCTCGACGAGATGGGCAAACCGTATGTCTTTGTCTATCAGGGCCAAGAGGTCAAATTGTGCTGCCCGGGCTGCAAAAAGGATTTCGACAAGGACCCGGCCAAATACGTCAAGAAAATCCAGGACGCCGCGGCCCCCAAAAAGTGATTTGAACCGCCGCCTTGGGCGCGGATGAATTTGTGAAAGGGTTCAGCGCCATTCTATTCAGCCTGTTGCTGGTGTGGACGCAATTATTGGCCGCGCCAATGCCGTTGGCGTCCACCCAGCCAGCTCATGCCTGCTGCCATTGTGGCGGTAAGATGAGTTGCTGCTCCGCGCCATCGTCCGGCTCGCAGCCAATGTCGGCGGTCCCGTCCAACACCGGCGCGCAAAAACAGTTTTCAATTTCTACTCCGGCCATCGTGGCCGGAGCCCTGCCGGAAAACCGGGCGGGTTTGATTTGTTCTGCCTCCCGGTTGTGCTCGATGCCGAATGGCGCGCCGCTTTACGCGCGGGATTGCGCCCGGCTCATCTGACTCCCACCCTCTGAACGCCCGCAGTGTGTCCCGGGCCGGACACCGCGGCCTTCGTTTGTTCCACGAAATTTTTGTGCCCGTGAATCAACTGAAATTTTACCCGTCGGCGCACCAACAACGGCAACTGAAACTGAAGACAACTGAAAATTTATGAAAACGAAAACAATTTTGATCATCGCCCTGGTCACGGCAATTGCCGGCACCGGCACGTGGTGGATGGTTTCCCGCCAGGCACCATCCGCGCCAGGTGCCACGGCGCCCGCTGGACGAAAAATCCTTTATTACCAGAGCGCGATGCATCCGTGGATCAAATCGGACCGGCCGGGCAAATGCCCGATTTGCGGGATGGATTTGGTGCCGATTTACGCCGATGAAGCCAACACGAACGCCACCGGCGGGATCACCCTCAGTCCCGCCAGCGCCAGCACCATCCACGTCCAGACCGACGTGGTGGAACGCCGCACGTTGCGCCACACGTTGCGCGTCGCCGGCACCATCAGCGTGAATTCCTGGACGACGGCGTGGTTCGCCTTTGACGCCTATCAGCGCGACCTGCCGTGGTTCAAGGTCGGCCAGACCGTTGAAATCACCGTGCCATCCATGCCGGGCAAAATCTTCACCGCGCAGATCAAACGGCACGGCACGCAGCCGTATGCGGACGCACAATTCGACGAGACCACGGACAGCACCAAGGTGCGCGCGGAACTTTCCTATCCTGGAATCGGGACCGGTGATTTTGGAGCGGGCAAATTGTTCAACAATTTTTACGCCGAAGGCCGCGTGCTCGCCGACGCGCCGGAGGTTTTGACCGTGCCGCGCAGCGCCGTGCTTTGGCCGGGCGGACAACCCATTGTTTATGTGGACGCCGGCGGCCATTACGAATCGCGGTCCGTGAAACTCGGGCGGGCGGGCGACGATTTCTGGGAGGTGCTCGACGGTTTGCAGGCGGGCGAACGGGTCGTCACCACCGGCAATCTGCTGATTGATTCCGAAGCGCAGCTCGCCAACGGCCACTGACCAGAATTTTTATGATCAACCGCATCATCGAATGGTCGTTGCGCAACCGGTTCCTCGTCGTGTGCGGCGCGGTGCTGCTCGCCGGCCTCGGCGTCCGCGCCCTTTACCAGACACCGGTGGATGCCATTCCCGACCTCAGCGAAAACCAGGTCATCGTCTATGCCGACTGGCCGGGACGCAGCCCGCAGGAGGTCGAAGACCAGGTCACCTATCCGCTGTCCGTGAATTTGCAGGGCATGGCCGGCGTGAAAACCGTCCGCGCCAGCTCGATGTTCGGGTTCTCGCTCATCACGGTCATTTTCGACGACCAGATTGACAATTATTTTGCGCGGTCGCGCGTTTTGGAGCGGTTGAATTATCTCGGCGACGTTTTGCCGGCGGGCGTGGAGCCGAAACTCGGTCCGGACGCCACCGGCCTGGGCTGGGTTTATGAATATTACCTTGCCGTTGACCCCACCCGGTCGCCGCAGGGCGGCTATGACCTCGGCCAGTTGCGCGCGATCCAGGACTGGTTCGTGCGTTACCAGCTCAACGCCGTGCCGGGGGTGGCGGAAGTCGCCAGCGTCGGCGGTTTCCCGCGGCAATATCAAATCGAAGTCTCGTCGCTGCGGATGCGTCAGTTCGGCGTGACGCTGCAAATGGTCATGGACGCCGTGCGCCAGAGCAACCTCAACGTCGGCGGCAAAATCATCGAGGAAAACGGCATGGAATTCGTCGTCCGCGGCATTGGGCTGGTGAATTCCAGCGCGGACCTGGAAAACATCGTGTTGCAACTGAACAACGGCACACCGGTGTGCTTGAAGGACGTGGCGCGCATCCAGCTGGGCGGCGATTTCCGGCGCGGCGCGCTGGACGTGGACGGCCGGGAAGTGGTTGGCGGCGTGGTCGTGATGCGCACCGGCGAAAATGCCATGGCCGTCATCAAGGCCGTGAAGGAAAAAATCGCGCGGATCTCGCCGGGCCTGCCGCCCGGTGTCACCATCAAACCGTTTTACGACCGCAGCGAATTGATCGAGCGGACGATTGAAACGCTCAAGCACGCGTTGACCGAGGAAATCATCCTCGTCACGCTGACCGTCATCATTTTCCTCGCGCACTGGCGCAGCATCCTCATCGTCGCGCTGCCGCTGCCGCTTTCCATTCTGATGGCGTTCATTTTGATGAACCATTTCGGCATCTCGTCGAACATCATGTCGCTCGCCGGCATCGCCATCGCCATCGGTGTGCTCGTGGATGCGGGCATCGTGATGACCGAGAACGTCGTCCGCCATGCCGAACGCGCCGAAAAGGAAAAGGGCCGCCGGCTCAACGGCGCGGAAATCGTTGACGTGACGCTCGAAGCAGCCCGGCAGGTGGGCCGCCCGATTTTCTTTGCGATGGTCATCATCATCCTGGCGTTCATCCCGGTCTTCTCGCTGACCGGGCAGGAAGGCAAGTTGTTCCATCCGCTCGCGTTCACCAAAACGTTTGCAATGGCCGGTTCGACGGTGCTGGCGATAACGCTCGTGCCCGCGCTGTGCGCCGCGCTCATTCGCGGGCCGTTCCAGGCCGAGGAAAACAACCTGCTGATGCGCGTTTTGCTGGGGATTTACGACCCGATTCTGGGCTGGGCGTTGCGGTTCCGCAAAACCGTCCTGGGATTGGCGCTGATTGCGCTCGCGGCGGCATTGGTCCTGGCCTTCGGTGTGCCGTCGAAAATTGTGTCTCAACTCTCAACTCTCAACCCTCAACTGGCAGCGAAGCTCCCTCGCGGCATGGGCAGCGAATTCATGCCGCCGTTGAACGAGGGCAGCCTGCTGTTCATGCCGGTGCTGCTGCCCGACGTGTCGCTCACGGAAGTCAAACGCATCATGGCCTGGCAGGACCAGGTCATCAAACAGACGCCCGAAGTTGAATCCGTCGCCGGCAAGCTGGGCCGGGCCGAGACCGCCACCGACCCCGCGCCGGTGCAGATGATTGAAACCACCATCATGCTCAAACCCAAAGACCAGTGGCGGCCGGGCCTGACCGAAGACAAAATCGTCAACGAACTGGTGGAAAAACTCTCGAACGTGCCCGGCTACATCCCCGGATTTTTGCAGCCGATCCAAAACCGGATTCTGATGATCAGCACCGGCATCCGCGCCCAGGTCGGCATCAAAATCCTCGGCGACAACCTCGACGCCCTCCAGCAAAAGGCCTTTGAGGTCGAGCGCATCGTGCGGGAAATTCCCGGCGCCGTCGGCGTGGCGGCGTCGCGCATGCAGGGCAAGCCGTATCTGAACATCGAACTGAACCGTTCGGCGATGGCGCATTACGGTTTGCGCGTGCAGGACGTGCTCGACGTTGTCCAATCCGGATTGGGCGGCGAAAATGTCACCACCGCCATTGCCGGCCGCGAACGGATTCCGGTCCAGGTGCGATTGGAACGCGACGAACGCGACGACATCGAACGGCTCGGCGACGTGCTGGTGTCCACCCCTGCGGGCAAATTCATTCAACTGGGCCAGGTTGCAACCATTCACCGCGACATCGGGCCGGATGAAATTGACAGTGAAAACGGCCGGTTGCGCGTCTTTGTGCAGGCCAACGTGCAGGGCCGCGACCTCGGCGGTTTTGTGCAGGAAGCGCAGGCGCGCATCACCCGCGAAATCCAGTTGCCGCCGGGCATGACCATCGAATGGAGCGGCCAGTATGAAAACCAGCTTCGCGCCGAGCGCACGCTGCGCCTCATCGTGCCGGCGGCGTTGTTCATCATCTTCCTGCTGCTCTACAT
>JBEKZC010000046.1:0-28825 GCA_049510295.1 Verrucomicrobiota bacterium | reverse complement strand
AGGATCAACCCCCTGTCCTCCATAGCGCTTGCGCGACGGAGGATCAACCCCCTGTCCTCCATAGCGCTTGCGCGACGGAGGATCAACCCCCTGTCCTCCATAGCGCTTGCGCGACGGAGGATCAACCCCCTGTCCTCCATAGCGCTTGCGCGACGGAGGATCAACCACCCTGTCCTCCAAAGCGCTTGCGCGACGGAGGATCAACTATTCATACCCAAACGCCTTGACGAACGGCTCCAGCTTTTCCAGATGGGGTTCCAGATATTTTTGGTAATGCCGCCAGCGGCCCACAGCCGTTTTGAAGACCGGTTTGGTCACGTCGGCGTAGGTGGGCGAGCGCACCAGCTTTTGGCGCGCGTGTTCGTCAAAACGCAACACCCGTTCATCCCACGCAACGCCGAGGAAGTCCAATGTCCGGCGCGCCACCGGTTCCAGATCGTCCACCATGTCTTCATAGCGCACTTCGAGGCAGGAATTTTTCAGCAGCGGCGCGAGGGTGGTCCACATGCTCATCAGTTCGGCATATTCTCCCACCGTGTCCTCCAGGCTCAGGTAGGTGAAATTGGTTGTGCCGAGTGGGAAAAAGCACTGCATAAAGCAGCTTAGGCAGACATCGCGCGGGTCCCGCAGCGCCACCAGCAGTTTGATTTCCGGAAAGACCCGGATGAGCACGGGGATGAGGTCGGTAAGGTACGGATTTTTGTCAATCAACAGCCGGCCGGCAATCGGATTCGCCAAAAACAACTCCATGCAACGAAAATAATTTTCACGGGATTGCTGCAAAGCGCCCGGTTGCACGGATTCGAGGATTGTCATCAAGGGTGTGCCTTCAGGAAAACTGCGCACGATTGGAGCGTAAGCATCGTCGTGAAAAATCGATGTTTCCTCGGCCGAGACGATGTCCGGGTGCGAATCCAGCACCTGTTCGAGCAGGGTGGTGCCGGAGCGGGGATGGCCGCAAAGCAAGGCCAGCCGCCGGGACGGCTGGAGTGCCTGCACGCAATCCAGCCAGGCCTGCAATTTTTCCTGGGTGAGCTGGGCTCGAAATTCTTTGAGGCTTGCGCGGACGTTTTGCCTTTGGGCAGCGAAGGGCGGCGCGTCCGGGCGCACCAGCGTCTTGGCTTCAAGAAACGCCGCCATGGCTTCGTCATAGCGTTTCTGGCGGTCAAGAATTCCACCCAATTCATACCAGCCGCGCACACGGTATTCCCGATCCGCCATGGTCAGAAAGGAACGAAGCAGTTTTTCCGCCGTCTCCAGCCGGCCCGCCTGGCGGTCCAGCCGGGCGCGCGCGAGCAGGGCCGGCGCGCAGGCGCTGTTGGCCTTCAGGGCGCGATCAATCAATACGGCGGCATCGTCCACGCGTCGAAGGCGTTCGTAAAGTTCCGCCAGCTTGACCAGGGTTTCGGGTGAAACGTCTTTCTGCTCCACTGCGCGCTGAAAATAGTGTTCGGCCATCGCATAGTTTTCAAAATCGCGGCTCTGCTGCCCCGCCGCCACGAGCGCTTCCGTTTTCCTGGGCGCAATGCGCACGGCCTTTTCAAAACAACGCTCGGCCGCGGCGTAGTCGTAACGCTTTCCATAAAAGTGGCCCAGATCCAGCAGGATGCTGGAATTGCCGGGGTCCAGGCGGCTCATGCGTTCCAAAATCTCCAGGCTTTGTTGGAAATCACGGCGTTGCCAGGATTCCGTTGCGGCCTGGAACATTCGGGACAAAGAGCCTTGAGAAACCAACGACTGGCGTTTCAACTTCATGATGACCACGAAATCATAAATGCCATTATTTCCGGCGCAAGCATTCTTTGGAAAATCACTTTGGAACGCGCGCAACTTGACACTGTCCTCGACTCCCTCTCCCCGCCCAAGCGGGGAGAGGGGCGGGGTGAGGGGATTTGAGCTGAAAAAATGTAAAAGCGCCACCTCACCCCAACCCTCTCCCCCAACTTCGTTGGCGGAGAGGGAGAAAATTAAGGACAGTGTCAAGATGCACCCCTTTGGAACGCGCGCAACTTCGCATCACCGCCAACCTGTAGGACAGGCGTCGCGCCTGCCTCCATCTTCAGGCAGCCCAAAAAAAAGTCGGAGACAGGCAGTTGAGGGTTGAAAGTTGAATGTTGAGAGTTGAAAGTTCCCAACCTCTGCGTCCTCGGCGGCTCGGCGTTAAAATCCGTGTCATCCGCGCAATCCGCGGTTGACAACCCGGACAAAGCCTCGCAGTGGAACGCCGCATTCACGCGGCAGCAGGCAAGCGTGATTAAATGTCCTGCCGGATGAATCCGGCGTTCCTTCCGAAACCGTGCAACTTGGCTTGTCGCAGGGTCAAGGGGCGCCCCCTCGTTGCCCGGGCGCATTCCCGCGATTGACACCGGCCGCCGCTCCGCTACGATAATTTGCATGGCGTGTTCGTCTATCGGTTAGGACGCTGGATTCTCAATCCGGAAAGACGGGTTCGATTCCCGTACGCGCTACCACTCTACAATGGTTGAGAGTTGAGCCCCGAACTCCGATAAATCGCGAGCGGGCGCATTCGGGGTGCAGTTGAAAGTTGAGGGTGGGAAGCCGCGTAAAGCTTCGCCACGCAGCCACGCCCCTTTACGGGGTTGAGGGATTCGTAAAGTTGAGGGTTGAAAGCTGAGGGATGAGGGAGTAAAAGACTTTTCCGCCATGATCTCAAGGATGCAAGGATGACATCCGCCCTCGCCCCGGCCCTCTCCCCCATGAGAGGGGGAATCATTCGCCGCTCCTTTGAAAATTTATATGACTGGATTGGCCGGACGCTCATCGGCAAAACCAGAAACAAGCGAAAGCTATTTCCTCTCCTGGGGGAGAGGATAAAAGGTGAGGGCGAGCGTAAATACTCATTCCACTAGAAACGTCGAGGAAGCTAAAATGTTGAGTGGTTTAAGAAAATCACTGCTTGAACATTCTTCCTGACCATCAACTCTCAACAAAAGACCCTCAACCATGTTTCACCGAAAGCTTGACTCTCAACCCTCAACCAACAACCCTCAACCAGCAACCAACCAATAAATGATATGTTCAACTTTGAAAAATTGGAAGTCTGGCAGGAAGCGATTAATTTTGCGGATACGGTTTATACCCTCACCCGGGCATTTCCAGACGAAGAACGGTTCGGCTTGACGAACCAGATGCGGCGGGCGGCGGTTTCCATTTCGTCGAACCTTGCCGAAGGAAGCTCCCGGGCGTCACGGCCGGATTTCGCCCGTTTTGTTGAGATTGCCACCGGCTCGTTGTTCGAAGTCGTTTCACAAGCAACCATTTCAAAGCGACAAGGCTTTTTGTCGGAGACGGATTTTAATCGTTTGTATGGCGCCTGTGAAAAACAAAGTAAAATGTTGAGTGGCCTGCGCCGGTCGTTGCTCGAAAACCCCGCTTAACCCCCTGTCCTCCATAGCGCTTTGCGCGACGGAGGATCAACCCTCAACAAAAAACCCTCAACCAACAATCAACCCTTCCGCCTTCGCGGCGCGCCATAGGGCGGTTCCAACTTTGATGTAGCGCAGACATTCTTGTCTGCGGGTTTGCGGGACATTCTTGTCCCGTGTTTCATCCTCACGAAAGAGGCGACTGGAAAGTCGCCTGAACCCGCAGGCTGGAAAGCCTGCGCTACGTAATAACTGGAAATGCTCTAGCGCCGCTCCGGCGCGACGGCGGCAACCGCCGGCTTGACTTTTGGCCCTCAACCCTCAACCCTCAACCAGTATGTTCCAGATCATCTTTACGCCAACCAGCGCCGCCGAAGTGGCGCGCATGCCCAAGGAACTGCAATTGCAAATCCTCGGCGAATTCCGCGGCCTCCCCCAGCAGGCGCTCAGCACCGAACTGGACGCGTTCGGCAAACTGGAACTGGGCGGGCGGACGTTGCATCGGTTTCACGTGGGTGATTATCGCGTCTATTTCGAGCGGCACGAATTGGGCGTGCTCGTCCACCGCATTCTCAGCCGCCACACGCTCAAGGATTTTCTGTTCCGTTCCGGCTTGAAGACCGGCGAGGACGAAGCGCTTCAGGCAAACCCAAAATTTTGGGAATTGATCGAATCTGCAAAAACGTCCGCCAAAGTGTAAAAGCCGGGGAATTATTACGGTGGTGACGGAGGAACAACCCCAGCATCGGCGTCTATTTCAGTAGGTGGAAAGATTGGGGCTATGGGATCGCCCTCTTGCTGGGCTTTGGCGTGTTGGGCTGCAATCATAATCATCTGCGCTTCCGGTGTCATTGTATTCTGAGGTTGTTGTTGGCCGGAATAGCCGCCTTGGGAAACACTTGAACCAGGGTTATTGTTGCCACCACCCATGCCGCGATTTCGTGCCGCGCCGGGACCGCTGGCGGAACGGCCGCCAAAATGGCCGGGAATTCCGCCGCTGTTCACGCCATTGGGCGCTGTAAAATTCCGGGTTGGAACCGGCCCGCCCGATGCCGCCGTCGGGGTATTGACCACCGGCGGGTTGGCCTTGGTCAGGGGAAGTTCCTGCACGGTGCCGTGATTGTTGAAAGTCACCAGACTGGCTTTTTCATCAATCTGAATGACTTCAATTTCGTCCTGCCGCTGGCCTTCGCTGAGGATGTAGGACTCGTCCTTGGCCGGTTGTCCCGGTTTGGCGGTGCCCGCAACCTTGAACAACACCTGCAATTGTCCGAAAATGGACATGATGCCGTTGGGCGTGATTTTAGGCAGATCGGCCTGCGTGGCGTTGGTGTCAACCGGTTGGGGTGGATTCAGGCCGAAAACATTACGAACGACAATCGGCGCATAGGAATTGTTCGGCAACACAACGTCGTCCGCGCGCGCGCCGGCATTCAACACCAGCCCGCTCGCAAGGCAAACGACGATTTTTGCCAGTCGCTTCATGGTTTCCCAATATACCGTGTTCTACGAAAGATTCAAACACCACCGGCCGGCAAAAGTTGCTAGGTAGTTGAGGGTTTTTTGTTGAGAGTTGAGGGTGAAGCAGGCGATTCGAGCAACGACCGGCGCAGGCCGCTCAACATTTTACTTTGTTTCTCGCAGGCGGAATATAATTGATTGAAATCAGTTTCCGACAAAAAGCCTTGTCGCTTTGAAATGGTTGCCTGCGAAACCACCTCGAACATTGAACCCGTGGCAATCTCAACAAAGCGGGCGAAATCCGGCCGGGAAGATCGGGAGCTTCCTTCGGCAAGGTTTGACGAAATGGAAACTGCCGCCCGCCGCATCTGGTTCGTCAAACCGAACCGCTCTTCGTCTGGAAATGCCCGGGTGAGGGTATAAACCGTATCCGCAAAATTAATCGCTTCCTGCCAGACTTCCAATTTTTCAAAGTTGAACATATTTTTATTGGTTGGTTGCTGGTTGAGGGTTGTTGGTTGAGGGTTGAGAGTCAAGCAGTGGTTGATGTTAAGTATTGAGTAACGGAAAAGTCTTTTACTCCCTCATCCTCAACTAACAATCCTCAACTTTCTGAATCCCTCAACTCTCAACCAACAACCCTCAACCATTTCAGCTATTCCACATCCTCGCCCAATTCGACGTTCCAATAAGCCAGGTCAATGAAATGCTTCCAACTGTCGTGCCGGTGCAGGCTGAAATTGATCTGCACAAACGGACGCCATTTCGGGCGCTTGGGCTTGCGGACGAGGTGCAGGCCGGCTTCCTGCGGCTTGCGGTTGGCTTTCTGCGTATTGCATTCGATGCAGGAACAAACAATGTTCTCCCAAGTCGTCGGCCCGCCGCGGTCGCGCGGAATGACGTGGTCCAGATTCAAATCCTTCCGGTCAAACACGCGCCCGCAATATTGGCAGGTGTTCTTGTCCCGCTCAAAAATGTTGTGGCGCGTGAACTTCACTTCCTTCTTGGGCAGCCGGTCGTAAACGAACAGCAGAATGATTCGCGGCACGCGGATGCGGAAGGAAACGGTGCGGACGGATTCCTCCTGCGGCGCGTTTGCGGAAATGTTGCGCCATTCCTGAAAATCGAAGGTGTGGAATGAGCCGTCCTCGGCGTTGACCACGACCTGGGCCTGGCCTTGAAACAACAATATGAGCGCACGGCGGGCGGTGCAGACGTTGACCGCCTGCCACAACCGGTTCAACACAAGCACATGCTGATTTAGCGCGGTATTCATGGCGCTGACAGGAAACCTACCAAAATCGCCGGGGCAGGTCAATGCCCCGACGGAAGTGTCTGATACCAATTCCCAGAGACAATCGGTGCAATGGGTGGGGCGGTGCTTCCACCCCCCAATCCCTGTAGCAGCCGACGTAAGCAGGCTCCATCTAAAGTCCGAAGTAAGAAGGACGAGGGACGAACCGAACTGCACGTCATTGCTCCGGCAACATCCGATGATGCCGTTCATGATCCAAGCGATCTCAATCAAACAGCCAGTCAGAGCCACCTCACGTCGGCTGCTACGAACCAAGAAACTCAGCCTGCATGGTTCGCCGAATCCCACTCTGGTCTTGCACCGATTTTCAATGTTGGATGCTGGAGTTCCCCTGTGGAATTGCTGCCCCTATTCCACGGGGTGAAGGATGTTGGATGCCCGCTCGCGCGACAGCGGAGCCCGCTCGCGCGACAGCGGAGCCCGCTCGCGCGACAGCGGAGTTGGATGTTTCAATTTAACCCGACTTCCGAAGTTGAAACCGCGGATGACGCGGATGACGCGGATAAACCAGAACTTGGAGGCGAAACCGTCCGGATGAGTCCGAAGCCCACGCCGCAAACGAAACCCGTTTATCATCCGTGAAATCCGTGAAATCCGCGGTTCTTATTTCGGTTTTCGGATTTAAGCCTTTCCCGGCAGTCACAGAATTTTTGTCTTACCACCGAAGCGTTGCCAAACCGCGTTCCGTGTGGCTATTGTGTCAATATGAAACGTCTGGTTGCCCTGTTGATTTTGATATTGGCCGCGCTGTTGCCGCCAGCGCGCGCGCAGCAGGGGCCCGACGACCAATACATCGTCATTTACAGCCTGATGCAGCAGGCGGATACATTGGACCGCTCCGGTCAGCCGCGCCAGGCGCTGGCCCAATACGTCCAGGTGCAGGGCGAATTGCAAAAATTCCAGAATATTTACCCGGATTGGAGCCCGAGAATTGTCAACTTCCGCTTGAATTATCTCGCGGAAAAAATCGCCGAAGTGACGGCGAAACTTCCCGTGATTCCGCAAAGCGGGACGCCGCCCCCGGCACCGCCGCCGCCGGGCGCGGTTTCGTCAACCTCCGCCGCCGATTTGGAGGCGCAGTTCGGCGCGTTGCATGAGCAGGTGCAAAAATTGCAGGTGGACAACACGACGCTTCAGGCCAAGCTCCAGGAGGCGCTGGCGGCGCAACCGGCGGCAATTGATTCGCGCGAACTGACCCAGGCGAGGGCGAAAATCCGGTCGCTGATGAAGGAAAACGATTTGCTCAAGGTCAGCCTGGCGCAGGGAACAGCCGGAACGGCGATGGGGCCGGCGGTTGCGGAATCGGACGCCTTGAAACTGGCGGAACTGGCCCTGGCCGAGGCAAATCAAAAATTGGCCGGGCAAACGGCGCGCGCCAACAAACTGGCCCTGGAAAATCAGGCGCTGCAATCGCGCGTCCAGGCGTTGCTGGCCAGTCCCGATACGATTCAGGCGCTGCGCGAGGAAAATGCGCTGCTCAAAAAACAGATTGCCGATTTCAAACCGGCGGCGCCGGACCCGGTCGAGGCCGCCCGGCTGAATTCCGAATTGAACGGGATGCGGAAACAGATCGCCGCGTTGCAGGCGGCTTCCGCAGTGGGTTTTTTGGAAAAGTCGGCCCTGGAAAATCGCGTGCGGCAGTTGCAGATCACGGCGGTGAATTCCGCGCCGGTCCCGGCGCCCAACCCGGCGGAAAACGAGGCGCGCCTCCGGGCGTTGACACAGGAGCGCAACGATTTGCTGGCGAAACTGGGTGAGGCGAACAAGGAACTTTACGGCCGCCGGAAACAGGACGCCGCGGCGCGAATCAACGTGTTGAGCGATGAAGTGAACGCCTTGCGCGCGCGGCTGGCGGTGGACGAAGCGCAGGTTGTTCCTTTCACGCCGGAGGAACTGGCCTGGTTCAAGCCGTCCACGCCGCAACTGGCCAATCGCAACCTGGAGAAAAAATCCATCAAGGAATTGCCCGGCGGCGCGGCCCAACTGGTGGCCGAGGCGCAACATTATTTTTCCGCCCGGCAATATGACAAAGCGGAGGATGATTATCAGAAAATTTTGCAGCATGATGAAAACAACGGATTGGTGCTGGCCAACCTGGCGACGATTGAGATGGAGCAGGGCCGGCTCGACGATGCGGAAAAACACATCAAAGCCGCCGTCACTCAAAGTCCGGACGACCCCTACAACCTGGCAACGCTTGGCCGTCTTGAATTTCTCCGCGAAAAATACGACGAAGCGCTCGACGCGTTGAGCCGGGCGGCGAAGCTGGATCCGCGGAATCCTGAAATTCAAAATTATCTCGGCGTCACGCTCAGTCACAAGGGCTTGCGCGCGCCGGCGGAAACGGCGTTGCGCAAGGCGATACAACTCGACCCCAATTACGGGCCGGCGCACAACAATCTGGCGGTGATTTACATCAGCCAGGCGCCGCCCTTGGTGGAACTGGCGCGCTGGCATTATCAAAAGGCGCTCGACGCCGGCCAGCCGCGTAATCCGGACCTGGAGAAAATGCTGGACGCGAAAAGCGCGCCGGTGAATCCGCAGTAAAACACAAAACGGAGTAATGGAGTGTTGGCGTGGCGTGGCGTTGGAACCCATCACTCCAATACTCCAATGCTCCAACACGTTGTTGTTATTTACACCAATATGCTGCGCCAGGCTTTCCATGAATTAACGATCCCGACCCGCGGCCGCGGGCTTTGCGAGTTCACGCGCGAAGTTGAACAGTGGGTGGATCAAAACCAGTTCCAGGACGGCCTGCTGACGATTCATTTGCAGCACACTTCGGCCTCGCTGCTGATTCAGGAAAACGCCGACCCGGACGTGCGGCGCGATTTGGAGGCGTTTTTCAAACGGCTGGTCCCCGACGGCGACCCGCTGTTCATTCACACCACCGAAGGCGACGACGACATGCCGGCGCACATTCGCACGGCGTTAACCGCGGTGAATTTGAGCCTTCCCATCCAGGGTGGCCGGCTGGCGCTTGGCACCTGGCAGGGGATTTATTTGTGGGAACACCGCGTTCGCGGACACGCGCGCCGCGTCACCTTGCACTTCATCGGCGAATAGAATTCAAGATTGTAGCAGCGGATGTCAATCCGCTCAAACTTCGGAAAAATGAGCCGACTCACGTCGGCTGCTACGAAAGAAGTGAAATAAACTGGCCAAGCGCGCTGTCGAATGGCAGGTTGCAGACATCTTATGCAAGTTATCAAATTGTCGCGCTACAGCGTTTTATCGGCCTTGGTTTTCGCTTTGGCTTTCGTCGGGCATGGCGAAAACGTCACGAACAGTTTCGGTTTCACCGGCCCGGAAATCTTTCCGATTGACGATCTAATCAACCTGCTGCACGCGGCGGATCTGGACGGCGACGGCTTGAACGACCTCATCGTCGCTGATAACCTGCACTCAAAAATCGATTTGCTTTACAATCAAACGGGCAAAACCAACCGGGCCGCCGCCGCCAGCCCGCCGCGCAAACTCGAAATCAATGAACTGCCGCCCGGCGCGCGTTTTCGCATCGATTCCATTCCCACCGACGAGCGTCTGGGCGCGATGGTGGTAACCGATCTCAACGGCGACGGCCGTCCCGACATCGCTTTTTACGGCGATGCGAAGGACCTCGAGGTGATTTACAACGAAGGCACCAATGGCTGGAGCAAGCCGAAACGCTGGCACATCGTGGATGGACAGTTGAACGCGAATGCGCTGACGGCAGGTGATTTGAATGGGGATGGCCGGACCGACCTGGTTTTGCTCGGCGACAACGGCTCGCTGTATTTCCTGCCGCAATTGCCGGACCACACGCTCGGCGAGCCGCAAAAAATTCCGTGCTCGGGCACGCCCAAATCCGTGCAAATTGTGGATGTGAACGGCGACGGCCGGAACGATTTGCTGCTGGTGGATTGGGACAGCCCGACACCGTTGCGGTTCCGGCTGCAAAACACCGCCGGTCAGCTTGGGCCGGAAATTTATTTCAAAACAGCGCCCCTGCGCTCGTTTTGCGCGGATACCCTCGAAGGTGACGGCAAAAATTACATCGTGACCATTGCGCGGGATTCCGGCCGCGCGTCGGTTTCGCAATTCACGCGCCAGCCCGCCGAAATTTTGTCCGGCGCATTCCGGCGCGGACAATTTCAAATTCTGCCGCTGAACAAGACGGACGCGGCGCAACGCGGCCTGCTTTGGGCCGATGTCAACGGCGACGGACGTCCCGATTTGCTCGTGGCGGAGCCGGCCAGCGGCCAGCTTTCGGTTTATTTCCAGCAGCCGGATGGTTCGCTCGCCCCGCCCAAGACCTTTCCCACCCTGGCCGGCGTGAGCCAGCTCGCGGCGGCGGATTGGAATGGCAACGGCCATCCAAGTATTTTTCTCCTGAGCCGCGACGAAAACGCGGTCGGCGTGGCGCAATTTGATAAAAACGGCCGGCTGCCGTTTCCAACGCTCATTCCGTTCGACGGCAAACCGCTCGTGATGGCCGTCGGCGCATTGAAGCCCGGCGCGAAGCCGTCGCTTTGCGTGATTGTGGATCAGAACGGCCATCGCTCGCTCGTAACCCGCGCGGCGGACGGCAAAATGCGGACGCAAAAGCTCAGTGAAAATTTCAAATCCAATCCCACTACCCTGGCCATTCAGGATGTCAACCAGGATGGGCGGGCGGATTTGGTCGCGCTGATTCCGTATGAAAAAATCAAGGTGCTGTTGCAAAAATCCGGCGGAGATTTCGATGAAGTGGACGTGGACCCGCCCGGCGGCGCGATTGAGCAGCCGTGGCTGGCGTCGGCGGACGTGGACGGCGACGGCAAGCCGGAGTTGTTGTTGCCGCAGAAAAATTTCGTGCGCGCCGTCGTGCTCGAACAGGAAATCAAAACCCCAGGTTCAACCAATCAACCGGACTGGGTTTTTCGCGTGAAGGATCAAATCAACGGCGCGGCGGGCGATTCGCGCATTGTCGGCGCCACGGCGGTGCGGAATGGCACGAACAACGTGCCGGCGATTTTCCTGCTCGATGCGGAGCACAAGCAGTTGACGTTGTGCGAGCGCGATGCGGCGGGTGTGTGGCGGGTGTCCCGCAACGTGGAGTTGCCGGTGTCGGACTTCGTTGGTTTGCAATCGGTCGCGCTCGGCGGCACGAATATCCAGAGCGTGGCGTTTCTCGGCCAGAACGCCGTCGCGTGGATGCCCCTGGCGGGTGAGGTTTGGGAATTGACCGCGCTTGATGGCTACGACACACCGGTCAAGGACGGGTATTTGAATGACGTGGTGGCGGGCGATTTGAGCAACACCGGGCGCAAGGATTTGGTGTTTTTGGAAACGGCAAAAAACTATCTCGACATCGTCAGCTTTGATTCACATCACAAGCTCGTCCCTTCCAATCGCTGGCAGGTGTTCGAGCAGCACACCTTCCGCGGACGCACGGACGCCTTGCCCGAACCGCGCGAGGCGCTCGTGGCCGATGTCACCGGCGACAAAAAGAACGATTTGATCGTCGTGGTGCATGACCGCATCCTGGTTTATCCGCAGGAATGATTCGGAAAACGGGATTCCATCACCTGGGAGCGCCGGCGTCCCGCCGGCATTTCATCATCTGGCTGGCGGGGACAACGGCGTTCCCGGGACATTTCAACCCGGACTCCGAAATTGAATTTCTGCGCTGGCGGAGTGCGGTCGCCTGCTCGCGATTTATCGGAGTCCCGGCCGCAGCCAGGTGGGATTGGGCGTGTGCCGGGAAAGTATTCTGCCAGTGTTTTGAACAACCGATCATGCCATGGGTACAATTAATGAAATAGCTATTTCATTAATTGTACCATTCATCATGAAGCCTGTTTTCCGTCATTTCGGAGTTTGGGTTCAATTCACCTGCGGCGGGCGCGGGGCGAAAATTTTGAAGGAAAAACCGTCCGCCGTAACATTGCCGCTGGTGACGGAAAAATAAAAGTATTTGGAAACCTTGTCGTATTCCGGCAGCAGCGAAAAATCCAGCCATCCACCGAAGATTTTCCCCGGCGAGGCAAAAGGCAGGGCGCCGAACGCATTGACGCCGCCGGATGACGGGCTGTCCGTGGAACTGTTTTTCAAGGCGGTAAAGGCCGCGCGCATGGTTTCACGCTGGTTTTGATAGGCGAACAGGCCATTGCCCGCGCCGCCAATGTGCTGTGCGGCGTCGGCAAAGCCGGCGGTTTCGCGCAACGGCCTGGCCTTGCTGTCGGCGCTTCGCAGATAAGTCTCAATCATCGAAACATCCGTCGTCAGGGCGACATAACCGCCGCTGGACGCGCAGTAAAGCGAACGCGGCGCGGCGGGGCGCGAGGGCAGGGCAATCGTGTAAATGGTCCGGCCCAAAAATTGACGCGGCGCGGGTGCGTTTTCCTGCGAGGAGGTGAGCGAGGCAACGTTTTTAATCGCCAGCACGGCCTGGTCGGGATTCAACGCGGCAAACAGGAAAAGCGAGGGGGCGGAATTCAAATCCGCCAGCGTTTTGCCCGCCGGCGCTGTTTGATAGCTGATCCAATCGTCGCCCAGGTTGCCGATGAGATTTTTGCGGACGTCGAAGTCCGGGTCTTTTTGCTGGGCGGTCGCATTGGCAATGCTGATCGCGGAATTGAGGCTGCCGAGCCAGGCGGGCGAAATGTCAGAAAGCGTTTTTTCAAGCGCCGCCCAAGATTTCCGGCCGTCCACGCGCCAGCGCCAGAATTTCACGGCGTTGGCGGGCACAAAGGCCGGCGGGTTCGCGTCCTTCGGCGCGGCGGCGATTATTTTGAAAATGCCCTGCCGGCTTGCTTCCGGCGCGGAGAGGTAAAAATCAACCCGCGCGCCATCGCGTGATTCGCGGTAACTGAAGCTGGCGGACTTCAAACCGGTCAAACCCGATGCGCCGAGAATTTTGTCCCACGGAATCGGCGGCACGGGGCTGGGCGCTTCCGGGTTCGGCTCCGGCGGCGTAATGTGAACCAGCACGTCGAAAAGGGTTTTCGCATTGAACCAGCCGTAATACAACGGCGCGTCGCGAAATTGCGCAAGCCTGTCGGCGGCAAAAAGCGCATTGTCGCCCAACGGCGGCAACGCACCGCCGGTCAACCGCGTGGCGACGGGTTCGACGGCTTTCAACGAACTGCCGACAATCAACAGCGATTCAAACTGGCCGACAACAATTTCGCCGGGCGGCGGCGGTTGGTTCTCCTTGCCCAGCTCCTGAACGGGCTGGCGTTTGGGGAAAACACCGGCGAGCGTTGCCGGAATGTCGTTGCTCGAAAGCGGCACGACGGAAAATGAGATGCCCCGAATGGTTTCGTTGTGCATCGGCTTGCCCGCGTCCGCCCATTTTTTTCGCAAGGCGGTAAGATTGGTTTTGAGCAAATCGCTCCTGTCTTTGGCATCGAGCAGCAACAGCACGCCGGGCGCCGGGCCGTCGCCGCCGGTCCATCCGTTTTGCGTGACGGCCAAGGTCAACTGGCCTTGCGGCAAATCGGTGAAGTCGCTGAACTTGACGCCGAGGTCGCGTTCCAACGGAGCGACAAGTTTTTCGTTCCACTTGGCCATAAACTTGTCGTGGAACGGCTTCATCACCGCGTCATTCCAGAAAAGCCACTGCGGCGATTGCTTGCCGGCGGCGCGCAGCGTTGAAAAGTCGGGCACGGTGATGAGCAACAGCGTGTCCGACGGCAGCAGGTTTTCCGCCGGCGGAATCGCGGCGCAGACGGGCGTTGCCCGCATCAGCAACGCGGCCAGCGTTGCGGAAAAAATTCCAGCCGCGCGTTGTGGGGTGAAACGAAAAATGCGTGTGGTCATAATGAATTAAAGTCCAACTCTGCTGAAAAGTCGCGCCCTCAATCGGGATTCCTTGATGTTTTCATTGCGCCGCCGGCTTGTTTTTGGTGCGGCTGGGCGGTTCCAGATAGCGATACGGATTGTTCGGATTGTCGGTGGAGTAGGCGAAGGCATCGCGATGCTCCAGAAAATTTTTCACCAGTTCGACGGGAATCGCAAAACCCAGGCCCTCGCCGAAGGTGATTTTCATGTTCGTCACGCCGACGACTTCGCCGCCCAGATTGAACAGCGGGCCGCCGCTGTTGCCGGGATTGATCTGCGCGGTGGTTTGCAGGTAAAGCTCGCCTTCGAGCTGGCGGGTTTTGGTGCTGACAATGCCCGAGGTCACGGTGCGTTCCAATCCCATCGGACTGCCGATGGCAAACACTGAATCACCGACGCTCAACACGTCCGAATTGCCGAGGGTGACGTATTTGAACCTGGGCGCGTTCTTGTCCTCAATTTTCAGCAGCGCGAGGTCGTGGAATTTGTTGAGGGCGATGATTTTCACCTGCTTGTAGGTCTCGCGGTCAAGCTGGCCGTCGTGCTGATGATACACTTCAACGGAGATTTCCGTCTCGCCCTCGATGACGTGAAAATTCGTGATCAGATAACCGTCCGCGTTGATGAAAAATCCCGAACCCAGGCCTCCGGGGGTGCGGACCTGCACGACCGCCTCGCCGATTTGCTTGACGAGGTCCTGCACGTCACGGGCGGCGGCGGGGCGGTTGTCCGAATAAAAAAATTGCGGGAGGGTGTTGACGCTGACGACCAGGTTGGATGCGGCTGGCGTTGGCGTTGGCGCGGCATTGCCGGATTTGGAAATGTTGGTGACGACGTTGCGCGGCACGACGAGCACGGTGTAGCCCACGTCCACGACAATGGAATCTGGCTTCTCAGCGAGGATTTTCCCGGTGACGGCGGCTTGATCCTTCAATTGAATCACGTCGGCGCCCGCGGGGCGCAGGCCGCAGAACAGCAGAACCGCCAAGGCAAAATATTTCTTCAACGACATTGTCAGACGATAATGCAGCCAGGAACCTTTGACAAGCCGCCCAGCGCGAAAAAACGGCGCGGGGTGCAGCTTGACTTACGCACCGAACGGAAACAACTCCCTCTCCCCGTCCAAACGGGGCGAGGGCTGGCTAGTCGCGCCGAAGCCGGGCGAAGGCGGAGGCGAGGGGTTCGTGCTTGTAATCGGCCTCCTCCCCCCGGCCCTCTCCTCCTTGAGGGAGGCGAGGGAGAAGAAGGAGCGGGAGAAAAAAGGGCGCGGGGGTCAAGATGCACCCCGGTAAATCAGGCGCCACGGTCGGTGGTTCCGGTGTGACGCCAGATGGCCCAGACATGGGATTTCTTTTTGTCGCGGTTCGGATAGCGCCGGTGCAAAGCGTCACGAATCCTGAAGGCTCGCTCCCGCGATTTGATAAGCCCTGACTCCGATGAAAGCTCCGAGACATCGAACGCTTCGGGAAAATTACAGCCGTTGAGAAGCGCGCTGGCGATGAACTGGGCGTCCACAATATCAAAGCCGGCAAACTCGAAATCGGGATGCGGGAAATCGGAGACATCGGCGGACGAGGGATCCCGGGCGACGGCAACCACCACCGAGGGACGATGGCTTGAAACCCGCCGCAGGACAAAGTCGAGGTTGGTAAAGAAATCGAGCATGAACTCCTCTTGCGCAACGAACTCCCAGTCCTCACTGGATTCGACATGAACGACCGGGGGACAGAGGATGCTGTCAAGCGTGACGACGCGTGTCAGGTCGGTGCGCCCCAGCCACCGGGTATAACCCACCCATCGTTCACCGTTGTCGCGGTCAAATCGCTCAATGGCCGTATAATAATACATGGTTGAAACTCAAGGGGCAGTGGCTGTTGTCGCGGCATTAGGCATCGTCTCTCTAAGCAATAGGCTCATAATGAAAGCCTCTGAAACTCTCTTTTGAAAGCTTCTACTTCCTTCTTCAGTTCGCAAAAATGAGTGTGACATGGATTGGCATCGGAGAAAAGAATACGACTCGGCGTGCTCTTCGATAGAACCGGTGCGCGACAGGTTCGCAACGCATCGAGACACACGGTGATGCGACCGAGAATCGGACGCAAACTCGGAAATGGTCTCGAATCCGTCTCAGCCGACCTTTTGAACCCAGACCAGTCAATGGAATCACGAATCTGCGGCGAAGTGGCGTAAGCGAAAAACTCTGCTTCCGAAGACACGGCAAAAACAAGCTTCGCCAGCTTCTCAAGTGTTCGCGTCTTGCTCATGGATAGTGCGACGATGCCTACCGGTCAAAGGATGGCTTGTTTCGCAGCCCATCCATTTTCCTGTTTTGACTCTGCGTTTGGTGAAACGGTTTGTCCAGACGAAATTGTGCAATGAAACGCGGGGGCCTCTCATTAGCACCCGGCTTCAGCCGGGTGAAACCAGTTGTCACGAGGATAAAACCCGTTTCAACGGGTTTTCCTGCACGCCGAAGCCGTTAAAACGGCTTTCCGACTTTTTTCGACCATCATCACCGGGCTGAAGCCCGGTGCTAATGAGAAATTTCCACCGCTGTTCAAAAATTCAGATGCGCCCCGTTGCTTTGTGCGCATCTATACACCGGCACCAGGTTAAAAGGATCACGCGGCTGGAAGCCGCGCTCACTGGCAGGCAGGATGCCTGCCTCCACTGTGGCGGCACGCTTCCAGCGTGCCAGTGAAGGCGGCTTCCAGCCGCCAGTTTGTTGCAGGTGTCAAGATGCGCTCCTTTCGCCAGACAAAAAAACTATTGCCACCGCGTGCTTGTTTGATATTCTAACAAGCCTTTTCGCCGGGAACGGCGGGGCAAAACGGCCTTAATTTTCGCGTTCGAGTGAATGCGGCTTGCCGCGCCGACCGGTCGCGTCGAAGTCCCGCAAGGCGGGACGAAGACGGAAGCGCAGCAAAGGCGGGCCATAACAACATCAAACTCAATCCCGTGTTCCGCGGGATGGTTCGTCGCCGCAGTGCGGGACGAATTTTTAACCAAAGGAAAATTGTGTTAAGCATTGGCATAAAAGAATTGTTGGAATCGGGCGTCCATTTCGGACACCAGACGAGGCGTTGGAATCCCAAGATGAAGCCGTTCATCTTCGATGCGCGCAACGGCATTCACATCATTGACCTCAGCAAGACGCTCACGCAACTCGAAGCCGCGTGCGATTTTTTGTCTGAAACGGTTCGCAAGGGCGGCAAGGTGGTGTTCGTCGGCACCAAAAAGCAGGCGCAGCAATGCGTCAAGGATACGGCGAAGGAATGCGGCCAGTTTTTTGTCACCGAGCGCTGGCTCGGCGGCACGTTGACGAATTACAACACGATTAAATCCTCCATCAAGCGGCTGAAGGAAATTGAGAAAATGGAAACGGACGGCTCGCTGGCCAATTATGGCAAGCAGGAGCAGGCGGTCATCCGCCGCGAAGCCGGCCGGCTGCACAAATATTTTGACGGCATCCGCGCGATGGACAGAATTCCCGCCGCGATGTTCGTCGTGGACATCAAACGCGAGCACAACGCCGTCGCCGAGGCGTGCAAACTCAAGCTGCCGCTCGTTGCCATCGTGGACACGAATTGCGATCCCGACCTGGTGGATTTTCCCATTGCCGCGAACGACGACGCCATCCGGTCCATCCGCATGATTTTGGCCACGGTCGGCCAGGCCATCACGCTGGCGCAGGCGGAGTTTGAATCCAAACGTTCGCGCCGTCCGGCGGCGGAAGAAGCCGCGCCGGCTGAAGCACAACCCGCCGAAGCCGCGCCGGTTGCGGCGGTTCCGGTTGAAGCCGCTCCGCAGGCGACGGCTTGATTTGCCGCGGCCCGGGAGAATTTCCGGCTGCTTTTAACTTAACCAACAACTTATTCTATATGTCTCAAATTACTGCTGCTGATGTTGCCAAGCTTCGTGAAATGACGGGCGTGGGCATGATGGATTGCAAAAAGGCGCTGGCCGAGGCGAAGGGCGACCTCGGCGCCGCCGTGGACATTCTGCGCAAAAAAGGCCGGGCCACCGCCGCCGTGAAATCCGTGCGCGAAGCGCGGGAGGGCTCCATCACCCAATATATCGCGCCCGGCGGAAAACTCGGCGTGCTTCTGGAAGTGAACAGCGAGTCCGATTTCGTCGCGCGCAACGAACTGTTCCGCGCGTTTTGCGAGGAAGCGGCGAAGCGGTTGGCCGCCGATGCCAATGCCAGTCTGGAAACCGAACGCGAGGCGCTCGTCGCGAAAATCCGCGAGAACATCAAAATCGCCCGGTACGCGCGGATGGAGGTCGTCGGCAATGGACTCATTGCCGGCTACATTCACACCGGCGCGAAGGTCGGCGTGCTCGTCGAAGTCGGCGCGGGCAGGGCGGAAACCGCAGCCAAGGAGGAATTCAAGCAGCTCGTCAAGGACATCACGCTTCAAATCGCGGCAGGACATCCGCACGTGGTTTCGCGCGAACAAGTGCCGGCGAACGTGGTGGCGAAGGAAAAGGAAATCGCCGCCGAGCAGGTGAAGAACAAACCACCACAGGCCATCGCCAAAATCGTCGAAGGCAAACTGGAGAAATTTTACCAGTCTTATTGCCTCGTGGATCAGGGTTTTGTGAAGCGGAACTCCGAGGTCAGCCTGAAGGAACACGTGGCGCAAATTGCCAAGCAGCTCGGCGATGAAATCACCATCCGCCGTTTCGTGCGGTTTCAGGTCGGTGAAAGCGCCGCGTAAATCTGCAAAGTAAATCATTCAAAAGGCGTCCATCCCAGACGCCTTTTTGTTTTTAGCCGCGGAGCGGCGACCGGGAGCAGCCCACGGCGAAAAGCCGTGGGTTCGTTCATCAATAGCGTAAAAGCCCGGTAGGGACGACAGATTCGTGCATTAGCAAGGCCATTTCTTTTGCCCCTTCCGGGGCTTGGATGCATCCCAACCATTTTCCCACGGTTTCACCGTGGGCTACTGTCTGCCGCGCCTCCGGCGCTTACAAAATTACCAAAGGCGTCCGCGCGGGCGCCATTATTTTTGATTAGGATTAATTGACTTTAACTTGAATGAAATGTTTCTTTCCTTGTCGCGGACAACAACAAAAAGCTGCCTCTTCTCAGATAACTCGAATGAAATCATTACATCCAAAGTTTTCTTTGTTTTTGGATGGCCAATAATTTGAAACTCACCGAGGAAGAAATTGTTTGCCGCTATTTCATTCGTTCCACGGTAAACTCCGATTTTTGGTGCCCCTGCGTTGAGATCAAAAGTCACGTCTTTAAAACGCCAACCAGGAGATGGCCATCGCAAAAACATAACTGGCACAAATTGGCCATTTGTTTCAATTCCCACCGCTTCATATGCGAGAGGAAACTGTGGCTTACGGCCACTATCTTGCATTTCTACCAGTGGCGGTTGTTGTTCGACTAAAATCGGGCGGTCACGGATGTAAAATACATGCCCCGCTATGAGCAAAAATCCTGCAATAAACGCACATGTTTCTGCTAGTAACACCCGCGTCACGCTCGAATCAAGACACCGATATACAATCCAAAACGAAAATAAAAAGGGAAGAGACCAAACAATTATAGTCAAGACCCACACCGAATTGCTCCAATGACCACCGCTGTCTGACCAGCCCCAACCGATAAAAATGAATGCGTAAAGAAAATAAACGAAACCGAATGCCAATGCGACTAATGCCCCTGTGATTTTGAGGGTTTTCTCAAGCATTTGTTTTGGACACTAATCATTCACTTTCAAATTGTCCAGACGGCTTTGATTTGACCTCGCGTCGCCAGAATGTTAACAATTTCGGTGATGCCGCGCGCGCTTCCAGTTTTATGACGACCGCCAAAAAACCGAAATTTTCCCGGATTCTGCTCAAGCTCAGCGGCGAGGCGCTTGGTGGCGAAAACGGCGTCGGCATTTGCTCCCAGGCGGTGCGCCACATGGCCGGGCAAATCCGCGAGGTGCGCGAACTTGGCGTGCAAGTGGTCGTGGTCGTCGGCGGCGGGAACATTTTTCGCGGTTTGTCCGGCAGCGAACACGGCATCGAGCGCGCCACGGGCGATTACATGGGGATGCTGGCCACCATCATCAACGCGCTGGCGTTGCAGGACGCGCTGGAAAAGCTCGGCTCGCCCACCCGCGTGCAAAGCGCCATCGCGATGTCACAGGTCGCCGAGCCGTTCATTCGCCGTCGCGCGGTGCGGCACCTGGAAAAGGGCCGCGTGGTCATCTTCGGCGGCGGCACGGGCAATCCGTTTTTTTCGACTGACACCGCGGCCGCGTTGCGCGCCAATGAAATCGGCGCGGAAGTGATTTTGAAGGCGACGAAGGTGGACGGCGTTTACGATTCCGACCCGAAGAATAATCCGAAGGCAAAACGCTTCGTGGAAATCACCTATCTCGAGGCGCTGCAAAGGCAGCTCAAGGTGATGGACTCGACGGCGTTCTCGCTCTGCATGGACAACAAAATGCCCATCATCGTTTTTGATTTCTTCAAGCCGCATAATCTCCGTCGCGTGGTCATGGGTGAAAAAGTGGGCACGCTGGTGACGAATTGAAATGGCCGATAGGAGATGGAAGATGGGAGTTGGGGAACGCAGCCCATGCGGGCATTTAAATGTTTTGCCCCATCTCCCACCGGCAATCTCCCAACTCCTGATACCAATTCCCAGCGGGAATCAGTATATTGGCAGGGCGCGTCACTTCCGCCTTCGCAATGCTACGGCGGGACAAGCCGTGCGCGCCGCGATCGTTGTGCGGACGAAGCGGCGGGCAGCCGCCGTCGCGCCGTAGCGGCGCTTTGGCGCGCCGCGAAGGCGGAAGGACTGCCCGCCCTACCGGGATTTGTTCCGGTTGTCATTGAGAAATGGTATAATTTCCCATGCCTGAACTCCCGGAAGTCGAAGTGCTTGCCCGCCATTTGCGCCCGCTGATTCGCGGCAAAACCATTCGTGGTGTGAACGTGCGGCGCGCAAAGGTGCTGGCTCCGGTTTCGCTTCGCAAATTCCGCCAAACTTTGCTGGGCGCAAAATTCACCGGGCTGTCGCGTCGCGGCAAATATCTTCTATTTCAGCTTCGCGCGAAAACCGGCGGGGAACCGGTGACGCTGCTCGGACATCTGGGCATGACCGGCCGGATTTATCTCGCGCGGAAAAACGGGCGTCCGCCCCGGCACGCGGCGGTGGTGCTCGATTTGGGGGGAGAAAATTTGATTTACGAGGACACGCGCTATTTTGGCCGGTTGACGCTGGACACTTCCGCCGTGAAAAGGCTGGGGCCGGAGCCGCTCGACGGCGCCTTTGACAAATCGGCGTTCGGGCGGTTGCTGAAACGGTCGCGGCAGGCCATCAAAATCAAACTGCTGGATCAAACACTCGTTGCCGGCATCGGCAACATTTACGCGAGTGAAGCGTTGTTTCGCGCCCGCATCCCGCCGCGATTGCCGGCGCGAAGACTGACCGTGTCACAGGTCGCGCGGCTTTGGCGGGCGATTCGCAAGGTGTTGGCCGAAGCCATCGAATGCGGCAGCACCGTGCCATTGAACTTTGGCGGGGGCAGGTCGGACGGACTTTTTTATTTTGGCCGGGCGGCGGGTGCCCCGGATTATTACGAGGAGCGGTTGCGGGTTTATGATCGCGCGGGGCGGCCTTGTCCGGATTGCGGCGGCTTGATCAAGCGCATCCGGCAGGCTGGGCGGAGCACGTTTTATTGCCCGCGCTGCCAGTGCGCATGACGTGTGGTGGTGTCCAAATTTGGGTTGTAGTGTCGGCGCTGCGCGCCGATTCATTCGAGCCACCCGCCTGCGTCATGCTCCGGCGTGGCAAGCAGGCTCGACGCTACAGCAATTTGGGACACCGTCTGACGTGGAATCGGTTTGACGCGCAGTTCATGGGCTTGTAAATTCATTCTCCTTTGGATTCCAGAGTAGCTCAATGGTAGAGCGCGCGGCTGTTAACCGTGATGTTGTAGGTTCGAGCCCTACCTCTGGAGCCATTTTAAAAGCCCAATCTTTTCAAGGGTTTTTTCAAGGCGGGTAGGCAGTTTGAAGGCCAGTGACAGCTAAAGTGACAGCAAAAAATGATTAGCCGCGCTATCTTGTGCAAAACCCTTCCGAAATGAACACGCTTGTCCGGACGGCAGCATATTTTGATCAACTCAACGAACCTGTGTAGTAGAATGAACCTGATGGTTGGCTGCAACCCGGCCCTGAACCGACTCGACTACGAACTCCGCCGCGCTCGCCAGCGCCTGATGGACTATCAAGCCCTGCTCGAACAACAGAATTGAAGCAGGGGCCTTCCCAAGACTAACCCACGGAGTGGTATAGAAAAGTGAAGCCGGTCACATGCATCACTGCAGAAGAACGCGATAAAAGCGCCGTGGACTAGGGCCGATGGTGTTGGTCACGCTGAGGGTCGGGCTGGTGGCGGTGTTGGTGGCGAGGTTAAACCAATTGGTTGAAAGGAGATTGGTGGAATACTGGACCTGATAAACCAGACCGGTGAGCGAATTCCAAGTGAGTGAGACGGCGTTGGGGCTTGTTTTGGAGATTCTCGGGTTGAATGGTGGAATCGATATAAGAGTCACGTCGTCGAGGCCAAACAGGTTGGGGTCGTTTCGGCCACCGAATTGGAGGGTTGTATTGGTGCTGGTGGCAATGACATAGAAAACGAGGTTGGACCAATCGAAGGCAGGGGGATTTAGCAAATTGTAAATTGTGTTTGTGGTGACGCTGTTTGTGTTCCAATTGACAAGGAATTTTTCGGTAGTCCCATTCGTGGCGTTCATCAGCCAGAATGAAAGCACATAGCTTTGTCCCGCGACCGTCGGAATGCTTTGGGAAATGTAGCCCATAGCGCCGGCGGTTCCAAACACGCAGAAATTGGCGCCGGAATGAGGATTGAAGCCGGTATAAGTGCCGTCATCAACAAAATCGTAATTGAAAGTGGGATAGGGAGTTTCGTCATACATACCAATGTCGCCGGTTTGAGCCCAGTCAGGAAGCGAGTAAGGATAGCTTTCGAAGTCGCCGTTCAGGACCAAATTCTGTCCGGCCAGCAGGACAAATTGACGCGTACGGACGGCATGGCTGGTCTGGTTGGAGAACAGCACGCCGGTGGTGTAAGTCCCGGGAGACAAAGAGTAAGCGGCGGCATTCAGGCTGACTGTTACATAGGTTGCGGTATGGGAGGCCAACAGACCACCAGAGAGAGACGCAGTGAGCCATGAGGAGGTATTGATGAGGGACCAGTTCAGGGAGCTTGGGCTGGAATTGGTAAGCGAAAATGTCAGAGTATTGGCAGTAAAAGCGCCGCCAGCGGGACCAAATGCGACAAATCCCTTGCCCAGGACAACCGCCAGGGCGTCCCTCACTCCTGCCAGGGTGTCAATCAGGTCGTCGCCAGCCGGCGTGCCCCAGCCGGTACAGAGGTCGTAACCGGAGACGGCGGGGAATTCATTCACGCTGAAGGCCCAAAAATTGTTGCCCGTGGTAATGTCGTTGAAATCGGAGAGATAGCTGGCGCTTTTGCCAGTGGCATAGATGACCGGGTTGGCGAAGCCCACGGATGGGTAGCTATAGGTGGCGGCTTGTTGATTCGCCAGCGCAGCGAAGGCGGCCCATGCCGGCGCGGCGCAACTGGTGCCGCCAGCGGTATAGTCGCTGCCCTCGTCGGCCACGACAAAAACGTTGTCTGCGGTCATGGCCACGTCGGGAACGTTTCGCATGGTGGTGGAACCTTCATTGGCTGCCATGCTGATGCCTTGTTGCCAGCTAGGAATGGGAAAATTCTCGCTGATGCCGCCGGACACGCCGGCGCTGGAGTCTCCAGCGACAGCGCCACCCCAGTTCCAGGTGGTTTCCGAAACCCACGCCCCGCCCGGACCGGTGGTCGTCACGGTTGTTCCGCCGACTTCGGTGATGTTGGTGCTTTCGGATGGAAAGGGAATCCCGTTCACGAAGGCGTCCCCATCGCCCGAGGCATTGAAGAACGATTGCCCTTGCGCGTCCATTTGTTTGAAGATGTTTTCCGCCGTCAGATCCGGCACGTCGGGAGCTGAATCGCCCCATGAGCAACTGAATTGTTTCGGTGAATTAACAGTGTCATTGGCCATGGCATCTAAAAGGTCCTCCCAACTGGCGGTTTGGGGAGCTTCATATACGACAATTTTTGACAACCCCGGCGCGATGGACATGGCCACGTCAATGTCCAGGGACACTTCGTCGTTGCCACTCCCGGGTGAACTGATGCCACCGGCAACGGGGACAGTTGTCAGCGGAACTGACACGCCGGCAAGACTTTCGTAGGAAGAGACGTCACTTGGGTAATAATCGTCAAATTCCAGCAATCCTACAGTTTGGCCGGCGCCGGTCAGTGAAACGCCTGGAATGTACGCGGCCCTGAAATCGTTTCCCATGTAAGCGCCTTCCGGTCCGGAACCCGAACCGACTTGGTGGGCCATGTTTGCGGATGGTTTCAAGAAGGGTTTTTTGATTAGTTTGCTGCGCTTTAGCGCGTAATTATCCAGACCGCTGATATGAAGGATGGGCACGCTCAAATTGAGCGAGGGGACACTGTCCGGGCCGAAAAAAGTCCGGTTCTCCGTCGGATGCCGGTAGGTGCGCATGGTTAAATGAAAAACGCGTTCCACATCCGCGACAGAGCCGCTAATGTCCAGGACCATACGGTCGGAATGCTCCACAACAGTAAAACCGTTGGTGCCGAAGAAGTTCGCGACCGCTTGGTAATCCGATGCCGAGGGAGCGAATTGTTCGATGAATTGCTGCGGAGTGAGGTAGTGGCGATAATTAAGGCTGGCGGGGTCGTAAAGTTGACGCAGCAGATTGTCGAGGGCGCTTTCATTGCGCAAGGGCAGGCCAATGGAAAGATTCAAGCGCGTTTCCGCGGTAAGCCGGCCACTCGCGGACAAATGTGGGATCACCGGGGGCACGGAGCCTTGCAGAAATTGCGGGCCGGCGTTTTCCGCGTGGGCTGGAGTGCAAAATGCCGCCGCCAGGGCAATGACCACAGTCCAGTGCGCGGCCTTAATAAGAGATGGTTGTTTTTTCATGGCGTCTGAACGCTGCTGTTTGAGCCACCTCAGAGTAGCAGACATTGTCATGGTATTCAACGGGAAAGGAGTGACACAAAAGTGACATAGGAATTGCACCCAGCGTCATGCAGGACGAAACATTCTTTAACGTTTCAGTGCCATGTCAATGCCAGGGAAAAGACGATGATAGGACCCGGTGACTGGTTATGAAGATTTGGACATCATGCTTGCAGGCCACGTCTCGCTCCGGCGGCAGTGGCTGAGCTTGGACGTTAGGCGGCACTATAAGGTTTTCCACGCCTCGAATTACCCAGCGATATTCTTAAGGAAAAAGTTCTTTCTATGGAATGAGCAAGGGA
Source organism: Verrucomicrobiota bacterium (assembly GCA_049510295.1). GTDB lineage: Bacteria > Verrucomicrobiota > Verrucomicrobiia > Limisphaerales > UBA11358 > UBA11358. Next base: position 3,456 of record JBEKZC010000046.1, on the reverse strand, counting down.
GCCAATTTAAGCCGATTCGGCGGTTCTTTTCCCGATTTTGACTTCGTCTTCGTCAGGGATATTTGAGCCGGAAGAACTGGCTGCTGTTGGATCGTGAAAGCGTCACTTGATTCTGTCCGTTCGTGACCGCCGGGATGTTCGTTACGGTAAGCCAATTGGTCGTGGTCAAATCGGAATTTTTTTGAAACTCAAAACCTCCCGGAGGCGACACCCACGAAAGGACCACGTTGGTGCCGGAGGGCGCAATGCCCAACGCCGCCGGGGGCAGGGAAACCTCGAATATCGGGCTTATCAGATCGGTCACCGCAAAAATATTCGTGCCGCCCTGGATGGTGACGAAGCCGAAATATTGCCCCGGTGGGGTCGCCGGGTCGATCGTGATGCCAAAGACGACGTCGCTGTAGGTTTCAAAGGGCAACAGAATGCCGGGAACGTTCGCAAAGAACGCGTTCGTGTCCGCCGCGAGATGGCCGGTCGCCTCATCGATGAAATCGAACTGGATGTCGTTCAGGAACAGATTGTCGGTCAGGCTCGTGTTGATCAGCGTGCCAGTGAAGAAGACTTCATTGCTGCCAACGTCCGACTGCACTGCGGGGGTCAGGACGAATGCCAGGTCCGCCCGTGTTGGTGCGATGGACAGCAGCAGCGCCAGGCCGGACAAAAGCATGAATGGTTTCAGGCGCATGGTTCGTGTCCGTCAATGGCCCACCGCATACAACGTGGCGTTGTTGATCGCGTAAACGATGCCATCCACGCCGACGAGAGTGGGGGTATAGGCCTCGCCGAGGCCCGAGGTCAGCGTGTTCGTTTCCGAAAGCGTGTTGGAGGTCAAATCCCAGCGGTAGAGCTTGCCGTCCTCGTTGTTGGCCAACACGGATTTGGTGAATGGGTCAACGGCTGCCGTATTGATGCACCACTCATGCACGGCATTGGGGTAGGTGGGACGAAATTCGGCATCCGGCGTGGGCCCGGCAATGGTGATGACTTCCTTCATCACGTTGGTGGCTCCGGAGATGGGGTCCGTCATGCCGTTCTGCGGATCGAGGATGGCGATTTTATTGACGCCGTTGCCGCCGGTATCGGCGTAATTGTTATACTTGGTCATCAGCAAATACGGCGAACTGCCCTGGTAGGCAGAAACGAGTGAGGCGGATACGACGGATGCCGTGTCATCCCAACCGAACGCGCCGGGCACCTTGGTTTGGGTGAGTGTGCTGTTGAAATGCAGCAGCCAGCCGCGATCATGATTTGAATACCACGGATTCTCCAACACACCAAAATAAACGTCACCATCGGGGCCGACGGTGGGTGAGGCTGTCCCGTCGTCGGGCACAATGGAGTCATTGGCGGGATTCTTTACATCTTTGAGGCGAACCCTGGCCAGGGGCACGAGTGTCCGGCTATCCACAGCGACGAGATAACCGTAACCGTAACTGCCGTTGTTGACGGCGACATACAGCGTCTTGTGATCGTTGCTCAACGCCGGGGCGCAGTTCATAACGACATTGACAATCCCAACGTCGCTTGCGGCGTTGGTGGCGGCAACCCAGGCGCCAGTTCCATTGTAATCAATACGGGCGATGCCGCTGTGAAGATTCAACGGTGTGGAGCCGGTGACCTGAAACCCGAAGAAGATGTTTCCATATCGATCCGAAGTGATGGGCGTGTTGATAAAGACGTTGTTCAGGTAGGCGTTGGTATTGGCGGTGTAGTTGGTCAGCCCGTAAAATACGATTTGCCCGATGGCCGGAGCGGCGTTCGTCGTGTCCGGAGTGTCGCAATAGTAAACCGTCCCGCCGCCGCCGGGAAAATAGAGCCGGTTCTTGGGGGTTAACGTAGGTGAAAAACTCGGGGTCCAATTGTGGGGCGGCAGAATATAATCCGTGGAACACACCCAGTTCGTCGCGCCGGTGGCGCCGACCAGTGCCTCGACCTCAAATCCGCCTGATGCGCCCGTTTTCACCGGCACGATGACCGTGTTGGAGCGCGTGACGAGGGGCGAACCGTAGTGGATGAGCAGCTCGCTTCCGCTATACTGCGGATTCAAGTCCACCGGCGTATGCCACAAAATGTGATTGAGCGGTTGGGAGGCCACGGACGCGATGGCGTCATGTTGGGGCTCCTGCCCGTAACCGCTCCACGGAAACCGGATGCTCTGCGCCTCGTTACTCTCCGCAACCAGCAAGCCGCAAACGGTCACTGCGATACCACAACAAACACTTCGTCTCCAGGCGGTGGTGGAAGCTTTTTTAAAGGTCTGCATCACGATACTTAATACAGTAGCAGGAAAACATTGGCTGGCAAGAACAAGCCGAACAGCGGTTTTGATTTCAACTGCCGGGCAAAATTTCCACCTGCTGGCGCTGGAGCCAGCCGATTCTTCCGGAGCCATCGGTGACTTGCAGCCAGTTGTCGCGATGGTCCAGCACCGCCAGTTCCGCGCCGTCATGCACAGTAAACGTGCTCTGGGCCTCGTCAAACGGCCCGCTGCGCGCGGTGGCAGCTTGAGCGACGACCACGGCAGTTTGCTTTGAAAAATGGATTGCGGCGTTCACGCCGAGGCACGCACACGACAAAATGGCAACCACCACCGCGCCCCGGGTAAAACCGCCCAATGCCGTTTTGAGCGGCGGCCGGATTTGCCTCGCCACCAACAGGGCAAACGTCAGCCAGAAGGCGGCCACGGCCAGTTCCGTCCACTCATTCAAAGTGAGCATGCCGAGCCATCCCGCACTGCGGGACCAGCGGCTTTCACGGAGCGTCGGGTCTTGCACCTGGTTGCGCGCGAACTCCAGATTGGCCTGCACCTCCGCGTCGCGCGGCGTTAATTGCGCCGCTTGGCGATACGCGGCAATCGCGCGGCCCAAATTGCCGGATTTGAATTCCGCGTTGCCGTAATTAAAATAAAGCGCCGGGGAAACCGCGCCGGATTGAAGAATTTGTTTGTAGGTGGTGGCGGCGTCGGCAAATTTGCCCTCGGCGTAAAGTTTGTTCGCGGCATTGAACTCAACCGAAATGTCGGCAGCCATCGCACTGCCGGTGAGAATCCAGGCAGCGGCCGCCGCCGCCAGCAAAATGCGTGGAAACACTTTCAGGTTCCTCGATATTTTCAGTGGATGACATGATGTGAAACAGAACACTTCGGGTGCGACCATGAAATCAGTGGTGACGTCCGCCCTCACCCCCAGGAGAGGGGGAATCGTTCGCCGTGTTTTGAGCCGTGCAACAGGCCGTGTAGTTGTGCCTCTCACTGCCGATGACACAAAATCAGTGATGGCACCAAGGATCGGGAAATTATCCGGCGTTGTAACGCTGCTCACCCTCTCCCCGGGGGAGAGGGCCGGGGTGGGCACGGGGCATAGACATCGTTGACACATGAGGGCATAGACATGGTTGACAGTTTTCATTTTGGTTCGAGGCTGCTCTACGGTTTGAATGCCGTGGAAAATCCTTTCT
>JBEKZC010000045.1:0-28826 GCA_049510295.1 Verrucomicrobiota bacterium | reverse complement strand
TTCGCTGTAGGCGTTCGTGATCAGCGCAAGGATTAGACGATCCACCCCCGCGGAAGGTTCAATCACGTGCGGGATGTATTGGCCTTTCGCGAGGCCGTTCGCGTCTTCGGTGGCGTCCTTGGCAGCCGGTTCTTCCGCAACGCCCATTTTGGCGAGATATTTTTTCCGGTTCTCGTAATAGCGCCGCCAGAGTTCGTCCGATTTTTCCTTCGGCAACTTGCCCCACGCGGTGCGCAGTTCTTCGTCGAAAACGCCCATCGGTTTGCCGGAGAAACGCTCGTGCTGGCTTAAATCGAAATCGCTGCGCGCGGCGATGCCTTCGAGTTCCTGCGCGCCGAAAGGGAACTTGAACAGAATGTCCACGCAGGCGCGGGCGTAATGCGCGAGCTCCTCCGGCTTCTGCCAGTATTCTTCGAGCGTTGTGCGCGGCAGTCCGATGCCTTCGTAAAACTTGATCCGCTCCTCGACCCAGTATTTGTGCCACGCTTCCCAGCCCCAGGAAGAAGTGTCGGGTGTCGGGTGTCGGGTGTCGAGTTCAGCGCCGGGCGTCACGCGGCCTTTGATGGCTTCCACCACCTCGTCCGGCTTGATGAAAAATTCCAGTTCCATCTGCTCGAACTCACGCGAGCGGAAGGTGTAATTGCGCGGCGTGACCTCATTGCGGAACGCCTTGCCGACCTGCGCGATGCCAAACGGGACTCTTTGGCGTGACGTTTCGAGCACATTCTTGAACTGCGCGAAGATGGCCTGCGCGGTTTCGGGGCGGAGGTAGGCAATCGCCGATTCATCCCGCACCGGGCCAACGTAGGTTTGAAACATCAGGTTGAACGCCCGCGGCGCGGTCTTTTCACCGTGGCATTCAGAAACCATCTTGCCCGGCTTTTGCGGACAGGGGATTTCATTGGTCTGATCGGCGCGGAAACGGCCTTTGCACGTTTTGCAATCAATCATCGGGTCGCTGAACGTGTCCACATGTCCCGACGCCTTCCAAATCTGCGGGTGCATGATGATGGTGGCTTCGAGGCCGGCGACGTCGTCACGCTGGCGGGTCATGGTGTTCCACCAGAGCTCCTTGACGTTGCGCTTGAGTTCGGCGCCGAGCGGGCCGTAGTCCCAAAAGCCGTTGATGCCGCCGTAAATTTCGGAGGATTGAAAAATGAACCCGCGCCGTTTGCACAGCGACACGATTTTTTCCATCAACGCGTTTTCTTTTGGCTCGGCCATCGGGTCGAGCAGTGTTTGCGATGCGCATGGCGCTGTAAATGAGATTTTGATTGGCTCCATGGTGGTTCGGCGCGTGAATTTCACGCGCGATGCGTGAAAATTTCACGCATTGGGCCATCGCGAAAAAGCCCGCGGGCGATTTTCATTGGCATTTAGCCGGGAAAACCGGTTGGCATCGGCATTGCTAAAAAGTTTTTCAAATGGTGTTGACAGTGCGTGCGAGTTGAGTAGTTTTGACGAACCGTCACCCAACGAACAAAAACCAAAAAACCTTATTGAACGTATGAAAAGAATTCTGAAACAGAACAAGGCCTTTACGTTGATCGAGCTGCTCGTCGTGATCGCCATCATCGCCATCCTCGCGGCCCTGTTGCTGCCGGCGCTCGCCGCGGCCAAGCGCAAGGCGCAACGCATTAATTGCGTCAGCAACATCAAACAAATAGGCATTGCCTTCCGTCTCTGGGAAGGTGACAACAACGACCGGTATCCCATGGCCGTCAGCACGGTTTACAACGGCGCCAAGGAGGATATTGATAGCTCGTTCAATAGTGCCAACACCCCAGTGAGTGCTGCCGCGTATGGCCTGACCAACGTTTGGATCGTCATGTCGAATGAATTGAGCACGCCCAAGATTTTGTTTTGTCCGTCTGACAGCCTGCGGCAAGCCACGACCAACTTTATTTCTTTGCAGTTCTGTGATCAAAACACGAGCTACTTTGTCTGTGGCGATGCGGCCGAAACCTATCCGCAGATGATTATGGATGGCGACCGGAATATTGGAACAGTTGGTGCGGCAAATATCCCCGCAACCATGACCAACAATCTCGGCGTGAAATGGACGGGGAGTTCTGCAGCCTGGTGGGCGTGGGACGCCGTTAGTATGCATTTGAGAGTTGGTAATCTCGGAATGGCTGATGGCAGCGCCCAGCAGACAACTGTTGCCGGGTTGCAGACGGCCTTGGGCACCGCCACCAACGGCGCAGCTGCCGTCTTCCCGTGGTATAATTTCCCGCAGGGATCAGGTCACTAAACGCAATCTTAATTTTACTGTTTCACACAACAGCAAGGCATCCGCAAGGGTGCCTTGTTTTGTTTTAACCGGTGAGTTTCTCCTGAACGAATCAAATCAAAGGTTGCGGCCGGAGCTGTCGGAATCATCGTTGCCGCTTTTCTTTTCTGACTTTTCCGAAAGCCGCTGCCGGGCGAAAAAATCCTGCAACAACCCCCGGCAATCCGCCTCCCGGACGCCGCCCGTGATTTCGCAACGGTGGTTCAGCGTGGGGAATTGCAGCAGGTTCATCGCACCGCCGGCCGCGCCGCCCTTCGGGTCGCTGGCGCCGAACACCACGCGCGCCAGCCGGGTATGCACCATCGCGCCCGCGCACATCGGGCAGGGCTCCTTGGTCGCGTAAAGCGTGCAATCCGTCAGCCGCCAGTCGCCGGCGGTTTCCTCGGCCTGGGTGAGCGCGAGCATTTCGGCGTGCGCCGTGGCGTCTTTGAGCTGTTCCACCTGGTTGAAGGCCCGCGCGATGATTCGGCCCGCGCGCACGACGACCGCGCCGACCGGCACCTCGCCGGCTTCATAAGCACGGATTGCCTGCCGCAATGCCTCGCGCATAAAATAATCATCGCTGTGCAAATCAATGATCGGTTCGTCCATGCGATTTCGGATTTCGGATTTCGGATTTCGGATTTGGGGTTGCGATGGATTCTTCCAGTGTCCAGTCGTTGCGCCCGTCGGGATGGCAATGGCAGTGCGCCGCGAAAAATCCGCCGCGATGCCGCCAGAACCAGGGCCAGATCTGTTCCCGGTCGGTTTGTGGCAGATTCAAACCCTCGAGCGCGGCGCGGGTGAAGAATTGAAAGCGTCCTTCGGCGTGATGGGGCGGCAATGTTTTCAGACGCGGCTTGACCTCGAACAAAAACATCAGCCAATGCGTCCGGCCCTGGTAGCCGTGTTCGCTGACGAGGCCGGTGAGATGCAAGTCTTCCGAACGCAATGAAAGGCCGGTTTCCTCGTGCGCTTCGCGGCAGGCGCAGGCGTAGGGCGATTCGCCGACGTCCATTTTCAACTTGCCGCCACAGGAACTCCACAAGCCGCGGTTCGGCTCCTGCGCGCGTTCGAGCAGCAGCACTTCGTCGCGCTCGCTGAAACAGTAGAGCAGCGTGGCGACTTTGTAGGGCAATACCATCAGACGGAATTTCAAATTTCGAGTGCCGAATGTCGAGGCAGAAACAAGAGTCACATTTCCATTGCGACCCGGCTTAAAAACATTAGGATTATACTTTCCGCCCCGAAAGCTTTCGAGGCGAAGACAAAAACTCATGAAAACTTATGACATCGCTGTAATTGGCGGCGACGGCACGGGACCGGAAGTTGCCCGCGAAGCCCTCAAAGTGTCCGAGGCCGCCGCCCGGAAGTTCGGTTTCAAAATCAACTGGCACCATTACGATTTCGGCGGTGACCGTTATCTGAAGACGGGCGAGGTGCTGCCCGACAGCGCGGTGGACGAGTTGCGCAAGTTCAAGGCGATTTTCCTGGGCGCCGTCGGCCATCCACAGGTCAAGCCGGGCATTCTCGAAAAGGGCATCCTGCTGCGTCTCCGTTTCGAGCTGGAGCAATACATCAATTTGCGTCCGGTGAAACTTTACCGCGCCGCCGATTGTCCGCTCAAGGACAAGGGACCGGAACACGTTGATTTTGTCGTCGTGCGCGAAAACAACGAGGGTCTTTACGTCGGCTCGGGCGGTTTTGTGTTCAAGGGCACACCGCATGAAGTGGCAATCCAGGAGTCGGTGAACACGCGCCGCGGCGTGGAACGCTGCCTTAAATTCGCCTTTGAGCTGGCGAAGAAACGGCATGGTGGCAAGCCGTGGAAGGGCCTCAAACCGGAAGACGTCCAGGCGGGCAAGACCGCGCAACTCACCCTCTGCGGCAAGACGAACGTGCTCACGTTCGCATTCGATTTGTGGGAACGCGCGTTCCACGAACTCGGCGCGAAGTATCCGGCGGTGAAGCGCGATTACGCCCACGTGGACGCCACGGTCATGTGGTTCGTGAAAAACCCCGAATGGTTCGACGTGATCGTCACCGACAACTTGTTCGGCGACATCATCACCGACCTCGCCGCGATGATTCAGGGCGGTCTGGGCATCGCCGCCGGCGGCAACATCAACCCCGAAGGCACGAGCATGTTCGAGCCGATGGGCGGCAGCGCGCCGAAATACACCGGCCAGAACGTCATCAACCCGCTCGCGGCCATCAACGCCGCCGGGATGATGCTCGACTTTCTGGGCGAGGCAAAAGCGGGCGCGGCCATCGAAGAAGCCGTCGTGAAGATCATCAACACCAAAATCAAGTCGCTCGCCGCCGGCAAAATGGGCCACGGCACGCGTGAAGCCGGCGATTTGGTGGCGGCGGCGGTTTGACGATGAGGACGGTGGATGAAAAGTCTGACCGAACATCTCTGGTTTGAAACGCCGCATCGGCGTGACTACATCAACATCACCGGCACGGTCGAACAGCTCGTCCGCAAGAGCGGCGTGCAGGAAGGGCTTTGCCTCGTCAACGCCATGCACATCACCGCCAGCGTCTATATCAACGACGCCGAGGATGGTTTGATCCACGATTACGATGTGTGGCTGGAAAAGCTCGCGCCGCATGAGCCAACATCGCAATACCAGCACAACCGCACCGGCGAGGACAACGCGGACGCGCACATGAAACGCCAGGTCATGGGCCGCGAAGTGGTCGTGGCCATCACGAAGGGCAGGCTGGATCTCGGTCCGTGGGAGCAGATTTTCTACGGCGAGTTTGATGGCCGCCGCCGCAAGCGGGTGCTGGTGAAAATCATCGGGGAGTAATTCTTCAACCGGCTGGGTCGCCGCAATTAAAAAGGCGCACCCGAAGATGCGCCGATTGAAATTTTTAGAAAAAACCTCAGGCTTTTCTGCGCAAACGGAAGATCAACGCCAGCAGGGCGCCCCCGCCGCACAGGCTCAATGCCGTTGGCTCAGGAACGGAGATGATTGAAAATGGAGTCAATTCGGGCGGGTAAGTTCCAGATTGCGACACAAAACCCGTAATATCAACAAGGCCGGTCGGCTCCGGGGTGCCCCCCAGCGCTCCACAAGTGGAGTAAGATGATGCCCAGTCATATATTTCCATGATATTGCCGCTGCCATCTTTGGCATACAAAGTCACGTTGGCGTGGGTGGCGAAGTTGCCCGACACAGGAATGGTTGCGGCTGAATCTGTGTAAAGCGAGACGTTGTCCAATGTCACAAGCTGGCCGGCTATACCTTGAGGAATGGCTCCTGTGCCTGAAGCTATCAGTGTCGGAATGGTATAGACCCCGGGTGAAGAAACCGCGTTTCCAGAAGAAATTAAACTGAGTGCAGCAAGTGTTCCAATCTCCGGGATTTGATGATAAGGAGAATAGGTTCCTGAAACACTGATTGCGTCACCCACCGCCGGCGTGAAAGAGGTGCCACTGGGCAGGGCGCCGTATATGTCAAGCGAACCGGTCGAATCTGCGGCAAGGAATGACCATGTGGTATAAGTGTATCCATCACCACTTCCCGGCTGAGACAAGATGGCAGTGATGACGGGATATGCGCCTGAAACACTATCATACGTCACTGCACCGCTGGAACCGCTAAAGATTTGTAATGCGTCGCTGGCCAAAGCGTTTGAGGTGAACAGAACAATCGTGGACGTGACGAGACATGTTAACAAATAATGTGTTTTCATAAGGGTTGACGGTTGCAACTGGTTTTTTTCTTCTGCGCGGATATTATGAAAAAAGCTCCGGACGAAGTCAAGGTTTTTTTACTTGCTTGCGTTACGGTATCGTTACGATTTCGGGCGAAGGGTTGGTCAACCGGATTCCGATTACGGAGGCGCATTTTTTACGACTGCATGCATTGCAACGTATTTTTCTCCCCGGCTTGAGTATGCAGTTCATGCGCTTGAAATTCACCTGCCCGCCAGATGGGCGACGCGATTGCGGCGGCAGTTTAATCAAGGATTTGCCATACGATACGGCACGTTCCAAATAACATCCCCCAGAAAGGGTTCACTTGTGCTACTTGTGCCACCGTTGGAAGGATTACTTTGGATATAAGCGGTTTTGAAATAGGCGACATGGCCGTCAAAGAAATTAATCACCCCGCCTTTGTTATGACGTGAGGCGAAACTGTTTTGCCGGCCAGCCGGGTTGACCGAATTGAAATTCTGTGAAGCATTGACAACTTCAGTGACCGGATCAAAGACCATGTCAAACATGAATACCACAACGGACGGATTTCTAAAAGAAGTCGTCTTGGGCATGTTTGGATATAAATATCTGGTGTTAACAGTCTGCCATTTCAAGTCAATGTTCATGGCATAGCTAAAAAAACCACCCTGACCGGCATCGGGTCTCGGCGCGTTATCGGGTGGACTCAAACCACTAATAATCGTAGCCGGAGACATGTTGGCAGCGGGACACTCCCAAATAGGCCCCTTGCCGCCGGGAAAGGGCATATAGGTGGCTGCCTTGGTTGGATCAGTGCCTGGTGCATGAGTGTAGTCATAGTAATAAGCAGACAGGTTTCTTTCCGCCAACAACTGCGGCAGCAGATTGAACCAGGCATTAGAATCAGCCGGAGTGCCCGCCGGTTGGTATTGTGTAGCGGAAAACCAGGAATTGTCGGGACCATAACCATCACGCGGGATGCCGTCGTTATTGTCCGGGGAATACATTTGGATGGACAGTCCCCACTGCCGCAGATTGGAAACGCAACCGATCTGTTTGGCCTTGTCTTTGGCCCTGGCCAGCACCGGCAGCAATATCGCCGCCAGAATGGCGATGACGGCAATGACGACGAGCAACTCAATGAGCGTGAATGCGCGCCGTTTGACGGCGGCATTCACGCCCGAGGCGTTGATTTTTTTACGCATAACGCAATCCCGGCCCGGCAATCATGGCGTGCTGACTCTATAGAACCGGGTGGCGGCGGCATTGGTTACCGTATAAATGCCGGTGCTCGGATAATAACCCAACCCAAAGGTCTGCGTCCACGGGCCGAGAAGGTTCGTGGCGCTATAGACGCTGTAAGTCTGGCCGCTCACCGCCGGCCAGGTCAGTTTGGAAACACCATTGCTTACCGTCAAGCCAGCCGCAAAGGGCGCGGGCGCAGTGGTGACAAAATCCGCATAACGCGATGGATAAAGCTCGGGGGTGGTGGTGCTGTATAGCCCCATCGCCCCGGTCACTTGATAAGCATAGCTGGGTATCGGTTTGCCAAAGTAATTGGTGTTCAACTGGTTCACAGCATTGGTATGAGTGTAAACATAAATCGTCATATACGGCTGGCCGGCCGAATATGGTTGGGCGAACGCATAGAGCGTCTTGGAGCTGTTAGTTGGGAAATTGCCGCTGACTGCAGCGCCCGATGCCGAGGAGTAAAGATACACATTGGTAATTGTGACCAGGGAACATTGGACACCAAGCCCATAAGCGCCCATCGGATTGGTTGCCATCAACGGAAGGTTGAGCACCGTGGGCGCCGGCAACGGGTTGTTGTAACTGATTACAGTTACGTTGGTGGGGTTGCCGGTGGCCGCCGTCAAGTCGGGTGCCACTTCCAATTCTCCATAATACTGCTCTGCTTCACCCGTCACACTCACCAAGGTGCCAACGGGCATTATGTTGGTGTTGCCGAATCCATTGATATATACCAGCGCACCACCCGTCCCGTCTTGAATAAAGTAGTCGGAGTAAGTTGTGGTTACTACGCAACCAAAAGACGTAACCACACCCTGGACATTAAATACTGTTGTGCCCTCGATATCATAATATGTGGAAGGATTTGAAATCATAAGAGAGTGCAGGAAGCCAATCGTTACCGTGGGTGGCGGCACGATAACCACAGTGACCGTTGCGCTGTTTTGGCTGCCATCGCCGGTGGCGGTAACGTAATAGTATCCCGCTTCTGCAAAATTGGCGTTGGGCAGGTATAGGGTCGAACTGGTCTGCCCCGACACCGGACTAAAACTGGTGTCATTGGTCGAAAAATACCATTGATAAGTCAACGGCCCGGTGCCATTGGCCAGCGCACTCAACCTGATGGTGGAACCGAAGGTGTTGGTGGAACTATACGGTTGGGTGACGAAAAACGGCGGCGTGGGCGTGGTGTTAACCGTAACCACGGCCACGGCACTCGTGACACTCCCCGCCGAGTTGGCCACGACAACGCTGTAATTGGCGGTGTTTTGCAGATCGGTCAAAGCGAGCACGGTGCCCGTTGAACCCGAAACATTCCCGCCGTCGGAAAGCGGAACGTTATTGGAAAGCCATTGATAGCTCAACTGGCCAAGGCCGGATGCCGCCACATAAAACGTCAGATCGTTGCCGGAATAAATATTGGTGCTTTGTGGTCCGATGCCAATCACAGGAATTTGAGGAGCCTGCGTGAGCACATCGCTGAAGGTTGTGCCCACAATGACGCTGCCGATCGCCGCCACTCCTTGATTGGCGTATTGGCTAAAAGCAATCTGCGAAATCACTATGTTGTTTTGAAGGGGATTGGTTAAACTATCAGTCCCATAAACATAGGCATCCGCTTCCGAAGCTGGATTGACCCAAAGGGTTCCGCCAAGGCCATTAGGTTCATCGTCGTAGTTGACAACAACCTGATAGGTGATGCCAGTGGCCAAATCCAACGGGAAAAATGAAGCGGCGGATGAAGCGGTGGCGCCATTATCAATGCCCAACTGATAGGTTCCCGGCACCACCGTGTTGGTGGTGGCAATAAAAATTTTACCAACGTAGTCATTGGTGGTGTCCTTGAAATTGGCGAAGAAACCGCCTTTGACCGTCGGCAGCGTGCTGACATTGATGGTAAAACTCGCATACACCATCTTGTTTCCCGGAGTGTTGGTGAAGTTGTTGGATGGTGCCGCGACGCTGTCGGAGTTGTTTTGATTGAGAATCAAAAGTTTATTGTTAATGGAGGCATCCAGTTTCGGCGCTGCCGGCGAGTAGGCATACCATAAACCGTCGGTCTCAATGCATCCGTTTGGATAATTCAATGCATCCTGGAAAAGCACACTTGCCCGCGCGGACAGGGCTGCAAAAAATGAAAGGATGACAAAGGTTGTTATTAAAGTTGCTATTTTTTTCATAGGTCGTTCTTGTTTGAATGTTTTCTCTGACTGGCTGATTTTATTTGAGTTTCAGGCATAATTACATTTGCGGTTGAATCTTACACCAATCGCGCCGGGCCGGCGTGACATTTGGGAAACAATTGAGCCATGTTTTGCCGCCCTTGCCGGAAATAAAAAATCCGCGAAGATGCTTTTGCGAACCGTTTTGTTGCTTTCAAACATAAACTTGCTCATGCTACCGGCAAGATCAGGACGATCTCACGTCTTGTGCGCGAACCGGTCAGGGTTGACGACAAAAGCGTTTTCTCACGAATTGCTGTCGCTGGCAAGAACTTCCCGGAAAAGTTGTTCACATTTTCACACAATTCACAAAACGGTAACCTGTTCGACACACAACTTGCGTTTAAGGGGACGAAAGCGCATTTTCCCTGACGCAAAACGAAAAACTGCCAATGAAAAAATACAACTGGATTTTGCTCATGGCCTTCGCCGCCGGCCTGCGTGCCGCCGATGCGCCCAAAATCAATTCGACCAATTCATCCGCCGGCTCGCCGCGCCAAAGCGAAGCGACGGCGGGCACCAACGAGCCGCCGGCCGCGAAAGTTGAAGCCGCGACGATTCCCGACGCCACCCACAAGCCGGTCTGCACGACGAACACCGTGGCCATCGCCGGCCGGCGCGTGACTTACGTGGCGGAAACCGGAATGTTGCCCATTCTCAAAACCGACGGCACTTCCCGCGCGTCGGTTTTTTACGTCGCTTACACGCGCACCGGCCAGACCAACCTGGCCGCGCGGCCCGTCACGTTTTGTTTCAATGGCGGGCCCGGCTCGTCGTCCGTGTGGCTGCATCTCGGCGCGCTCGGCCCGCGCCGCGTGAAAATGAACGAGAACGGCACATTGCCGCCGCTACCATTCGGCCTGGTGGACAACGAGTATTCCATTTTGGACGGCAGTGATCTGGTGTTCATTGATCCGATCGCCACCGGGTTCAGCCGCCCGGTGAAAGACGAAAAGCCCGATCAATTTTTCGGTGATTCCGCCGATCTCGATTCCGTCGGCGAATTCATCCGGCTATGGACGACGCGGCACGAACGCTGGCTCTCGCCGAAATATCTCTGCGGCGAAAGCTACGGCGTCTTTCGCGCGGCGGGGCTGGCCGACCACTTGCGCTCACGTTACGGGATGTATTTAAGCGGCCTGGTTTTGGTCTCCGGCGTTCTGGATTTTGGCACCATCATTGACCAGCCGGGCAACGATTTGCCGTTCCCGCTCTTTTTGCCCGCCTACACGGCGGCGGCGCAGTTCCACAAAAAACTGCCGCCCGAGTTGCAATCCGATTTGCCCAAGGCGCTCGCCGAAGCGCGCGAATTTGCCAGAGGCGAATACGCTTCCGCCCTGCAACAAGGCAAATCGCTGCCCGCCGATGAACGCAAAAAAGTCGTTGCCGAACTCGCGCGGCTCACCGGCCTTTCGCCGCAAGTCATCGAAGACAACCATCTGCGGGTTGACAGCGGGGTGTTCCGCAAGCAATTGCTGCACGACCAGGGCTTGATTCTCGGCGCCTACGACGCGCGCATCACCGGACGCGACGACGACCCTGCGTCGCCGCAACCCGACTTTGACCCGTCCAGCGCGGCGACCCTCGGGCCGTTTTCCGCGGCGATGAACAGTTATGTGCGCGGGGAATTAAAATTCGAGGACGATTTGCCTTATGAAATTCTGGCCGGCGTGCAGCCATGGAATTACGGTGTCCGCAACAACTACGCCAACGCCGGGGAAAGACTGGCCTCCACAATGAACCAGAATCCTTACATGCGCGTGCTTGTGCTTGGTGGCCGGTGCGATCTCGTCTGCCCGATTGACACGATGCGTTACGCGCTCGGGCACATGCAACTCGACGCCGCCTACCGCACAAACATCACTTACGCCGAATTCGACGCCGGCCACATGATGTATGTCAACCTGCCCGACCTGCAGAAATTGCAGAGGGACCTGGAGGATTTTTTGAAATAATCCGGGAGGGTCGCCGTGTCGGCGACCCTGATTTTGGGACGGCGATACGCCGTCCCTCCCAATTCATTCGTGGACGCGAATGAGCGTTTTGATGGCGTGATTGCCCGCGGCCATGGATTTGAACAACTCCGGCAACTGCGTCAGCGGACATTCGCCATCCACAAAATCCGCCGCGCGAACCGCGCCCGTTTCGATGAATTCCAACGCCCGCCGGATCGTGCGCGGCGTGTGGTGGAAACTCGCAAGCAGGGTGAGGTTGGAATAATGGATGAGCGTCGTGTCGAGCGTGATGGTGGTGCCGGACGGGCAGCCGCCAAAAAAATTCACCGTGCCGCCCTTGCGCACCAGGTGCGCGGCGGCTTCCCAAACCACCGGCTGGCCAACGGCCTCGATCACGACGTCAAAATGCGTCTTCGTTGCTTCGCGAACCCTGGTGACCAATCCGCTGCCGTCGCCGATGTCCACGGCCTGATTTGCGCCGAGCCGTTGCGCGGCTTCCAGCCGTGGTGCGCGCCGGCCGGCGACGGTGACGTGGCAGCCGAGCTTTTTGGCCAGCACGACGAACATCAAACCAATCGGCCCGGCACCGATGACCAGCACGTTTTGTCCGGCGCGCAGTTGCGTGTCCTCGACGCCTTGCACGACGCAGGCAAGCGGTTCGACGAGCGCGGCGTCGCGGAAATCGGTTTCCGGCTTGAGGCGCAGGAGATTTTTTTGGACGAGCCGCGCGGGAACGGCGATGGATTCAGCGTAAGCGCCGTTGAGAAACAACAAGTCTTCGCAAAGATTTTCCTGACCGGCGCGGCAATGAAAACAGCCGCCGCACGGCGCGGAATTGGCCACGGCCACCCGGTCGCCGATTTTCCATTCGGTAGGGCGCGTCACTCCGTGCGCGCCGTCTTTGGCGTCTGGACGGGCGGCGGGCAGAGGACTGCCCGCCCCACCATCCGCGATTTCCGAAACCACGCCGGCGAGTTCATGGCCGAAGACGGCGGGGGGCACTATCATTTTGGCGTGATAACCGCGTTTGAAAACCTTCAAATCCGTGCCGCAGGTAAGCGCGGCTTCGATGCGGAGGCGGACTTCGCCCGGTTTGAGCGCGGGCGGCGCGACATCCTCAATTTGAATTTTTTCCCTGCCGTGCAGGATGGCGGCTTTCACGCCGGCAGTTTATGAGTGCGAACGGGCGAGCGGAAGAAATTTCCCAATCAGAACGGGGTGGTATCCGTCCCGCGATGCGGGAGGGACCGATCCCGACTGGCCGGACGGGGCTGCCGCGCCGCCCTGATTTCCCTTTGCAAACGTTCACAAAAAATGGGCTGCGGAACGCCGCAGCCCTGCCAAAATGAGACTGAAATCAGTAACCCGTCCATTGCTGGCGGATGATTTTTTTGAATTGTGGCGTCATCGGCGGCAGGCGGGTTTGACTGAGATAGTTCGTATCGAAGGCCCAACTGCGCGTGGGAACGCCGTAGTAAGCTCCGGGCATCTGCCAGTAATTCGTCGCGTATATGCTGGGGAACAAAACGATAATTGAGCCATTGTAGCACAGTGTGTCACCGCTCCAGTTTTCTTCCAAACGCAGGAAGTTTTCCACGCCACCGCTGTAGCAGCCGCCGGCGGGAGCGCCAGTGAAATTGGTGGACACGACGATGCCTTCGACACACGCGGCATTGATGGTGGTGCTGGCAGCATTGCGAGAACTATAGCTGCCGCCATTGGTGTAAGCGTTGCCGGTATCGTTCCATTTTGAGGAAAGAATGGTGATGGCGTCAGCCAAAAACGCGGCGGGGTAGGTGTAGGCGGTATTGTGCGTCTGGGCAGATGCGCCGGCAGCGCTGGTGGCCGTTTGGACGTTGTAATCGCCTTCCACATAGAGTGGCCCCGGCGTGGCAATGCTGAGGCCCGCGGATGGTAATTGTTTCCCGTTGATAACCCGCACGCACGGAAGTGTAGCAGCGCCGACAGGAATGTAGTTATAGACGTAAATGCCGTTAATGTAGTGGCCTTTGCTGGTGGTGCCGCTGTTGTTATAGATGTTATAATTACTTCCTCCGGTTGTGGTAGTGTTGTTGAACCAGGTGTTGAGCTTGCCTATATCAATCTGAATGGCATAATTTGTGTCGGATTCGCGGAAATCGTAAAAGGTCACGTTGGTCACATAGGAAAAGTATTTGTTGGTGTAACCAGGCGTGACTACATGGGTGGTTGGATTAGTGGTGGTAAGAACAATGTTTGTCGCATCGGGTGCGACCGTCTGAAAAATACTGCCACAAAATTGGTTTTGGTAAATGACGTAAATATTGGTGCCATTGGTGGCAGCGTAGATGTTGTTGGAGATGATGAGATCGGCGGCATTTAAATCATAAACCAAGCCATTGGTTGAATAGGCAGCCGCAGTTCCCGGGGCATAGGCCGGCGGCGGCGGTTGGAGGATGGCTTCAACGTTGGTGGCGTTGTTATTGGTCATGCTGTTGGCGCCGATGGGCAGGACGATTGCGTCAGCATGGGAAAGTGGCTGGCCGCCGTTGCCGGTAAAGTTGTAGATGGGCGTTACGGGAGACGCGGTAACATTGCCTGTTTGTTCCCCATTTGGATCCGACTGAAGCTTATAGTTTCCGGCGCAGGTAACGGTATCATTAAATGTTACCTGGGCGGGCGGATCGATCCAGATGTTTCCGTTGCTGAAGGTCTTGCCGCCAATAGTCATTGCCGAGCCGGGGCTGATGTCCAAATCCACGTTGTAGAAGATGGCGAATTGGAAGACGGGAATGGAGGCCGCCTCAAATGTCAGACTGACGGTGGCCGGCACGATGTAAGGCGCGTTGGTTGGGGTAGCGGTGGCGGTGATCTGGCAATTTTGCGGCAAACCATACAAGCTGGAGAAAGCCGAACCCAAATTGGTCATGACGGCCGGCGGCTGGCTGTAGTAGACGGAGATTCGGCCTGCATTGCCGTTGGTATCACTGAAAGTGTACATGACGGGCCAACCGTTCGTAGGAGGAAGATTTGTGGCATAACTGGAAGCCGGCTGAAAGCTTTGACTGAGAAAATCTTTATCCATATAGGAGAGAACATTTTCCACGGCAGCTTCGGCGGCGTATTCGCTCGATATGAACTGTTCGTTATCCATGGTTACCTTGGAGTTGCTGGAGACCCAATACAACAGGCTGCCAAAGACCAGCAGGCTGGCAACCAGGAAGCACATCACGATTAGCAAAGCGTTGGCTGATTTATTCTGCCGGGTTGGTTTGAATGAAATTTGCATGACACTCCTCCTTGTTTTTAATCAATTTCCGGGGCCCGCCGTGTGATTTTCGTCCGCAGTTGGTAATAATCATACGCATTAAGAGACTGGCCGCCGATGACGGCGATGGGGTATTCCCATTGGGAGAATTGCATGGTGATCCGGAAGACTTGATTATTTTGACTGTTCGTCAGGATATGGTTTGTGTAGTCCTCGGCATCGAAAACAATCAAGTTCGTAATATAACTGGCCAGCATGGCGGAGGTGATGTTGGTGCCGATGACGATGTTGTTGCTATAAGTGAGCGTAAGAGTATATTGCATCAGGTTATTGGTGGGGGCGGTTGATGTCGTGTCCAGATAGTAAACCACGTAGGGCATCGGGTTCGTGCTGGAAAGAATTTTCAGTGCACTGCCCTGTGCCAGATTGCCATTGGTAATGGCGAGGAACGTGGAACCGTCGGAAGAACAATTTCCCACATACACCTGATTCGCCCCCCGGATTTGGTCCCGCATCTGTTGCAGCACTTTGCGGCCACCCGCGGTGGCTGATGTCTTGGTTGCCGCCAGCGTGTAGATGCGCAACGCGAAGATTTGCAAGCAGACCATCGCTCCAATGACCATCATGAAAACCGTGATGGCAATGAGCATTTCCGCGAGCGTGAAAGCGCAAGCGGTCGTCCGGCGTGAACCAATCTGGTTGTGCGATAAAAATTTCATTGATCAGGGGCGCGTTGCGTGACTACGACATTGCTGTATGTGGTTCCGGTCAGCGAGAACGTCCAGTAAGCCGCCGAGGAAATTTGTCGCAGTGGGTGGTTGGCTGAACCAACATCTGTGATGAGGACGTAGTTTGTGACTGGAAGTGTTGAGCCGGTTGATGGAACGTCGAGCGTGTCAACGTAAACTATGGTGTAGTTGGTTGTCGGGGGACATTCATCACCCGTTCCCGGCCCGTTCGTTGGCGGCCACGCTAGTGAGTTCCATTGACATCCCCGTGCCTGTTCGAGTCCCTGTGAAGCGGACGATTGCGCGGCCAGCGACATCGAAGTCCATTCCGCAATCCGGTTGGCCTGCACGTATCCATACATCAGCCCCGCCATCACCAAGGCCAGAATGACAAGTGCCATCAGGACTTCTATCAACGTGAACGCGTTGGTCGCACTCCTTTGGTCGGTTTGTGCAGAACGAACCAGCATAATGGATGAATTTGAGTTTTCGCTACCGGCGTTTCTTGCCCGCCAGACAATGATTTTAAGCATGGCACGTGCCATTATGAGGGGGGAATGTCCTTGTTTTACAGCCCTTGCCCGTTGTGTCGCGTGTCCCCTGCGCGACGGTGCGCTGAAGACGGCAAACACCAAGCCAAATTAACTTTTGAAGCACCGTCTGCCGGACGATTGCCCTTCATCACTCCAACCTTCCCTGTCCTGAAATTTGACAATAGTGGCAGCACGTCAAGTGCTTCAAGCAGAACCAAAAACTCCCAGGGTCAAGGCACGGTTCGCCGGCCCGGCGGCGCTTTCATAAAATTCGTTTCCCGCAAATAAATCGGCTCCAGCTTGTCACCCGCGGCAAAATCGTTTCGGCTCAAAGCCAGTTGTCCCAAAACCGCCGCGCGCGGGAAAACCATCCGGCCATTTCGAAACCATCGTGTCACTTCCGGCCCGATCAAGATTTCTTTCGCGCTTGCCCGTGATTCAACCTCCGCCCGCGTCAAAATCCGCAGCGGCTCGATTTCCCGCCAGCCGTCCGCCGAAATTTCATACGCCGCCAGATAAAATTCATTTCGTTGCGCGTCAATCACCACGTTCACACGGCCGGAAATTTTTTCCGCCTGCGCCTGCGCCGCCACACATTCCACGCTGCTGATGCCGAGCAATTTCATCCCGCCATTGCGGGACGCCAGTTGCCAGCCTTGCGCCAGTGAAAGCGCGACGCGGATGCCGGTGTAGGAACCGGGGCCAAGACCAATGGCCAGCACTTCAATCTGCTCGCGTTCCAGACCGGCTTCGCGCAGCGCGTCTTCAATCATTCCCAACGCCCGCGTTCCGCCGGCGCCGGTTTCAACCACCTCGCTGGCGACGAACGAAGAATCGCCCGCGCGACGGCGCACGACCGCGACACTTCTTTGCCCGGATGAAAATTCAAGCGCCAAAATCGTCATAAACAATCCGCCGTTCCGTTTCGCCGACAATGTCAATTTTCGCCTGCTTGAACAATCCGCAATCTGCAATCCGCAATCCACAATTTATCCACCGTTCGGCCCATTCAACCACCGTCACGCCGTCCGGTTGCAGGAATTCCTCCAGCCCGGCGGACACAATTTGCCCGCGCGTTTCGAGCCGGTACAAATCCAGATGAAACAGCCGCAGCCGCCCGCCCCCATATTCGTTCACCAGCGTGAACGTCGGCGAATGCACCCGCGCCGTGATGCCGAGTCCGCGCGCGATACCCTTCACGAGCTGCGTTTTGCCCGCGCCCAAATCGCCGGACAAGCCGATGACCAGTCCGCGTTGCGCCGAGCGACCCCAGCGCTCGCCGAGCGACCCGGTCTCCGCCGGACTATGTGAAATGAACGTGGTCATGGAAGGATGAGTACAAACAATATGTGCAATTGCAAAAAACAAAATGACGAACCCCTCACCCGTCCTGCGGACTCCCTCTCCCCGCCAAACGGGGAGAGGGCTGGGGCGAGGGGACTTTCAATTCAGGTAAAATGAACGTAGCCATGGGCTGTAAGCGGTTGTGCGCCGTTTTGGTCGCGAATCGTGACGCCTTCCACCGCCGTGATTTTTCCGATGCAGCTCAGGCGGAGTTTCGGAAATTGTTTTTTCCACGCGTCGAGCAATTTCACCGCGTCGGCGCCCGCCACCGTGAACAACAGTTCAAAATCCTCGCCCTCGGTCAGCGCGGCAGCAATTGCTGGTTTGTAGCCGCCGATGTCAATCGGCGGATTGTCCGCGCTTTGACAAGCGCGGCTACGCGCCCTTTCCTTCGCCGCGCGGGAAACCGGAATTGCGTCTTTCAACAATTCCGCGCCGACGCGGCTCGCTTTCAAAATGTGCCGCAAATCGCCCGCCAGTCCGTCGCTCAAATCAATCATGGCGTGAATGAAAAAGTTTTCCGCGAGCCAGCGCGCCTCGGCCAGGCGCGGCTCAAATTCCAGATGTTTGCCCGCCAGCGAGCCTCCGAGTTCACCCGTCACAAAAATTGCATCGCCGGTTTTTGCGCCGGAACGCAGCACGGCTTTTCCGCGCGGCGCAAAACCGAGCAGCGCAATGGAAATCAAAATGCGCTCCGGGTTCGCTGTCGTCTCGCCGCCCACGATGGCCACGCCGAGTTTTTGGGCCAACACACTCATGCCGTCGTAAACGGCTTCGATAAATTTCACATCGAACTTGTTTGGCAACGCAATGGTCACCAGCGCGGCGGTTGGTGTGCCGGCCATCGCGGCGATGTCACTGAGGGCGCGGGCCAAAGCTTTGTGGCCGATTTTTTCCGGCGGCATGTCTTTGGTAAAATGAACGCCTTCGACGATTGCATCCGTTTTAAACAGCAACCATTTGTCCGGCAGCCCGAAATCGAGCACGGCGCAATCATCGCCCGCGCCGATCACGACATTTTGGTTCGTCGGCGGCGATTTCGTCAGGCGCGCGATGAGTTCAAATTCGTTCATGGCGGTGCTGGAAGTTGCCGGCTGAACCCTTCCGCAAGGCAAAGCACGATGAGATTCGTTGCGTTGAACAGCGCGTGTGCGGTGATGGGCGCGAGCAGGTTGTCCGTCTTTTCGTAAAGCCACGTCAGCGCGAGTGCCAGCACAAACAGCGGCACGAACGTCGCGGCATCGTCATGGATCAACGCAAACGCAAAACTGACGCCGACCCACGCCAGTCGCGGCGAGCCGAGTTGTTTGACGAACGGATACAACATGCCCCGAAAAATAAATTCCTCGGCCACCGGCGCGAGCACGACGGCGAACGCGCCGAGATAAACCCGCATCCACCACGATTTCGTGTTTGCCAGCAGCGTTACGGCGAGCTGCTCTTCGGGCGGCCAGCCGGCCCGCGTCAGCGCATCCATCGAAATGATTTGCAAACCCCACGCCACCGGCAGAATGGCAATGGCAAGCAACATGGCCATGAGCAGCGCGCGGGGCAATTGCGGCCCGCGAACGCCAAATGCCTCGCGCCAGCCAATTTGATGTTGCCGCAAAAAAAATAAAATGAGCAGCCATGCCACCCCTTGAAAACCCAGCGTGGCTAGCAGCACCGCGCCAAAACCGTCCGGTGGCTGGAACGCGGCGATCCCGGCCTTTTGCAACAAGCCGGCAATCGTCAGGCCGAGACAAAAGCAGAGAAGCTGCGCCCCGCAAAACTGGAGCACGGCTTCGCCTCGCCAGGGTTTGGCGGATAACATGCGGAAAGTTTATCGCGGCGCTGTGGCAGAGACGATGCAAATTTGAAGAGCGGAGAACATCGAACATTCCTCCTCCGCAGTGTTGCTACGGAGGACGGGCCAACATCCAACATTCAACACTCAACATCCAACATCGAACGGGCGACATTGGAAGTACGGCGTTGGCGGTTCAATGTTTATCCTTTTACCCGGGTTATACCCGCTTATTATCTTGATGAGTTGCATGAAATCCGCCGCTCACAAACACACCAACCGCCTCGCGCGCGAAAAATCGCCTTACCTGCTCCAGCACGCGCACAATCCCGTGGATTGGTTCACCTGGGGTGATGAGGCGTTTGAAAAGGCGCAGGTTGAAAACCGGCCGATTTTTCTCAGCATCGGCTATTCGACCTGCCACTGGTGCCACGTCATGGAACGCGAATCGTTCGAGGACGAAAAGGTCGCGGCGTTTTTGAACCCACACTTCGTCAGCATCAAGGTGGATCGCGAGGAGCGGCCCGACGTGGACAAGATTTACATGACCTTCGTGCAGGCCACGACCGGCTCCGGCGGCTGGCCGCTGAATGTCTTTCTCACGCCGGAACTGAAACCGTTTTTTGGCGGAACCTATTTCCCGCCGGACAATCACCCCGATCGTCCGGGCTTT
Source organism: Verrucomicrobiota bacterium (assembly GCA_049510295.1). Taxonomy (GTDB): domain Bacteria; phylum Verrucomicrobiota; class Verrucomicrobiia; order Limisphaerales; family UBA11358; genus UBA11358. Next base: position 9,124 of record JBEKZC010000045.1, on the reverse strand, counting down.
TTGCAATTACTCCGGCAAATTCACCAGGTCTGGCAAACCCGCCGGGGTGAAATTGCGGGTTCGGCGGACGAAATCCATGCGCGCCTTGAAGCCGCCTCCACGAATGTGAACGCGGGGGATTTGCTTCCGACCCATGAAGCGCTCAAAAACGCGGGCGATTCTTTCAAGCGGATGTTCGACCCGCGCCACGGCGGCTTCGGCGGCGCGCCGAAATTTCCGCAGCCCAGCCTGCCATCGCTGCTGCTGCGTTGCGCGAAGCGTTTTTACGACGACGAAGCGGCGCGGATGGTCTTGCATACCTGCGATCGCATGGCGGCCGGCGGCATTCACGACCAGTTGGGCGGCGGGTTCGCGCGTTACTCGGTGGACGCCGAATGGCTTGTGCCGCATTTCGAGAAAATGCTCTATGACCAGGCACAACTCGTGCAACTTTACCTTGACGCCCACCTGGTTTCAGAGGGGCGAGTTATACGAGCCCCTGACTCTTCAAGCGGAAAAAGTTTGGGACTCCCAGAGCTCGCCCCTCCGAAGGAAACGGATTACGCCGCCATTGCCCGCGACATTCTCAATTACGTCCTGCGCGACATGACGCATTCCGCCGGCGGTTTTTATTCCGCCGAGGACGCCGACAGCGAAGGTCACGAGGGCAGGTTCTACTGCTGGACGCGCGCGGAATTGGAGAAATTGCTGGCACCGGATGAATTCAAAGCAGCCGTGCGCTACTTCGGCATCACAAAGGAAGGAAACTTCGTTGACCACAGCCATCCACAGCCGCTGAAAGAACAAAACGTTTTGAGTGTGGTCAATCCGTTTCCACCCGCCCACGGACGTAGCGACGTCTCGGAAGAGCGCCGCCAATTTTCGAGCAAAGGATCAGCGGCGCTCTTCCGAGACGCCGCTACGACAATAGACGATTCCGCGCTCCTCGCGTCGGCGAAAAGGAAATTGTTCGACGCGCGGAGCCAGCGCGTCCGACCGCATCTCGACGACAAAATCCTCGCGTCGTGGAACGGCCTGATGCTGGGCGCGATGGCTCGTGCGTATGCCGTCCTCGGCGATGAAAAGTATCGCGCGGCAGCGGAAAAAAATCTGGCGTTCATTCAGGCGAAACTCTGGGAAGCGCCGCAAGGCAGGGCGGGCAGTCCTTCCGCCTTCGCGGCGCGCCAAAGCGCCGCTACGGCGCGACGGCGGCTGCCCGCCGATGGAACGCGTGGAAAAAACGACGGCGCGCACGGAGTGACGCGCCCTACCGGCACGCTCTACCACCGCTGGCGCGATGGCGAACGCGACAATGTCCAATTGCTCGAGGCCTACGCGTTCCTGCTTTCGGGCGTGATTGATTTATACGAGGCCACACTTGAACCGCAGCATCTCGACTTCGCCATCGCGCTTGCGGAAGCGATGATTGCAAAATTTTACGACACGGAGAACGGCGGTTTCTGGCAAAGCGCCGGCGGCGCGAAAGATTTGATTTTGCGCGTGAAGGATGACTACGATGGCGCGGAGCCGTCGGGCAATTCCGTCGCCACGCTCGCGCTCGTGAAGCTGGCCGCGATCACCGGGCGCGAGGATTTCAAGCAGCCCGCCGAGGCCACGCTGCGGTTGTTCGCCCATCGCCTGCATAATTTTCCGCAGGCCATGCCGTTCATGCTGCACGCGCTGGATTTCCAGCTCGAAGAACCCCGCCGCGTCGTCATCGCCGGCGACCCGCCTTCGCTTCGCTTCGGCGCGGCAAGTCCGAATGCCACGAATTTTCACGAATTGTTGCGTGCCGTGCATTTGGTTTATCAGCCGAACAAGGTCGTGCTCGGCAACGCGGGCGCGGTTGAAGAATTCGCCCGGACGCTCCCCGCCAGGAACGGCCCGGTGGTTTATCTTTGCACTGGAAATTCCTGCCAACCGCCGACGCAAGATGCGGCGAAGGTGAGAAAGATGTTGAAGTAAATCAGCCCGACCCGCCTACACCGCTGTGTCTCCCCGTTCATCGGTGCGGATGCGGTAGGCGTCGTCAATGGTCGAAACAAACACTTTGCCGTCGCCGATCTTGCCGGTCTTGGCCGCCGTGATGATGGCTTGAACGGCCGGTTGCACCAGCGCGTCCGGGAGCACCGTTTCGATTTTAATCTTGGGCAGGAAGTCCACGGTGTATTCGCTGCCGCGATAAATTTCCGTGTGGCCTTTCTGGCGCCCGAAGCCCTTCACTTCGGAGACGGTCATGCCCTGGATGCCGATTTCGTTCAGGGCCGCTTTGACTTCGTTCAACTTGAACGGCTTGATGATGGCTTCGATCTTTTTCATAAGAAATTTTCTCCCGGTTATTCAGTATAAGCGCGTTCGCCGTGTTGCGTAAGGTCCAGGCCGGCATCTTCGTCTTCGACATCCACGCGCAGACCGACCAGCCGGTTGACGATCTGGAGCAGGATGAACGACGCGATACCCGCAAAGGCCACCGTGAACAGCACGGCCTTGAGTTGATTGGCGAACTGGCCGGCGCCACCCGCCAGCGACACGGTGACGCCGTTGGCCTGGAACGTGGACGCAATCGCCGGGTTCACCAGCGTGTTGGCCAGAAAGCCGAGCATCAACATGCCGGTGATGCTGCCCACGGCATGAACGCCAAAAACGTCCAGTGAATCGTCATAACTGAACTTCGCTTTCAATTTCGTCACGGCCAGATAGCAAACCACTCCCGCCACCAGTCCGATGCAAAACGCCGCCGGCACCGTGACGAATCCCGACGCCGGCGTGATGGTGGCCAGACCGGCGACCATGCCCGATGCCGCACCCAGCACGCTCGGCCGGCCTTTGTGAAACCATTCCACCGCCGCCCAGCTTAACGCCGCCGCCGCCGCCGAAAAATGTGTCGCGGCGAACGCGCTGGTGGCGAGCGTGCCGGCGTTGAGCGCGCTGCCGGCGTTGAAACCGAACCAGCCGACCCACAACAATCCCGCCCCGATGAGACTCAGCACCACGTTGTGGGGCAGCATCGGCTCCATCGGATAACCTGTGCGTTTGCCCAGCACAAGCGCACACACGAGTGCCGACACGCCGGAACTGATATGCACCACCGTGCCGCCGGCGAAGTCCAGCACCGGCACCCGGCCGCCCAGCGCCCAGTTGAAATAGCCGCCCTTGCCCCAAACCATGTGGCACAGCGGAAAATACACAACCGTGATCCAGAGCAGCACGAACAGCACGTAAGCCTTGAACTTGATTCGTTCCGCCATCGCGCCGCTGATGAGCGCGGGCGTAATGATGGCAAACATCATTTGAAACAACATGAATGATTGCTGCGGCACCGTGCCCGCGTAATCCGGATTCGGCGCGCCGCCCACGCCACGCAACATAAAATACGTGAGCGGATTTCCGACAAATCCATTGCCCGGCGCGAACGCCATGCTGTAGCCGAACACCATCCAGAGCGTCGATACCAGCGCCATGAGAATCAGGCTGTGCATCATCGTGGCAAGGACATTCTTGCTGCGCACCAGCCCGCCGTAAAACAAAATCAACCCCGGCGCCGTCATCATCAGCACCAGCGCGGAACTCACCAGCACCCACGCATTGTCGCCCGTGTTGATGGGCAGTGCCGCAGGCTGCTGGAGCGCTTCGATCCGGGCCACGCGCTGTTCGAGTGAAAGACCGTTCTCGGCGGCATTTAATGGCGTCACGCTGAATCCGATTAAAATGCAGGCGACCGGGAGGATGAGAAACAATTTGGCGGAATGATGGATAAAATTCATGACGGTTGGGAAATTATCTTTGTCCCCGCAATGAAATCAAGCATAACCGTTCGCGTTTGGAGCCGGGAAGAAGTGGCAGGATCAATTCAAACTTGCTGCCACCCTGCTCCCGGGAGACAGCCCAATGAATTGTCTCTGCACTGAAAAATCATTTCAAACATTATGTTCGCGTCGCTCACCTCTGCCGCTGCGTGGCGGTTGCAACTGGCGCAAAGCGCGGCGCAATGATTCAATCTCACGTTCGTCGCCGAGCTTTTGCCGCTCGGCGTGTTCGACCAGTTCCAAAACATCCTCCATTTGCTTGAGCGCCTGTCTCAAGGATTCGACAATTTGCATCACTTCGTTCACGGCCTGGCTGATGGCGGAGCCGTCCGGATGGGCGGCGCGCGGCGCGGGAACCGCGGGTGGAAATTTTTGCCTCGGTGGAGCGGAGCGTGCCGGGGGTTCGGGCATCCCGGCGGGTTGTGCGACGTGCGGTGTTAGTGATTCAGCTTGCGCCGGTTGCCCGGCGACAGGGCCGGCGGGTGCGGGACGGCGGCGTCCGTGTCCGCCGCGATGTCCGCGTCGGCGTCCGCCGCCTGAACTTTTTGGTGGCGCGGGCTGATTTGATTCCGGCTGCTGTTCTTCTGGTGGACACATGATGAGACTGAAAATGACGAGCCACCGGACAAAAGCAAAGGTTTTCTTTGTAAAAACAGCGTTTCAGCAAAAACGCAAAGCCCGCAAAGATTGGTTTCAGCCAGGGCCGAATTTTTTCACGAACAAAGCCAACGAAGCTGTGCTGCTGTGGAGAAATTTTTTCCGCCACCGGAGTTGATTTGGCAGGATCGGTGTCTTGGAAAAAGGCGACGGCAAAGTGACTGCCTTTGAGGGGTTTCCGGCATGAGATTTCTCAAGGCTTGCTTTGGACGGGTGAAAATGTCCAACTAAAGTCGCGCGCGAAATTGGCGAATCAAGCCTGAAACCTCAGGCGAGCAATCAAATATTGAACGGGTGTGTTGTTTCAATTAAAAACCCCGGATAAAGCAGCCTTGGCAATCACCCTGACCGGCGCGATTGTTGTGTTGCTGGCGTGGCTGTGCGGTCGTGATCCAAAAATCACTTTCCTGCCCGGTGATGGACGGGCGGAATGGATTCTCTTCCCGTCCGCCCCCCATGCCGCAGCCCATCCAATCGCCAATGTGGATGCTGTTTTTCAGCGTGAGTTCATACTGGATGAACAACCGCGAGCAGCGCGGTTGAGCATGCGCGCAGCCAAACGCGTCCAGTTGAAGATCAACGGCCGCCCGGTGGACATCGGCTCAAGCCGCAACTGGAAGGATCTTTCAAATGCCGATGTGCTCGCCTGTCTGCGTGCCGGCACAAACACGATCGAGGCCAGAATCTTCAATGACAACGCTCCGCCGGCACTTTGGCTGGTATTGGCGACGGACAAGCTTGCCTTGCGGAGCGACCAAACCTGGGAAACATCAATTGCAGGTTCTGCGCGGCGCCATGCCATGCCCGCCTCGATCCCAAGAATGCCGGGCCGGGGCAATCCCCTGGCGGGAGGAGAGGAAACATTTGCGGCCTTGGCCATGGTCTGGCCAATCTGGATGGTTTTTGGGGGATTTTCGATTGCCATCTGGACAGTGGGACGATGGTGGTTCGATCGCATTCGAAGGCAGAACTCCGTTGCGGCCAGCCGGTTGTTTCATCAGGAGGCAACGGTCCTGCTGATTATCATTGCCACGCTTTGGGTGGCGCTGTTCTGCAACAACACGAGGTTACTGCCACCCAACATTGGCTTCGATGTACGCGGTCATCTTGACTACCTCGGGTACATCCAGAAACATCGGGCATTGCCTTTGCCAAACGAAGGCTGGGAGATGTTTCAGCCTCCTCTCTACTACGGCATTTCCGCGGCCGCCCTTTCGACGTTCGGCCTCTCGGTGACCGATGAAGCAGCGGGTACGGTGCTGCGTTCGCTCACGATGCTTTTTGGCCTGGCGCATATCGCGCTGGTTTTTCTGAGCCTGCGATTGCTCTTGCCTGGCCTAATCGGCCGGCAATTGGTGGGGCTGCTGCTGGCTGCTTTTTTGCCCATGCAACTCTACCTGTCGCAATACGTGACCAACGAGACGCTGGCCGCAACTTTTGCCGGCGCGGCCATATTTCTCTGCTTGCGTTTGCTGCGGGCGGAGCAGGCGTCCCTAGCCGGGTACGTGGGGCTTGGATTCTGCCTGGGCGCGGCCGTGCTAACCAAGGCGACGAGTGTTCTGCTCGTTCCGTTCATCGTCGTCGCAGTGGCAAGCAAGCTGGCGGGGCCAAAATCATCCCCTGCCATCTGGCTGCGCAACCTGGCCGTGACGCTCGCGGTTTGTTTCACGGTCTGTGGCTGGTATTATCTCTGGATCTGGTTCCACTTTGGCAAACCGTTCGTCGGCAACTGGGACGCAGTTTCCGGGTTTCGCTGGTGGCAGGACCCCGGTTACCACACGGCGGCTGATTTTGTGCGTTTTGGCCGGTCGCTTGTCAGCCCGGAGTTCAGCGTCTTTGCGGGGTTTGCTGATGGGATTTACTCCACGTTTTGGGGTGACGGTCTGTGTGGTGGCATGGCGGGCAGCCATCCGCCGTGGCATTACAAGTTGGTGGTTGCGGGTTATCTGCTGGCCCTGGTGCCAACACTGATCATCCTGGCTGGCGCCGCCGTCTCGCTCGGGCGTTTCTTTCGCAAGCCTTCGGCGGAGTGGTTCGTGCTGCTCGGTCTTTCCGGAGCGGTGGTGACCGCACTGATTTTCATGAGCCTGAAGGCGCCTTATTATTCGGTGGTGAAAGCGTTCTTCGGATTATGTGCACTCGTACCGCTATGTGCTTTCGGTGCGGTTGGTTGGGATGTGCTGACGCGCGGACGGAAGCCGCTGCAATTTGTGCTCGGCATGGTCCTGCTGGTATGGGCCATGAACAGCTTCGCGGCGGTATGGATTCGCAGCAACTCAGCGCCGACGCACGTGTATCTCGGGGTCCTGCTCGATTTAGGCGGTAAGACGGATGCCGCCGCGTCAGAATTTTCCAAGGCAGTCAATTTTGATCCTTCCAATGCACAGGCGAGGCGATTCCTGGCATCGGCTTTGAACGATTCCGGTCAAACGGATGTGACGTTGCAGCAAGGCGAACAGGCCGTGGAATTGGGGCCAACGAACGGCGCCTGCCCCCGTGTGTTGAGTACGATTCTGGCCCGGCAGGGTCAACGGGAGCGTGCGATTGCTGAAGCCCGACGCGCGGTGGAATTGGGGCCGGAGGATTTGTCTGCCTATCAATCCTTGTCGGAACTTTTGATCGGATTGGGGCGCGATGATGAGGCCATCCAAGTTGCCCGGAACGGTCTGGCCGTGTCTCCCTACGACGCAAGTTTACATTATGATCTGGGTCTGGCACTGACGCAAAAAGGAGATTTTATAACTGCCAGCAACCAGTTTGCGTATGCACTGTTGCTCAAGCCTGATGAGGCGGATGTGCACCTGAACTTCGGGAAAACCCTCCTTCGTCTGGGAAACACGCCGGACGGCTTGAGGCATCTTCGGGAAGCGATGCGGTTGGCACCCGATTCGCCGCTGGCGCTCAACGAACTGGCATGGCTGCTGGCCACCGGTCCCGATGCCGCACTGCGCAACGGCCCGGAAGCGTTGCAACTCGCTGAACATGCCTGTGCCGTGGCCAACCGCGGGAATCCGGTGTTGCTCGACACTTTGGCGGCGGCGTATGCCGAAGCCGGAAGATTTCCCGAGGCCATCAACACTGCGCAAGAGGCGGTTTCCCTGGCCCGGACGGCTGGAAATGAAGCCGCCGTCAATCGGGCGGAAAATTTACTGGAGTTCCTTCAGTCGGGTCGTCCTTTTCGCGAGCACATCATGCCTCCGCCGTAGGGATTTCACCGGCCTTTCCCGGTCAGGATTTTTTCACAAACAGCGCGAGCGACGCGGTGTAGCCGTGGAGAAAGTTCTTTTCGCCGACGGGCCCGATTTCGCCATTGCAGAAAAATCCCGAAAGTCCAAGCGGGCCGAGCCGTTCCTGCACGAGTTCGACATCGTGGTTCGCGCGGCCAAACAAATGCTTCCCGCGTCCGTTGCAACAGCAGAGGCAGCCGCCGTAAATCGGCGCGCCCCCAATTTGTTTTTTCGCGCGCGCGAGCAGTTCGTTCATGTCCTCGGTCGCCGCGTCGGCGTCGCGCCGCTGGAACTGCATGGTTTGCCCCGCGCGCGGCAACGTGCCGACAGCCAGCACACCGGACTGCGGGTCACCACCGATGAGGTTGCGCACCAGAAAATCGCCGCGATGGAAATCTTCGAGGTATTCGTTGACGACAAAGCCGATGAACAGGTTGTCCTGTGCCTTGCGCTGTTCCTCGGGCGGAAGTTTTTGAAAGGTTTCGGCGAGCACCGCGTAGGCGGGCCGGTTGCCGATGTGATGAATCAAATTTTTTTCCACGCGCGTGAGCGTCCACGTTTCGCCGATGGGGGTGCAACCCTGTGAAATGACGCTGGTCAGTTGCACGTCGCCGCCGACGGAAATCGCCACGCCGCCGTCCTCAAACACGCCGCCGTTCAAATAAATCTGTGTCGTTTGCTGGTTGAAAATGCCGCTGGCCAGACCGCCGAGCGCTGGCAGCGGCGCATAGGCCTCGTTCCACGAACGAATCCAGCTTTCCGCGTCGAGATGGAACGGGTCAATGAAAACGAGCCAGCCGTTCGTGCGCGCCGGTTCGACGCCGGTCTCCAGGTGCCAGTAGGCGGGGCCGTTGGCCTCCTCGACCTGTTCCTGCGTGAAACGAAAACCCGTCAACTCCGCGCCGGGCAGCGAGTAGAGCGCGAGCACAAACCCGGTTGCATCTTCAATTTCCTGTGTGCCGGCAATCAGTCCGGTGCTCGAACAGCCCGCGAGCAACGGAATCCGGGCGTGAACGCGCAAAATTTCCAGCGCCTGCCTGGCGAACGGGAAAAATTTCGGCGACATGAAAACGAGGCCGAGTGAAACCTGCGGGGCAAGGAGTTGGGCGCGCAAATTCTCCGCCCACCGCCGCAGGCCGGCTTCATCGAAGCCGCCCGGCCAGTGCGCCGCAATGGAAAATTCGTTGTTCACGGTTCTACTTCAACCATGCCACAACTTTCTCTCCCGACCAAATTTCTTTCACCGGCTGGCGCGCGCGCGCGACGGCGGCGCGGCGGCCGTTCACCAGGACCTCGGCGGCCAGCGGGCGGGTGTTGTAATTCGATGTCTGGGCAAAACCGTACGCACCCGCGCTCAAGAGCGCGAGATAATCGCCCTCGCCGACTTTTGGCAACGGGCGGTCTTTGCAAAAAAAGTCACTGGATTCGCAAATCGGCCCGACCACATCGGAAGAA
>JBEKZC010000044.1:0-29462 GCA_049510295.1 Verrucomicrobiota bacterium | reverse complement strand
CATTGTGTTTCACCAGCGGCCTGACGGAAGTTTTGACCGGATTATCTTGCGTCTGAAGGCCGGCCACACAGCCACACTACATCGTGGCTCACAAACTTTGTTGGGCGGCGAGGTTGCGGAGCGAGTGTTTTATGTGTTATCAGCAGGCTAACAAATCGCTGCAGGCAACGCGGGATGGCCGCTTCCGCCGTCGCTGTGCTATGGCGCGACAAGCCAGTTCCGCTTCGCGGTTCACGCTGGTTGGTCCCGCGTGCCTGAGCTCTGGACGTTAGGTGCAATATGAGCGCCCACGAATTATCCGACCATTTCCTAAAGTCCATTGACGAGCTGATGGGCGCGAAGGACGGGAAGTGGGCATTCACCGAGTTTAAGACCGCTCACGGCGTAGAGTTACGTAATGGATTTCTTGATGCTTGCAGCGAGTTGTTTGTTCCGTTCGTGGGGAAACCGAAGCCGGTGATTCTCTTTTCGCTCACCCATGTCAAACTGCGGCTATGGAGTCAGCTTGCAGATTTCATAGACGATCATGCCCGGGTACTTCAACCGGAAGGAATAGGCGCCGGCATTCTCTTGTTTCAATGCAACCGCCGGGTCAGGCTCGTGAATACGCAAAACCACGAGTCCACTCTCACTGGTGGCCCTGGTCATTTCATCCAAAGTAAACCAATGGTGTGGATCACACTTCGATCGGTACTCGATCTTGTAACCGGAAGGCCGCAGGCAGAAATGTTCCCCCGAATCTGACACAACTTCATGCAAAACCTGGCCAAAGCAAGGATGACTTTCGATAATCAGAAACCGGCCATCTTCCTTCAACAGTCTGCTGATGCTGCGAAACGCCGCGACAACTTCCTCGTGTTTATGTGTCCTGCTGCCGTAGTCGAAACTCACGAATGCATCTATCGCAATGACATAATCGAACAATCCTGGTTCCCACCGCGGAGCGAAGGCGATGAAATCGGCCTGGATAAACTCGACACCGGCCAGTCCGAGCCTGGCCTTGTGTTCGTTTGCTTTTTGAATGAGGAATGGGCTTTTGTCTATGCCAATGACATTTGCCCCGCGTTGGGCCAGGATCGCGGAGTAGAATCCGGGGCCGCAGCCGAAATCCAGAATCCTTTTCCCTGACACCCTGTCTTTTGTGAAAAACGATGTGACAAAGTTATGCACGTAATGCTTGTAGTAAGCATGATTTTCCGGCCTGATGTCCGACAGGTCGTCATAAAACTTCATCTGAAACCACTGTTTCATGCCATCCTGCGCCGGACCGTATTGCGTGACGACACGTTCCTTGAGGAGGCCGGGTTCGATGAACAGGGGGCTTGTCCCGCCGTCAGGCAGTGGAACCGTTATTTGTTTGTCTCGGCACCGGTTGTCGCGGCTCATAATTCCCCCTTCATGTGCTCGCATGTGTCCCAGATCATCCACTCCAGAATATTTTTGGCCTGGTAACACACCCGCTTGTCGATTTCCCATATCGATCCATCGGTTACTTTTGCAGCGTAGGGGCATCCGCCGCCGCAAACCGAAATGGTAAAGCAGTCGGCGCATTGCCGCATGTTCAAGGGAAACCGATGACACCATTCGTCAAAAAGCGGTTCTTCATAGATGGCAGCGGAGGAGAGCCGGTCCCCCCGGGCCGCCAGTTGCCGGATGTCGATGGGAAAATACTTGTCGTCGTCAACCCCCAGGAATGCCTGGCAGGGTCCCACTCGTCCGGATGGTGTGACGACCAATTGACCGCCAACTCCCATGCAGTCCTTCAGATGTGCTCGCCGGTCCAAGAACGGCCGGACGCGCCGCATCATGCGGTCTTCATAGATTCCGGCTTCGCGGAGGCGTTTAAAGGCCCGGATAAGCTGCTGGGCGGCAAATCCCGGGTCATATTCGGGACATGGGGTTTTCCCGTCAATTTGAGGGAGCAGGAGGTTAAAACCCATCCCGTTTGGCCTGAGATCCTTGATAATGAAATCAACAAGCTCGTCAATGTGGTCAATGGTAAAACCATTGAGCGTGCAAGAGATGCCCGGTTTCAGCCCCGCATCCTGGAGACGCCTGTAACCCGCCAGTGCCGCATCGAAAGTGCCATGATCCTGTTCATCCACTCGTGCAGCATCATGCAGCAATCGTGGTCCGTCGAGGGATACCGCAATGGTGGGCCTGGTCTCCTGAAAAACGCGGACAGCCTCGGCATTGACCAGACTGCCATTCGTCAACAGGGAGATACGGATGCCGCGTGTAAATTTTCCTTCTGCCTCCAGTTGACGAAGAAGACGGAGGGCGAAAAAAGTGGTTTTGGGATTCAAAAGGGGCTCGCCGCCATAAAAGGTGACGCTGGGCTGTGGGAACCCACGGCTGAGCTTCGCAAACACCTTTACCGCCGTCTCTGCGGTGGCGGTATCCATGAAATCTGGTTTCAGATGCCGCTGATCGTCTTCAACAAAGCAATATTTGCACCTGAAGTTGCACGCACTTGTCGGGAGGATATACATATGTTGGATGCGAGCCATGTTGAGTCCCTTGCGATACAACCTCCGGTACACGCCTGCATCCTCCTCGGGTCCCTGGATTAATAGTCCATTCCGCAATAGGTCAGCAATTACCTGATTTACGATGGGAAAGGAATGGTTTGCGGACAATCGAGCAATGGTTTCTTCAACCGGAGTTGCCTTGGCAAACGCTTCGAAGACGTGGTCCAGAAGGGGTCCCCCATAAATCATTCGCATGGTCAATGCATGGAAGATGCAGCGGTCGCCATCCTTGTGAAACAAGTGGGCAAATCGCGATCTCTGCAAAACAGGCGGACGATGTTCAGACGGCCTGCTGGAAGACGCCTTCACACGGTCGGAAGTGGACTTCGGCAGGGCCTCGGGATTGGAAGCTGCTTCACCGGCCATCGCCACCTCAGTCAAACTATGTGCCACCGGCCGCATTTGTTCCCGCCTGTTCGCAATAAAACTCATACCTGCTTCCATTGAATACCCTGGACGAATGCTCCAAGTGCTTGAACATCGTTGTTTTGGTTCGGTATTTTGAATTACTCTACACTCCAGAAGTTTTCGCGATTTGATTCAATATTATTCCAATATCGCCAAATCGAGCCTGGAGCGCAGGCTCTAATTTGCCGACACGCCTTTCAATTGAGTCGCTCCCATCCGCGGGGGGAGCGCAGGAGCAATCTACCGGCGGAGCGCAGGCGCAGTCCACCGGCGGAGCGCAGGCACAGTCCACCGGCGGGGCACAGGCGCAGTCCACCGGCGGAGCACAGGCACAGTCCACCGGCGGGGCACAGGCGCAGTCCACCGGCGGAGCGCAGGCGCAGTCCACCGGCGGGGCGCAGGAGTCGTCCGAACGATACGCTGAACAGGCGCAGATACAGGAACAGTCGCAGGAACAGGCGCAAATGCAGGTACAGTCACAGGAACAAGAACAAGAGCAGGTAGTCTCGCAGGTGCAGGAACAGTTGCACCAACAAATGTTGGCGGTAATACCATCAGTGTAATCACCCGCACATGGGTCGGTTGTTGTCCCCTCATTGGACAACCTTATTTTCCCAGCGACCTTATGGAGAGCAGATTTCGACGGCTCACCCGCGTAAGGCGCCTTTGTTGTTTGCATCGTTTTCATTGTTTGGTGGTTTCTGTTTTGGAGTCAGGGCGATGGTAATTGGCATCGTTGTCTTTCCCCTCATGACGCTAGTTTTTCATGAAATCCAGAATATCAATGGCAATAATTCCACTCCAGTCCGGTTTGGTTGCCGATGTTTCGTGCGACGAAGCCCTTCTAGCACTTCAAAAATGGTTTATAATAACTGCGTGTATTTTTGTCAAGGAATAATTATTACAATGGGCTGCAATTTTGTGAAGACAAACAACCCCGAGTCCCTCCATAAATTCTTTGCCGATTCCGTCAATTTTTTGCCGCGAAAAAACCTTTGTGCGCGCGGCCCTCGGCCGGAACAATGCCGCTGAAAAGAATCTGTCTGACGGAGAACGTCTGGTTTCCGGCGTCGGATTGTGAGACCATGTGGGCATGGATTCTTCAAAAAACCGCATCAGGTCGCAAGCACTGGAGTGCCGGGCAACGTCAACAGTTGCTGACGCGCTTTCATCAAAGCCAATTATCTCAACAGGTTCTGCCGTGATGAATTTAGGGTAATAATGTCTATAATTCCCAAATGATCCCTGCCGTCCGCGTCATTTGTTTCACGATACTATTGTCGGCGTTTTCCTTTCGCGCTGCGGCGGAGGATTTCACCAATGCCATCCACGTCTCTGCCGAACCGGTTTTCCCCGGCGTTAATTGGGAGCGCGAAACAAATGGCCTTTCACCAGAGACCTTCCGGGAAGTTGATGCATACGTCCACACGCTCGACACCACCGGCCTGATGGTGATGAAGAATGGCCGCGTGATCTATGAACATGGAGACGTCAAAAGGCTCAGTTACCTGGCGTCCGCACGCAAGAGCGTTCTCTCGATGCTCTACGGCCCATACGTGGCCAGTGGCAAAATCCGCCTCGAAGCCACACTCAAGGACCTCGACATGTCCGATGTCAGAGGCCTGTTGCCCATCGAAGAGCATGCCAAAGTCATTGATTTGATCACCGCACGTTCCGGCGTCTATCACCCGGCTGCCAACGGAGGAGACTCGCTGTTTGTGGCGCCGAAACGCGGCAGCAAAGAGCCGGGTGCCTGCTGGCTGTACAGCAACTGGGATTTCAACGCGGCCGGCGCGGCCTTTGAGCAGATGACTGGCAAAAACATCTACGACGCCCTGCGCGATGATCTCGCAATCCCGATCGGCATGCAGGACTTCGACCGCGAACGTCAGCAAAAGAGCGGGGACATGACGCGCTCGCAGTATTCCGCGTATCACCTGGTGCTCTCGACCCGCGACATGGCGCGTCTGGGACTGCTTATGCTTCGGCAAGGGCAATGGCGCGACCGCCAAATCATTCCGGCTGAATGGGTGCGCCGCAGCACCAGTGTCCGGACTCCATTGGCTGAAATGCAGCCGGCGGAAACCCGGGCCGGTCCTTTTGGCTATGGTTATATGTGGTGGGTCTGGGACGGTCCGTTCGCGACCGGCCCATACCAGGGTGCCTACACGGCGTTGGGTGCCTTCGGCCAATACATCACCATCCTGCCGGCGCTGGATATGATTGTCGCGCACAAAACCTGGCCCGCCGGCAACGTGAGCCTGAAGGAGTATCTTCGCCTGCTTGATCTTCTGACCGGAAAGAAGCCCGCTTCGGCTGCCGAATTGGCCCTCTGGGAACGTGTTCCCGGCTTCTATGATTCGTATGCCGGCCAATACCAGCTTTCCCGCAGGTTCACGCTCGCAACCCAAGTGCTTTGGGAACGGCTCGAAACCCACAAAACGCGCGCCGGCATTGTAGTCGGAGCCGGCCTCTTAATTCTGTCCCCCCTCCTTCGAAAGACCGGTTTCCGGAAGCGCTGCCTTGTTTTCGCTTCGGTCGTGGCGATCTGTGGCCTGCTCTTTTGTCTCACCGCATGGGCGCTTGGTCGTTTGGCAAAGCCGTCAACGCTGGGCGTTCGTCGGGACGGCAACCGGCTGCTGATCCGCGGTAGTACACCGTCAAAAACAGGACGAACCGAGTTCAACTTGCAGCCGAAGTCGGAGACCAATTTCCTCGCCAGCGCAGCCGGCGTGCCAGTGACTTTCCACCGGGATACCCAGGGCAAAGTGACCCGCCTGACCGCACGAATAGATGGCAAACACGATTGGTCATTTGAGAAATTCTCCGACCAGCCACCGGCAGCTCCCGCCTGCCAAAAAGGGCACATCGCCATCAAACTCGACCCGCACATTTACGACGCCTATGCGGGACGATACTCAATGGCCCCGGATGCCAGGCTCGCCGGCACCGACATCATCACTATCAAACGCGATGGAGATGCGCTCATCGGCCAGAAGTTCATCGGCCAGAATCCAAGACGATTTGCCGAAGAATACTTTCCTGAATCGGAAACGGATTTCTTCAATACGACGGAGGATGAACAACTGACCTTCGTCAAAAATGACAGGGGGGAAGTAACTGGTGTGATTGTGTATCAGAACGGCATGTTTGGCGATTTCGGTCGAAAGGAATACAAGGTGGAGAAGTGACGGCTGTAATCCACCATAAAACAGGGTATCCGGATTGCGAGGGCAAGAAATTTAAAAACGAATGATCGCGCCTTTGGCCAAATTCATTGACTGGTATGCCATTCAGGTCCTGACCATACGGTGACCGCCCGTCGATGGACGAAAATTGCGGCTGGAAGAAGCCGTCCAATTCCTGAAAGGTCCGGACTTCATTCCCGCCGAAAGCCAGTCCCGACTGGTCGGGATTGAGTTCAATCCCGATGAATCGGGTCTGCATTTTCGCTTTCCCACGCCGCGACCGGGCGATTTCGCGGAGAACAACGTCGCTTATGGCCGGCTCTACCGCTGCGCGGGGCGCTGGCAGGAACGGCCGGTGATCGTTCTGCTGCATGGCGGGGGTGACTTTCCCAATCATCGGTTCCGATTTCCGTTGATCGCCCGCCGCTGTAATCGGGCGGGATTCAACGCGGCGACGTTGGTGTTGCCTTACCATTTTCAACGCCGTCCGCGCCAGTTTGGGGCGTTCAGCATCCCAAATCACCTGCTATGGATGCAGTCAATGGCGCAGGGGGTTGCCGAAATTCGCGCTCTGACCGGGTGGCTTTTGGCGGAAGGTTGCCCCGCCGTGGTGCTGTGGGGCATTTCGCTGGGCGGGTGGCTGGCGGGGTTGACGGTGTGCCATGATGCGCGCCTGGCCTCCGTCGTTCTGACTGCACCCGGCGTGCGCATCAATTGCTCGTTTCCAGAACTGGTCTTCCGGCGTCGCCTTCGGGAGGTGTGGGAGGAGCATCGCGCGGCGTGGGAAGCGTTGAATCTGACCCCGCTGGCTCTGACCTCGGCCCAGCCGGCCATCCCCAGGGAAAATATTTTGTTGATCGAAGGTATCCATGATTTGATGGTGCCGAAGGAACCCGTCGAGGAACTCTGGCAGGTGTGGGGGAGACCCGACATCTGGCGATTGCCGCACGGACACGTCGGCGTTTGTCTGGGCGTGCCGGGCTTGACGGGCCGCGTCCTGCGCTGGCTGGCGCCGCGGCTGGACGCGCCCGCCGGGGAAAAAAGGGGTTTCCGTCAAGACTAGAAAAGTAGCCCGCTCAAGGGTCACACCCGATTATCAGCCTTGGGTTCCCGCGCAACGCAGAGTGAGGTGGACGATTTCCGCCGACGCGTTGATCCGGATGGGAAACCAGTTGCCAACTCCATTGGACACGATCATTTGACTGCGTCCTCGCGAGTAAAGTCCCGACCAGTAGCGGAAGAGAGCGGGACCAACACCGTGCCGGCTGTCCAACATCAAATACCCGCCGTGCGTGTGGCCAGATAGCGTCAACGGCAGGTCCGCCTTGACGGCCGCGTCGAAGGCGTGGGGATGATGCGCCAGCAAAACGGGGAAGGCATCCGGTTGCCGTTGCTTCATCAGTTCGCGCACCCAGAAGGCATGCGCCCGGTCGCATTGCCGGGCATCGCCGGCCATCCATCCCAGGCCGAAGAATTGGACCGGATAGCCGCGAACATCGGCCACGGCCGACTCGTTCAAAAGAAGAGGCACGCCCGAGGTCTTGACGCGGTGCTCGAATTCCGTGCCGTCGTCGAGCAAGTCATGGTTGCCCTCGACCATCCACAGGCCGTAACGCCCCTCCATCGCCTTGACGAGGGCAATTCCCTCGGAGAGGTCGGCCAATTCGTAGTTAATCAGGTCACCGGTCACCAGAACCAGATCGGCCCGGAGCGCGTTGGTGGTGTTGACCATCTCGCGCAAAACCCGGCTGGAGGTCAACCCGCCCACGTGCATGTCGGTCACGTGCGCGATGGTGATTCCGTCCAGGGCCCGGGGCAGTGTCGGAAGCGAAAGTGTGAAGCGCCGCACGCGGAAATGATTGAGTTGCGCCTGGGCCAATCCGCTCAAACCAATGGTGAACAAGGGCGGAGCCAGCGCGGCGCAGGTGCCGATGAATTCGCGGCGCGACTGTGATTTCGCGCTGGCGGGAGCGGCAACGGGACGATTCCGTCGAAGTCCGCTCCCGCGGGCCACGGCCCGAATCGTCCAAGCGCAAGCGAACAGGATTCCAAGCGGCAGAAGAACGAGAACCCCGAAGTAATGCCAAATGGCGAGCGGCACGATCACGGGCTTCGGGGTATGGCTGGCCGAGACAAGCCTGCTGGCGAACAAGAGATGGGCGGTCAGTTGCACCGCCATAAAGACGCTCACCAGGACCCGCCACAATCTCCGTTTCGTCAGATGCATGGCCACCACCCACCAGACCACATCTACCACGAGCATCAGTGCGGTTATCGTCCACCAAAACCAGAACAAAAACACGACGCGAGCTTAATTCGGGACTTCCATTGCGCGCAATGGAAATAGACGCGCCCGCCGTTCGAACGGGTCAAACCATGGTTTTGCCCCATTAGCGAGCAGCGAACTTCAGCCGTGAAAAAAACCAGATGAGCAACACGCATGAGCACTCACCCATATTGCCCCGGTCACCAATACATCCGCGCCGCCGTGAAAACCCGTCTTCGCCAAGGCTACGACGCGGCAACCCGTCTTCGCCAAGGCTACGACGCGGCAACCCGTCTTCGCCAAAAGCTACGACGCGGCAACCCGTCTTCGCCAAGGCTACGACGCGGCAAGGGGGGAAATGGTGTCTGGGATTTGGTTCATTTACTCCCAACCGACGGAATGTCGGCGTGCTCCGTCAGACGCATACGCTGAAAAGAATCCGCCGATTGGGAACTGATGGGTGGTGAATGAAAACAGCATAATCGTCGGGCAAACGCCCGGTTCACCAAACAGCACCAGAGGATTTGAGTTCAACCGCCCGACAAAACAATCGCCAACGAATTCACTGACCCGCGGTTGAGTCCGCAAACTCTTCCCCAACATTTCTCAAAGCATCCGGTTCAACAGCAGATACCCCACGTAAAAAATGCAGGCAATCAACGCCGCCACCACCAGCGACAAACCAGCCCAAAAGGTGTAGAAGAAAAAACCGCGCCGGCCCATCGGCCGGCCGCAATGCGGACAGCGCTTCACCAACGACCTGATCTCCCCGCGGCAAGCGGGACATTGGATCGTGTCAGCCGTTGTTTCCGGCGCTGCCGGGGAATTGCCGTTGTTCATTCGCGACCAAGCTAATGGAGCAAACCGCTTTTAGTCCAGAGCCAAGCGTACGCAAACTTTTTAACCACGGCTTGTCGCGCCATAGCCTTGCGCAGGCGGAATGGACACGGCGTAAGGCCGCGTGGCGGCCACGCCGCCATACGCGGGATGGACACGGATATTTTAAAACGCAAAGGCATGGCGCGGCGAAGCCGCAACCGAACGGAAACGCCTTTAATGCAGAGACGCCGAGGACGCAGAGAGCCGCAAAGCTTTTTCCTTAACCACGGACGAACACGAATAAACACGGATAAGGGCGAGACGCGAATTCAGTCAGCGATAATTCGCGCAATTCGCGTCAAGCGTTGTGCTCCCCTCTTTCCGATCCGTGTGAATCCGTGTCCATCCGTGGTAAAAAATCTTCTCGGAAAGGAACGATGTCATGGGCTGGCACTGCAAAGACGCGGGGCAGGCATTCGTCCTCGTCCTCGTCCTTGAATTCAAACACGCGAAAGGTTTCGTTGAACCGTTGAATCGTTAACTCTCAATCGTTCCAACCCGGCAACGTGCCAGGCCGGAGGCCGGCGTTCCGATGTGTTTGCCGGGTTGCGCCCGGCATCATCGGATGCTTGCCACCGGCCTTTCTTCATTCGTAAAGTTGGCAAACGATGGACTGGCTCAACCTAATCTGCCGCTACTGGCCGCACCTGGCCGCGGGCTTCGGTTTTTTGGCCGCGCTGCTGGCCTCAGCCCATGCCCTGTTGCACAAACGTGATACCCGCGCCGCAACGCTTTGGATCGGGGTCGTCTGGCTGATGCCGGGATTTGGACCGATACTTTACCTCATGTTCGGCGTGAACCGCATCCGCCGCCGCGCCATTTCGCTGGGCCTGAAAAAACCTTCGCATCACGCCATCCCCAAAAACCTCGGCGAACCGCAGCATGCCGGCGCGGAACATTTGAAAATGCTCGCGCACGTGGTGAACCGCATCGCCGTGTTCCCGCTCACTCCCGGCAACCACGTCCAGCCGCTCGTCAACGGCGACGAGGCGTTTCCCGCCATGCTCGCCGCCATCAAATCGGCCAAAAAATCCATCTCGCTCTCCACCTACATTTTCGACAACGACCCGACCGGAGGACAATTCGCCGCCGCGCTGGGCCGCGCCGTCGCGCGCGGGGTCGCCGTGCGCGTCCTGATTGATTCCGCCGGGGCGCGCTATTCGTGGCCGTCCGTCATCCACGAATTGAAACGCGCCAATGTGACCGTCGCGCGTTTTCTGCCGTCGCTCGCCCCGTGGCGGGTGATGACGTTGAACCTGCGCAATCATCGCAAGCTGCTGGCAGTGGATGGGCAAATCGCCTTCACCGGCGGCATGAACATACGGCAGGGCAATGTGCTGGCCGCCAGCCCGCGCCATCCCGTGCAGGACCTGCAGTTCCGCGTGGAAGGCCCGCTCGTGGCCCAACTGCAGGCGGCGTTTGCCAATGACTGGGCGTTCACCACCGGCGAAACCCTCCACGGCGAGGTCTGGTTCCCCGAACCCCGGCCCACCGGACGGGGCGTCATCGCGCGGGTCATCACCGACGGGCCGGACGCCGATTTCGAAACACTGCGCCTGACGCTGCTCGCCGCGCTCGCGGAGGCGCAGACGTCCGTGCAGATTCTCACGCCGTATTTTCTGCCGGACCCGGCGCTCATCACGGCGCTGAACCTCGCGGCGTTGCGCGGCGTGCGGGTGGACATCGTTTTGCCGGCCAAAAGCAATCTGCCGTTCGTGCATTGGGCGTCGCGTGCGATGTGGTGGCAGGTGCTCGAACGCGGCTGCCGCATCTGGCTCACGCCGCCGCCGTTTGACCACTCCAAGCTGATGATTGTGGACGGACACTGGGTTTTGCTCGGCTCGGCCAACTGGGACACGCGCAGTTTGCGGCTGAACTTTGAGTTGAACGTGGAGTGTTACGGACGCGAGTTCGCGCACGAGATGGCGGTGGTCCTCGGGAAAAAACTCCACGGCGCGCGCGAGGTGACCAAGGCGGAGGTGGACAAGCGGACAATTCCGGGGAAATTGCGCGATGCCACCGCGCGATTGTTTTCGCCGTTTTTATGAAGATTCACAACACAGCAGGTAGGACGGGCAGTCCCCTGCCCGCCGTTCGTCCTGACGGTTTCGGCGCGCACGGCTTGTCCCGCCATAGCCAAGCGACGGCGGAAGTGTCGCGCCCTACCAATCCAAAAAAATTGATCGTATTATGAAAACCTTTGATAGCCTTACCGAACAGGAAATCCTGGCGCTGGCCATCTCGCTCGAGGAGGAGGACGCGCGTGTTTACGAAGACTTCGCCGACGGCCTGCAGGAAAATTATCCCGAACAAGCCGAGAAGTTCCGCGTAATGCGCCGCGAAGAGGACGGCCATCGCCATCGGCTGCTGGAGCTTTACAAGGCCCGCTTCGGCGATCACGTGCCGCTCATCCGCCGGCAGGACGTGCGCGGTTTTGTGGATCGTCGTCCGGTCTGGCTCGTGCGTCCGCTGGGGTTGAAAACCGTTCAAAAAAACGCCGAAAGCATGGAATTGGAGACGGAACGATTTTACGAAGTCGCCGGGCGGCGCGCGACTGATACGGGCATCCGGCAATTGCTCGGCGACCTGGCGGAAGAGGAACGCAACCACGCGCTCACCGCCGAACGCATCACCCTCACCAAACTCAGCGAGACAGAATCAGCGCAGCAAAAGCGGCTTTTCCTGCTGCAGGTCATTCAGCCGGGTTTGGCCGGACTGATGGACGGCTCGATCTCGACGCTGGCGCCGCTGTTTGCCGCCGCGTTCGCCACGCACAACAGTTGGGAAACTTTTCTGGTCGGCCTTGCCGCCAGCAGCGGCGCGGGCATCAGCATGGGCTTTGCTGAGGCGTTGTCCGACGACGGCAGCCTCACCGGCCGCGGCCATCCGTGGGCGCGCGGTTTCGTATGCGGGCTGATGACCACGCTGGGCGGCCTCGGCCACACGCTGCCGTTTTTGATTCCGAATTTGAAAACCGCCGTCGCCGTCGCCGTGGGCGTGGTGCTGGTGGAACTGGGCATCATCTCGTGGATACGCCACCGGTTCATGGACACGCCGTGGGCGTCGGCGTTGTTCCAGGTGGCGCTGGGCGGCGCGCTGGTTTTCCTGGCGGGAATTTTGATCGGCAATTCGTGAACAATATTTTCGCCGACTGCCATCCGCAGATTACGCTGATTGCACAGATTTATTTTTGTCGGGCGAGCGTCCCCGCGAGCCGGCTCGTCAGTAACTCGCTCCATCTGTTTTCAACAAAATTATCGAAAAGCAAATCAGTCGAATCAGAAAATCCTAATCAACAAACTCTACTTGTTGACGCAATTCAACATATCGTGCGACAAGTGCTTGCCATTGGTTGTGAACAGCATTGAAATTTGGACCTTCTTGATAAAACGCTCTGTACTCTGTCATTTCAGTTTTAATAAAAGTTAAAATTGTATCCATACGAATAATCATTTCACGTCCTTCAGGAAAGTGAACTGTTCGAGATCTTTTTTTCGTAGCAAAGATTGCGGATTCTTCTAAGAAACGGATCATGACTGCCAACTGGCCTAGGGAATAGCTCAACAATGCAGTTAGATGAGGAAGACGTTCTTCAGAACCGTAAACGCTCTCCGCTATCGGCATACACGCTTTCAATTTGCCAAAGAGCATGCTTATCTTGATTCTGTTGAACATAACTCAAATAGGCTGACAAAGTTTGAAGAACCGTTTTGATGTTTGAACTTTTCCATTTTTTAAGATTCTTATCCGGTACCAACCAGAAATTAAATCGCGGATAAGTCCACCGTGGAGCACTACCTCGCCCGCGGATGTTTCCCCCATAAACCAAAGTTGCTGAATTTTTAGACCAGAAAAATCCAATTTGCTGAAAACAATTTTCACATCGCGATTTATCCAGAAAACGACGAGCAAACCGGACGAATATTTTTTGAGTTTATCTATTTCAATCTGAATCTCTAAGTTTTTGGGGTCGCGGTTTGAAAATTCTTTCAATTGAACAGTTCTAAAATCAATCTCGCCGTTGGGCTTAACCGCTCTAATTACACAGTCAAAGTCGTCATCTTCTTTTATGCAAACCGAGATTGCCGGACGAAACTGGTTATTCTGCCCAAGGATATAAGCAAACAAAGCTGCTTGGTATTTTTCCGCAACGGTCTTCCTTCGATGGCCGTTGAAAGTTCCTTGCTGTATCAATTCGACAGTCGGCAAAAACCCTTTTTCTTTTAACAAATTTTCTGGATCAACGTATTCAAAAGAGGCAAAACGCCTATACGAGATTGGATCCATATTTTGCACAGAAAAAATTCAAACACCGCTCGACCATCTCGTCCATCCCAAAATAATTTCAGGAAAAGAGTTTCCTTCCGCCTTCACTAGTCCCGGCAGGGACAAACCGACAATAGCCCGGCGTTTTAACGCCGGGTCATCGTTGGTGCCGGCATGAGTCCCACCGGGACGGCTGAAATTCATTTCCACAAATACCGGTCGTCGTATTCGATGCGGTGTTTTTTCAACAGCGCCAGAAATTCCTCCTGAAACGTCATCTTCCGGTGATGTGCCTCCTGTCCTTTGATGTATTCGACGGTTTTGTCCAGTTGCGACACGCTCACGCTGAACGCGCCATATTCTTCCTGCCATGCAAACCCGCGTTGTTCGGGAAACGTTTCGTGAATCCATTTGGACGAGCCGCCCTTGATCAATTGTAACGCCTTGGCAACCGCCATCGTGGACGGCAGCGAAAGCAAAATGTGGATGTGATCTTCCACACCACCGATTTCGATGGCCTTCATCTTATTCTGCCGGGCGATGCCGCCGAGAAACGGCCAGAGCCGTTCGCGCAACTCCGGCGTGATGAGGCGGCGACGTTCCTTGGTGCTGAAGACGCAATGGAAATAGGAACTGATGTAGGACATGGCATCCATTCAGCCGTCCCTGCGGGACTTTGGCAATTCCGAATTTACCCCGGCATTGAAATGCCGGGCTATTGTCATCGCGTCGCTCTGCGACGGCCAAACGCTCCTTGCCACGCTCGTCCATCCCCAAATAATTTCACACCTTCAACAACTCGCGACAGGCAGTCTGCAGCTTTTTCAAGCCGGCCTTTGATTTCGCCTCGATGTAGCAGCGAATCAACGGCTCGGTGCCGCTGGCGCGGAACACTCCCAAAATAATTCACCTGGCTTTTGGCGGTTTGACCAGTCGTTGCGGCAAATCCCGATGGCCGTGCAGGGCGCGGCGCAACACCACGGCATCGCCGTCTGTTTCATAAAAAAGAACGTGCTTTTGAAATGGACGGAACACCACGATGAACCGCCAGTCACGCAGGCACGGATGAGAAAACCCGGCGCAGGGGCCGAGCCGCGGGTGCCGCCCGAGCAACTGGCAGGTGGCTTCGACGGCGTCGAGATAGCGTTCCGCAATATCCCAGCCCGCGTTGGCCGCATACCACTCAAACTGATGCTCCACGTCCGAGATGAAGTCATCGGACTTGTGCGCGCTCATGCAGCGGATGGCTTGGCGCGCGCCCGCACCCGTTTGCGGATGGCATTGAAGTCGGCCTTTGTCAGCGGAGTCGCTGGTTTGTCCGCTGCCTCAAGCAACCACGCCTCCAGTTCGGGCGTGATTTCGAAAAGTTTCCGCTGTTGCTCGCGAACCGAGCGGAGGACGTCATTGACCAGCTCGCTGGCGTCGGCGCAGACACCGGAACGAACCTGGTCTTGCAGGAAATCCTCAACGTCTCTGGCCAAAGCAACGGTCATGGTTGAACATTATCGCCGGTTGATGGGATATGCAAGTTGCCTTTTCCCGTTCACAAATTCACACCACCCTGCCCGAATTACACTGCCAGCAAAGCGCGGCAGGCGGTTTGAAGTTTCTTCAAGCCAGCTTTGGACTTCGCCTCGATGTAGCAACGAATCAACGGCTCGGTGCCGCTGGCGCGGAAGGCGACCCATTCGCGGTCCGGCAGCAGAAATTTGTAGCCGTCGGTGGTGATGAACTTTTCCACCTTGAACGGCCCGATTTTTTTCAAGCCGCTGCCAAGCTTCGCCAGCAACGCGTCCTTTTTCTCCGGCGCAAAGCCGACGTTGATGCGATCAGTGTAAAACTCGCCGATTTGTTTGGCGAGTTCCTTCAAAATTTGTCCCAACGATTTCTTTTCCGTCGCCACCAGTTCGGCCATGAGCAGGCACGCGAGGATGCCGTCCTTTTCCGGCACGTGGCCCTTGACGCTCAAGCCGCCGGATTCCTCGCCGCCGACGATGATGGGTTCGCTTTCCATCAGCGCGCCGATGTATTTGAAACCGACGGGCGTCTCATAGACTTTCACCCCGAACAATTCCGCCACGGCGTCCACCTGATGGCTCGACGGCACGGTGCGCACCACCGCGCCCGTCCAGCCGCGATTCTTCTTCAGGTGATACAGGGACAGCGTGAGCACCTGATTGGGCGTCAGCCACGTGCCGTCCTTGTCCACAATGCCAAAGCGATCCGCATCGCCGTCGAGGCCGAGACCGATCTGCGCCTTGCCGCTGCGGACGAATTTGCTGACGCCGGCCATGTTCGCGGCGTCCGGCTCCGGACGATGCCCGCCGAAGAGCGGGTTCAGTTCATTGTGAAAGACGGTTACTTTCGCACCGGCGCTTTCGAGGAGCTTGTCGAGATAACCGCGACCGGTGCCGTAGCTCAGATCCACGGCCACCCTGAGCTTCGCCTTTTTGAGCGCGGCGAAATTAATCAGCTTGTGGAGTTGTTTGAAATACGCGGGCTGCGGATCAAACGTCCGACATTCGTAAGTGCCGATGACCGCGCTCTTGAATGACCAGCCCGCCGTCTGAAGCTTGACGATGTTCGCCTCAATTTGTCCGGTGACTTCCGGCGTGGCGGGCGCGCCGTTGCTCGTGGAAAACTTCAAGCCTTGATACTCCGCCGGATTGTGGCTGGCGGTCAGGTTGATGCCGCCGACGGCTTTGCGATGGCGGATGTTGTGGGCGATGACCGGCGTAGGCGTGTCGCGATTGCAAAGCAAAGGTTCAAGGCCGTTGGCGGCGAGCACTTCGGCGGCGGCCAGTGAAAACTCGCGCCCCAGAAACCGCGTGTCGTAGCCAAGGATAACAGTTGAGGGTTGAGAGTTGAGAGTTGAGAGTTGCTTCAGGTAGTCCGCGATGCCTTGCGTGGCGAGGCGGACATTGTCGAAGGTAAAATCGCGCGCGATGATGCCGCGCCAGCCGCTGGTGCCAAATTTGATCATGCTGGAGTTCACGCTTCAGCGTGTCTTTTCCTTGTTAAAAGCAATGGTTAATCATCCGAACAAGCTGAAGCTTGAACTCCAACTCAACTTTTCCAATCAAACGCCTTTTTCTTCAGCGCGTAAAGATAACCGGCGAACAAAATCAGGAGGAATGAAATCATCGAGCCCAGGATCAAATTCCTTGTGGCCGGGTCTTTGAGCATGTCCTTGTAAACGACCGCCCACGGATAAAGAAAGACGACCTCGATGTCGAACAGGATGAACAGCATGGCGACGAGATGGAATTTGACCGACATCCGCGGGTTGCCTTCGCCCACCGGAATCATGCCGCATTCGTAGGCGGTGTCCTTGCTCCGGCTGCGTTTGCCGCGTTTGCCGAGCAAGGTGGACACCAGAATCATCCCGAACGGCGCGGCGATGGCCAGGACAAGCAGCATCAACACCGCGATATACTGCGCGAATTGCGACTGTTCCATGCAGAAAGAGTAGGGGAACGCCGCAAAAATTCAATGAGGAAAACAGGAATGCAGGAAGTAATGTGCGCCGCGAGGATTATTCAGGAGCGCGGACAGCTTTGTCCGCGTGTTCCTGCCGCATCGGCACCTTCGTGCGGACAAGGCTGTCCGCGCTCCATTAGTTGCGGCGGCTGCCGACCGCCGCCACGGCTCACTGCTGCACGCCGACGCGATAGAAATACGGCCCATTGCCCGTGACATCGGTGTCCGTGTAACTCGTCGTGTCCGGCTGACCGGCAATGTCGGTTTGGATGGTGGAAAACGCCGGTTGTGCTCCAAGGTCGGTGCTGCGTTGGAGGAAATAAGTCACACCACTGACGCTTTGCCAGGTCACCGTAATCCCGGAAACATCGTTGGTGACCGTCGTCATTTTCAACAGAGACGAAGGATCAGTGGGATCAGTCCCAGCAATCCACTCCTGCCAGTTGTTCATGCCGTCACCATCGGTATCAGCGAAATCCGCCGAGCCATTGTTGGTCAGGCCATATTGCTGGAGCCAAGCGTAGGAGATGACGGAGGTCGGAGTTTGGTATTCATAGGCGCCGATGTCCACCGTGCCACCCTTGATGCGCGGGTTGCCGTCGAAGTCAGTGACGCCAGCAACATACGCATTGTTGCCGGAATTGATGCACGGAGAATCGGGTTGAAGCCTGAAATTGTTGGTTTCCAGATAAATGAAAAGGGGTGCATTCGTAATGTTGCCTGCACCGATGTCCGGAAGCGGGAAAGTGCAACAATTGTTCAGGACCGAGTTGGAGCAATTCGTTCCGTCAGGCGTAGTATTGTAATAAACAATTGAATTATACAATGTGCAGGAATCCACGGCTCCCCCGGCCTGGGTGGTCATATTGCTGACGACGGTGCAATTATTCAAGGTGCTGCTGGACGCGCCGGCGGAGGTGGAAGAGACATTTCCATAGAGCAGACAATTATTCAGGGTGGAACTATCCGCGCCGCCGCCAAGCCCATAAACCTCATTGTCGTAGGTTGTGTTCGTTGCCAGAATACAATCGGTCAAAACGCAAAATTCCGCACCCCCGCCATACTGGCCCAGATTGCCGGCTACTGTGCAGTGATCCAGCGTGGAATTATATGAACCGGCACCACTTTGTGCTGAATTTCCAGTGACCGTGCAATTGGTCAACTGACTGCCATCAGCTCCGCCGCCCCATAGTGCCAGATTGCCCATCAAGACGGAGTTGTTCAGAACGCACTGTTCCGCCCCGCCACCTCCGGATGCCGAGTTCGTGACCAGCAGACAATTATTTAGCGCGCTGCCAAACGCTCCGCCGCCTGAGGTGGTCCAGTAGGCGGGTGGGTTGCTGACCGTGTTGTTGGTTAAAATGCAGTTGTCGAGTGTGCCACCGTATGCTGCTCCACCGGCAAGAGTCGCCACATTGGCTGTGAGTGTGCAGTTGCTCAGTGAGCAATAACCCGCCCCGCCACCATTTACCGCCGAATTGCCCGTCAATGTGCAATTATCCAACGTGCCGCCAGATGCCCCGCCACCGGTGTTGGCGGCAGAGTTGCCCGTGAGGACGCAGTTGGACGCGACCCCGCCCGTGGAATCACACCACAGCCCGCCGCCACTCTGTTCCGTATTCCCATCCCCATCATTGCGGGTGGCGCCACCAGTCAGGGTGAACCCCGCCAACTGAGAGCCATTGCCCAGAAACACACACCGCACCGCATCGTCGCCGTTGGTCGTGACCGGATCCTGATAACCTTGAATCACCGTTACCGCCGGGCCGTTGACGCTTTCCACGGTCACAGTCGTCAGCCGGTTGATCACCACGCGGTTCGTCAGCGTCCCATAGACCACACGCCCGCCGTTGCCATAGACACCGTTGGTTACCAGAATCGTGCCGCCGGGAAATGCCGCGTCCACTGCATCCTGAATGTTTGTCGCAGCGGTGGCCCAGGAAATATACGGCGACACCGGGCTGGCATTGTTGGGAGCGACATAATGAATCGCTTCGAGTACATGAACCATCTGTGTGGCTGAGACACCCCCCGGATTGCTCTCGTTATATGCCCGCAAGATCACCGGGTAGTCGCCGAACGCCGCCCAACCATGCGAGGTGTACGGCTGATTGCTCGCTCCTGTTCCGTCACCGAAATCCCAGGTGTTCGAGCTGGCATGCCCGCTGATCTGCCCGGTAAAATTTACGATGAACCCCCTGGCGACGTTGGTGTAGGAAGCCTGAATGGCAACCGTCAACGGTCCGGTGATCGCGCCCGGATAATATTCATCGCAACCAATGGACGGCGGGCTGGCCCAGGCCTCATGGTCAATGTCCACGCCGGTTGAATAGTTGGTGCTGCCCGCAGCACGGCAAGGTGATCCGGCGGCGATATGGGAGAAGTCAGCCAGTTGCGGGTCGACCGTGATGTTATTGGTGCCGTTGTCAGGCAGCGGCGTGGTGCAGGAGTAGTTGAACATGCATGGCACGTAATAACCGTCCTGATAATTCCCGGCGGAATTGAAATAGACGATGCAATTGTTCTGCACACCGGCAATCACGCCCACACCGGAATTGCCCGTCACGGTGCAATTGTTCAGCGTGCTGTATCCGGCGCCGTATCCGGAGTTGCCGGTGAACATGCAATTGTTCATCGTGCCGCTGTCCACGCCGCCTGTCCCGCTGCCCGTCCCGTTGCCGATGAACTGGCAGTTGTAAAAAGTCCCGCCTCGGGCGCCGCCGCCGGAATCGCCCGCCGAGTTGTTAATGATGATGCAATTGGTCGCGACGCCGTTGCCGGACGGGCAATATAATCCGCCGCCCCAGGATTCCCAGACGGCGTCGCTGCCGCCCGGCCCGGTCGCGCCATTGGTGAGCGTGAAGCCGTTCAAGGTGGCGCCGCCAGCCAGATAAACGCACCGCACGGCGCCATAATCATTGATGGTTCCGGGAGCCTGGTTACCCACGATGATTGTCACCGCCGGCCCGTTGACGCTCTTCACTGTGAGCAGGTTGGTAAGCACCACGCAGTTCGTCAGGATGGGCCCAAAATCCGGCAAGCTGACCGGCCTGCCGCCGGCTTGATAAACCCCATTGCTGACCAGCACCGTCGCCCCGATCGCAGCCGCATCCACTGCGTCCTGGATGTTCGTCGCCGCTGTGTCCCACGAGAGGTAAGGCGACACCGGATTGGTGCTATCGAGGGAAACATAATTGGTTCCTTCGGCCACATGAACCGTCATCGCCGCGCTCACGCCATCGGGATGGCTGTCGTTAAACGCGGTCAAGGTCACATTATAATCACCCGAAGATGTCCAGCCATGTGCCAATACAAACCGGTTGCTGACCACCGTGCCATCGCCGAAATCCCAGGTGTTCAAGCTGGCATGCCCGCCGATTTGCCCGGTAAAATTTACCACAAAACCCGGTGCCACATTCGTGTAGTCCGCCTGAATGGCGACGTTCAATGCTCCGGTGATTGCGCCGGAATAATATTCGTCGCAGCCGATGGATGGCGGATTCCGCCAGGCCTCGCCATCAATGTCCACGCCGGTTGAATAATTCGTGCTGCCCGCGCCGATACAGGGCGAGTTGGCACTGATATGCGCAGCGTCGGCCAGTTGCGGTTCGGCGGTGATGTTATTCGAGCCATTGACCGGCAATGGCAGCGTGCAGCAGAAGTTCAAAGTGCCGCCGGAATAATTGGGCAGGTTGGGGGCTTGATTGTAGTAGACGATGCAATTGTTCAAGGTACTGTCGGCCGCACCGCCGCCGGCTCCCGGCGCCGAGTTGGCGATCAGGGTGCAGTTGTTCAGCGTGCTGGAACCCGCGCCACCGCCGTTTCCCCCGGATGTATTTCCGGACAACGCGCAGTTGTTCAGCGTGCAATTCTGCACGCCGCCACCGTAACCGGATGAATTGCCTGTCAGGGTGCAATTATCCAACGTGCTGTTGTCCGCGCCACCGCCGCCCCCTTGAAAAAAAATCGTGTTTCCAGAAAGCGTGCAATGGCTCAGGACACAGGACTCCGCGCCGCCCCCGCCTTCGTAGGAGCCATTGGCGGTGAGGACACAGTAATTCAGGGTGGAGGAATGGGCGCCGCCGCCCTGGCCAGAAATACTCGATGCATTGCCGGTCAGGGTGCAGTTGTTCAAGACGGCCCCGATTGCGCCACCGCCGCTGCCGTAGCTCAACCAAGCCACATCATTTCCTGCCAGCGTACAGCCATTCAGCGTCCCTTGGAACGACCCTCCCCCGTCACCGTACGTCAGGTTGCCTAGGAAGAAGCAATTCGAGACCAGGACGTTCGTGGATTCACAATACGTTCCGCCGCCGCTCGCCGAGGAGTTTCCATTGGTAAGGGTGAATCCGATCAGTGAGCTGGTGTTGGCCAGATATACGCACCGCATCGCTTGGGCACCGTCAATGACCGTTACCGCCGGGCCATTGACGCTTTGAACCGTTACCGCCTTGTTTACCGCAACCCGGTTTGGCCCGTTCAGCTCCCGGCTGCCACTCCCATAAACTCCATCTTTGACCAGAATCTGATCGCCATCGGTCGCAGCATCGACGGCGTCCTGAATGGTCGTCGCGGCGGTGCTCCAGTCGGCGTAAGGCGGGGTGGGGCTGGTGCCATTCACGTCCACGTAAAGGACGGCGGCGGAAGTTTTAAATGCAAGAAGCGCCAGACAAGCCGCCACCAATCGCCGGTGGTAAAATTTCATAGCTGTATTTTTTCCTGAGGCTGCTTATTCTCAGCACTAAATTAATTAAATTTCAAGCCAAAAAATGGCGCTTCCGGGTCACGATGGGGAAACAAAAATCTCCTCTACTTTTTGAACAGCCACAGCAACAACGTCAGAATCGCGCTCAACAGCAGGCAGGTTACAATGGGGAAATGAAGGCTGAAATCGCCCTTGGAATAATTGATGTCGCCGGGCAGACGGCCCAGTCAGCCTTTGCCAACCCCGGACCAAAGCAACGCGCCAACCGCCGCTATCATCAGGCCGGTAATCACCAAAAATTTGCCCATTTCGTTCATGTTTTCAAAATGGTGAGTGAAGCCCGCGAAGGCAATGAAGGATTTTTGTTTCCAGCATTGTTGTTGGCTTCGTGCGAAACTTTTTACGTTTTTTCCTTTTTCCTTTTTCCTTTTGCCCTTTCAATTCCGCGCCATGTCGCGCGATTACGTTATTGAACCGTTCCGTTCCGAAATCAATTTGCAGATTGATTACGCGCGTGAATTGAATCCACAGCAACTGGCCGCCGTCACCGCGCCGCCCGGCCCGGCGCTCGTCATCGCCGGCGCCGGCTCGGGCAAGACGCGCACGCTCACCTACCGCGTCGCCTATCTGCTCGAACAGGGCATTCCCGCCGACCGCATCCTGCTGCTCACGTTCACCAACAAGGCCGCCGGCGAAATGATGCATCGCGTCGCCGGATTGCTGGGCCGTCAGCTTCCGGCGCTCTGGGGCGGCACGTTCCATTCCATCGGCGCCCGCATTCTGCGCTCGCATGCCGATTTGCTCGGTTACCGGCGCGATTTCACGATTCTCGACCGCGACGACGCGAAGGACCTGATCAAGGCCTGCATCGCCGACGCCGGCATCGAAACCAAGGGCACGCATTTTCCGAAGCCCGAGGTGCTGTGCGAAATTTTTTCGCTCGCGGTCAACACGCACAAGAGCACCGCTGATATTCTCGAAGAGCAATTCGATTACTTCGAGCAAATCACCCGGCAGGTCGCCGACGTGCAGAAGCGTTACATCGCCCGCAAACGTGCGACCAACGCGATGGATTTCGACGACCTGCTCGCGCTCTGGCTCAGGCTGTTGCAGGAACACGCCGACGTGCGCGAACATTACCAACGCCGCTTCCAGTTCATCCTCGTGGACGAATACCAGGACACGAACAAGCTCCAGAGCGACCTGATTGATTTGCTCGCCGAGCGGCATCACAACGTCACCGTCGTGGGCGACGACGCGCAAAGCATCTACGCCTGGCGCGGCGCGAATTTCCAGAACATCTTCAAATTTCCAAAACGCCATCCCGACGCGAAAGTTTTCAAAATCGAAACGAACTACCGCAGCACGCCGGAAATCCTCAAGGTGGCCAACGCCGCCATTGCCGCGAACCGGGACCAGTTCACCAAAATTCTCGCGCCCGCGCGCAAGTCCGGCCTGAAACCCGCGCTCGTTACGTGTGCCGATGCCGCGCAACAGGCGGCGTTCATCGCGCAGCGCGTGACGGAACTGCCCGAGGAAGGCGTGGACCTGAACCAGGTGGCCGTGCTTTATCGCTCGCATTTTCACGCGCTGGAATTGCAGCTCGAGCTGACGAAGCGCAACATCCCCTTCTCCATCACCAGCGGCATCCGGTTTTTCGAGCAGGCGCACATCAAGGATGCCACCGCCTATCTCAAGTTCGTTGCCAATCCGCGTGATGAAATTGCCTTCAAGCGCATTGTGCTGTTGTTGCCGGGAATCGGCGCGAAAGGAGCGGAAAAAATCTGGAAAATTTTTTCGGCGAAGATGGAGGGCACTGCTTCGTCAGTGCCCAATAATTCTCCCCTCACCCGGCCTTCGGCCACCCTCTCCCCGCCGGGCGGGGAGAGGGACGGGGTGAGGGGCGCTCGTCAGGCTTTGGCGACTGCGTTAATGTCTTGCGCAAAATTTGTTCCCGCCAGGGCCGCCACCGCCTGGAAACAATTCGTCGAGACCATTTCCCAACTCGAAGACGAAATCGTCCGGCAGAGCGCTGCAAAGATGCTGCGGCTGGTGCTGGACGCCGGTTACGACGATTATCTCAAGGAGAATTTCGCCAATTACCGCAACCGGCTGGAAGACCTCGAACAACTCGCCGTGTTCGCGTATCAATTCGGTTCGGTCGAGGATTTCCTGACCCAGCTCGCGCTGCTCACCAACGTCGAGGCCGAGGACGGTGATGCCGCGAACCGCGATGCCGAGCAAATCCGGCTTTCGACAATTCATCAGGCGAAGGGCCTGGAATTCGACGTCGTGTTCGTCATCATGCTGTGCGACGGCTTGTTTCCGTCCGCGCGTTCGATGGAAAGCCCCGAAGGCGAAGAGGAGGAACGCCGGCTGTTTTACGTGGCCATCACGCGCGCGAAGAACGAACTTTATCTGAGTTACCCGCTGATGCGCGCCACCTTCAGCAAAACCGGCGGCGATTCGATGCAGCGGCCCTCGCGTTTTTTATCGGAAATCCCCGGAACGCTGTTGAATGAGTGGAACCTGCGCTCGCGCTATGCTTGACGTTGGAGTTCAAGCTTCAGCTTGTTTTTCGACGCAGGGAACACGCTGAAGCGTGAACTCCAACGCGGCTACTTGCTGATGCCGCGCTCGCTGCTTCGGACAAACTGAACCAAGTACTGAACCTCTGGCAGCGGTGGCAGTTCCTTTTCGATCTTTGCCAGCGCGTTGGGAATCGTCAGGCCTTCACGGAACAGAATTTTGTAAGCCTGGCGCAGCGCATTTTGTGCTTCCTCCGAAACCCCGTTGCGTTCCATGCCGATTTTGTTGATGGTGCGCGTCTCCGCCGGATTGCCGTCGGCAATCATGAACGGCGGCACGTCCTGCACGATTTTGGAACAGCCGCCAATCATGGACATTTTCCCGACGCGGCAAAATTGATGCACCGCCGCCAGCCCGCCAATCACCGCATGATCCTCGACGGTCACGTGTCCCCCCAGCGTCGCGACGTTGGACATGATGACGTGGCTGCCCAGGGTGACGTTGTGCGCAATGTGGCAGTAGGCGAGGATGGTGTTGTGCGAACCGACGCGCGTGACTTCGCCGTCACCGGTCGCACTGTGGATCGTGACGTATTCGCGGAACGTGTTGCCGTCGCCGATTTCCGTGTGCGTGACGCCGCTCTTCCACTTCAAATCCTGAGTCTTCAACCCGATGCTGGCGAACGGGAAAATTTCGTTCTCCCGGCCCAATTTCGTGTGCCCGTCAATGACGACGTGCGAATGCAATTTGCAGCCGTCGCCGAGCGCCACATGTTCGCCGATGACGCAGTAAGGGCCAATTTCACAACCGGAACCGATTTGCGCTTTCGGATGAATGATTGCTGTGTGATGAACCATACTATCGCGGACTGCGGATTGCGGATTGCGGATTTCTTCCCGATCGGGCGGTGTTGATTGAGGCAACGGTCATGGCGAGAATTTCGCCGGCTTCACGCATTAAACCAGACAAGGCAGCAGCCTTCATTTTGCCGGATTCAACCAACAATTCCATCCAGTAAAGTGTTTCATCGCTCTCTTCTTCCACCGTGCCCAGCTTGGAAATAAAATCTGCGCGCGACTTGGCGCGGCAGGCCGCGCGGTAATTCGCTCCGACCGACATCCCGCTGCGAACAAGCTGATTGGCAATTGCGTTTGTAGCCCGTGAATTGGGCAAACGATCAACCAGATTGATGATTCGAACCGCAAAAGCTTTTGTCCTTTTCTTAAATTCTTCAGGTTTCATGGCGATGGTGTTTTGCATTGTTGTTTAATCCGCAATCCGCAATCCGCAATCTGCAATTGGCTCACGCGTCGAGGAGCATGAAGGTCACTTCCGCCTCGCTGACGACCTCCCCGCACACCTTGCAGACGCCCTTGGATTTGCAGATTTTCCCGCGCGTTTTCATCAGTTCGATTTCGATGAGGAGCACATCGCCGGGCACGACCGGCTTGCGCCACTTCACATTTTCGGCGGACATGAAATAAGCGAGCTGGCGTCCGGTCTCGGCGTGTTTCATCATCAAAAGACCGGCGACCTGCGCGATGGCCTCCAACTGAAGCACGCCCGGCATGATGGGATGGCCGGGAAAATGTCCCTGAAAATATGGCTCGTTCGCCGTGACGTTTTTGAGGCCGACAATTTTATTGCCTTCAACTTTCAGAATCCGGTCCACCATCAAAAACGGATAGCGATGCGGCAATAACTTCATGATTTCTTCAACGCCCATCACGCCATCCTGATTTGCCATCGTCTCGGCTGCCGCGTCCCCGGCGGTTTTGGCGGGCGGCGGCGCGAACGTCTGCGCGGCGCGCAATGGCTTTTGCATTTGCGCGACGATGTGCCGGACCATTTCGCAATTGGCCGTGTGACTCGGCTTCACGGCAATCAGATGCCCGTGAATCGGCCGGCCGAGCAGCGACAGGTCGCCCACGATGTCCAGCATCTTGTGCCGCACGAATTCCTCGGGATAGCGCAGCGGCTCGGTCGTGAGCACCGCGTCGTCGCGGATGACCACGGCATTTTCCAGGCTGCCGCCCTTGATGAGGCCGTTTTTGATGAGGTATTCGATTTCCTCGAAAAAACAAAATGTCCGGGCGTGCGCCAGTTCGTTTTCCCACGTTTTGGGCGTGATTTCCGTGCTGTAAAATTGCGTGAACCGCCCGTGCTTGTCCGCACTGGTGCAGGTGATTTTGAAGGCCTCGTCGGGAAACAACGTCATCGTCGTCTCGCCCACCTGCAATTCAATCGGCGCGGCGGGCGTGTAAGGCTCGCGATTTTCCGCCTGCGGCACGATGCCGGCGGACTGGATGATTTTACAAAACTCGCGCGAGCTGCCGTCGGCTATGGGCGGCTCGTTCGCGTCCAATTCGACAATCGCATTGTCAATGCCGTAACCTGCCAGCGCCGCGAGTACGTGCTCGACGGTGTGAATTTTCACATTGCCTTTGGCCAGCGTCGTGGAGCGGTTGGTCTCGCTGACATTTTCCACGCGCGCCTCGATTTCCGGCTTGCCTTCGAGGTCCACGCGGCGGAATCGCACGCCGCTGTTCGCGGGCGCGGGGAGGATGGTCATGTTCACCCGGTTGCCGCTGTGCAAGCCGACGCCGGAAAAACTCGCGGGCCGATTGAGAGTCTGCTGGTTGAGCACAGGCAGATTAGACAAAACGCCCGGGCACTTGGCAAGCCTCCGCGTTTGGTGTCCCGGCTTCAGCCGGTCCCCATTTCCCAGTTCGTCCTCGTTCTCGTCCTCGTCCTCGAATTTAATGGAATTGGATGTTGAATGCCCGCTCGCGCGCTAGCGGGGTTGAATGCGGCCTTCGGAGGGCTGAGCTACACGAAGCCCAAAATGGTTTGCCGGCTTCCCGGTTTCCCTGCTCAAAAAATCGAGGACGAGAAGGAAGCCGGACTTCCGCTTGTGCCCTAGACCCCCAATGAATCTGGCCGTGTCCTTCGGCAATTTTTAACACTCACGAGTTCAAAAGGGTTAAGCATAAAAGAACAAAAACTAAAGGCCCCTCACACACCGAAACCCGAAGCGGAAGGTGACATCCGACGGGCCGATGCTGACGTTGCAGCGATAGGCGCACCGCGTTTGGCTGGCGTCGTTGCCCCAACTGCCGCCGCGCAAAACACGGATGCCGTATGGGGAAGAAGCTGGCCCGCGTGGATCGTTACCTCCTGCATACGGCGTCCCATACCAATCCCAACACCACTCCATTACATTCCCAGCCATGTCGTAAAGTCCATAACTGTTCGGCGCAAAATATCCCACCGGACTCGTGTCGGGAGTCCCTCCGGTCTTGAAGGCGGCGTTGTAACCGTTCGGTCCCAAATCGTAGCTATAGACGCCGGGGTCTCCGGCGTAGTTGGCATTGGTTTCAGAGATGACTTTGCCCCATGGAAACCGTTGACCACTCAACCCACCCCGCGCTGCCTTTTCCCACTCCACTTCCGTCGGCAACCGATAGCCACTGGCCGTCCAATTCACATAAGGATTTAGTGCCTTCCCGTTGGTATAAACCTGCGTCAACCCCGCATCCGTGTAATACACCGGTGTCAACCCCGCTTGCTGCGACCGTGCATTGCACCACTTTACTGTGTCATACCAATCCAACGTCTGCACCGGGTGATTCGCCGCCTTACCAGCACCGGCATGATCGAAGCCATATCCGCTGTTCGTGGCCCAATTATAGACCGACTGCCATTGACTGTAGCTCACCAGGTTCACATCCATGTAAAATGCCGACACCGTCACGTTGGTGGGGATGGCATCAACCTCGCCATCCAAAGTGTCCCCCATCGTGAAGCTCCCGGCGGGAATGAGCGCCATGCGGGTGGACGGGTTGAAATCAATGAGCAGGTTGGTGTTGACACCATAGGTGGTGAGAATCTGTATCCAGAAAAACGGCGTGCCTTGGGCAATGGCCTGATGAATGCCGGCAAGCAACATCAGCCCGATGAACAAATAGTGAAGTTTGGGTCTTATAATAAATTCAAGTTTTATTGTCCTTATTCGATGAAGAACTGATTTACGCCTCTAAATCATGTCCACGGCCACCACGCGGATGATTTCTTCCAGCGTCGTCTGGCCGGTGACGGCGCATTGAAGTCCGTTTTGCCACAGCGTGCGCATGCCCTCCTGGATGGCAATCTGTTCCAGCGCGGACGTCTGCAGTTTCTTCAGCACCGCCTCCCGGAAAGGCTCGGTGACCGCCAGCAATTCAGTCACCGGCATGCGCTTGGAATAACCAGTGTGATTGCATTGGTCGCAGCCCGCGCCCCGGCGGAATTGGGCTTCGGGCATCAACGCTTCCGGCACAATCTTCAACCGGCTTGGCTCCGGTTCGTAGGGCTGCGTGCAATTCGGGCAGTTGCCCCGCACCAGCCGCAATCCCATCACGCCCAGCATGCTCGACGCCAGCATGAACGGCTCGATCTCCATGTTGATCAACCGTGTGAACGCGCCCGCCGAAACGCCAGAATGGATGGTGCTGAGGACCAGATGCCCCGTCAGGCCGGCCTGCACGGCGATGGCAGCGGTCTCCGCGTCGCGAATCTCGCCCACCATGACGACCTGCGGGTCCTGCCGCAGGATGCTTTTCAGCGCCAGGGCGTAGGTGAAATCCTGCGCGGGATTGACCTGCGTCTGGCTGACCATCGGCAGGTTGAATTCCACCGGGTCTTCCACCGTGCTGATGCTCATGTTGATGCCGTCGCGCTCTATGATGTAACAAAGCGCCGAATACATCGTGCTCGTTTTGCCCGAGCCGGTGGGACCGGTGAACAGGAGCAGGCCGCTCGTCCGTTTGAGCAGGCGCAACAGCCCGTGCAACGTCGAATCCTCAAAGCCGAGCGTGTTCAAATCAAACCGCCGGTCTTTTGGATCGAACAGCCGCACGACAATTTTCTCGCCGCGCGTCGTGGGGAAAATGGAAACGCGCAACTGCACGCCTTCCAGTTCCGGACCGCCGATGGCCGTGCCGTCCTGCGGCATCCCGGCCTGGTAGGTGATCAGATTGGACATCACCTTGAAACGCATCGAGATTTTGTCCATCAGGTCGAGCGGCAGATGCGCCACCTCGGCCAGCACGCCGTTGACGCGGGCGCGCACTTCGATGGCTTTTTCCCACGGCTCGATATGCAGATCGCTGGCGCTGAGTTTGATGGCGTCCTGCACCATGCAGTTGACCAGCACGATGATTTCGGGTCCC
>JBEKZC010000043.1:0-32859 GCA_049510295.1 Verrucomicrobiota bacterium | reverse complement strand
CCGGTGCTCCTGTGTCACCGGCTCGTCGTCGAAAACGACCGCATCGTGGATTACCAGTTGCGCATCCGGGAGCAGAAGCGCGAGGCCGTGGCCGCCTTCAAACGGATGAATTACCACGTCATCTCCGGCGGCGATTCGTTCAACGACACCGCCATGCTCGTCGAGGCGAACGTGGGAATTCTCTTCCGCGCGCCCGACGCGGTGAAAAAACAATTCCCGCAGTTTGAGGCCGTCGAGACTTACGCCGATTTGATGAAGCTGATCAAGGCGGCGATGGGATAGTTTTCGGAGGGTGGAGCTCCGCGACACCCTAACTCTTTTGGAAAATCAGCGGCTCGTGAAACTCGTCCCTCCGAAAAATCAATCCTCCGCCTTGAATGCGCGGGAAATCAAATCCTGCACCGCTTGTTTGGGTTTTTTGCCTTCGTAGAGCAGCGCATAAACCTCGTCAATGATCGGTGTGAGCACTTTCTTCCCGCGTGCCAGCCGGTGCGCGGATCGTGCCGTTGGATATCCCTCGGCCAGTTTCGGATGCGACGCCTGGATTGCCGCCATCGTTTCACCGCGCCCAAGACGTTCGCCGAGGTCGCGATTGCGGCTCTGTTTCGAGAAACACGTCAGCATGAGGTCGCCCAGACCGCTCAAACCGGCAAACGTTTCCGGTTGCGCGCCGCACGCCACGCCCAGCCGGCGTATTTCAGACAACGCCCGCGTGACCAGTCCGGCCTTGGTGTTGTCGCCGTAGCCCAGCCCGTCGCTCACGCCGGCGGCGATGGCGATGATGTTTTTCAGCGCGCCGCCGTATTCCACGCCGAGGATGTCCGTGCTGCGGTAAATGCGAAACTCGGGACGGTGGAAAAGTCCTTGCACTGTTCGCGCCGTGCCGTCGCTTTCGCAGGCGCAAACCACCGTGGTCGGAATGCCCAGCGCCACTTCGCGGGCAAAGCTCGGCCCGGAAAGCGCGGCCACGCGATCCGCCGGGGCCTGCTCGCGCAGTATCCGGCTCATCGTTTCGCCGGTCTCAAATTCAATGCCCTTGGTCACGCTCACCAAAATGGCCGGATGCCCTTTCAGCTTCATGGCAACCTGACGGAAGGCCTGCGACGGAATGGCCATGGCCAGGCACTCGGCCCCCCCTACCGCCCTGGCGAAATCCGCCTCTGCCTTCCAATCCGTCGGCAACGCCACGCCGGGCAGGTAACGCTCATTCCGCCCGCGGCGGAGTTCGTCAAGCGTCCGGGCGTCAATGTCCCAAAGTGTC
Source organism: Verrucomicrobiota bacterium (assembly GCA_049510295.1). Lineage (GTDB taxonomy): Bacteria > Verrucomicrobiota > Verrucomicrobiia > Limisphaerales > UBA11358 > UBA11358. Next base: position 31,598 of record JBEKZC010000043.1, on the reverse strand, counting down.
ACGGCATTGCCGTTTTCGTGCAGCACTTTGCCCAGGGCGGTTCCCCATGCACCCGCGCCAAGCACGGTAATTTTCATTTCGTTGCCTCCGGTGTCGCGGATTTCTGACCAAAACGTTGTTCCGTGCCGTTGAGCAGACGCTGGATGTTGCCTCTGTGTTTGAAGATGGCGAGCAGTCCCAGCACGGTGGTGACAATTCCCAAAAACAGGTTGTCCTTCGTCAACCAAACCGCCGTGGGCAACGCCACCGCTGCCGCGATGGAAGCCACCGACACGTAACGGCTCAACGCGAACACAACAATCCACGCACCCAGCGCAATGCCCGCGGCCAGCGGCGCGAGCGCAAAATAAACTCCCGCGCTGGTGGCAATACCCTTGCCGCCCTTGAATTTCAGCCAGCAGGTGTAATTGTGGCCAAGCACGGCACAGATGCCGGCGACGATTTTCAAACATTCGATTTTATCCGGCGCCACGGTGAACGGTTGAACAACAAAATCCGCAAGCCAGGAACACGCGGCAAAACCCTTGAGTCCGTCCACCACGAGCACAAGGATGCCGGCAGGTTTGCCGAGAATGCGAAAGACATTGGCCGCGCCGATGTTGCCGCTGCCAACGGTGCGGATGTCAATCCCCTTGGCGCGGGCGACCAGATAGCCGGTCGGGATTGAACCCAGCAAATACGCCGCCCCGGCGATGACGATGTAAACGAGCACGGCGGGAGTTTATGAACCCGAAGTCCAAAGTTCAAAGTCCAAAGTTGCCGCATGTTTTCAGTTTTCAGTTTTCAGCTTTCAATGGCACACTGCATCCATGGCATCAAAGGTCAAAGTCGCCGTCCTCGGCACCGGGTCATTGGGACAGTACCACGTACGTATTTATGTGGAACTGGCAGCAACGGGACAAGTTGAACTCGTCGGCATTCACGATTCGTCGGCTGATACCGCCCGCAAAATCGCCGCCAAACACAATGTGCGCATTTTCAACTCCGTCGCTGAAGCCGCTGCTGCCGCCGACGCATTGAATATTGTCACGCCAACGACCACGCATTTTGAAATCGCCAAATTACTGTTGCAGCAGGGCAAACACGTTCTCGTCGAAAAACCGATGACCGATGACACGGCCCAGGCCGCCGAACTCGTTCAACTCGCACAGCAGAAAAATTGCGTCCTGCAGGTCGGCCACGTCGAGCGGTTCAATCCGGTTTTCAAATACCTCGAAACGGTCGCCACCCAGCCGCGTTTCATCGAGTGCCTCCGGCTCTCGCCCTATCCCGCCCGCTCCACTGACATTGGCGTCGTGCTCGATTTGATGATTCATGACCTCGACGTCGTGCTGGCGTTTGTGAAATCGCCCGTAACCAGCGTGGACGCCGTGGGCATTCCCGTTTTGAGCAAGAGTGAGGACATTGCCAACGTGCGCTTGCGCTTCGCCAATGGCTGCGTCGCCAACCTCACCGCCAGCCGCATCAGCCCCGAAAAGATGCGGAAAATTCGCGTCTTCAGCGGCCCCACAAATCCCTGCTACATCTCCCTCGATTACCGCGTGCAGGAAGGATTTATCTATCGCGTCGCCCGCGACGACGAACAGGCAAGCTCGATGCTGAAAAAAGTTCTCGCCGCTAAACTCGGCCTCGGCAAGGACTCCGCCATTGTCAGCGAATTTGGCGGCAAACGCATCGTCCGCGAGCCGGTGCCGATTGCCAAAGATGAACCGCTCAAGCTGGAACTGCAAAGCTTCGTCAACTGCGTCCGTGAAAAGCAAACCCCCATCGTCAGCGGCGAATCCGCCAAACGCGCTCTGGATCTGGCCTTTGAAATCACGCGGCAGGTGCAGCAGAGCAAATGAAGCCCAAATCGTTCATGCTCATCGCCGGTGAGGCGAGCGGTGATTTGCTCGCGGCGGAACTGGTTTCCGCGCTGCTTGCCGCGTCGAAGCAAAGCGGAGACGGGCGCGCGCCGCAATTCTTCGGCGCGGGAGGCCCGCGCATGACGGCGGCCGGGGTCGAACTGGCCTTCGACCTGACGCAGCACTCGGTCATCGGCATTTCCGATGTGCTGAAAAATTACTTCAAGTTCCGCCGGCTCTTCAACCAGTTGCTCAAGCTGGCGATTGAGCGCAAGCCGGATGTCGTCATTGGCGTGGATTACGGCGGATTCAATTTGCGCTTCGGCCACGCCATCAAACAATACGTCCGCAATAACCGATCGGCGTCCACGCCTTGGAACCCGAAAATCATCCAGTTCGTTTCGCCGCAGGTCTGGGCGTCGCGGCCGGGCCGGGCCAATTTGCTCGCGGCGGATTATGATCTGCTCCTGAGCATCTTCCCGTTTGAAAAAGACTGGTATGCGCAGCGCGTGCCGAAGTTGCGCGTGGAATTTGTCGGACACCCCATGGTGGAGCGGTTCGAAAAGTCCAGAGTCCACTGCCCACTGTCCAATGAGTCAAAAGCGATGCCGAAAGTCCTGCTGTTGCCCGGAAGCCGCAAAAGCGAGTTACAACGACATCTTCCGCCGATGCTCGGTGCATTGGAATTGATTCAAACGCAATTGCCGGGAGTTCGCGCCAAAATAGTTTTGCCAAATCTGGAATTGAAAAGAGAGTTGGTTAAATCTATAAACCGAATTTCAAAAGAGCTGGCTCGTAGTGGAAGAAAAATTGGCTTGAACTCCATGCCTTCCGACCCCGAAAGCTCTCCTGGCAACATTGAATTTGAAATTGGCAATCTGCCGCAAGCGCTCATGCAGGCCGATGTCGCCATCGCTTCGACCGGCACGGTGACAATGGAATGCGCGTTCTTTGGCGTGCCGACGGTGACGCTCTACAAAACGTCGTGGAGCACCTACCAAATCGGCAAACGCATCGTGAAGGTGAAATGGCTGACGATGCCGAATATTCTGGCGGACGAGGAAGTTTTTCCCGAATTCGTCCAAGGCACCGCCACGCCCGACTATATTGCCGGAGCCGCGCTGGAGCTGTTGCAAAACGAACCGCGCCGCATTCAAATTAAAAAGCGGCTGGCGGAAGTTGTTTCGTCCCTGGGCGAACCCGGCGCGACGAAGCATGCAGCCGCAACGATTTTGAGTCTTTTTAATTAGACAGGTGATCCTCATCTTCGGGTGATACAATTTTTGAAATAGCTATTACACGAATTGTATTGTTCCGGCGGCAACCCGGTGGCGGTTTTTGGGGGCGGCTTGTCCGCTTTGCGGCAGACCAGCCGGGCCACAGGTTGAATGACGCGTTATCGGCAGTTACACGGCAGTTACACAGTTTTGACTTTCCGCGTCTTCATCGCTACTCTGGGGGCATGGAATCGCTGCACGCGCCGTGGCGCATCGAATACATCCTGTCGCCGAAGCCACAACTCGATGCCAGCCTGTTCACCCGCATCGCGCAGTCCAATGACGATGAAGTGAACCGCGTCATCGTGCGCGACCGCACGTGTTTCGCGTTGCTCAATACCTATCCCTACAACGGCGGGCATCTGCTGATCGTGCCTTACAAACAGGTCCCCGACCTGAACGGTCTGACCGAAGAGGAACTGGCGGATTTGTGGAAGCTCACGCGTCGCTGCATTAACGCCCTGACGCAGGTGATGAAGCCCGACGGCTTCAACATCGGCATCAATCTCGGCAAGGTCGCCGGCGCGGGCGTCGCCGACCATTTGCATATCCATGTCGTGCCGCGCTGGAACGGCGACACGAACTTCATGCCGGTACTCGCCAACACAACCGTTTTGCCAACAGCGCTGGATGAGGTTGCCGCGAAACTGCGTGCGGCGCTGGCACAATGAAATTTTCCACTTCCGAAAATGCCGACTGAAACCTTGCACTTCGAAAACGCGCGCGTCGCGCAGCAGCTTTTCAATCACGAGCCGCGCAACCTTCAGTTGCTTGAAGAACAGCTCGGCGTCAAGACCACGGCGCGCGACGGCTGGATCAAACTCGAAGGCGCCGCCGATGCCGTCGAGCGCGCCAAGCAACTTTTTGTGTCGCTGGAGAGTTTGCTCAAGGCCGGTGCGCCGGTGCGGAACCGCGAGTTCACGCACGCGTTGAATGTCATCAAGAATGAGGGCGTTTCGACGCTCAAGGCTTTGATGAGCGACCGGGTGTTGACGCACGACCGCAAGCCCGGCGTCATTGCCAAAACCGTCGGCCAGAAAAAATATCTCGACGCGATCCGCCGGCACGACATCACGTTCGGCGTTGGGCCGGCCGGCACGGGCAAAACCTATCTGGCGGTGGCGATGGCGCTGGCGGCATTGCGCGAGGGGAAGGTTTCGCGGATCATTCTCACCCGCCCGGCTGTTGAAGCCGGCGAAGCGCTTGGCTTTTTGCCCGGCGACCTTTACGAAAAAATCACGCCGTACCTGCGTCCGCTGCACGACGCGCTGCACGACATGCTGCCCGCCGAGGAAATCCAGAAGCACACCGAGCGCGGCACCATTGAAATCGCGCCGCTGGCCTATATGCGGGGGCGCACGCTGAACAATGCCTTCATCATCCTCGACGAGGCGCAAAACTCGACGACCGAGCAGATGTTGATGTTCCTCACGCGCCTCGGGCACGGCTCGAAGGCCGTCATCAATGGTGATGAAACGCAGATTGATTTGCCGCCGCACAAGAATTCGGGATTGCTCGAAGCACACCGCGCGCTGAAAAACACCGAAGGAATCTCGATTGTGGAATTGGGCAAGCGCGACGTCGTCCGTCACCCGCTCGTGCAGCGTATCATCACGGCTTACGAAGAGCATCGCGGCAAAAAACCCGGAGGGGCGGGCACTGCGAGTCTCCCAATATAATGGGGCGTCGTGACCACAATTCGCGAAGCGAAAGTCCCGATTGGGGCGACAAATTTGTGGCGGGCTTGGGAAGCCAAACTCCGCCCTCCGGGAAAATGAACATTACCGTCGTCAACCGTCAGCGCGTGCAAAAAATCAACCTGCGGCGGCTGAAAAAAATCACCAGCGCGCTGCTCACGGAAATGGAAATTGAAAAGGCCGAAATTGGAATCTGCCTGGTCGCCGCACCGGAAATGACGCGGCTCAACGAGACCTTCCTCTGGCATGCCGGTTCAACGGACGTAATTACGTTTGATTACGGGTTTGGTGTCCCGCCTTCAGGCGGTGCCAAGCGAGGAGTCATGTCGGCTCAAAATAACCGGTTGAAGCCGGGACACCAAACATTGCACGGCGAAATTTTTATGTGCGTGGACGAGGCGATTTTACAGGCGCGCAAGTTCGACACGAGCTGGCAGTCGGAAGTCATCCGCTACCTGGTCCACGGAGTTTTGCATTTGCTCGGCTTTGACGATTCGCGTGCGGGCGCCCGGGGCAAAATGAAACGGGAGGAAAACCGCTGGTTGCGTGAAATGAGCCACCGCTTTCCCTTGAGCAAACTCTGATGCGGCCTTAGACTCGGCGCATGGAACAGAAAAGCTTCTTTGCCCGCTGGCGGGCGAATTTTGTGACCGGTTTGGTTATTGTCCTGCCTGGAGTGATTTCAATTGCGGTTCTGGTCTGGCTGTTCGGCACCATCTCCAACATCACCGACACGCTGCTTATTTTCATTCCCAAAAGCATCACGCATCGAAACAACGGCGAAGGTCCGATGTATTGGTATTGGAGTCTCGTTGCCCTGCTGCTGGCGATTTTGCTCATCAGCGCGGCGGGCCGGCTGACGCGGAATTATTTCGGCAAGAAAATGATCGAATGGGTGGAGCGCGCTTTGATGCACGTGCCGTTCCTGAACAAAATTTACGCCGCCACCAAACAGGTCAACGACGCGCTGGCGTCTGGGAACAAAAATTCCTTCAAGACCGTCGTGCTCGTCCAATTTCCGCGCGAAGGGATGTATTCCGTCGGTTTCATCACCAGCGAACAACAGCACGACGAGGTGCAAGCCAAGACCAGGGAAAAGGTCGTGGGCGTCTTCGTGCCCACCACGCCCAACCCCACATCGGGCTTTTTGATGTTTGTGCCGGAAACGCAGGTCATCAAACTGGAAATGTCCGTCGCTGACGCCATTAAATACATCGTCAGCCTTGGCTCGATTTCCCAGGAATACACGCCGGCGGCAGCGGCAGAGAAGCGAGGATGGAAGATGGAAGATGGAAGATAGCCGCATTACTTCGGACAAAACCGTTTTGCCATCCTCCATCCTCGTTTTCGTTATGATTCAAAGTGCCACCGGCCTCATCCTGCGGACGCGACCGCTCACTGAAACCAGCCTCATCGTCCATTGGCTCACGCCGGATTTCGGGCGCATCGCCACCGTCGCCAAAGGCGCGCGCCGGATCAAATCGCCGTTTCTCGGCAAATTGGATTTGTTTTACCTCGCGGATTTTTCGTTCAGCCGCAGCCGCCGTTCCGATTTGCACACGCTCCGTGAAATCAGTTTGCGCGAGACCCACAGCGCGCTGCGTCAGGACATCCAGCGATTGAACCGGGCCGCCTACGCCGCGGCGTTCGTTGAGCAGGTCACAGAAACCGGCACGCCCCTCCCCGCCGTTTATGAACTGGTGCACAAATTTCTCATCTGTCTGTGCCGGCAAAAACCCGCGGCGCAAACCGTTTTTGCCTTTGAACTCAAAATGCTGCGCGAAATCGGGTTGCAGCCGAAATGGGAGCAAACCGGCCTCGCCGCCGGAACAAAAAAAATTGCCGCGGCATTGACGCAAAGCGACTGGCCCGCGTGTTCGCGATTAATGCCCGCGGCCGCCCAAGCCGCCGAGTTGCGCCGGTTTTTGCACGGCTTTTTGATTTTCCATCTGGGGCGTCTGCCGCGCGGCCGCGCCGCAGCGCTGACGGACGAAGTTTTCGTGGTTCAACCAAGTTAGTTGATTATAATCCGGAAGCCTGTTATGAATATTCCCGCCCAACCCGGGGGAACCGTAAGCGGCTGAGAATCAATACATGAGCAGGTTCGACACGAAGAAGCAGGACAGTCGAAGGACAGGCTCGCTGAAAGCAGCCCGTCCCAAGTCCGGCGATTTTGCCGTGAAATGATTTGAACAACCAGACAAACGGAAAAGCCACCATGCAGGACCTCAAACCACTACACGATGCGATCCTTAAAGGGGATGCGAAGACCGCAAAAGCCACCACCGAAGCCGCCCTGGCCGCGGGGACCGACCCGATGAAGCTGGTTCAGGAATACATGATGCCGGCGATGGCCGAGGTGGGCCGGCGATTTGAATGCAATGAATATTTCGTGCCCGAATTGCTGCTGGCCGGTCGCGCGATGAAGTCCACGCTCGAACTCATTCGTCCGCTGCTCGCCGCCGGCGGCGTAAAACCCACGGCACGGGTCGTCCTCGGCACCGTCAAGGGTGACTTGCACGACATCGGCAAAAATCTGGTCGGCGCCATGCTCGAAGGCGGCGGTTATGAAGTCATTGACCTGGGCGTCAACGTGCCGCCGGAACAGTTCGTGGCGGCGGTGAAGGAAAAAAAACCCGACATCGTGGCCATGTCGGCGCTGTTGACCACCACCATGCCGGCGATGAAGACAACACTCGACGCGCTTCAGCGGGCCAGCGTGCGCCAGCAGGTGAAAGTGCTGGTGGGCGGCGCGCCCATCACGCAAAAATACGCGGACGAAATCGGCGCCGACGGTTACAGCGAAAGTGCGGCGGGCGCGGTCAACGCCGCCAAAAAAGCCATGGGCTGAGTTTCAAAACGGGCGCCATCCTGCAAGGCAACAAAACCGTTTGTGCAATCCCTTGGGCCGCCTCACATGTTTTGCCGGGGAAAACCCCGGCTTCGACCACGCGTCGCGCCACGCGTGCGTGAACAAAGGTGATTTCCTGATCCGGTTGCAGGTCGGTGCTGTGCGGCGATTGGATCGAACCGTCCGCCGGTACCATTTTCCAGCGTGGCAAGCAGGCTCGACGCTACATGAAATCAGGACGCAGGACGCGCCCTGGATAAAATTCCAATTGTCACGCCGAATTGTCTAAGGTATTCATGTTGGCATCTATGTCGCACCAAACCGCCGCCCACCATGGCCTGCCTTCGCGTCGAATCTCCGAGGTCGCCCGCGAACTGGGTCTTAACACCGAGATCATTCTGCCGCACGGCCATTACATCGCCAAAATCCCGCTTTCCGAACTGGAAGCGAGGCGAAATCAGCCCAACGGCCAGCTTATCCTCGTGACAGCCATGACCCCCACTCCGCAGGGTGAAGGCAAAACCACCGCCACCATCGGCCTCGCTGACGCGCTACGCCGCCTCGGCAAAAAATCCATGTTCTGCCTGCGCGAACCGTCGCTCGGGCCCTACTTCGGCATCAAAGGCGGCGGCACCGGCGGCGGCCATGCGCAGGTCGTGCCCGCTGAGGACATCAATCTTCATTTTGTCGGCGATATGTATGCCGTGGAGAAGGCCAACAACCTCCTCTGTGCCATGGTGGACAACCATCTCCAGCACGGCAACGACCTCGGCCTCGACCCGCGCCGCATCGTCCTGCGCCGGGTCATTGACCTGAATGAACGCTCGCTGCGCGACATCGTCATCGGCTTGGGCGGCACCAAAAACGGGGTGCCGCGGCGCGACGGCTTCAACATCACGCCCGCCTCCGAAGTCATGGCCATCCTGTGCCTCGCGAAGGATTTCGGCGACCTCGGGGAGCGCATGACCAAAATGGTTGTGGGTTTCACCTACAAGGGCGAACCCATCCGCGCCGAGGCCGTGCAGGCCGTGGGCGCGATGCAGGTGTTGCTGCGCGACGCCATTCATCCGAACCTCGTGCAGTCCCTGGAAGGCACGCCGGCCTTCGTCCATGGCGGCCCGTTCGCCAACATCGCGCAGGGCACGAACACCTGCGTGGCCACGCGCCTCGCGTTGAAACTGGCCGATTATGTCGTCACCGAGGCCGGGTTCGCCACCGACTTGGGGGCGGAAAAATTCTTTCACATCAAATGCCGCATTGCCGGGCTGAATCCGGCCGCGGCGGTCATCGTCGTCACCACCAAGGCCATCGCCTACCATGGCGGCTTCACGGACAGCGGCGGCCTCGGCAACCTCGCCAAGCATATCGAGAACATCCGCCTCTTCGGTTTGGAACCCGTGGTGTGCATCAGCAACTTTCCGGATGACCGGCCGGCGGACTACGCGAAGATCATCAAGTTCTGCGCCAAGCTGGGCGCGGAAGCGGTCGTGTCCAAACATTTCGACAAGGGCGGCGCGGGCGCGACGGAACTGGCCGCCGCCGTGCTGCGCACCATCCACCGGGACCGGCGAAAGAAATTCCGTTTCCTCTACCCGCTCGCCGCGCCGATCGAGAAGAAGATCGAAACGCTGGCGACCCAGCTCTACGGCGCGGACGGCGTGGACTATGATCGCGGTGTACAGAGCAGCATCGGGGTGTTTAACAAACATGGGTTCGGCAATCTGCCGATTTGCGTGGCCAAAACCGCCATGTCACTCTCGGACGATCCCGAACGGCGCGGCCGGCCGAGCGGCTTCCGGATCAAGGTGAACGAACTGCGCCTTTCCGCGGGGGCGGGTTTCATCGTGGCGGTTTGCGGCAATATCGTGACCATGCCCGGATTGCCGAAGGTGCCCGCCGCGGCGCACATGAAGATGATCTCCGGCAAACGGGCAACGGGTCCCGCCTGATCCCCGCCGGCGGCAAAACCAATCTCTGATCGGCAGCCGGCAACGCCCGTCACCGGCGGCGGGTCCGCACCGGGTTTTGACCCGGGAATTTGTCTCAATTACGAATAAAATTCCTTCACCCTCACAATGGCGTCAAAGCCATCCAGTTCCAGCACGTCCTTCAAGCATTGCATGGCCGGATGGTCTTCCGGCAAAAGCGAATAATTCCGCTTCACCGAGCCAATGATGGTGTTAAATCCCATCGGCATGGCCATGGTCAAAAAAGCGCTCTCCAGCGGCCCTTTTACCGGCGAACCATCAGCCCGTTTCGACGGCAGCATTACGGTAAAATTGCTCAGCCCGACGGACATGTTCACACCCTTGAGATCGGCATCCTCATGAATCAGTTTGATCGCATCGATCAATCGCTTGAAATCGCCTTCCGCATCGCTTCCAATCGGAACAATGCCCGGGTCGAGAATGATCTGATCGTTCGTTACATTTTTAATGCGTTCCCGCGCGATATTGACCATGACCTTCGCGGTGGCATGCGTTTCCCCGGCGGTCTTGTTCATTTTCAAGATGCCAGTTTGATCCACCCCTTCGGTAATCAGCAGCACGGGAATGAAGGGCTGCTTCGCCTGGATGTCAAACATTTCCAATCGCGCCTGGGAAATTGAATTCAAAATCGGCTTGCGTCCCCCGGCGCGCCCGGGATCGTACGCTTCCAGCCCGGCGGCGGCGATTTCCGGATCCGGAGTGTCAATCGAAAGGGGCAGCGAAATATGTTGTTGGATGTTTCGCACAACGTCCGCCATGAATCCGGGGGAATGCACGCCGACATTCACGTCAATGTAAGCAGCGCCGCTTTTCCCCTGGGATTTCGCCAGCTCGATGATGCCCGCCATGTCGTTTTTTTCGAATAACACGTGGGTGGAAGGAACGGAATCATTTATTGATTCGCCGATGATTGTAAGGCCCGGGATGTTCATTGCCGTAAGTTCTTGTTGCTCGCGAATGGTTGCCACAAACAAACAGAAAAACAATCAAATTTAATCCTGGACACGCACTTTTCCGCACCAGCGATCCCCAAAATCCCGAATTTGTGCGACTTCGCACTTGACCCCGGCCCGGCGGATGGCATCATGTTATGATAATGATGTGCCCGACCAAAAGGGGTTTTCCCTTGCCTGAGCAGGCATTAAAACCAATTTCTCATCAGAATAAATAGATGCAAACATTACAGGAAAAACTGTCCCAGACCTCCCAGTTTCTCGTCGGGACCGAAGTGGTTTCCGTGCGCGGCTCGGTGGTCGGGCGTGGCGCGGTCAAGGCATCCGCTTTTGCCAAACAGCTCGCCGAGTGTCCGGCTATTGATTGGATTTCAATTACCGACAACGCCGGCGGCAATCCGCAACTGGCACCCCAGGCCCTGGGCAAACCCATTCTGGATGCCGGCAAGGAAGTCGTCATTCATCTCACCTGCAAGGACCTCAATCGCAACGGCCTGGAAAGCGAGGCCTGGCTCCTGAACAGCGAAGGGTTCCACAGTATTCTGGCCATGACCGGCGATCATCCGTTCTCCGGCGCCGAAGGGCTTGCGAAGCCGGTGTTCGACATTGATTCCGTCGGGCTGATTTCGATGTTGAACAAAATGAACCACGGTTTAGATCCGAAGGACGGCGATGGTAACAGCAAGGGACAGCGGCTGGAAAAAACCCGGTTCTGCATCGGAGCCGTCACGACGAACTACAAACTGCGCGAGGGCGAAGTGATGCCGCAATACTTCAAGCTTCAGAAGAAAATCGAGGCCGGGGCGCAGTTCATCATCAACCAGATCGGCTTCGACTCCCGCAAGGACAGCGAACTGCGGCTTTACATGGATCAGCACGGGATGAAGCCTGTCCCGCTGATCGGCAATGTCTATCTGTTAAGCCCCCGGGGGGCCCAATTCTTTCACGATGGCCGGGTTCCCGGCATCGTCCTGACGCGACCGCTGCTGGACTTGTGCCTGAAGCACGGGCAGTCAGCCGATGGCGGCCTGTCGTTCTTCTGCGAATTCGCCGCCAAGCGAATCGCCATCTATCGCGGCCTGGGCTATCGCGGCGTGTATCTGGGCGGCGTGCATAATTTCCCCGTCATTGAAAGAATCCTGGAAATCGAACGCACATTCGCTCCCGACGACTGGAAACAATTTGCGCGGGAAATCAGGTTCTCCCGCCCCGGCGAATATTTCCACTACGCTGAAAATCCGGCGACTGGGCTGGCCGATGCCGCAGCGCCAAATCCAGGCACCAGGATAAAATCAAAACACGTCGGCCTGGTTTATCATATGTCCAAGTGGACCCACGATCTCATGTTCAGTCCGGGCCGCGCGCTGGCGAATTGTGGCGCGTATCTTTGCCGGCATTCGGCAGACCCCGGTCAAGGCCCCAAACCAATGCGGGTTTGGGAGCATCTCAGCAAGGCCGTCCTCTACCAGTGCAAGGATTGCGGCGATTGTTCGCTCCCGGAAATCGCGTTTCTGTGTCCTGAATCCCAATGCGCGAAGAACCAGCGCAATGGCCCATGCGGCGGCACGCACGAAGGCCGCTGCGAAGTGGACCGTTATGGCGATTGCATCTGGCTGCGCGCCTACGAACGCCTGAAACACGAGGGGAAGGAACAGGACTTGTTGCAGCACGTGCTCGTGGTGCAAAACCAGGGACTGCGCGGCACGTCCTCCTGGGCCAACTTCTGGCTTGGCCGCGATCACACGACAAAAAAGGATCATCCCGCCCCGGTCGCTGCAGCGCCTTCCGCCGCCAAGCATTAAAACCGAACCGCCCGATATCCGGCCTGACTTTCGTGGGAAAGTAGCCGGAAAGCATTGCCCCTGTGACGCTGGAGGCAGGGTGGTCAAACACAGGCTCAAGCCGGGAAACGCATTTCCTCCGCGTAAGTGTCGTGAAAATCCTTCTCCTCATTGAGCGCCACGTGTTCGACGTGGCGCGCGACAGCGTCCCAGCCGGTCGGGTCTTCGAACAATGCCCGCTTCGCCCCCAGCAGTGCGGTGTTGCCGGCGGGAACGACGCGATTAATGGGAACGCGCAGCAAACCAATCCGTTGCGCGCTGGTCCGGTTGACATAATTGCCGAACGCACCGGCCAGATGAAGCTGATGGATGTCGTCGAGCGAAGCGCCGAATCGCGCTGCCAGCATCCGCAGTCCGGTGGCGATGGCCCCCTTGGCAAGCTGCAATTCGCGCACGTCCGCCGCCGAAAGGGTCACGGCGCCGGCCAGCGGCATTCCGCGGTCCGGCATCAGCCGGCCATCGGGTCGTATCCAGCCGAGTTCCAGGCCCGCCGCCACCGCGTCCACCAGTCCGCTGCCGCACAATCCGCGTGGCGCGCCACCGCCAATCACGCGGCACGCCACCGAGCCATTTTGCACGCGCACTTCGCTGATGGCGCCCGTGGCCGCGCGCATGCCCATCGAGATGCGCGCCCCCTCAAACGCCGGGCCTGCCGCCGTGGAGGTGCACAACATCCGCCGGTGGTTGCCGACCACCACCTCGCCGTTCGTGCCGAGGTCCATCAGCGCCATCAATTCGCGGCTTTCGTGCAAACCGGTGGCCACGATGCCGGCCAGAACGTCTGAACCGACAAAGCCGCCGATGCATGGCAGGAATTCCACCACCGTCTTCTCCGGCAGGTTCCAGCCCAGTTCACGCGCCGAAAACCGGAATCGTCCCGGCTGTTGCGGCTCGAAGGGATGCCCGGCCAGCGGCGCAACGCCGACACCGCAAAACAGGTGATGCATGACCGTGTTGCCGACAATGATTATCTTGTTCAAATCATTACCGGCATCCGAACTTTTGTCCCACGTGGGACAAAGTTTTGCACGGCTCGAAACCAGTTGGCCTGCCATTCCGCCAAGTTGTTCGCGCACCTGCCGTTGCAATTCCGCTTGGCCGCCGTGCAATGCAAATTCGACGCGGCTCATGATGTCGCCGCCGTGACAGGCCTGCGCGTTCAACGCCGTGACCACCGCCAGCACGCCGCCGGTCTTCAAATCGAGGAGCTGTGCGGCAATCGTGGTGGTGCCCAGGTCAATGGCCACGCCGAGGCCCTCGCGCGGCGCAAACTTGAAAGTGGACTGATCGCTCAGGATGGGCATCTCCCATTGTGCCAGCTCGAGTTTGAGATCACCCGCGATGAAATGCCGGCACGCCAGACGCCAGCCCCCGGCAAGCTCCGCGCCCGTCAGCATTTTTTTTTCCTCCTCGCCGACAGGCAGAATGCCTTTCAAAACTTTGACGCGGCAGCCTTTGCAACGCCCGCGTCCACCGCAGGGAAACTCGACTCCCTGCGCGAAAAGAACGTCCTGCAACCGTGTGCCGGAAGCGACCTCCAGTTTGAGATCGGCGGGCAAAAGTTCGAGGGTATGCGTTGAGGGGGTCATGCTGGTTCCGCGCCGATGAGTTGTGCGTTGTGACGCAGGCCGACGCGCTCGCCCGGCTTCAACTTGAGAAATTCACGGTCGTTCCAATCCGCGTTCAACAATCGCCGCAGCCAGCCCAGGTCGCCGGGGAGCTTTTCAAATTTCCAGCCGTGTGCCCGGGCATTTTTCCGCGCGGCTTTCTCCCATTTTGCCGCTTCGGGCACCGGCGTGGCGATGAAGGCAAGCCGTTCATAGTGCCGGGTGAGGTTGTTGAATTGTTCGAGCAGATAATCGGCATTTTCTTCGCCGTATTTTTCAGCCAGTTGTTCGCGCGTGACGGTGGAACCGGGGCTGAAGGGAAAATTCTGCCGGCGGACATCGCCATTGGCCGGTGAATTCTCCAGCCAGCCGGCGCTCTGAAAGTAGGTGCCCGGCTGCGCTTCCAGTTGCGCGAGATAACACTGGCTGCCGCCGAGAAGCATGCCGATGCAATCGTGCGCGCGGGGGATGACAACGGGCAGCGCCCGCGCCTTTAGCCCCACAATGCCGCGATTGCAAAGCCCGTAACCAATGGCAATGACATCAAATTGACCGGCGGCCACTCCATCAATCGCGCCTTGAAGCGCGGAACGGAGATTTTCAGCGGGACCTTCGTGGAGTCCCATTTCCAGGTGCCGGAAAGTGACCTCGGTTTTCGCCCCGGCAGCAAGCATTTCCAGTTCCCGTTGGAAAACAGAACAGGCGATGACATGCAACCGCAGGCGGTTCATAAATTATGTTTTTCGCGGAGCAGTTTGTGAAGTTCGCGGATGAATTCCGGCGACGTCCCGCAGCAACCACCGATGAAACTCGCGCCGGCTTCGAGAACCGCCGGAACGTGGCCGGCAAATTGCGCCGCCGTCGTCGTATAAACAGATTTGCCGTCCCTGATCTGCGGCAGCCCGGCGTTGGCCTTGATCCAGACCGGGTGTCCGCCCGCCGCCGCCTTCAACCGCGCGCAAATTTTCACGAACCCCGCGATGCCCTGGCCGCAATTCGCGCCGACGACATCGGCTCCGGCTTCCAGCAGACCTGTCGCCGCCTGTTCCGGCGTGGCGCCCATCATCGTGCGGTCCTTGTCCTTGCCGGAATCGAACACCATGCAGGCAACCACCGGCAAACCGGTGGCTTTCGCCGCCGCTGTGGCAATCCTGGCTTCCTCCAAATCCTGCATGGTTTCCACGACCAGACCGTCGGCCCCGCCGCGCGCCAAAGCTTGCGCTTGTTCGGCGAACGCGGCGCGCAATTTGTCTTCGGTCACGTCGCCATTCATGAGCATTTTGCCGCTTGGCCCAATCGAGGCAAAAACCAGCGCACGTTTGTTCGCCACTTCGCGCGAGATGCGGACGCCGGCTTCGTTGATTTCTTTGACGCGATCCGCGCCGCCGCCCTCGGCCAGGCGCAGGCGGTT
Organism: Verrucomicrobiota bacterium; assembly: GCA_049510295.1. Lineage (GTDB taxonomy): Bacteria > Verrucomicrobiota > Verrucomicrobiia > Limisphaerales > UBA11358 > UBA11358. The sequence goes on along the minus strand of JBEKZC010000043.1, from coordinate 16,129 downwards.
GGCGCCGAACGTGTTCGTCAAAATAATTTGCGAACCGGTTTCGACATAGGCACGCGCGACGGCAGTGACTTTTTCAGGAAAGGTCAGGTTCCAGAGGTCCGGCACTTCGCCTGGTGCGAGTCCGCACGCCTGGAGTTGCGTGCCCCAGGCGCCGTCCGTGAGCACCGGGCCTTGGGCGATCAATTGTTGAATGAGTGGATTAAGTGTCATGCAAAAGGGCATTCACCGGTTGTGTTATCAAGCTGGCTTCAGTTCATCCAAATATTTTCAGTTCTTCCAGCAAAATTCGCCGCGCCCGTTCCTGTGCCCGGCCTTTTGGCGGTGCCCGCCGGAACAAAGGGCTTTCCGAAACAATGTCCTAATGGCATGATTATTGCGCAATTTTGGAATTGGTTGAAATGATAAAAAAGATTTTCAGATTCTCCACATTGCGAATGCAGTTGGTCGGCAGCGTGTTTTTGCTCATCACTCCGGCCTGGCTGCTGATGTATATTTTTGACCTGCCAATGAGCGGGTTTGTGGTGGGGATACTGGCGCTGGCAGCATCGTGGTTCGGCGGGGAACACTTCATTTTGCGCGAGGTGCGCGCCTTGTCCAGCGTGGCCCAGCGAATTGCGGAAGGTGATTTCAGCGCCCGCACCGGACTGAAACCCTCGGAAAACGAACTCGGTCAACTCACAAAGGGTTTTGACCTGATGGCCGAATCGCTGGAACGGCATGTCAAGAATCTTGAAACTGCGGAAAAAAACCTGCTGAATCGCACGTTCCAGCAAACTGTTGTCGCTGCGCTCGGACAATTTGCGTTGACCAACAGTGACCTGGAGGCGCTGCTGAATCAAACCGTCATGCTCGTGGCGCAAACACTGGGCGTGGAATACTCCGCCGTGTTCGAGCAATTGCCGGCCGGTCAACTGCGGCTGCAAGCCGGCGTTGGCTGGAAATCGGAGTACAACCGGCAAACCTCCCTGCCCGGAAATGAGGATTCCCCGATTGTCTCTGCTTTGAAATCCGGCGACCCCGTTGTCATCGCCGATCTGAAGGCCGAAACGCGCATCTCTGCGTCGCCGTTTCTGGCCGAACACGGTGTTGTCAGCGGTATCACCGTCGCCATTCCCACTCATGACCGGCCCTATGGCATGCTGGGCATTTACAGCACGCACGGGCGGAAATTCAATTCGGATGAAGTGCAATTTCTCATGGCCGCCGCCACTGCCATCGGCCTGGCCGTCGAGCGCAAACGGAGCGATGCCGAATTGCAAAAACTCGCCGCGTTCGTCCAGTTGAATCCAGACGCGGCGATGGAACTGAACGAAAACGGGACCATCACCTATTTCAACGAGGCCGCGCAACAACTGACCGCCTCCGTGCGAAGAAATCGGCCCGGTGAAATATTGCCACCGGACATTGACCGCATCATCCGCGAATGCCTCGCCAGCGGACAAAGCAAGGTGCGCCAGGAAATCAAAATGGAGGGGCGCACGTTTTCGTGGTCGCTCCATCCCGTTTTGCCGAGCAACGTGGTGCATTGCTACATCGAAGACATCACCGAACGGCTGAGTTTGGAGGCGCAGTTGCGTCAGGCGCAAAAGATGGAATCCATCGGCCAGCTCGCCGCCGGCGTCGCGCACGACTTCAACAACATGCTCACGATCATTCAGGGGCATTCCAGCTCGCTGCTCGCCAGGCCGACATTGCCGCCGGAGGTGGTTGACTCTGTTCAAGCCGTCTATTTTGCCGCCGAACGCGCCGCGGGTCTTACGCGCCAATTGCTCATGTTCAGCCGCAAGAATGTCATGCAGCCCGAGCTGCTCGATTTGCAGAAAGTTGTCGGGAACATGAGCAAAATGTTGGAGCGTCTCCTCGGGGAAACCATCGCGCTTGAATTTCAGCCGGCGGTGAAAAATTCATTTGTTCAGGGCGACGGCGGCATGATCGAGCAGGTCGTGATGAACCTTTCCCTCAACGCCCGGGACGCCATGCCGCGCGGCGGCCGTTTGAGCATCAGCATCGAAACCGTGGACATTGACGACGCTTTCATCGAAACCCATCCCCAGGCGCACGCGGGACGTTTTGTTCGTTTGCGCGTCACGGACAACGGTATCGGCATGGATTCTGCCACGCTGGGCCGCATCTTCGAACCGTTTTTTACCACGAAAGACATCGGCAAGGGCACCGGCCTCGGTCTCGCGACCGTTTATGGCATTGTCAAACAGCACGAAGGCTGGCTCGAAGTGAACAGCGAACCCGGCAAAGGCAGCACGTTCGACGTGTTTCTTCCCGCCAGCGACAAGGTGCCAGCCTTTGCAGAAGAAAAGGCCTCCGCCGCCCCTGTCGCTGGCGGCTCGGAAACCATTCTCATCGTTGAAGACGAACCGGTCCTGAGGAGCATGGCCCGCGACATCCTCGAAGAGTGCGGCTACCGGATTCTGGAAGCGTCATCCGGCAGGGAAGCGCTTGACGTATGGAATCAGCGCGCGAATGAAATTGATTTGCTCCTGACTGACATGGTGATGCCCGATGGTGTTTCCGGCGCAGACCTCGTCGTACAATTGCTGGCCGGCCAGCCCCGCCTGAAAATCGTCTTTACCAGCGGCTATACCGCCAATGAAGTAAACCAAAAAATGCTGGCCCGGACCCGCGCGAGCTTTCTCGCAAAACCCTACACTCACGCCGAACTCGCCAAAACCGTCCGCGATTGCCTCGACCAAAACAACAGCAATGATGCGGCGGCTGTGGATAATTGACGCCGCATGGAAACCCGCGCGCAGGGAGATGTCACGATTGCCATTTTGAGCGACATCCATCATGCCGGCCCCGCCGAGTGCGCCCGCGGCGAAGATTACGAATTTCGCACCATCGCCAATCCCCTGCTCCGCGCAGTTGCGCGCGCCTACCGGCATTTGATCTGGATGCGTCATCCGCTCGACCAGGGACAGCAACTCGACCGTTTTCTGGCCGAAACCGGGCCGGTGGATTATCTCGTGGCCAACGGGGATTATTCGTGTGACACCGCGTTTGTGGGCGTGAGCGACCCGGCGTCGCTCCAAAGCGCCCAGGAATGTCTCGGCAAGCTCCGCGCAAAATTCAGCGACCGCTCCCGGTTCGTCATTGGCGACCATGAACTTGGGAAATTGAGCCTGTTTGGCGGAAGGGGAGGCATGCGGCTGGCGAGCTGGCATTGCGCCACGCAGCAGCTTGGCCTGCAACCGTTTTGGAAACTATCCATCGGCCGTTACCTCCTCATGGGTGTGGCCTCGCCGCTCATCGCCCTGCCCGCAAACCAGGCGGACGTGCCGCCGGACGAATGGCCGGAATGGCAGCCAGTGCGCGAGGCGCACCTCGCCGAAATCCGCGCCGCATTCGACGCGCTCCAACCGGAGCAGCGCGTGTTGTTGTTCTGTCACGATCCCACGGCCCTGCCGTTTTTGTGGCGCGAGGAACCGGTGCGCCGCCGGTTGCCGCAGGTGGAACAGACCATTATCGGGCATTTGCACACCCGGCTGATTTTATGGAAAAGCCGGATACTGTCGGGAATTCCGCCCATCCGGTTCCTGGGCCGCTCGGTCAACCGCTTCAGTTCCGCGCTGCACGAAGCGCATCATTGGTGGCCGTTCCGGGTGCGGCTCTGCCCGGCCTTGTCCGGCACCGAACTACTGAACGACGGGGGTTATTACACGGTGAAAATTGATCCAACGGCAAACCAACACGCCCGTTTCACATTCCATCCGTTGCCGCGGTGAAACAAATATTGGGAACGATGGCTTTTATTTATTGACCGACGCCGTGTAATGGATGACAACTTCACAGTTTGCCGGGGTCGGTGAAGATTGGTGACTTGTCGTATGACAATGCTGGGATCATCCCGGGCAAACGGCATGAAACAGCGAACCGGCGGCAGGCGCGCGGCGGCGGACAATGGCGCAGAAACCCGGCCGGGCTGCAATCCAAACCCAAACGAAAGTACAATTATAAATTCGCAGCGCATCCGAGGGCAGGGCGGACACTGACTTTTATTGAAGAACGAGCCACGTCATCCCGGCTGCCAAGGAATTTTGAAATGCCCCATGTTTAACCGACATTCGACTTCCGACCGCCTCCTTCTGCTGGCATTTTTTTCCTCCGGCTTTGCCGCGCTGGGATATGAATTGCTCTGGACCCGCCTGTTGTCGCTGGCATTGGGCAGTGAGATGATGGGCGTGTTGGGCGTGCTGGCCGGGTTCTTCGGGGGAATGGTGGGTGGAGCGTATTACCTGAATAATCATGCGCACAAGGCAAAGAACCCCGCGGTGTTTTTTTCCTTCCTCGAACTTTTTGCGGCGGTATATGCCTGGGGCAGCCCTCATTTTTTACTTTGGCTGGCCCGGACCCTTCCCCCGCTGATCGGGCCTTTGGCAGGAGACAATGACCGCCTCATCGCCCTGGGACTCTCTTTGCTTGTCTCGGGCCTGGCCTTGCTGCCCGCCACGTTCTGCATGGGAGCCACCCTGGCGTATGTCTCGGAGGCCCGCAGGCGCGTCCATGCAGCGGAAGCCGGCGCGAAAAACCTGGGACGCCTTTATTTTGCCAACACGTTGGGCGCCACGCTGGGAGTCTTCACCAGCATTTATTTTATTTTCCCTTCCTGCGGCATGGCAACCGGAGCCGCATGGTTGTCGCTGACCGGAATCATCGCCGCTTTGCTGGCGTATGGCTGGCATCGGAGCGTCTATTTGCCTTCGGTGGCGAAACCCGATGCGCCCGCCGGCCACCAAAACACGAAAGGGACGATCGCACACCTGCCCGTCAAAAAAGTTTACGTGTTGTTGTTGCTCACGGGCCTGGCGGGGATCGGGCTGGAGGTGGTTTTGGTGCGTATCCTGGCCCAGCTGTTTTTTGATACCGTTTACACATTTGCCAATCTTCTGGCGGTTTACCTCCTCGGCACCGCCGCCGGCGCCTGGCTGTGTCAACGGCGCGCACGGAACATCAGCGGTGAAAAAGACATTTCCAGTCTCTTGGCGTGGCTGATCGTTTCCATCGTCATTTCCACACTCATCCTTTCAGTTGCCCGACCGATTTTCGACTGGCTGAGACCTTCGGGGTCCGGATTGGTTCGAAACCTTCTGGCCGAGGTGATACTTTCCCTGCTGGTTTTCCTGTCCCCCACCATGCTCATGGGCGCCCTGTTCAGCCGCCTTGTAGGAGAGCTTTCCGGATATTCCGTCGGTAAAGGTTATGCCTTGAATACGCTGGGGTCGGCCCTGGCGCCTTTTGTTTTTGGGTTGTTCGTCATTCATTTTTGGGGATACGAGGCGGCGCTTTGCGGCGTCGCGCTGGTTTTTCTCCTTGCCTGGCTCCAGGCAATGAAGCCGCTTCGATTCGAATACATCGGTCTCGCCGCGGGAGTTTTTATTTTTTTGATTTTTTTCTCCTCAAAACACCTGGAGACCTATCCCCTGTCTGAAGGCTGGGTTCTGGTGGATAAACGGGAAACACTGTATGGCACCGTCCGGGTATTGGAACCAAAAGGTGAAACCGGGACATGGGGACAGCCGCTGCGGCTGTTGATGATACATCGAGGTTTCGTGCTGGGCGGAGGAGACGGATTGGACGAGATGCGCATGGGGCACATGTCCCTGCTGTTGCAGCCGAAGGCCGAACACATGCTCTATCTGGGTGTTTCCACCGGCACCTGCCTCGGCGCCGTGAAACAGTATCCCTTGAAACAGGTCGATGCGGTGGAAATTGTCCCGCAAATCGTGGATATGATGCACTGGTTCCGCGATATAAATTTCGATGTCCAGAACGACTCGCGGGTCCGCCTGGTGAAAGCGGATGCCCGCAGATTTACCTCCGCCTCTCATGATAAATATGACCTGATTGTCGCCGACATCTTTCAACCCGGCTTTGATGGAGCGGGCAGCCTTTACTCGTTGGAACACTTTCGCGCCATGCGCGATCATCTGACCGCCGATGGATTGGTGGCCCAGTGGGTACCGCTCATCAATTTTGATACCGACGTTCTAAAATCACTGGTCCGCACCTTCATTACTGTGTTTCCCGAATCGCATGCGTTTCTGGCCACCTACAATGCCAACTCACCCCTCCTGCTTTTGGTGAGCAAAAAAACGGGACATCCCTTGAAAATCGACATCGATTACCTGACGCGCAATCTTCAGCGCGATAAACCGGCCGGCCGTGTCATATATGATGTGAGCGATTTCATGGGTGAGTATGTCACGGATGCAAAAGGATTGTCCGAATTTTCACGTTCGGGCGTGCTGAACACCGACCTCAATCCGTATATTCTTTTTCATGCACCGCGGGAAGCGTACCTGGACAGGCGGGAATCCGACTACACGAGCCTGGAAGCGTTTTTAAAATTTAGGAGCCCGCCGGATCCATCGCTGGTTTGTTTTCCTGATAAATCGCCTGCGGACAACGCGTATGCGTCCATCAAAAACACCTGGCAGGTGGCCGGAAAACTTATGGAGGCGAATCTGGAATGGGCGAAACAAGGGAATGGGCCGGTCACCCTGGAAATCGTGCAGAAACTTGGAGAAGCGTACCGACTGGATCCCAATTTCGAGCCGGTCGGGATGGAATTGGCCCAGATCGCCTTGGCGTCCCCTTCTTACCGGCAGATCATTCGGACTACGCTGAACGAAAGAGACCGGATGAAACTGGATGAAGCAGAGTAAAAATCCGCAACCAGCAGGAATATCCCCGGCTCCTTATTACACCGTGCAAATTGACCCGGCGGCGAATCCCCCGGCGCGATTCACCTTTCACCCGCTGCCCCGGTGAATCTCAAAAGCGAAGTAGCCGCCGACATTAGTCGGCGCGAATGAATAAAAACAGCGCAGACTGACGTCTGCAGCTACAATTGGCTCAGTGCAACCATCGGCGCCAGCATCTGCTTCAGGCAACGCGCAAACTTGCTTTGCCTTCTTCCAGCAGTTCCATTACGGCATCCACCGCTTCGTCGGCTTTGACGGCTTGCAGCGCGCCGCCGCGCGGTTTGATTTCCACCTCGCCCTTCGCCAGCGATTTCTCGCCGATGCCCACGCGAATCGGAAAACCCACCAGGTCCGCGTCCTTGAATTTTACGCCGGAACGTTCATCGCGGTCATCCAAAATCACTTCCACGCCGCGTGCCGTAAGTTCCGCGTAAATTTTCTCCGCCAGTTTCATCAACGCACTGTCCGGCGCCACGCCTAACGGCGTGATGCAAACGGTGTAGGGCGCGACGCTCAACGGCCAGATGATGCCGTCCTTGTCGTTGCACTGCTCGATGACCGCCTGCAACGTGCGTGTGACGCCGATGCCGTAGCAACCCATGACGGCGGGCTTGCGCGTACCAGCTTCGTCCAGAAAGGTCGCGCCCAGTTTCTCGCTGTATTTCGTGCCGAGCTTGAAGACGTGGCCAACTTCAATTGCCCGCCGGATTTTCAACGGTTTGCTGCATTTCGCACAGGGCTCGCCGGCGGTCACGGTCCTCAAATCGAACCACTGCGTCACCCTGATGTCGCGTTCGATGGAGACGTTGCGGAAATGGAAACCGTCCTCGTTCGCGCCGGTGGTCATGTCGTTCGCGCCGCGCAACCGTTCATCAGCGAAAATGGAAATGTCCCGCGACTTCACAGTCGCGGCTACAGTGCCGAGCGAACCGGGTTTTGCGCCGAGCGCAACCACACATTCTTCCGGCGTGGCAGGTCGTGCTGCAACCGTGCCGGTCTTGGCCATGAACTTCGTCTCGTTCAACTGGTCGTCGCCGCGGATCAAAACGATGACCGGTTTGCTGTCGGCGATGTAAACGAGCGTTTTGATCTGCCGATTGGGCGGAACGCTGTAAGGCGCCTTGCTCAACGCTTCGATGGTGACAACGCCGGGAGTGGCAAATTTTTCAATGGCGGGGCCGACTTCACGCGTGGCGGTTTTGGGAACGCCGCTGGTGGCCTTCTCGATGTTCGCGGCGTAACCGCAGGCTTCGCAATAAACGACCTCGTTCTCGCCGGTTTCCGCCGGCACCATGAACTCGTGCGAAAATTTCCCGCCGATGACGCCGGTGTCGGCCTCAACCGGAAACGCCTTCAGTCCGCACCGGGCAAAGATGCGCCCATAGGCGTCGTACATTTTCTGGTAGCAGACCTGCGCCGCCTCGTCACTCACGTCAAAGCTATAGGCGTCCTTCATGATGAACTCGCGGGCGCGCATGAGGCCGAAGCGTGGGCGGATTTCGTCCCGGAACTTGACGCTGATCTGGTAAAAATTCTTTGGCAACTGCCGGTAGGAATTGATCTCAGCGGCGGCGGCGGTGGTGATGACCTCCTCGGCCGTGGGGCTGAGAACCCATTCGCGATTGCCGCTGTCCTTCAATTTGAACAGCACGTTGCCGGCGGTTTCGTATCGGCCGCTTTGCTGCCAGATTTCCGGCGGCTGAAGCGCGGGCATGAGCATTTCGAGTGCGCCGGCGCGGTCCATTTCCTCGCGGACGATTTGCTCCACCTTGCGCAACGCGCGCAAACCGAGCGGCAGAAAGGTATAGACGCCGCCGGCGAGCTTGCGGATCAGCCCGGCGCGAAGCAGCAGTTTGTGCGAAAGAATTTCCGCGTCAGCCGGAGCTTCGCGCAGGGTTGGAATAAATGCGTTGGTCCACTTCATCTGGCGGGGAATTTAACAACAAAGGAACAAAGGAACGAAGAATTTTATTTTGCAGCGTAGCGGCTCCTCGGCAGAGAGCCGCAAACTTTACTTCAAGATGGCGGCTTTCTGCCGAAAGCCGCTACGTTACGACTGCGGAGTCGGCTCGCGTTGCTGCTGGTAAAGTTTCCAGAGCTGTTCCCAGAAATTCTCATCCAGCGCATGCAGAAAGGGAAAACCTGGCACGACCGCGCCCAAATACGGCCAGTCCAGCGGATGATTCACCAGTTTTTTGCGACATGGATTATCCAGCACATAGAAACAGGATTTTTCAAACGCCCCGCGCAACCGGTCTTTTCCCGCAGCACGCTGTCATGTGACTGTTTTTGAAGTTCAAATGCGCCACCGTTTGTCGAACGCCGCGCCAGTTCCAAGGCCAGATGCCTCCGGAGAAATTTCATCGCGTTGCGCTGGTCGCTGTCCGCACGCAAGCCCATCCAAACGAAGTGCAGGTGGTCAAGCATGAGAACATATACCGGGCAGAATAATCCTTCACGCGCAGCGGCGTGGAGCAACAACTCACGGAAATGCAGATGGAAATTTTCGTCCAGCCAACCCCTGACCCGGCGCTCCAGCGTGACGGTCCATTGAACCACTGCGAAGCCACGATAAAATTCCGGCGCGCGGCGCGGGAGATGATGCCATTCCAGCTGTGGCGTCAGCGGTGCGGGTCTCATGTTGACAAGCGTAGCGGCTTTCGGGAGAAAGCCGCAAATTAGAAATTACGGCGCTCTGCCGAGACGCCGCTACGTTCTCACTTCACTTGGTTCACCAGCGGCGCGAGGCCCTGGATGCGCACCTCCAGCCGGTCGCCGGATTGAATCGGGCCGATGCCGCCGGGTGTGCCGGTGAGAATCACGTCGCCGGGCAGCAGCGTCATGTTCGTGGAAATGAAGCTGACGAGTTCGGCGGGCTTGAAAATGAGCTGCTTCGTGTTCGAGTTCTGGCGCAACTGGCCGTTCTGGAAAAGCTGGATGTTCAATTCACCCGGATCAATTTTCGTTTCCACGCAAGGGCCGAGCGGCGTGAAGGTGTCGAATGACTTGCACCGCGCCCACTGGCTTTCGGAATTCTGGATGGTGCGGTCGCTGATGTCCTCGGCCGTGGTGTAACCAAAAATATAGCGCGATGCCTGCGCAGCCGTGACGTTGCGGATGCGCCGGCCAATGACGATGGCCAGCTCGGCCTCGTAATCCGTGCGATGGTTCCGAAAAGGAATTTCAATTTTCCCGCCGTCGGGAATCAGCGACGTGGTGGCTTTGAGCCAGAACAGCGGCTCCTTGGGCAGCGGCTTGCCGGTCTCGCGCGCGTGGTCGGCGTAATTGAGGCCGACGGCGATGATTTTGGACGGCATTACGGGAATCAACGTGCGGATACCTTTGCGTGGCGTGGGCTTGCGGTCAAAGGACGGCGAGCCGAAAACATCGCCGCGCAGGCGGAACAATTCGCCGTCCACTACTTTGGCGTAAAATATTTCCTCGCCCTTGCGAAATCGGCCAATGGCTGCCATAAAGCGGTTGAAAATTAACAAACACCGCAAAGCCATCGCAAGGGTAAAGCCGTTTCCACCATGCAAACATAGGTCGTTAGCACCGTGGGTGCGACATCGTTGTAGTTTCATCACCCATTCGATATCATGCTCCGTGGGAGCGACATCAATCATGTGAACATATGCCGTTCCGACGGAGTTGAAACATTTAACGGCGGAATTCTACATATATATCGCGCCTACGGCGCTGGTTTGCCAGCCTGCGTCACGGAATAAAGACCATTAGTACGACTTGCCGAGACTGCCTGATTCCGTTAGATTACTGCCATGAATCGCCTGACGAAACAGGAACAATTGGTTCTCTGTATTGTCCTGGGTTTGCTGCTGACCGGCTGGGCCGTTAAAACATATCGCACCGCGCATCCACCCCAGGCAGTGATTCAGTCGGCGAAACCTTGACATGCAAGAAATCAATTTTGACGAAGCGGTGGAGCAAATCCTGGCCAGGGATTCGCGCTACACACGCGACGCCTACCTGTTTGTCCGCGAAGCGCTCGACTACACGCAGAGGCTCGTCGGCAAGGAAACTCGCGGACAAATCCGCCACGTCAGCGGCCAGGAATTGCTCAACGGTATCCGACAATTTGCGCTGAATCAATTTGGACCGATGGTGATGACCGTGTTTGAAGAATGGGGCGTGCACAATTGCCGCGACTTCGGGGAAATCGTTTTCAACATGGTTGAAACCAGCCTGCTCGCCAAAACCGAAAAAGACACGCGCGACGATTTTCAAAACGGCTACGATTTCACCGAAGCCTTCCGCAAACCGTTCTGGCCGCAGAGCAAATCCGATTCCGAAAACAAGCCGATTGTTAATTAGAACGCCGCGCATACCTCCCTGGCGTTTGTTTTTGTTTTACCAACGTGGTTAAAATTTCCCCCGGCGTTCCTGAGCCAAATAGGATTGCCCAGCGCTCATTTTTTCATATCCTTCACATCTGACATAAATCTGTAATGACAAAACAATTTCAACCTTCAAATTCGCGCGGCCCGGTTTCCGGCGGTTTGATTTTGCCTCATGAGTGACACCACTTTTTCAACCAGAATTTCGGCGATGAAAATTCCGTCGCTGCCGCCCGGGGTCACGCTCACCACGCTCGAAAACGGGCTGATCATCATCGTGCGCGAAGATCACAGCGCGCCGGTCGTATCGGCGCAGGCGTGGTGCATGGCAGGCAGCATTCACGAAGGCAAATGGCTTGGCGCCGGCCTGTCGCACGTACTCGAACACATGCTGTTCAAGGGCACCACCACCCGGCCCGGCAGCCGCATTGACCAGGAAGTGCAGGAAGCCGGCGGTTACATGAACGCCTACACGAGCTTCGACCGCACGGTGTATCACATTGACGTCCCGGCCACCGGCACGCATACGGCGATTGACGTCCTGTGCGACATCATGCAGCACGCCACCCTGCCCGACGATGAACTGGCCAGGGAACTCGACGTCATCCGCCGCGAAATGGACATGGGCCAGGACGATCCCAGCCGCCGCGCCAGCCGCCGCCTGTTTGAAACCGCCTACACGCGAAGCCCGTATCGCTTCACCGTCATCGGGTACCCCGACATTTTCGGCGAACTGAAACCCGACGACATCCGCGGTTACTACGCCGAAAAATACGCGCCGAACAATGTTTTTTACGTCGTCGTCGGCGACGTTAAGAACGACGAAGTGATCGCGCAAATCCGCACCGCCTACGAAAAAACCAAGGCCCGGGCGCTCCCATCGGTCGTGTTGCCGGAAGAACCGAAGCAAACCGCAGCGCGTGAAATCGTCGAGGAAGCGACCATTGAACTCGGTCATTTTCATTTTGCCTGGCACATTCCCGAAGTGCGGCATCCCGACATGCCGGCGCTCGACGTGCTCGCCGTTTTGCTTGGCTGCGGCCGCAGCTCGCGCCTCTACCAGCATGTCCGCGAGAAGAAAGGCGCCGTGCACCACGTTGACGCGTGGACTTACAGCCCCGGCAATCCGGGTTTGTTCGGCATGAGCGCCATCGTGGACGCGGACAAATTCACCGCTGCGCGTGACGCGATGCTGGCCGAGGTTGAAAAAATAAAGACGTCGCCGGTTACCGCCGGCGAACTCGGCAAAGCGGTGAAACAATTCATTGCCGCCACGCTTGCCGCGCGCAAGACGATGGAAGGCCAGGCGCAAAACCTCGGCGCAAACTGGCTGGCGGCAAATGATTTGAATTTTTCCGAACGTTACCTCGCTGCCGTCAAGCGCGTCAGGCCCGATGACATCCTGCGCGTCGCGCGTGAATATCTCACGGCGGAAAACCGCACCCTTTACACGCTGTTGCCCGATGGCACCGCGCCCAAATTGTCCGTCACCGTCGAAGAAAAAATCGAGCACGCGATCCGGAAATTTGAATTTCCGAACGGCCTCCGCCTGCTCGTGAAGGAAGATCATCGCCTGCCCTTTGTCGAATTTCGCGCCATGTTCAAAGGCGGCGTGCTCGCCGAAACCAGGGAAAACAACGGCATCACCCAGTTGACCAGCCGGATGCTGCTCAAAGGCACGTCGCAGCGCAGCGCCCGGGACATTGCGACCGAAATCGAGACGGTTGGCGGCAGCATTGACAGCTACGGCGGCAATAACAGCTTCGGCGTCAACCTGGAAACCATGAGCAGCGATTTTGCGGCCGGCCTCGATTTGCTTGCCGACGTTTTGCTGAACCCGGTTTTTCCCGCCGACGCGCTCGAACGCGAGCGGGAGGTGCAAATTGCCGACATTTACGCAGACAAGGACAATCTGCTTAAAAGCGCCAGCCTGGCCATGCGCCGCACGCTTTTTGGCAACATCAGCTACGGTCTGGATTCAACCGGCCGGGAAGAAGCCGTGGCCAAGCTCAAAGCCGCCAGTTTGAAATCGTTTCACAAAAAGCTGGCCGCGCCGAACAATTGCGTTCTCGCCATTTACGGCGACGTGGAAACGGCGGAGGTTAAATCCGCCGTCGAAAAACATTTTGGCCATTGGAAATCCGGCGATGCGGCGAACGAACTGATTCGTACTTCGCCCGACACACCTCCCCCTTTGTTGCAGCGAGTTGAAGAAATCCGCGACAAAAAGCAGGCGGTGGTTGTCATCGGTTTCCCCGGCACGACGATGCACGACGAAGACCATTATGCGCTCGATTTGATTCAAGAATCGTGCAGCGACCTCGGTTCGCGGCTGTTTCTGCGGATTCGCGAGCAACTCGGCCTGGCCTATTACGTCGGCGCGCAACATTTCGCCGGACTGGCGCCCGGCTACTTCGCCTTTTACGCCGGCACCGAGCCATCAAAGGCCTTGTTGGTCGAACAGGAAATTCTCAAGGAAGCCGGACTCCTGCGCACTGAAGGTTTGACCGCCGAGGAACTCAAACGCGCCAAGGCCAAACTCATCGGCCAGAAAAAAATCGCACGACAGGACCTGGGTCATCTGGCGTCCACGACCACACTCGATGAACTTTACGGCCTCGGCTACCAGCGCGCGGAACTCGACGACGCGAAATACGAGGCCGTGACGCTGGAACAAATCAAGGCCGCAGCGCAAAAATATCTCAAGCCGGACGCGCTGGTCGTGGCGGTGGTGAAGCCGGAGAAAATCTAGGAGCGCCGGCCGCCGGCACGGCTTCTTTCTGTTCATTTCAATATCGCGCCGTGCTGGAAGCCGGCGCTCCGGGTGGAATCAACAGTCGATGAAATTCATCCCGAAACCTGGCGCTGTTGAAAGGCCACTTCTTGTCCACGCGACACAGTCCTGCCTTCACCGGATTGTTTTCGATGTAACGAACGGCTTTCCTTTCCTGCTCTCCATCCCGCATGAATGTATCCCAGTATTCCCGCTGCCATTGGAGCGCCGAACTCTGATTCGGCGCGTTGGCATTGTTGGAATCACGCCGAATCGGAGTTCGGCGTTCCAAGCTACGCCTTTGCCACCAACTGCCGCAACACGTAGGGCAAAATGCCGCCATGCTGGTAGTAATCAATCTCTATTGGCGTATCAATCCGGCAACGCACGGGCACATCTTCCACACCGCCGTCCTGGCGCGTGATCTTCAGCGTGAGGTCTTGCTGCGGCTTGAGGTTCGCGCCGAGGCCGACGATGTCGCAGGTCTCCGTGCCGTCGAGGTTGAGCGTCTGCGCCGTCGTGCCTTCTTTGAATTGCAGCGGCAGCACGCCCATGCCGACGAGGTTGCTGCGATGGATGCGTTCGAAGCTCCGCGCCACGACGGCCTTCACCCCGAGCAGATTTGTGCCTTTCGCGGCCCAGTCACGGGATGAACCGGTGCCGTATTCCTGGCCGGCAATCACCACCAGCGGAACGCCGGCAGTCCGATATTTCATGGCGGCGTCGTAAATCGGCATCACCTCCCCCGTAGCGGCGCTTGTGAAAGCGCCGGGCTTTTCACCTGTGGCGTCCGCGTTCTCACGAACGCGGCTACCAAAAAACCTGGTCACCCCACCTTCAACTCCAGGGACCATGAGATTTTTGATGCGGACGTTGGCGAACGTGCCGCGGGTCATCACCCGGTCGTTGCCCCGCCGCGAGCCATAGCTGTTGAAATCTTCCGCCGTCACGCCGTTTTCGATGAGATATTTTCCAGCCGGCGATGTCTTCTTGATGGACCCGGCGGGTGAAATGTGGTCGGTCGTCACGCTGTCGCCAAAAATGGCCAGCGTCCGCGCACCCTTGATTTCACGAATTTCCCCGGCTTGCATCTGGAACTTCTCGAAGAACGGCGGTTCCTGGATGTAAGTGGACCGGCGGTCCCATCCGTAAACATTGCCGGTGAACGAGGGGATTTCGTTCCACCTGGGATTCTGCGCCACAAAATCCTTGAACAGCTTGCGATAAACCTCCGGCTGCAACGCAGTTTGCATCAGGTCGCGGATTTCACGCAGGCTCGGCCAGAGGTCGCGAAGATAAACCGGCCTCCCATTCGTGCCCGTGCCGACCGGCTCGCGGCTCAGGTCAATGTCCACACGGCCCGCGAGCGCGAAGGCGACGACGAGCGGTGGCGACATGAGGAAGTTCGCCTTGATGCTCTGATGCACGCGCGCCTCGAAGTTGCGGTTGCCCGAAAGAACGGAGGCCACGACCAGGTCGTATTTGCTGATCGCGTCTTCGACCGTGGCCGGCAGGGGGCCGGAGTTGCCGATGCACGTCGTGCAACCGTAACCCACGAGGTTGAAGCCGAGTTGGTCGAGATACAATTGCAGGCCGGTCCGGTCCAGGTAATCGCTCACCACGCGCGAGCCGGGCGCGAGCGACGTCTTGACGATGGGATTCACGCTGAGTCCGCGCTCCACGGCCTTCTTCGCCAGCAAACCGGCGGCGAGCATGACGCTGGGATTCGACGTGTTCGTGCAACTGGTGATGGCCGCGATGAGCACGCTGCCGTGGCGAATTTCGGACTGCACCCCGCGAAACGTCGTGGGCGGCACCTGCTCCGAGGTGTGGGGCGCGGGGTGCTGGTCGCGCATCTCGGATTCGCTGGGCTCCACGCCCAGTTTGCGATGGCCATAGCTGTGATTAATGGGCGGATGGGCCTCCCGCGCCGTGTTGACCCGCGCGGTTACATACAACTCCTCGAAACGCTTGCCGAAGCCGTTGTCCATGACCGAACGCGTCATTGCCTTCATGAATGCGTCTCTCAACTTCGGCAGTTCGATGCGGTCCTGTGGGCGTTTCGGACCGGCCACGCTGGGAACCACCGTGCCGAGGTCGAGTTCCAGTTCCTGCGAGTAGGCGATGTCGCCTTTCATCGGAATGCCGAACAAGTCCTGCGCGCGGTAATAATTTTCGTAGGTCAGGCAAAGCTCCTCGCTGCGGCCCGTGGCGCGGAGATAATTCACGCACTCGGCATCAATCGGGAAGAAACCCATCGTCGCGCCGTATTCGGGCGCCAT
>JBEKZC010000042.1:0-34042 GCA_049510295.1 Verrucomicrobiota bacterium | reverse complement strand
TCCAACGCGGCGCGAATTGCGTTGGCGCGTCCGCGGGTGGACATGATTTCCTCGCCGGTGGCCATGAACGTGGGACACATGCTGGGCGTCAGCTTGAGGCAGCCGCCGCACCCGTTGCACTGTTCCAGGTTGGTGGTGAACGACCCGTCCTTGGCGGAAAACGCCAGCACCGGTTCAAACGGCAGTTTCAGGGAATAGCCGGCGCCCCGGCGCAGATTATGATCGATTTTATAGCGGCCATCGGAAATAATTTTGCCCGGATTGAACAAATTAAACGGGTCGAAGCACTGCTTGATTTGCCGCATGAGCTGGTAAACTTCTTCGCCCACCTGCTCCTTGAGATACTCGGTGCGGGCAATGCCCACGCCGTGTTCGCCGCACAGCGTTCCTTTGAACTGCAACACGAGCGCAGCCACTTCGTCGGCAATCTTCCGGTATTTTTTTAAATCCTCCGCGCGGCGCAAATCCAGCACCGGCCGCACGTGCAGCAGTCCCGCCGCGGCGTGGCCGTAATAGGAGGCATTCAATCCGAGCCGCCGCATCAGCTTCTGCAGTTCGGCGGCGTAGGCCGGCAGGTCCCGCGGCCGCACCGCCGTGTCTTCGATGAAGGTCACGGGTTTGGCGGCGCCCTTGCAACCGGTCAAAAGCGACAGTCCCGCCTTGCGCAGCGACCATACGAGTTCGGCTTCGTCCGGTGTCTGCAAAATGCGTTGACGCAGGCCCAATTTGCGTTTTTCCAGCAGCGCCAGCCGCCCGTCAACATCCTCGAAAAATTCAACGATTAAAATCGCCTCGCACGGCTTGGCGTCGAGTTCGAGCAAATCGCGCGCCGCCTGAAACTCAAGCTGGCCGCGGGTTTGGTCCAACAGCAGACGGTCAATGTGTTCAACCGCCGCCGGTTTCAGATCGAGCAATTCGGTCGTCGCCTGCATTGCTTCGGCCACGGACGCAAAGAACAACAATCCCACCCCGCGCTTCTCCGGCAACGGGACGATTTTCAGTTCGGCGGAAATAATTGCGGCGAGCGTGCCTTCGCTGCCGGCGATAATATGAGCCAGATTCCCCGGCTCGCGCATCGCCCGGGCCAGCGCGTATCCGGGCCAGCGTTTCAGGAGACCCGGCGGAAAGCGCTCGGCAATTTGCAGCTCGTTCAGCGAAGTCAGGCTTTCCAGCAGGTCGCGCTGTCTCGGCAGCGAGTCTTGGCCGGAACCGACTCTCACGACGCGCCCGTCGCTGGTTAAAATTTCCAGCACGCTGATGTGATCCGCCGTTGTGCCATAAACCGGTGCGTGCGCGCCGGACGAGTCGTTGGCAATCATGCCGCCCAGCGTCGCGCGCGAACTGGTCGCCACATCCGGGCCGAAACAAAATTTGTGCGGATGAAGGAAATCGTTCAACTGGTCCAGCACCACGCCCGCGCCGACCCGGACGGTTTTGCGCTCCAGGTTCAGGTCGTAGATGAGCCGGTTGTAGCGCGCGAAATCAACGACGAGGCCGGCGCCAATGGCTCCGCCCGAAAGACTCGTTCCCGCGCCGCGCGGAATGACCGATACACCCGCCTGCGCCGCCGCCTGGATGATGGCGCTGGCCTCGTGCGCGCTGCCGGGAAACGCCACGGCCAACGGCTCGATTTGGTAAACGGACGCATCCGTGGCGTAGAGTTGACGCGTCAAATTGTCAAAAGCGACTTCGCAAACCGCCGCGTTCAGCGTGGCCAGTTGTTGATTGGGTGTCATATATGGCCCGGCTTAAAGCTACCGGCGTGACCGCGCGTTGACAATGCCATTAACTCGAATGCCAGTGTAGTGTCGGCGCTGAGCGCCGAAGAAATCGAGTCACAGATTTGACGCTACACGAAAAGGGATGCCGGTCACCGAAATGTCGCATCCCGCGACGGCAAATCTGAGCGAGGTGGCGAACAGCCTGTTGTTTGAAGTGCTCGAATTCGGGTTGCAGGCAATCTCCAAATTGGTATTCATTCAGACATTCAGATATGAGTTTTCGTTACTCATATAAAGTTAGCCATGATGGTTTAGGCAAATACCGAGTCATTTCAGGAACAGACGAGGCGTTTGTCAAAGCCAAGGCATTGGCATTACAAAATAGTTGGGAAGCTGAGTATCGGAGAAAACTTGCCAAACAACATGAGAAGGAAAATCGGGAAATGTATCGTCGGGAGTTGAAGGTTCATTCCGCCCGCAACAAATCGTGGAGCGTGACCAAGCCGAGGGCCCTGCCGTCCGGACGGTCCAGCACGACGACAAGATGGCTGGTGGATTCGATCAACAGCCGTTGCAGATCGCGGATCGTCTGCTCACGCAGGCAGGCTGTTGCCCGTTCCAGTTTGGGCGCACGATTTTCCACCAGGGCCAGTTCAGCTTCCTTGCGCGTGAGAATGCCAGCCAGCCGGTCCTTCTGCTCCACCGGAAAACGCTGATACGGATGCGCCTTCAACACCGCCTGGATTTCGGCGGCGTCCAGGCTACGCAGCGTCACCGGCTGGAAACTGGCGATGGCGGACACGGGCAGTTGCTGCCAGCTTTGCAAATCGCGCGGCGGACGGACGTGTTCGATCTGGTGACCGTCCTGGGTCAACAGGGCGTCGTAGAAATTCTGGCGGTTCATTTTGCGGCTGATGACCTGGCATCCGGCTTGGCTTTCAATTCAGCAAGCCGCATGACAAGCACGGGAACGCGAACGGGGAATTTTCAAACCCAAAAAGTCTGCATTCTTTCAGGTTTTGCCGGTTAGCGGAACTTCAAACCGAATTGTTCGCAAACCTAACAAAGCGGGCAGGCGATTTTAACACGATTAAACGAGCACACCAGTTCGGTCGAAATCAAGGGGTGCGGAATGGAGCCTGCGAAGTTTCGTCACTATAGCTGTGGCGGTGCTACGGGTAACTGCGGGGGTGTTCCAAGTAGCTGTGGTGGTGCTCCGGGCAATTGCGGGGTTGTTCCAGGTAACTGCGGCGGTGTTCCTGGCAGTTGTGGTGGTGTTTCAGGCAACTGGGGGTGTGTTCCAGGTAACTGTGGCGGTGCTACGGGCAACTGCGGGGGTGTTCCAGGTAATTGCAGCGGTATTCCCGGATGTTGCGGGAATGTTCCAGGTTGCTGTGGGAGTGTTCCAGGTGGCTGTGGAGTCGGGGAGACGTAATTGGTAATATGCGATGGCTGCACTGCCTGCTGCGGCAGTGCAGGCATTGGTTGCGCGAGGCAAAGGCTGGAAGTCAGGGTCGTTGCCGCAAAAATAAAAGCGGGAGTTTTCATAATTTAATCGGGGTGGTGACGGCGAGAGAAATCAGTGACATATATTATCCTCCAATTTGGATGAGTGTTTTATTATTCATGCTGTGAACATAAGCCAGCGAGCGGAAGGGTGCTATGGGGTATTACCCTACAGCTTCACCAATCCTGCACGTCCACAACATGGTCGGTGGGTGAAAAAGTATTTTGATCCGTGTGCTGGTTTTTGTGCTGGAGTCGCATCTTTTTCGGGCGCTTATAGTGAGAGTTTGCATGGAATGGCTGAAAACTGATTAAGACCAATAAAATCAATGGTTTTGACGCAATTTTAAGCGATGAATTGCAACCCGAAAAAACGGCCAAAAGTGGAATTTTGAGTCCTGCGCGTCTGCCATTTCGCCACACCGGCAGCTTTTCCAAAATGCTAGTCGTGAATTCAGGCAAATGAAAGCGCGAACTTTTGCGTGAACTCCTGACGGACGCAGCCAAATTCAAATGCACGACTCACTTCGTGCCTCGCAAGTGGCGCCAGCAAAGGTTTGGGAACGCCTTGATCGAAAAGATTATTCACGCGGCTGAAATGAATGTCCGGGATTTCCTCTACGCCACCATTGCGTCAAAACAGATTATTTATCTGGTATCCCCATAAATTGCCATTGGTATGGTGGCGCGGGTGCGTAAGGGGGCACGCTTTGAGGATTGGTTTCTCTTGCCTGCCAGTATGGGTCGGTAACCTCACATCCCGACAGCATCATAATTAACGCCACTAGGAACATGGATTTTAATATCCAGCCGGCAAAGATGTGGGCATCAAAACTGATCATATCTTTTCCTTCATTCCGCGCGAGACTCCGACGCTTGGATCGGAGCATCAGCCGGCTTTTGCACTGCTCACTGGACTGCTGCGCTTTCCGTTGCAACGGTGGCATGGACAAAGAATGTGCGAACCCCTTAAATCGTCAATTTTTTAGGGTAACGTCGCACATAAATTCCCTTCCTCACGCCAGATGCCGGGCCTGGCGTTTGGGCAGGGCAGTTTTGGTTTTGCGCAGCGGAACCACTTTTTCGTCCGTGGGCAGAAAATCCTTCAGGAAAGCCGGTTTGTCGTGGCGTCCGCCGCGCTGGTAATCGCGCCACAACGTTTCAGCCACCGGCTTTGCATCCAACTTCAGTTCGACGGTCAGAAATTCAAAAAGTAGTTCCATCAGCCGCATCAGCGCGATGCTGTCCGTGCGGCCCGTGCGCCCGTGCAGCCAGTCGCTGAGGCGGAGGAAGGCGTGGAAGGGGGAACTGTTTGTGATTTCACCCGCAGTTTTCAACTGCGAAGCCACGCGCCGCTTCTCCCCGTCCCTCTCCTCCGTTGCCAACGGAGGAGAGGGTGGCCGGAGGCCCGGAGAGGAGGTGCTCCAAATCAACGGTGTGGTCTCGATGAAGTTGCCGCTGTTGCCGGCCAAATCCCAGTAACGCGCAAACCGGCGCAGCTTTTGCATCGTCGTGAAATCAATCAGTTTGTTCTGCAAAATTTCGTAGGGCGGATGCGGGTTGTAAATCATCTGCCATTCGGCGTCGTGCCGGACAATCGGCGTGCCGCGCAGCCGTTTGAGAATGCCGACCTGAATTTCCTGTGGGCCGAGCGCAATGAGCCGGTTGAACCCGGCGGCAAAACTTTCCAGCGTTTCGCCGGGCAGACCGGCAATCAAGTCGGCGTGGATGTGAACGCCAGTCTGGCTTCGAAGAAAACGGAAATTATCCTCCAGCCGTTCCTGATTCTGCCGGCGTTTGATGGCCGCGCCGACTGCCTCGTTGAACGTCTGGACCCCGACCTCGAATTGCAACGCGCCCGGCGGGAACTTCGCGATGACTTCGCGCAGCGCTTCGGGCAATCGGTCGGGAATCATTTCGAAATGGAAAAAATGACCGGGCTGACAGCGCTCCAGAAAGAATTCGAGAATGGCTTTGCTGATATCCACGTTGAGATTGAACGTGCGGTCAACGAACTTGAACTGTTTCACACCGCGGTCGAGCAATCGTTGCAACTGTTCGAGCAAAGCCGCCAACGGAACCTGCCGTACCGGAATATCGAGCGACGACAGACAAAACTCACACGTGAACGGACAGCCGCGCGACGCCTCGACATAGATGATGCGGTGCGCGATGTCGTCGTCGGTATAGAGGTCGTAGGGCAAAACGATTTGTGAAAAGCCCGGCAGTTCGGCCGGAATGATTTTGGGCAGTCGCGCCTCCTCTCCCGTCCTTCGGACACCCTCTCCCCCGTTGGCAACGGGGGAGAGGGATGGGGCGAGGGGGTGTTGAACTTTAATTCGTTCCTTATCGCCAGTTGGATCAGTCTGATTCAACAACACCCGGCACACCTCCGCAAATTTCAAATCGGCCTCGCCGGTGATGACGTGGTCGGCGAGTTGGACAATGGACTGGTTTTCGGTTTCGTAACTGACCTCCGGCCCGCCAAGAATGATTTTGATGTCCGGCCGGACGCGTTTGATGGCGGCGATGACCTCGGTGGTTTGCTCGACGTTCCAGATGTAGATGCCGAAGCCGATGATTTTGGGATTGCGCGCCAGCAGCACTTCTGCGATGTCGAGCGGACGCTGGTGGATGTCGAATTCCGCGAGGCACGCGCACGGCTGAAGCGGGCCGAGATTGGCCAGCAAGTAGCGCAGGCCGAACGCGGTGTGGATGTACTTCGCGTTGAGCGTGGTTAAAACGATGTCCGCCACGCCGGCAATTTAGCAATGCACACGATTTGGTGCAATGAAACCGCGCTCAATCTTTGAACTCTTGCAACAATTCCAGCATGGCGCGGTCGAGTTTGTGGCCGCGCCAGTTTTCGTAATTCACGTCCGCGCGTTTGCTGTCGAGGATGCCGAAGTCGCCGTTGAAATTCCACAACGCCCAACCCCAACCGGCCTGCTTCCAGAGATCGAGATTGTCCCGCAGCCAGGCGAGCATGACTTTGTGCGGCGTCCGGGTGAACGCGCCGAATTCGCCAACCATCACGCCGACGCCTTGCGCTTCGAATTTTTTCCACGGGGCGATCATCCGCTTGCGCAGCATTTCCTTGTTCCACAAGATGTCGCCTTCCTTGAGCGGCCAGACCGGTTCCGGCCATTTGTCCGCGCCATCAACCCACCATGCCTGGCAATGCGTCAGGCGCATCGGCACATAACCGCGCGTTGCGGCAGCCACACCGAGGCGGGCCAGTTCCGTCGGCGGGACATTGCCCCACTCGCGCCCGTCGCAGATGATGAGCCGGTCCTTGTCATGCTGGCGGATGGCTTCAACGATGTGCGACACGACCCGGTGATACCTTTCCGGTTCAAGTTTTGCCGGTTCGTTGAACAGATTGAAGCTGATCCGGCGATTGGGGATGCCGGCATAACGTTTGGCGAACGTCACCCAATGCAGCGTGCAGACGCGCAACGCTTCATCGTCCGACCATACCGACTTTGCCTCCGGTGGACGCGCGACCGTGTAACCGGGCGCGCGATGGAAATTCAGGCAGACGTGAACGCCGTGCTTCCCGCCCAATTCCACCGCCTCGTCAATCTCCTTCAGCGTCGGCTCGTGAAATTTCGTCCAATCGTTGTTCTCAATCCACATCCGGTAATCCAGCGGCAGGCGGACAAAGTTGAATCCAAGTTCCGCGATCCACTCGAAGTCCTGTTCATCGAACCGGTCATTGCGACCGTTAAATTTGTTCAGCAGGTTGAATCCATGCCAGCGCGGGAGTTTTCCGGGCGACGGATCGGGTAATTCGTTTTTAACCGCGGCCGATGGATGGTCGCGTGTATTCCTGATCATGCGGTGATGCTAAAAGGGCGGGCTGGAGCAGTCAATTTTCGTTAGACCCGGCGCGTTTTCATTGTTAGCCTGCGCCCACTATGACACCCGACGATATTTTGCTGGAAGCAGAGGACAAGATGATCAAGACCGAGCAGGTGGTCGTGAATGAATTTGCCGGCGTGCGCACCGGCAAGGCGTCCGCCGCGCTGGTCGAGAACATCATCGTGGAGGTTTATGGCTCGCAAATGCGCATCCGCGAACTGGCCGGCATCACCACGCCGGAACCGCGGCAACTGGTGATCCAGCCGTGGGACGCGAACTCAACGCACCCGATTGAGAAGGCCATCCAGAAGGCGAACCTGGGCCTGAACCCGGCGGTGCAGGGCAAAATCATCCGCATTTCGTTTCCCGAGTTGAGTCAGGAACGGCGCCAGGAATTCGTGAAGATCACCAAGAAGATGGCCGAGGACGGGCGCGTGGCCGTCCGTCATGTGCGCCGCGACTCGATGGAGCAGTTGAAAAAGCACGCGCACGACAGCGGCATCACCGAGGACCAGGAAAAGCAAGCGGAAAAGGATTTGCAGAAGCTGACCGATCAATACATCGCCAAAATTGACCAGCATCTTGCCCACAAGGAAAAGGAAATCATGACGGTCTGAGCGGCTGGATTCACGATTTATGAATTGCGATTCACGCGTCCCTCGCTCAATCGCCGTTTATGGCGTAATTGAAAATTACGGGCGACCCAGCGCCAGCGGCGCGGCATATTTGTAGAAAATCATTCCGAAAGAAATTCAGCTCCGTCAGGAGCGGCATATACCCGATGTCGCTCCTGACGGAGCTTGCGGTTGCGGGTGACAAAGCTACAGAGATGCCGCGCCGATGGCGCTAAAGGAGCAAAGCCACCGAAGAATTCAAACTAAATCTTACTGCCGCGCCGGCCCGTTCGTTGCGGTTGGTTCAAAGCGCACCACTGTTTCATCCGGTCGGGCGTAGCCGAGTTTTTCGCGGGTCAACCGTTCGATGGTTTTGGGATCGTTCCGCAACGCGTCAATCTCACTTTTGAGTTGCCGGGATTTTTCCTCTTCTTTTTGAAGCTGTGCGTCCAGCCGCAGAATTTCCCGGCGCATCCGTTCGTTTTGGTGGATGAGCGGCAGATAACACATCCCAATGAGCAGCAAAACGGCAAGGACCACCAGACCGACGACCACTTTCGTCAGTTTGCTCCAGATGCCGAGATCCACATTCATCACGGCGAGTTAAGCACGCGCGGCGCGCCGGCGAAAGCGGATTTTACCCGGCGAGTTCCCTCCAGGTTTTCAATTTGCCGTCCGCGCCGAAGGTCAACCGCAAATATCGGGCCGGCACGCAAGTTTCGGTGCGCATGGGCGTGAGCGGGCCAAAATAACAGCCGGGCGGCGCAAAGTAAGGTTCCGGCGCGACGATGGTTTGGGCGTGATGCGTAAGCCAGTCGGCGACAACGGTGCCGTCGGTCAATTTCGCGGATTTGTCGGGCGGGCCCAGTTCCATGATGGCTTGGTCATAGGTGTAATTCCCGACCCGCGCCGACCAGTCAATTTTTTGCGTCACGCAACCGGCCAACACCAGCGCAGCCAGCGTTGGCGCAAGCCATTCCCCGCATGCGCGCGCCGTAGAAAGCGCCGCGTTCATGCCCGTTAAACTACACCGGCGCGGCTTGAAAGCAACCGGCACGTGCCTGTCCATTATTCGGATTTGATTGTCAGCACACAGTTTAACCGTTATCATTTCGCACATATGATTAAGGCACTGCTCCTGATTTTTAAAACCGGCGCGGCGTGGGAGCGGGTGGTGAAAGCCGAGCGTAATTTGGGACTTCTGCTGGTGCTTTACTTGCTTCCGATGATGTTGCTGGTGGCGGTCGTGGATGGTTTTGGTTTGGTGAAATGGGGCGAACCACAGGCAGGTATGTTCCACCGCATCCATAAATCCACCGTCGGCGAGGCGGTGATTTTTGAAGCTGCGCATTCGCTGCTGACGCTGCTGGCCATTGTGGTTTGCGGCGTTTCCATAAAAAATTTGGGGGAGACTTTTCACGGGCGCTACACTTACAAGCAGACGTTCACGCTGGTCATTTATGCATTGAGTCCGATGTTCCTGTTGCGGTTGTTGGACGCGGTTCCGGCGATTATTCCCTGGGTCACCTGGGGCATTGGCATCGCGCTTTCCATTGCGGTTCTTCACCAGGGCATTTGGTTCGTCATGCAGCCCGCCCCGCCCAACGCTTTTGCACTGTATTTCATGAGCTCGTTGCTGCTGGCCGCGACAACCGGTTTGGAACGATTCGTCACCGGATGGTATCTGCGCGGACATTTCAAACAGCTCGAAACCTTGGTTTCCAACCTGGCTGCGCACCTGCCGTTTTGAGGGCACGGACGAACGACCGAACGTCGAAACGTTGGTTTATTTTCTTTCCGTCTGCGCGCCTTTCCGTGAAATTTTCCCCGCATGACCCTCGACGACACCATCGCAGCCATTGCCACTCCGCTCGGCGAAGGCGGGTTGGCGGTTGTCCGCATCTCCGGGCCGCAAACGCTCGCCGTCGCGGACAAAAGTTTTTTGCCGGTCGGGAAAAATTCGTTGAAACCGTCCGCCGCGACGACGCACACGATTCATTACGGTAAAATCGTCCGGCAGGGCCGGAGCGTGGACGAAGTGCTGCTCGCCGTCATGCGCGCACCGCACACGTTCACGCGTGAGGACACGGCGGAAATCACCTGTCACGGCGGCATTTTGCCCGCCAAGCTCGTGCTCGACACGCTTTTGGAAAACGGCGCGCGCCTGGCCGAACCCGGCGAATTCACCCGCCGCGCCTTTCTCAACGGGCGCATTGACCTCGCGCAGGCCGAAGCCGTCGCCGACCTGATTCATTCGCGCACGGAACTCGCGCTGGCCGCCGCCAACGAGCAGCTCGCCGGCAAACTGTCACAGCGCATCAACGCATTGCGCGATGAAATGATGCAGACGCTCGCGCACGTCGAAGCGCACATTGATTTTCCCGACGAAGACATTTCACCCGATACAAAGGAGCAACTGCTCAAACGGCTGGAGCATGGCGTCGCGTTCATGGACGAACTGCTGCGCACGGCCAATGAAGGGCAAATCCTCCGGCGCGGTATCCGCGCGGCGATTGTCGGACGGCCCAACGCGGGGAAATCGAGCCTGCTCAATCAATTGCTCGGTCACGACCGCGCCATCGTCTCGCCGATTCCCGGCACGACGCGCGACACGATCGAGGAGACGGCCAACATTCGCGGATTGCCGGTGGTGTTCATTGACACGGCGGGTTTGCGCGAGGCGCGCGACGAAATCGAGCAGGAAGGCGTCCGCCGCAGCCGCGAGTCGCTGGCCCGGGCCGAGTTCATTCTTCACGTGCTCGACGCGAGCGAACCGCTCACGCCCGCCGATGAAAAGTATTTAGCCGAGTTTGCCGGCAAGAAACGGATCCTCGTCGTGAACAAAATTGATTTGCCGCGGAAGTTGGTGATTGATTCGGTTCGGTGTCCCGCCTTTAGGCGGTCTTCAACATCAGAACCGCCTGAAGGCGGGACAACAAACATGGTTGCCGTGGACGTTTGCTGCCTGAGCGGGCAGGGGATAGAGGAATTGAAAGACGCCATCAAGGAACTGGTGTGGTCGGGCGAAATCAGGGCGGAGATGCTGCAAGTGATGATCAACTCACGGCATCAGGACGCACTCACCCGCGCGCGTGCGGCCACGCAACGGACGCTGGATGTGTTGCGCGCCGGGGAGACGCTGGAACTGGCGGCGGGGGAACTGCGCATCGCCGTCAACGCCGTCGGTGAAATCGTCGGCAAAACGGCGACGGAAGACCTGCTCGACTCCATCTTCAGCCAGTTTTGCATTGGGAAATGAAATGTTCCGAAGGAACAACGGAAATTAGCCCGGCACATCGTACCGGGTTCGTCATCCAAAAACAAATTTCGTCCTGAAGGGACGATGGAAACAAGGTGTCTTTTCCACCGTCCCTTCAGGACGTGATTCATTCTTCATGGCAACCGGGGACGTTGTCCCCGGCTAATTTCTGGTGTCGCTTCACGACTGTCCATGGCAAGCACAAGCCGTCGGCAAAACGGCGACGGAAGATCTGCTCGATTCCATCTTCAGCCAGTTTTGCATTTGGAAATGATTGCGAAGCGTCAGCTCCACTGCTTGCCCATCTTGGCAATGCCGCTGCGTTTCAAATCTTTCGGCGTCATTGCGATGCGGAATTCGACATCGGCCTGAAAAGTCAGGAACCACGGCTCGGCCAGCACCGGGATTTTCGAGGCATCCGGCAAATCCACAATAAGTATGGCGCCACGCTGGCCGTTGTGCTCCGTGAAATAGGCCGCCTCCGGCTTGATGGCCTCCAAAATCCTGGCCAGCTTCGCGCCCACCGAGCCGTCCTTGACCGCCGCGTTGAAGGTTTGATGGGGAATTTTGACGTTCATTAACATTCGCATGATTAATCCTTTGGTTTAGTGTTTGTGTTGACCTCCGCGCCAAAATAGGTGGGAACGAAGTTGAACGGCAAGCTCTAAACGGTGACGGAAGGCCTGCTTGACTCCATCTTCAGCCGGTTTTGCATTGGGAAATAGTCGTGCGAAGGACGCGAAGAAAATAAAGTTTGCAGCCTTCTACTTGCCACTGTTGACTCACATTTCAGAATCTGCCGGTGGATTTTGCAGCGACTTAATGGTGTCTCGCATTGCTCGGCAGGCAGAGAGCAGGAGGCCATATTCAAAGCAGTGGGATTGCCATCCGCCCTTGTCGGCATTCTTGAATTCGTAGATATACCTCCAAGAAGTGAAGATATCCGACGAGCGATTGAGGAGCGCTCCTAGATCCAAGGGTTCGCTGCAATTGTCATTCCATTTCGGTAGGTTTGCTGGCACTGGTCGCATAGCTACGGTTATGGAAGGATATCTGCCGTTCCAATCTTTCTTCCGTGTCTCTTCATATGAATTCTCAATCACATCTTTGAAGTGTCGAGGCATTGCTGCATATAGCTTACCGAGGTCATGACCGTGCTTGTCAGTCTTAGACGTTATGAGGATCGCCTTGATATACAGCTCAATGGCGAAGGCAAGATTTGTCGCGGCCGCCGCCACATCTCCCATGCTGGGTAAAAATGGATGAGACTTTGTGCTCTCTTCCATGTCCTTGCCAATTCTAATGACTACTGGTTCTGCCAGCCGCAGAAAGGCTTCAGCGCAGGCAAGTGCTGCGTCACGGTCGTTATTAGATGATGCCTGTTTCATGTAACTTCACCATACTTCTACCGGACCTTTTGGCACAGGAATTTGTTCGTGGCGGCTTGGAACCGGCCCCTGCATGAAGGACGCGACCAGCGGCGGCGGGCGGAAGCGCGGCTGCAGTTCGCCATTACCGTCGAGAAATTGCTGCCGCCAGCGGGTGTAATGTTCCAAAACGTCGTGGAATTCCGCCCGGGTGGAAATCTTCACGACGCGTTTGTTGAATTCGCGGCACGGGCCAAAACGCCTGGCATGCCACGGCGCGATTTTGCGGAACATCCGGCAGCCGTGTTCCTCGCCGAAAACTTCAACCATCAAATCCAGGTGCCGGCACATTACCCGCACCCGATCGGCAAAGTTGGGTTCGGGCAGCAATTCGCCCGTTAAAGTAGGGCAGGCGTCTCGCCTGCCCACGTCGGCGAAGCCGACGGAGCTTTCACACTTTTGCTCGCGTTGAAGCGCTCGCTGGGCAGGCGGGACGCCTGCCCTACTTTGTTCGCCTCCAGTTCTCAAATAATGCAGCGTGTGCTGGAAAATCCACGGGTTGTAAAATGCACCGCGTCCGATGCTCACGCCCGCACAGCCGGTCTCATCGAACATCTTCTTCGCAGCCTCCGGCGTGGTCACGTCGCCGTTGCCGATGACGGGAATGTGCTTTACGGCCTGCACGACCGCGCGAATGCCGGCGAGATTCACCGTGCCACCAAAACCCTGTTCGCGCGTCCGGCCGTGAACAAAGACGGCCGCGACACCGGTGTCTTCGAGCACACGAGCCAAATCCGGTGCGGTCAGGTTTTCATCATCCCAGCCGAGGCGCATCTTGGCGGTGACGGGAACTTTCACGGCGTTGACCATGCCGCGGACGAGCGCGGGGGTCTTCGCCAGCTCGGTCATCATGGCCGAGCCGCCGCCGACGTTGCAGACCTTGCGGACGGGACAGCCCATGTTGATGTCCACGGACGCAAAGCCGAGCGATTCGATAATTTGTGCCGCATCGCGCATTTCTTCGGGCACGGAACCGAAGAGTTGCACGGCCAGCGGAGCATCCGCCGGGCGGGTTTCAATCAGCTTGAAAGCATTCTTGTTTTTTTCCAAAAGCGAGCGGGCATTGACCAGGTCGGTGGTGCAGAGGCTGACACCGCCGATTTCGCGCACAATGAGGCGGAAGGGCAGGTTGGTGTAACCCGCCAGCGGCGAGAGAAACAGGTTGGATTGAAGCGTCAGCGCACCGATTCGCATTGGCACAATTATAGCTGAATTAGCTCATTGCGGAAGGGGCAATGACATGGTATTATGGCCCACCTAAGTGGGGAAAATGATGTTCGACGAAGATCAAAACAGAAAAAACGGTGATGACCCTAAAAGGCCACCGGGCGGTTTCAAAGTGTCGTCGGCGACGTGGCTCGCGTGGATTGCCATCATCGGCAGCATTGGGGCGCTGATGCTGGTTCACAACCGCATGGGCGCGCAGAATTCGACGCTGTCGCAGGCCGATTTTTTTCAGAAATATGAGTCAAATCAGATCGCCCAGGCAACCATCAATTACAACCTTCAGTCGGGAAACCTGATTGATATTGTCGGCACTTATTACAAAACCGAGAAGGACGGAAGCATCACGAAAGAAAACGGCAAGCCGGTTTTGATTCCTTTTACCACGAAAGCCCTGCTCACGGAAAAGATGAAAGACACATTGTTGCCACCGGCGGGCAAGCTGGAAGTGAGCGAGACCAGCCCGATGTTGTTGAACATGATCTGGACCGTGGCGCCGTTTTTGCTGATTGGCATTTTGTTTTGGTTTTTCTTCATCCGCCAGATCAAAATGGCCGGCAAGGGCGCATTGAGCTTCGGCAAAAGCAAGGCGCGGATGCTCGCGAAGGAACGGAACAAAACCATGTTCAAGGACGTGGCGGGCATTGAAGAGGCCATTGAGGAGGTTTCCGAACTCGTCGAATTTTTGAAGGACCCGAAAAAATTCCAGCGGCTGGGCGGACGGATTCCCAAAGGCGTGTTGATGGTCGGACCGCCCGGCACGGGCAAAACGCTTCTGGCCAAGGCCATCGCGGGCGAAGCGGATGCTTCGTTCTTCAGCATCAGCGGCTCGGACTTCGTCGAAATGTTCGTCGGCGTCGGCGCCAGCCGCGTGCGCGACATGTTTGAGCAGGCGCGCCGGACCACGCCATGCCTCGTTTTCATTGATGAAATTGACGCCGTCGGGCGCAGCCGCGGCCACGGCCTGGGCGGCGGCAACGACGAACGCGAACAAACGCTCAACGCGTTGCTTGTGGAAATGGACGGCTTCGACACGCAGGAAGGCATCATCATCATCGCCGCGACCAACCGGCCGGACGTGCTGGACCCGGCACTGATGCGTCCGGGACGTTTCGACCGGCAGGTCGTCGTCAATCTGCCCGACGTGCGCGGGCGCGAGGGAATTTTGAAGGTTCACGCCAAAAACGTGAAGCTCATGCCGGACGTGGATTTGTCCATCATCGCGCGCGGCACACCGGGTTATTCCGGCGCGGAACTGGCGAATTTGTTGAACGAAGCCGCATTGCTTGCCGCGCGGCTGAACAAAAAAGGCGTGGGCATGGAGGAATTGGAGGAAGCGCGCGACAAGGTCCGGTGGGGCCGCGAGCGCCGCAGCCTTGCCATGACGGACGAGGAAAAGAAAAGCACTGCCTGGCATGAAGCCGGCCACGCGCTCGTGAACATGTTGCTCGAACACACGCATCCGCTGCACAAGGTCACGATCATTCCGCGCGGGCAGTCGCTGGGCTCGACGATGCAGTTGCCGGAGAAGGACATTTTGAGCCGCCGCCGGAAGGAAATGCAGGATGACATTGCGGTGACCATGGGCGGACGCATCGCCGAGGAAATCATGTCCGGCGATATTTCGACCGGTGCGGCGATGGATATTCAGCAGGCCACGGCCATGGCGCGGGCGATGGTTTGCCAGTATGGCATGAGCGACAAGGTCGGCATGGTGCAATACGGCAGCGACG
The DNA here is from genome assembly GCA_049510295.1 of Verrucomicrobiota bacterium. Taxonomy (GTDB): domain Bacteria; phylum Verrucomicrobiota; class Verrucomicrobiia; order Limisphaerales; family UBA11358; genus UBA11358. The sequence goes on along the minus strand of JBEKZC010000042.1, from coordinate 18,694 downwards.
ACGAATTTGTTTTTCTCGGGCGCGAGATGGCGCGCACGAAAGTTTACAGCGAAAGCACGGCGCGCGAAATTGACGAGGAAATCAAGCACATCATTGATGAAGGCTACAAAACCGCGCAGGACATCCTCTTCAACAATCGCAGCAAACTGGAATTGATTGCCGGCGCGCTGCTCGAATACGAAACGCTCGATCGTTCGCAGGTCGAGGAAATTGTCAAAACCGGCAAGTTCACTCCGCCACCACCCAAGCCGCAAGGCGAAATGGTTTTAGGCGCGCCCGCCGGCACGCCCCTGCCGGAAACACCGCCGAAGCCCGTGCCGCCGAAACTGCCCGGCCTTGGCACACCCGCGCCCGCCCCGGTTTGAGAACCGGCGTAGCGGCTTTCGGCAGAAAGCCGAAGCAATACAATTTTCCGGAGAAATGCGGCGGTCTGCCGACACTACGATGAGCCAAGATCGGAGAAGGATGCGCAAATCGCAAGTCGCCCTATCGTAAATTCACATGCCCTTTTCCAAAGTCTTCAAATCCTCGGCCAGGAACTGGGTCACATCCTTGAACCGCGCGACGTTATCCGGGTTGACGGCCATGAGCGTCTGGTGCGCTTCAAGACTGGTGCGCGTGATTTGCTCATGCGTTGGATGGGTGGGTTCGGGCGTGCAGGTCTCAACGTCGTCGGGCAATTGCAACGCGCCGGTGATGATCTTGAAGAGATGCAACGCGCCCAGATTTTCCAGCAACTCGGTGATGCGGGCGTTCGGATTGAACAGCTCAATGCCGCGTTGATTGGCCGCGTCCGGCTGGTTCATCTTTAATCCGAACCCGGCCAGCACGCCGAGAAACGTGCTGTCCATGAGCACGCACTCCGACAGGTCAATGATGAAATGGCCGTAGCCCTTCTGCGCCAGCCCGGCGAGCAGCACCTTGAAATCGGGGCTGAACGAGAAATTGGCGCGACCCGATATTTTCACACAGGCGAAATCCTTGCCGACCAACACCAGCAATTTTGCAGACAAAGTTGACATTTTTTAATAACAAATTTTGCGAATTCACGCCGCAGCCGCGTGCGGCAGGACAATCTGCACGAGCGTTTCCTGCAACACCAGTGCTTCGTCGAGTCCGCTGGATACCAGCCGCTGGTTGCAACGCAGCAGCAAATCCATGGCGCGAACCAATTCGCCCTGGGTGTATTTTTTCGCCTGCGGCAGCGCTTTGTAAAGCACATACGGATTCAATGCCAGCGGATTAAATCTCCGGTCCGCCGGCAGTTTATCCGCCGGCACGCGCTCCAGTTGCGCCTTGAACCGGTTGTAATCCATTTCCGGTTTGATCCAGCCTTCGCGCAACATCTCTTTCAGCAGCAACATCGCGCGCACTTTTGAAATCAAGCCGTAAAGCAAACCGATTTCGGACTTGTGCGAATCGGTTTTAACTCCCCACAATTCCTCATCCAGCCGCCGGAGCAAACACGGCAGATCACGATCGCCCAAAGCATCGCCCAGCGCAAATGCCCGCGCCGTTTTGTTCCGCGTGCAAATGGCGGCAACGTCGGCAAACTCGATTTTCTTCCGCGCGCCCGCGAACAAGCACAATTTTTCAATCTCGTTGTCGAGCTGGCGCGGATATGGACCGACGCGATTGACCAATTCGGCCAGCGCTTCCTCGGAAATTTCCTTTTGACGCAGGCGAACGGCTGCCTGCGCCGCGGCTTCCGCCCGTTCCCCCCAATCGCGGTCATCCACCGACCAGCCGGAAAAAGTTTCGACCGTCCCGATTTTATCGAGCGTTTTGAAAAGGGTTTTGCGCTTGTCCACCTTGCCCGCGCTGACGAGCAGGCGGACGCCCGACCATTTGAAGTTTTTCAGCTCCTCGGCCAGTTCGTTAAGCGTTTCCGTGACGGCTTGCGTGGACGCGGCGCGTTCATCGCCGAGAAAATTGCAATCGCGCAGCCAGATGACCTTGCCGGAGCCGAAAAACGGCAGCGTTTGCAGCGCTTCGCGCAATCGGGCGAGGGCAATGAGCGCCTCGCCGCTGTTGGAAACAGTGGCCTCGATGATTTCGTGGTCCATACCGCCCAACTCGTCACACCATTGCCGGTGGAGTTGTCTGGCGCGTTGCTTGACGGCGAACTCGTCGTCGCCGCAAATGAGGGCGGGCGATGGGGATTTGACGACGGGCATTTTATTCAGCTTCGCTGCCGGTTTCATTGATCCGGTTCAGCACCTCGCTCATGTCCTCGACTTGTTTAAAAAGCTGGGAGGCGACGAAAATCGGTTTCTTCTGCGCGGCGGCGATGGCGAGGCAATCGCTGGGGCGCGCGTCAACCTCGACAATTTTCCGCGCCAGTTCGTTTTGCTGCTGCAAAATCAGCCGCGCGAAGTAGGTGGAATTCTTCAAATCCGTGATGATGACGCGCTCGACATTGATGCCGAAGCCCTGGAAAATCCGGTTGATGAGGTCGTGAGTCAGCGGACGCTCCTTCGGCGCCTGGCGCAAAAACATGCTGATGATCGCGCCCATTTGTGGTTCAACGTTGATGACAAAAACCTTTTCATCGTTGCCCACAAACAGCGCACAAAAGTTGTTGTTGTTGGCGGGAAGAATCCCCCGAATCTGAACCGGCACCACATCATGCTTCATGCCATGAATTTAGGCCACCTCCAGCGAAAAACAAGCCCCAGTTTGACGGTCAATCAGTGCGTTTGCCCGCAGCCACACGGAGCTGCGGTTGTTTTTGGCGGGTCATAATTCAAATACGGCCCCAGCCAGCGTTCCATTTCCGGCAAGGTCATGCCTTTGCGCAAATGATAATCCAGAACCTGATCGCGACCGAGCTTGCCAACGGCGAAGTATTTCGATTCCGGGTGCGCAAAATAAAGCCCGCTCACGCTGCTGGCCGGCCACATGGCGAAACTTTCCGTCAGCTTGATGCCGGTCTGTTTCTCCACGTCGAGCAGCTTCCAAAGGGTTCCCTTCTCGGTGTGGTCGGGGCAGGCGGGGTAACCGGCGGCGGGACGGATGCCACGATATTTTTCCCCGATCAAATCTTCGGTGGTCAGCTTTTCCGCTTTGCCATAGCCCCACTCCTCGCGGACGCGCCGGTGCAGAAATTCCGCAAACGCCTCCGCCAGCCGGTCGGCCAGCGCCTCGGCCATGATGGCGTTGTAATCGTCGTGATCGGCCTTGAACTTTTTGACCAGCTCATCAAGACCGTGTCCGCCGGTGACGGCGAAGGCGCCCAGGTGATCTGGGAGGGACGGCGTGCCGCCGTCCCTGATATTTGGGTCGGCAACATGCCGATCCTCCCGTGGCGCCACAAAGTCGGCAAGACTCCAGTTCGGTGTGCCATCTTCCTTCACGATTTGTTGACGGAGGAAATGAAAGGTCGTGAGGACCTTCGTGCGCGATTCGTCGGTGTACAGCTCCACGTCGTCGCCCACCTGGTTCGCCGGAAAGAACCCGTACACTCCCTTCGGCTGGAGCAATTTTTCGCCGACCATTTTCTCCAGCAATTCCTGTGCGTCGGCGAAAAGTTTGCGCGCCTCTTCGCCGTGTTTTTCATGCTGCAGAATCCCGGGATAAACGCCGCGCAATTCCCAGGTGTGGAAAAACGGCGACCAGTCAATGAACGGAACCAGGTCATTCAATTCGATCCGTAGCCGCCGATGTGAATCGGCGGATTCGCCGGGCACAGATTTCCGCAGATTCACATCGGCGGCTACAACGGAAGAAAGAACCCGCACCCCGGTGAACTCCGGCTTCGGCAAGTCGTCGTACTTCAGCTTGGGCGCATTGGCCCGGGCTTCTGCAAGCGAAATCAATTTGGCCCGTTGGCCGGCGTGCTGGGCGCGGACCCGGTCGTATTCCTCCCGGATTTGCGCGGCGAACTTCGGCCGATGCTCCGCGCTGACCAGACTGCTGACCACCGGCACGGCGCGCGAGGCGTCGAGAACATGGACCACCGGCTGGCCATAACCGGGCGCAATTTTTACGGCGGTGTGGGCCTTGCTGGTCGTGGCGCCGCCGATGAGCAGCGGCAGTTTCAAGCCTTCGCGTTCCATCTCGCGGGCGACGTGCGCCATCTCGTCGAGCGACGGCGTGATCAGCCCGCTCAGGCCGATGATGTCCACTTTCTGCTCGCGGGCGGTCTGCAAAATTTTCTCGCACGGCACCATCACGCCAAGGTCAATGACCTCGTAGTTGTTGCAGCCAAGCACGACGCCGACAATGTTTTTGCCGATGTCATGCACGTCGCCCTTGACGGTCGCCATGAGGATTTTGCCGGCGTTTTTATGCACGCCGCCGGTGGCTTTCTTCTCCGCCTCCATGAACGGCAACAGATACGCCACGGCTTTTTTCATCACGCGGGCGCTCTTGACGACCTGCGGCAGGAACATTTTGCCGGCGCCGAACAAATCGCCGACGATATTCATGCCGGCCATGAGCGGACCTTCGATGACGAGCAACGGTTTGCCGTATTTCTGCCGGGCTTCTTCAATATCTGCGTCAATGAAATCCACGATGCCTTTCACCAGCGCATGGCTGAGGCGTTCCTCGACCGTGCCTTTGCGCCATTCGTCTTCGACGACTTCGATTTTCCCTTTTTGCTTCACCGATTCGGCAAACTTGATGAGCCGCTCGGTCGCATCGGGCCGGCGGTTGAGCAAAACGTCCTCGACCAGTTCGAGCAAATCTTTTGGCACTTCCTCGTAAACCGCCAGCATGCCGGCGTTGACGATGCCCATGTCGAGGCCGGCCCGGATGGCGTGATACAGAAACGCGCTGTGCATCGCCTCACGCACGACATTGTTGCCACGGAAGCTGAAGCTGACGTTGCTGATGCCGCCGCTGACCTTCGCCAACGGCAGGTTTTCCTTGATCCATTTCGTCGCGCGGATGAAGTCCACGGCATAATTCGCATGTTCTTCCATGCCCGTGCCGACGGTGAGCACGTTCGGATCGAAGATGACGTCCTGCGGCGGGAAGCCGACCGTCCGGGTGAGCAGATTGTAGGCGCGTTGGCAGACCGCGATCCGGCGTTCAAAGGTGTCGGCCTGGCCGCGCTCGTCAAAAGCCATGACGACGACGGCGGCGCCGTGGCGGCGAACCAGTTTTGCCTGGTGAAGAAACTTCTCTTCGCCTTCTTTAAGGCTGATCGAGTTGACGATGCCCTTGCCCTGCAGGCATTTCAGCCCGGCCTCGATGACCTCCCATTTCGACGAGTCCACCATCACCGGCACCTTGCAGATGTCCGGCTCGGACGCGATGAGGTTGAGAAACCGCGTCATCGCGGCGACGCCATCAATCATTCCCTCGTCCATGCAGACATCAATGGCTTGCGCGCCGTTCTCGACCTGCTGGTGGGCGACGGTCAGCGCCGCCTCGTAATCGCCGGCCTTGATGAGCTGGGCGAACTTTGGCGAGCCGGCGACATTGGTGCGCTCGCCGATGTTGATGAAGTTGATGGAGGCGTTTGTTGAAAGTAGGGCAGGCGTCTCGCCTGCCTGCGCCGACGAAGGAGGCGAAGCTGTTTTCTCCGATGGCTCGCGCTGAAGCGCCCGCTGGACAGGCGAGACGCCTGTCCAACTTCCATTTCCCCGAATCGTCAGCGCATCCAGTCCACTGAGGCGCAGACAAGGTTCGACTTTCGGCGGCACGCGCGGCGGCAAATCGCGCACCGCGTCGGCAATGGCTTTGATGTGCGCCGGCGTTGTGCCGCAGCAGCCACCGACGATGTTGAGCCAGCCGTTTTGCGCCCATTCCTTGAGTTGCGGCGCGAGCGTCTCCGGCGTTTCCGGAAAGCCGGTCGGCAGCAGCGGATTCGGCAGCCCGGCGTTCGGATAAGCGCTGACGTAAATCGGCGCGAGGCCGGACAGCTCCTCGATAAGCGGGCGCAGTTCCTTTGGCCCCAGCGCGCAGTTCATGCCAACAGAGAGCAGGGGAACGTGGGAAATGGAATTCCAAAACGCCTCGACGGTCTGTCCGGTCACACCGCGATTGCTGCCGGCCTGGATGAACGTGACCGATGCGAGGATGGGGATGCGTTTTGGGCAGGGCGCGTCACTCCGTGCGCGCCGCTCGGCGGGCAGGGGACTGCCCGCCCTGCCTTCAACGGCTTGAATTCCTCGCTCATCAAAAATCTTCTGAATGGCAAAGAACGCTGCCCTTGCGTTAAGCGTGTCAAAGATGGTCTCGACCAACAGCAAATCGGCGCCACCGTCAAGCAAACCGTTGATCTGCCCGCTGTAAGCCTTGACCAACTCGTCGTAATTCGTGCCGCGCGCGCCGGGATTGTTCACGTCCGTCGAAATGGATGACGTCTTGGTCGTCGGGCCGATTGCCCCGGCCACGAAGCACACGCGGCCAGGCTGCGCGGCCATGATTTTGTCCGCCGCGCGGCGCGCACATTCCGCGCCGGTTTTTGACAGTTCGTAAGCGAGCGACTCCAATCCGTAATCCGCCAGCGAGATGGACTGCGAGTTGAATGTGTTCGTCTCGACGATGTCCGCGCCCGCCTCGAGGTATTGGCGGTGGATGTCCTCGATGATGTCCGGCTGCGTGATGTTTAACAGGTCGTTTAGACCCTTAAGGTCCTTGCCGCGCCAGTCCGCGAAACGCGCGCCGCGAAACGCCGCCTCATCCAGCTTGCGTTGCTGGATCATCGTGCCCATCGCGCCGTCGAGGATGACGATCCGCTCGCACAACAGGCGTTGGAGATGTTCAATTTTGTCCGGCATCGGTTTAATGCAAATTAACCGGTCGAAAAGTAACGGAAAGCCTTCGGCAATGCAAATTAAAAATCAACGTATCTTGATGCGATGATATGTTTTAAAAAAGGCCAAAGGCTGAAGGCTAAATTCTAAAGTTCAGGAAGAAAGCGGATTGACTCCTCCTCGTCGCCGTTCTTGCCCTCGTCCTCGAAAAACCGCGCAAAAGCTTTTTTACCGCGGATGGACGCGGATGGGAACAGTCCCGGTTTAAATTCTGGCGAATTTCGCCAGAATTAATGCATTCTTTGGTTGCCGGTACGTTATGGAAACGCACTCATTCAATGACCCTCTTGTTGCGGAACTTTTAGCTCGCGACCAAAAGGCACAAATGGAAGGATTCCGAGATGATGCTGCATGCAGACTTCCTTTTCCCGGGAAAGCCGGAGTTGTTCCCGATGGAATTGCAAAGAGATTTCCCGATCTTGACGCTGCTTTTGGCGCAACCATATCAACCTCATTGCGTGCAGAGTATAGTGTGCGCATTCCTCAACTCGCCGCTGCATTAAATCTTTGTGAGAGCCCCATTGAAGCTCGTTTCCTTTTGGGGCTGATCTGTAGTTGTGCACTTCACGACCTTACGGTCGCAGTCGCGGACGGTGAGGAGGACGAAATATATACGGGCAAAGGAAGCAGTTGGGGTGATATGACTCTGTGGGTAGTTCCGCAATTGAAGATTGGCGATCACCGCGTGGACTTCGCCTTGAGTTTGATTTTGGCAATCCTGATATCGAGGTCGCGCAAATGGTCGGCAAGCCCGATCCGCCCGGCCCGCTTGTAATTGAGAGGCGTCTCGTCATTGAATGCGACGGTCACGACTTTCATGAAAAAACACGTGAACAAGCAACGAAAGACAAGAGTCGCGACCGTGACTTGCTTAATCTTGGATACCCAGTCATGCGATTTACTGGATCTGAAATTGTTTCAGCACCGCTCAAATCCGCCGCCCAAGTTATGGATTGGGCTTTCGATAAGAAATCGCGTTTGGGTGAGTAGATTTAAAAGACAAGATGCGGTTAAATTCGTGTCAAAACCCGTTTTTCCTAAACTTTAGCATTCAGCCTTTGGCAAATGCGGTTGCGCCGCTCTTAACTTGCATGGCCGCCGCACGTTCCTTATGCTTGGCCTCGCAACGCATGAAAATAGTGATCCGGCTCAACCATCCTCCTCTCCCGTGAAAATCCGCAAAGCTGTCATTACCGCCGCCGGCCGGGACCAGCGCCGCCTGCCTCTGCAAACGCTGGTGGACCGCGACGGCCAGGCCAAATCGGCGCTCACCATCCTGCTGGAAGAAGTCCTGCAAGCCGGCATCGAGGAAATCGGCCTGGTGATTGCTCCGGGCGATCAAAGTGCGTTTGCGGCGGCCGCCGGACCGCACGTCAATCGCCTCCAATTCATCGAGCAGCCTGCGCCGCTGGGTTATGGCCACGCGGTGCTCTGCGCCCATCCGTTCACCGGGCCGGAGCCGTTTCTGCTTTTGGTCGGCGACCACCTCTATGTTGCCAATGGTCAGAAATCGTGCGCCCGGCAATTGGTGGAAATCGCCTCGACGGAGTCCTGCGCGGTGTCGGCGGTGCAGGCCACGCACGAAAGCCAGCTTCCTCATTACGGCGCGGTCGGAGCCAGGCGGCTGGCGGGCCAGGCTGGTCTTTACCAGGTGGACCGCGTGCTCGAAAAACCGACGCCGACCGTGGCCGAACAAAAACTCATCGTGCCCGGTTTGCGCGCCGGGCACTACCTTTGCTTCTTCGGCATGCACGCATTGACCCCGGGCGTGATGGATATCCTGAAGGAGCTGGTGGGCCGGAATCAGGGTGCCGGGGGCGCGCACCTTTCCGACGCGCTGGCGAAAGCGGCGGGAAGCGAACGCTATCTTGCCTGCGAACTTCAGGGCCGCCGCTACGACATCGGCGTCAAATACGGCCTGCTTACCGCGCAACTGGCGCTGGCGCTCAACGGTCAGGACCGCGACGAAGTCCTGACGCAGCTTGTCGGGCTGCTGGCGCAGACCTGACGCAAGCTGCCTGTGAAAACCAACTCGCGTCGCCGCATTTGAGGCATGGCCAGCAAACTCGTTCAACTCATCACCTCGCCGGACCCGGCAGTGCGCAATCAGTCGCTCGACGCCGTCTGCCGCGCCGCGTCGCTGCCGGAGCTGCTGGCCGAGTGCGGCGAACTCGAGGCCTTCCGCCATCGCAGCGAAAACCTTTATGAGCGCGTCCGCGCCCTGCTGTTCCTCTATGCCATCCACCGGTTTCATCTGCCGTTGAAGCCGGCCGTCAACGCCCGGACTCTGATTTCGTTTCCCGGCTACACGCAACTGCTGCAGCGCCGGTTCGAAGAGGCCATCGCCACTTTTCTCAAGGCACAGGCGGCGGATGGGCCGTCCGACCCCATTTCCAGCGCGCTGGCCGTGGCCTATTACCGGCTGGCCCTGCAAACGCTGGCCGACCAGGTCCGCCGCAGCGTGCGCTCGGTGCGCGGCAATCAATGGATGTTCCGCATGGGCCATCCGGCCGATCATCCGCTGCGCATCCGGCCCGAGCTGCTGCGGCGCAGCGACGAGGACGGCACCTACCCGATCCTGCGCGAACGCACCCCGGTGCGCATGGACCTGACGCATTGCGGCTGGAGCGACATTTTCTTTCTCGGCATGGATTATCCCGAGGGCGCGAAGGTTTTGAACGTCTCGATTGACCTCGGCGTGCATGGGCGCGACTCCGCCACGCGACCGCCCGTCGAAACCTACCTGCGCGTGCTGGATGAACCGTTGCTGCGCCTGACCAGCGTGGACCTCGGCGCCACCGCCGACATCACGAGCCTGGCCGAGGTGTTCGACTTTGCCAAAGATTACCTCGGCCTGCTCAAGGCGGCGATCATCGCCGGCGGCATCGTTCCGCCCGGCGTGGAAGGGTCGGGTCAAAGCCTCGCCGACTTGCTGGCGCGGGTGGTTGGGCCGGGCAGGGGACTCGAACTCGTCAGCGCCGTCAACGGCATTCCCAAAGGCTCGCGGCTGGCCGTCTCCACGAACCTGCTGGCCTCCATGATTGCGTTGTGCATGCGGGCAACCAGCCAGGCCAGTTCGCTTCATGGGTCGCTCCAGGAGGACGAACGCCGCCTCGTGCTGGCGCGCGCCATCCTCGGCGAATGGCTCGGCGGTTCCGGCGGCGGCTGGCAGGATTCCGGCGGCGTCTGGCCGGGCATGAAATTGATCGAAGGCGTGCTCGCCGCCGAAGGCGATCCGGAATTTGGCGTCAGCCGCGGCCGGCTCATGCCGCAGCATCGCATCCTCACCCACGAAGACGCCTCGCCCGCCCTGCGGCAGAAGTTGCAGGACAGCCTGGTGCTCGTGCATGGCGGCATGGCGCAAAACGTCGGCCCCATCCTCGAAATGGTCAGCGAAAAATACCTGTTGCGCTCCGAAGCCGAGTGGCAGGCGCGGCTCAGCATGCTCGCCATTTTGGATGAAATCCTCGCCGGCCTCCGACGCGAGGACGTCGCTGCCCTGGGCGCGGCGACGACGCGAAACTTTTTCGGTCCCATTCAAACCATCATCCCGTGGGCCACGAACCTGTTTACGGAAACCATCATCAACCGGGTGCGGGTCGAATTTGGGAAGGATTTTCTCGGGTTCTGGATGCTGGGCGGCATGTCGGGTGGCGGCATGGGATTCATCTTTGACGCCGCGAAGAAAGCCGCGGGGCAGGCGCGGCTGCAGGAATTGATGACGCAGACCAAGCGCGAATTTGAATATTCCCTGCCGTTCGCGATGGAGCCGGTGGTCTATGACTTTGCCATCAACGAAAAAGGCACCTGGGCCGACCTGTTGCATGGCCGGTCCGCCCTGTTGCCGCAGGGATATTACGCGCTCATCATGCCGCCGTTGTTGCGGCAGGATGCCCGCGCCCTTCCGCCGTTGCACCGCGCGGAGATGGACAAATTCGCCGCCGCCTGCCGTTCCAAGCCCGAACTCCGCGGCATGGTGCAGACGCTTTTCGACCGGCTGCTGCCGCGCCTGAAGACCGACGATACGAGTAACGAGTCGTTGCCGGCACTGCTTGAGCGCTATGGCTTCGACCGCGCGCAGCATGAGCAGGTCCGCGCGGATTTGAAGTCCGGGCGAATCGGCCTGGCCCAAAACCGTCTGCCGGTCAGCACGCAAATTCAGGACGTGACCGAAGGCGACGTGTTCGACGCCACGCGCGAGTTGCCGAAGAAGTATCTCGAAGCGGGCATGGCCGCGTTGGCGGCGGGTGAAGCGGCCGTGGTCACGCTGGCCGCCGGCGCGGGCAGCCGGTGGACGCAAGGCGCGGGCACAGTCAAGGCGCTGCATCCATTCTGCAAATTCGGCGGGCGCCATCGCACATTCCTGGAAGTGCATCTGGCCAAGAGCCGCCGCATCAGCCGGCTCGGCGGCGTTCCGCTGCCGCACGTCATCACCACCAGCTACATTTCGCACCAGCCCACCGAGGCGTTCCTCGCGCGCGAAAAATTCTACGGCTATTCCGGGCCGCTGGTTTTGTCCGAGGGCCGCACGGTCGGCTTGCGGCTCATCCCGATGGAGCGCGATTTGCGGTTTTCCTGGGAGGAGATGCCGCAGCAAATGCTCGATGAACAGCAGCAGAAGGTGCGCGACAGTCTCCGCCACGCGCTCATCGGCTGGGCGCAACAGGCCGGTGAGGCGGGCGACTACACCGACAACGTGCCGCTCCAATGCCTGCATCCCGTCGGCCACTGGTTCGAGATTCCCAACCTGCTCCGCAACGGCACGCTGGCGCGCCTGCTGGAGCAGCGGCCGAACCTGAAGCACCTGATGCTGCACAACATTGACACCGTGGGCGCGGACGTGGACCCGGCGATGCTCGGCCTGCACATCCTGCTGGGCGGCGGGCTTTCATTTGAAGTCATCACCCGGCGCATCGAAGATCGCGGCGGCGGGCTGGCGCGCGTGAACGGCCAGCCGCGCATTGTGGAAGGCCTGGCGATGCCGCGCGAGGAGGATGAATTTTTGCTTTCCTATTACAACTCGATGACGAGCTGGATCAACCTGGACAAGCTGCTCGCCGTGTTCCAGCTCACGCGCGCCGGCCTGGCCGACGCCGGCAGGGTGGCCGGCGCCGTGCGCGCGCTCGCGGCCAAGATGCCGACCTACATCACGCTCAAGGACGTGAAGAAACGCTGGGGCCACGGGCAGGAGGACGTTTTTCCCGTGGCGCAATTCGAGAAATTGTGGAGCGACATGACCGTGCTGCCGGAAATGAACTGTCGGTTCATCGTCGTGCCGCGTCGGCGCGGCCAGCAGCTCAAGGACCAGTCGCAACTCGACGGCTGGCTGCGCGACGGTTCCGCGGCGCACGTTGAAAGTTTGTGCGAGTGGTAGCGAAGCGAAGGCGCGAAGAACTTTTTACGCGAATTACACGAATGGACGCGAATTGTCGGAGGGCGGAGCTCCGCGAGGCCCCAATTTTTACCACGGACGGACGCAGATGGACGCGGATTGAACTGCAAAGAGGCAAAAAACCGCAAAATCAAGACAGGGATTTTTAACCGCGAAATTGGCTTCCCAAGCCCGCCACGAGATGGATGCCCCAATCAGAAGGTCCGCTTGCGCGAATTGTGGTCACGGAACACGCGAACGGTAGGGCGCGTCACTCCGTGCGCGCCGCCAAATTCTTTTGCCGCAAAGAGGCACAAACGGCGGAAAATCGAGACCCGAATTTAACCACAAAAAACGCAGAGAACGCAAAGTCTTTGAATCATCCATTGGGTGCCCGCTTGCGGAAGCGGAGTTGTATATTTTTCTTCTTCATATCGCCCCTTACCGGGCGCAATTCACCCCTCAAACCCCCCAATGTGTCCCTTATTTCAGAAATTGTGGACACTAGCGGTTAACTTTTTCCAGAAGTTCGACATTATGAAACAGATTATGAAAACCAGAATCCTTTTGGGTTTGTGCGCCGTCCTGGGCGCGGGTTCCATTTCCATCCGGGCGGCGGACAACCCGGCCCAAGCCGTTGCCCGCGCGGCATTGGAACAAAAGATGAACCAACTGGACCACCCGCAAATTACGCCAACCCCGCAAGCCCCGCGCATTCCGCGAGCCCTGCGAATACCGGTACAGTTCACACCTTCCGGGATCGAGAAGAAACCTCGCTGCGTCTACGCAGCCAACGCAACCGGGACGGTTGCCTCTGTGCGAATTGACTGGGATTAAACCGCAAAGGACGCAGAGAACGCAAAGTTTTTGAAAATTCATTGGATGCCTGCTCGCGACGCCAGTCGGAGTTCGAAGTTTCCAACCGCGTGAGGCAACGCCTTTTACGCGGCCACCCTCCATCCCCTGTCGCGTCGTAGCGTAGCAAAGACGGATCAATCTTCCATCTTCGATCTCCAATTCCCCCGTCACCTGTCACTGCCCTTGGCCAGAAGGCCCCCGGCGTGAGCCGGAAGAAAAAACTCGCGCGGGTGCGGAAAAAGGAGCAGAAGTTTTGTCGAAAAACCAATGCCCGCCAACGCGCCAACGATTTATGTCATTGCCGGTTGCAATGGCGCGGGCAAGACCACGTTTGCCGGGGAATTTCTGCCGAAGGAAGTCAAATGCCTCCGTTTCCTGAACGCCGACGAGATCGCCCGCGGACTTTCACCGCTCAATCCATCTGCTGGAGCAGTCAAAGCCGCGCGATTGTTGTTGGAGGAAATTCGCGGATGCCTCGCCCGTCGTGAAACCTTTGCCTTGGAAAGCACGTTGAGTGGCAGAACTTACATCCGCCTGTTTCAACGTGCGCGGCGGCTCGGCTACGAAATCGAGTTGCATTATCTCTGGCTTTCCAGTCCTGAACAGGCGATTGCGCGCGTTCGTCAGCGCGTGCGGATGGGCGGGCACGACGTGCCGGAAGCGGACATTCGCCGCCGATTCAAACGCAGTCTGCCCCGCTTGATTGATGATTATTTGCCGCTGGCGACGCGTTGGGCGATTTGGGACAATCGTGGACTGCCTGCAAAACAACTCGCTTTTTCCGCCACTCATGGTATAGATTTTGTGCGACAGTTGATTGCGGTATGAGTAAAAACGGAAGCCACGCCAAAAATGGAAAACGCCCGGTCACGCCGGCGTTTGTAGTCCGTGCCGAACGCGCTTTCAGCCGGGTGGCGCGGAAAGTCCGCGCCGAAAACAACCGTTTGGGTCTGCCACTGTTGGTTTGGAGCAACGGCAAAACAGTGCTTACGAAAGCCTGATCCGATACCAGCGGGTTTTTACACGAATTGCACAAATCGACACGGATTGGATGTTGGGCGTTGAATGTTGGATGTTCGATGTTCCCCCGTTTTCCCGGCCCTCAACTCTCAATCCTCAACCAGCTACGGCGTAGCTCAGTTCGTTAACGTTGTGTCGGTCGCGGAGCGCGTGCTGCTGCGCGATAAAGGAATGCCCGGCTGGCAGGATTTCTTCAATGACACATCTGTCGGTATAGTTGCCAGGCTTTTGGTCGGCTGACTTCACCAGCTGTTCTTTGACCAGCCCGTGAATGATTTCTGCCGAAAATCCGGATTCTCGCAAGGTTGGCCGCACCCCGGAATACAATAAATCCCGAAGGCGGATTAGTGCTACCAGTTTGTCGTTATCTGTCATTTGTTATCCAGACCGGGACTTGCCCGCTGGAACCAGCATCGCATGGTTTTGATGCGTAACAAATGGGGTGTTCACCCCATAACCGCAAAGGACGCAAAGAACACAAAGTCTTTGAACCAATCATTGGATGTTGGGCGTTGAATGTTGAATGTTCCCCCCTTTTCTAAATCCTGTCACCCGTCACTTGTCACTTGCCACCCGTCACCCGCCAGCGCACACTCGCCTCCACCATGTCTTCCGGGGTAGATTCAGTTACTTCAGTTGCTTGAAGGCGCGTTTGCGGACTGTGGCCAGAAGCAGCAGGCCGGCTCCGACCAGATTGTAAACGGCCGGTTCAGGAACAGGTTCCAGATTGAAAAAGGCGGACTGCCCGATATTCAGTATCGGTGTGCCGTTGTCCCAAACCCCGTTCTCAAACGTGGTGGTGGCGGAGATTTGTGACACGGCATCCAGCAGGGTCACCGATTCGCCGTTTAGTGGGTCACGACCCACAACATCGTGGAACGTGGCGGGCGCGATAGGAATGTAACAGGAAAGGAGGAGTGTCCCGCTGTCTGTGACCAGTGGCGGCACAAACGTGCCGATGCCATCATACCCGGGCCATACGGATCCAGCAAACGTGTTGGTGAAAGTGACCGGGGAATTAAACAATCCGCCCTGGCCAAAATCCAATTCGTAGTTGATGCTCCAGCCGGTGTTGATGTCGTAAACGGAAGTCGGCAGATATTGTTGCGATGACGGATTCCACCCGGTAAACGTTGCGCCTTCGGGAACGCCCGGCTGGAAAATGGCATTCAACGTGTTGTTGGAAAAGGAAAGTTGGTTCGCGATCAGATTATCACCGGCATACAGGGGTTGGTTGATGTAACCCACGACGCCCTGTGAATAAGTCTGGGAGTTGGCGGACACCGCCACGCCGACGAAAAAGACCAGGCTCAAAAACTTCACAAGCTTCATAACAGTTTCCCTTCTGATTAGAGGCGTTTGTAACCATTCGCCTTACGTTTGTCAATTGAAATCAGGCCGCGTAAAAGGGCGTAAAGCCCCGTGGGAGCCGACCATTTTGCGGAAATGCGCAATATGGTTGGCATCGGTTCCGGCGCACAACGCGAGGTCGAGGATTGGGCGCTTTCGCGCTGCGCCTGTTATCTCGTCATCCAAAACGCCGATAATGGCTTCACCACGCACTCAACGCGACAGGAATTGGCCTACTGTTGCACCGCCCGGTAAAAGCGGTGCGAGAAATACGTCGAGTTCGTGTCAATGTAGAGACACGGGCTGTTCGACAGCACCATCGTGGTCAAGGCCGTCCAGTTGGAAATGCTCAGGTTGTTGCAGCAGTCAATTTCGTAAGTACTCCCGATTTGTCCGTAAATGGTCAGTCCGGGATACATATTGATGGCCAAAAAATTGGGCGAGAATGCCTCCACGCTGCCTACCGTGGAAAAGCTGACATCATATCCTCCCATGACATACAGGGTGCCGTTGGCGGCGGCAGCACTGGCTGTATAAAGAGGAAACGGGAGCGGTGTCACCGTGCTCCAACTGTCCGTGGCAGGATTGTACGCTTCGACTGTTGCTGAGGTTCCGGAAGACGTATAACCACCAGCCACATAGATGATTCCGTGTACCTCCGCCGCCGCACAGCCACTGCGTGCCGTGGGCATGGAGGTTTTCGCCGTCCAGGCATCCGCCACGGGATCATAAGCATATACGCCCTGGCATTGACCGCTGGCATTGATGGTGCCAATGGCATAAATGATTCCATTGACCGCCACCGCCGCACCACCGCAACTGACAAATTCCACCGGAATCGGCGTCTTCAGCGACCAACTGTTGGCAGCCGGGTCGTAGC
This sequence comes from Verrucomicrobiota bacterium, assembly GCA_049510295.1. Taxonomy (GTDB): domain Bacteria; phylum Verrucomicrobiota; class Verrucomicrobiia; order Limisphaerales; family UBA11358; genus UBA11358. The sequence goes on along the minus strand of JBEKZC010000042.1, from coordinate 2,445 downwards.
AATAAACTGAATAGACCACGATACCATTATGGCTCCAGCCGCCGATGGCGTAAATCTTCCCATTGGCGGATACCACGCCCGGTTGAGCGAGTCCCGTCGGTAACGGAGCCAGGGTGGACCAGGAGTTGGAACCCGGATTGTAAGCCTCTACCGCGCTGAGGCCGGAAGAGCCGCAGCCGGGATTGCCCCCGATGGCATAAAGCAGGCAGTTCAACTCTGCCACCCCGACTTCGTAGCGGGCCGTTGGCATGGGTGCGAGGTTGTTCCAAATGTTGCTCGCCGGGTCGTAGGCCTGCAATGTCGGATAAACACCGCAACTATAATTGCCACCACCCACCATATACACCTTGCCACCAACAGTGGCAGCCGCACCTTGAGCGCGGGGCATCACGGTGGCGAGATTGGTTATCCACGCGCCGCTTTGGGCGTTGACAGTTGCTGGTTGAAGATTGAGGGACAATAGCGCGGCAAGTGCCAGCCATCCGGGGATTGTGAGATTTGTTTTCATGTGATTTTCAACTACAAGCAGATTATTTCCGGCGGCGAAACAGAAGCATACCCATCTTCATTGTAACCGGAGGAGATGTTTAACGGCGTGGCTGTTCCTGCCGCCGCAACTCCGGCCGTGCCAAACAGGGTGGGTAAAACGGCATATTTTTTAATCAATGGTTTCATGGCCGCTGGCTGGCACACATTCTTTGGTTAAACCGACATTCCCCATACCCGGTTATTGTTTTGGTCAAAAAACAGCATATTTGATACCGCCGGTGGGTTGGATTTGGACAATTAACAAGCCGGGTAACCAAAACGGTCAAATTCATTTCGCTTTCCTTTAGCCTTCCTTGCCGCGCCGAAATCAGATGAAGGCGGGAGAATTTGGCCTTTTAGCCAGTGCGTTCCCCCGTTTTCCTGTCCCTCAACTCTCAACTCTCAACCATCAACCAGTGCGCCAGCGCGTTGTTGACGCGCGTTCCTCCCAGGCGCACACTCGCCCCATGCTTGCCGGGTTACAGCAAAGGCTAAAGTTTATGGCAAAATGGGAAATCAGGTTTCAACGCTTCGCGATCTCGTTTCGGCCTTCATCTGAAGCGTGGCTTGGGGTAAAAGGAAGTCTATGAGCGATCAATTGCCCGTCCCCGCCGCCAGCAACACCTTCGAGCGCATCAAGCGCGTCAGTCCCGCCGGTGCGGAATTCTGGTCCGCGCGCGAACTCGCCCGCGTGCTGGAATATTCCGAGTTTCGCCACTTTCTGCCCGTGGTCGAAAAAGCCCGGGAAGCCTGTCTGAACAGCGCCCACCGCGTTGAGGACCATTTCGAGCAAATCCTCGAAATGGTCAGCATCGGTTCGGGAGCACAGCGTCCGGTCGAAGACTGGAAACTGTCCCGCTATGCCTGCTATCTGGTCATTCAAAACGCCGATCCGGGCAAACCCCTCGTTGCGCTCGGGCAAAGCTATTTTGCCGTCCAAACTCGGCGGCAGGAGTTGGCGGAGGACGAATCCATCAAGGAAGACCAGAAGCGCCTCCTGCTCCGGCAGGAAATGACGAAACATAACAAACACCTGGCGGGCGTGGCGAAGCAGTCCGGCGTCGTCCAGCCGGTGGATTATGCCATCTTCATGGATCACGGCTATCGTGGACTTTACGGCGGGCTGGGAATGCGCGACATCCACGAGCGCAAACGGCTCAAGCCCAAGGAACACATACTCGACCATATGGGCAGCACGGAACTGGCGGCGAACCTTTTTCGCGCCACACAGACGGAAGAAAAGCTGCGGCGGGAGAACGTGCGGAACAAGAATCGGGCGAACGCAATCCATCAGGACGTGGGCCGCAAGGTGAGGCAAACAATTCGAGAACTGGGCGGCACGATGCCGGAGAAACTGCCGGTGGCCGAGAACATCAAAAAGGTCGAAAGCCGGGAGAAGAAGCGGCTCAAAGTTGAACAAAAGCGGCAGCTTCAACCCCCCCCCAGCCTGAACCCTCAACCAGTGCGCCAGCGCGTTTCCCCCGTTTTACCAATCGCGTCACCCGTCACCTGTCACTTGTCACCCCAGCGCAACGCGTCTTGACGCGTGCGCTGGATAGGCGCAAAATTCCCCCATGCCAGCCGGGTTCCGCCTTCATCCGATTTCGGCGCGACAAGTAGATGCGGTAAGCCGCGTGGGGACCTGTCTCGCCATAGCTTCTGGGCGACGGAGGAAACTTTACGCGGCAACGGGTAATGAGCTTTTACGTGGCCTGCCACGTTGCGAAGCTTTACGTGGGGCAACGAGAAATTTCACCTTTCCATGACATCAAAAAACAAATCAGCGAAAGGACAGGCGCTGCCGGGGGAAAATGTCATAATTCTAGGACTGTAGAGCATTAAGCGTGAGTTGGCGAAAGGTGGTCTCCAGGCGGATGGACGGAGTAGTCTGAGGTGTGAAATAAAACTCAAACTCAA
>JBEKZC010000041.1:0-34062 GCA_049510295.1 Verrucomicrobiota bacterium | reverse complement strand
AAAGGCATGTTCGTCCCACTGACCGGAGTGGTCGCCTGCGCCACATTGGAGGTCGGGGACCATTGCGTCAGGTTGATCGCCTGCACCTGGTAGTAATACGTCGTCCCCGCCGCCAGGTTCGTGTCCATATACGACGTGGCTCCCGGTATCTGAGCCACCAACTGATACACCCCGCTGCCCGTCGTTGAACGCTCAATGCCAATCTGCGTAGCCCCGCTGTTGAGCGGCTCATCCCATGTCAGTTGGATCTGGGTCGGTGAAATCGCCGTCGCCACCAGATTCGTTGGCGCCGCCGGCACCGCCGGCACCAAACCATACTTGCCATTCAAATAACTGTTGACCGTCGTTCGCTCACTGGCCGTCAGCGGACGATTGAAGATCAGCACCTCCGCGATGTCCCCGGCAAAATATGTGGAAAAGGGGGAGAACAAACCCAGCAAGGGCGAGGTGCTGTAAGAATACGTGGCGTTGGTTGTCTGATACAACAGCACGCCGTTGATCCACGCCAACCAACTGGCGTTCTGCGATGACACCTGATACACATGATACTGCGTCAACGGCTGCGCCGGATTGCCCAGGTTGTAGGTGGTTCCCACGCCAAAGTTTTCCTGAATCGTCCCGTCTGTGTAGGGGTAATACTCGTAAGAGTCGCCCCCGATACTCCATAACGATCGCCTCACACTCGGCGGATCCGCCGCCACCTTCAACACCACAAATGCTTCCGCCCCAGTTGTGCCATTCAGAAAGTTCGGCAAATTGAAATAACTGCTCGTCCCGTTGAACTGCACCACCGGCCGATCCCCAATCGCCCCAGGAATCCACAACGGCTGGCTTGTCACACTCGTCTGCTGCGCGTTATTGCCACGGCCACTCTGGTCGGCCCACAGGCTGACCGGAGTGTTCGTTCCCCCTTGCAGCAATCCCGCATCCGCCTTCAGCCACAAGGCCAGATTCCCCAAAGGCATGTTCGTCCCACTGACCGGAGTGGTCGCCTGCGCCACATTGGAGGTCGGGGACCATTGCGTCAGGTTGATCGCCTGCACCTGGTAGTAATACGTCGTCCCCGCCGCCAGGTTCGTGTCCATATACGACGTGGCTCCCGGTATCTGAGCCACCAACTGATACACCCCGCTGCCCGTCGTTGAACGCTCAATGCCAATCTGCGTAGCCCCGCTGTTGAGCGGCTCATCCCATGTCAGTTGGATCTGGGTCGGTGAAATCGCCGTCGCCACCAGATTCGTTGGCGCCGCCGGCACCGCCGGCACCAAACCATACTTGCCATTCAAATAACTGTTGACCGTCGTTCGCTCACTGGCCGTCAGCGCCCGGTTGAAGATCAACACCTCCGCGATGTCCCCCGCAAAATATGTGGAATAGGCGGAGAACTTACCCAACAATGGCGAGTGGCTGTAATAATACGTGCTGTTGGTTGTCTGATACAACAGCACGCCGTTGATCCACGCCAACCAACTGGCGTTCTGCGATGACACCTGATACACATGATACTGCGTCAACGGCTGCGCCGGATTGCCCAGGTTGTAGGTGGTTTGCACCCCGAAACTCTCTTGAATCGTCCCGTCCGTGTAGGGGTAATACTCGATATTGCCACTCCCCATGTCCCACAATGATTGCCTCACACTCGGCGGATCCGCCGCCACCTTCAACACCACAAATGCTTCCTCCCCAGTCGCGCCATTCAGAAAGTTCGGCAAATTGAAATAGCTGCTCGTCCCGTTAAACTGCACCGCGGAATGGCCGTTGAGCAGGTTGGTCAGATAGAGCGGCTGGTTGCCGGAATTATTCTGATACGCATTGTTGTTCCAGCCGCTCAGGTCGGGCCAGGTGCCGACTGATGCTCCATTGCCCAGTCCGGCCAGCGCATCAGCGCTCAACCAAAACGTCAAATTATTGGTGCCGAACAGCGGGGTTATATAAATATTGACGATGGAGGAGGTGGCCGTGAACCCGTTATCATCGGTTGCCACGGCGGTGAGCGCGTAATTTCCGGACGGGACATTGTTCCAAACCAAACTGTAAGGTGCGCCGGTCACGATGCCCAAACTGTTCGTGCCCTGGAAGAACTGAACCTGCGTTATGTTTCCTGCAACATCCACGGTAGCCGCCGCCAGGGACACATTGGTCGGACTGTTGATGAAAATCGAGCTGTCCACCGGATTGGTAATGGCAACCGACAGCGGGGTAACGATGACATTGACCACCGCAGACGTGCTGGTCAGTCCGTTGTTATCCGTCGCCACGGCAGTCAGAAAATAATTGCCCGTTGGAACATTGGGCCAGGTTATGCCGTAGGGTGAATTGGTCACAATCCCCAGGCTGTTGTTGCCCTGGAAAAATTGGACCTGCACGACCGTCCCGTCGCTGTCATTGGCGGTGGCAGCCAGAGCCAGGTTGGTCAGGGTACTGATGAAGACGGTGTTATTGGCGGGGTTGGTCAGGGTCACGGTTGGTGGAATATCAACGACAATATTGACCACGGCAGAGGTCGTGATGAGGCCGTTGTTGTCGGTGGCGCGAGCGGTCAAGGCGTATGTTCCAGAAGCCGGATTGGTCCAGATCAGGCTGTAGGGTGAATTGGCCACTGTGCCCAGGTTGGTGGTTCCCTGGAAGAACTGAACTTGCGCGATCGTGCCGTCGGCATCCGAGGCACTGGCCCCGAGACCGATGTTGGAACCGGCAACGAAGACGGTGTTGCTGGCCGGATTGGTCAGCGTCACGGTCGGCGGAATGTCAACGATCACATTGATAACCGAGGAAGTGGCCGTGAGGGAGTTGTTATCCGTGGCCACCGCCGTCAGGGAATACGCTCCGGCGGCCGGATTCGTCCAAACCAGCGTGTAGGGTGCATTGGTCACAACTCCCAAACTGTTGGTCCCCTGGAAGAATTGCACCCAAGTCACAGTGCCATCGGCATCCGAGGCACTGGCCCCGAGACCGATGTTGGAACCGACAGGAAAGACGGTGTTGTTGGCCGGATTGGTCATAGTCACGCTCGGTGGAATATCAACGACAATATTGACCACGGCAGAAGTCGTGATGAGGCCGTTGTTATCGGTGGCACGAGCGGTCAAGGCGTATGTTCCAGAAGCCGGATTGGTCCAAGTCAGGGTATAGGGAGAATTGGCCACTGTGCCCAAACTGGTGGTTCCCTGGAAGAACTGAACCTGCGCGATCGTGCCGTCGGCATCCGAGGCACTGGCCCCGAGACCGACGTTGGAACCGGCAACGAAGACGGTGTTGTTGGCCGGATTGGTCAACGTCACGGTCGGCGGAATGTTAAGGATCAGCACTGCATTGGAACTGGTCACGTTCCCGGCTACATTCGTCACCACCACCGAGTAATTACCCGCGTTGGCCGTTTGAACGTTGGTCAGGATCAGTGATGCATTCGTTGCCCCAGCCAGAATGTTGGTTGTGTTAAACCACCACTGGTAACTCAAGGGCAGCGTGCTGATGTTACTCACCGTCACGCTGAATGTCGCGTTGCACCCTGCATTGGTCGTCACATTGAGCGGCTGTTGCGTGATCAGCGGTGGCACGTTCACCGTCAATACCGCATTGGAACTGGTCGCACTGCCGACCATATTGGTCACCACCACGGAATAATTGCCCGCGTTGGTGGACTGGACGTTGATCAACGTCAACGAAGCATTTGTCGCTCCCGCCAGAATGTTCGTTCCGTTAAACCACCACTGGTAGTTCAAGGGCAGTGTCCCCGTCGCCGTCACGCTGAACGTCACGTTGCTCCCCGTCGCCACCGTCTGATTGGTGGGTTGTATCGCAATCGAAGGGGCCACCGAAGCATTGGTCCCAATCGGCTGATAAAGGGGAATAAACTGCCAGGAAAGAATATCCTGTTCGTTGTAGGACCCTGCGGTAGATGCCGTAAACCCGACATAGGCATTGGTTTTGCCCTTGGCACCCAGGAAATCCAGCAGGTTAATGTTGGTATAGGCCAGCAAGGGAGCTAAAGGACGGGCGCTGTTTGTTTCTGACAAACGTACCTGCAGGTTGCTGTTGGCTCCATTGTAATCAACCCACGCATACCAGATATTCGAATTGTTCATGTCGTCCGCAATATGCGTGGTCATGGCGCTACATCCATTTGTGCGGACGCCGTAGTTAAAAGTAACGGCGTTGGTCAGAAACCCGTTAAAGTCGATTCCGATGTGATTGCCGTCGCCGGTCGTGCCATTGGCATTGGTCTGTCCATTGGGAAGTGACGGGTCGATCGTGGGATTGTTGGTATTAAACCAAGTGTCGAATTCAACTCCGACACTGTTGGTAACGCTATAGTATCCCATGGCGCCGGCATTGGTGCCCACATTATTGGTCAACGTTTGCACGACGAAAACGATGCCATCACCTCCGACATGATTGTCAGCCGCCGTATTGGTTAAACCGCCGCTCTGATTGAGACGGAATGAAAAGAACGTGCTGAACGAAGCATTGCTGACCAGCGCAATTGGGGTTGTCAAAAAGACACTGCCGGCTTGGTTGGTTTTGGGTGGCGTCAATCTGAGTGTAAAGTTAGTATAGATGGCATTGCCGTTGGTTCTCAGGGCGGAACTGTTGAAGAAATTTGTGGCCACGATGGTCACCGTCAAATAGGCATTGGAACTGATCGCGCGACCCGCCAGGTTGGTTACCAGGACATAATAGACCCCGGCATTGGTAACTTGAACACTGGCATTTGTCAGGATGTTATTCGTTGCGCCCGCAAGAACAGCGCCATTGAAGTACCACTGATATCTCAGATTGTTTGTGGGCGTTGCGGCCACAGTAAAGACGACGTTGCTTCCTTGAAATACTGTCTGACTGGCCGGGTTTGTCGTGATCACCGGCGGCGCCACCACGGTCAGCACCACGTTCGAACTGGTCACGCTGCCCACCATGTTGGTCACCACCACCGAGTAATTGCCCGCGTTGGTTGTCTGGACATTGGTCATTATCAAAGAACTGTTCGTTGCACCTAACAACAGGTTTGTCGTGTTAAACCGCCATTGATAATTGAGCGGGGCGGTCCCTGTTGCAGTAACGCTAAAAATCACATTGCTGCCTTGCACGACCGTCTGATTGGTCGGTTGGGCCGTGATGGTTGGCGGCGTCAGCAGTGCCAGCACGGCATTGGAACTGGTCACGCTGCCCACCACGTTGGTCACCACCACCGAATAATTGCCCGCATTGGTGGACTGGACGTTGGTAATGGTTATTGAAGCATTGGTGAATCCGGCCAGCGTATTCGTCCCGTTGAAAAGCCACCGATAGCTTAACGGAGCCGTTCCAGCCGCCGTTACCGTAAACACCGTATTACTGCCTTGGGCCACTGTCTGATTGGTGGGTTGTGCCGTGATCGTTGGCGGAATGTCAACAACGACATTAATAATACTTGAAGTTGAAGTTAGCCCACTGCTGTCCGCTGCACTTGCCGTCAATGCGTATGCGCCGGATGACACATTGCTCCACGTCACGCTGTAAGGTGCACTGGTCACCCCACCCAGACTGTTTGTTCCTTGAAAAAATTGAACCTGTGTCACCGTTCCATCGCTGTCAGAGGCACTGGCGTTGATCGTGATATTCGCCGGCGCGGCAAAGAGGGCATTGTTGACCGGATTGGTGATGCTCACGCTCAAGGGGCTGTTGGTGGTGACAATGACCAAGGATGGTTTGTTGGTTGTGTTCTCCTTGGAATTGATGCTGATGAGCAGGCTGTAGTTGGTCGGGTCGTGCAAGGCCAGACTCACAATATTCGAACCGGCATTCTTTTGGGATTGAATGAAGCCGGTGACATCAAACAGATACCAGTTGGTGCCCGTTACGCTGTTGGTCGTCAGCGCGGTCACCCGTGCCGGCTTGCTGTTCCACGTGATATTCGTCTCCAGCCAGCTCGTGTTGGTCACTGAATAAACCGTGTTGCTGACTGAACCGGAACCACCCAATTTGGCAAATATGCTTAATTTGGCGCTGCTGATGCTGCTGACACCGGTAAGATCAAACTTGAAATAGATGTCCCGGTTGTTGCCGCTGCCGTTGGTGGTGAGGCATTCCATCACAATGTTGGTGCCAAAATTGGTGTTGGTGTAACTGCCATCCCGGACATGCGCATCAGCAATCGGCAGCAGGTTGGTGCTGATACTGACATTCACCACGCTGGAGGTGCCGGTCAGTCCAGTGTTGTCGGTGGCAATGGCAGTCAGGGCATGTGTCCCCACCGGAGCATTGCTCCAGATCACACTGTAGGGACTGTTCGTCTTGACGCCCAACAGTCTGGTTCCAACCAGAAACTGCACTTGGGTCACCGTTCCACTGCTGTCGCTGGTCGTCGCATTGATGGTGATGTTGGTCGGAGCCGGGAAAGTAGCATTGTTCACCGGATTGGTGATCGAAACTGTCGGTGGCGAGCTTGCCAACGGGGTGATGGCAAGCGGCTGTACTTGGGAAACGAGGGATATTCCTCCGGCTGAAGCAGTGGTTGTCGGTGGCGTTAACAGGAAAGCATGGGCCTGTCCATTTATGACACCCCAACCGACAATTTGGCCGGAATCGTTGATTCCCCAGGCTTCGCGCAGTTCCCAGCCTGAACCCGGATTGATCAAATCGTTCAAATCGTTGATAAATCCATTTTGCCACAAAAAGGCGTGCGCTCCGGAAGCACTGGATGCCGTGCCAACGATGCTGTTTGAGTTGTTCATCCCAAAGGCATAACTATTGGTGCCTCCGGACAACAGACCCAGATCCGCAACGTTTCCGCTTTTATACAGGAAAGCGCGCGCTTGATCGTTGATTTGCCCCCATCCCACAATCTGCCCCGACTCATTGATGCCACGCGCTTCCACCAATTCCCAACTGCTGTTGAACGGCAGGAATTGGTTGAGATCGAGCATTGAGCCGTTTTGCCAGAGAAAAGCGTGTGTCGTTGCATTGCTCGCGGTCAAGGAGGCCCCGACCACCTGCAACGCATCATTGACACCAAAGGCCATGCTGTTCGTTCCGCCCAAAGTTCCCAGTCCGACAACATTGCCATTATAATATAGTGACGCTCGTGTTCCCGTCGGCGTGTCAATATAGCCAATGATGTGGCCATCGCCACTGATGCCATAGGCGAAACTGTCCCAGCCTTCCCAAGCTCCAAGGTTGGTAATACTTCCGTCTTGATAAAGAAAAGCACGAGAACCGTTTGTGGTTTCACAAAAACCAACCACCTGCCCCTGATTATTAATGCTTAATGCGTAGCTGTTGGTGGCTACCATGCCCAACAATCCCAAATCGGTTACGGCTCCTGCCTGATAGAGAAAGGCATGCGCCCCGGTCGGCGCATTCCAATAACCGACCACCTGGCTTTGATTATTAATCCCCTGTGCGTATGAATTTGTTCCCACCCATACTCCCAAGTCGGTCAATTGATAGGTCTGGCTGCGGCAATCAAAAGCAATCAACGCCAGAACCAAAACAAGAACGGAAGAAAAAGTTTTCATAGGAATTGAGTTGAATCAACTAATGGAAAGTGGGCTGACCAAGCGGGATTACTCTCAAGAAAAGGATGCACACCAGCGGGCGACACCAAGGCAAAACAAACCCCTTGTGACCCTAAAAAACACCTAAGCCACAGGACTAAGACCCGTAAGACCTGTTTTTCGTGTTCTTTCACTTTCGGACAACTTCCCCAGGCCCTAGAAGAAAAAGCTCCTGACTCTCCATGACCCGTCATACAGCTTTTACGGAAACTACGAAGTGCTTTCTAACAAAGCATGTTAACGCAGTCAATGAATCTTCGATCACTTTGTTATGTTTCCATCGGAACTAATAAACAGCATTCGGTAAATTCCTGTCAGTGAGCCGGGGATGGACGGAGTTGCGCCGCAAACCGTGCGTGCCGGGCTCAGATAGCCCAACCGGTTGTGCGGCTTAGTTCGCGAAGACGGGCTTGCCTTGGTGATGGTTGTTCCATTCAATGGGCGCAGCCCGTGATTGTTCACCTCCAGACCGGTCCAATCATTGTGATCGAAACGCACCAACTGACCAAAGTGTTCCGCGACCGAAAACGCGGGGAGGTGCGCGCGGTGGATGGCATAAATTTCCGCTGCGAACCCGGACGGATTTACGGGTTGCTGGGAGCCAACGGGGCCGGCAAAACCACCACATTGCGGCTGCTGGCCACTCTGCTAAAACCGAGTTCAGGGACGATTTGCGTCGCGGGCTGCGACGCCGTCCGCGAGCCGGAAAAAATTCGCGCCCGGATCGGGTTTCTCTCCACCGGCACGGCGTTGTACGGACGGCTGACGGCGCGGGAAACGGTCGAGTATTTCGGGCGGCTGCATGGCGTCAACGAGGATTTGTTGCAGGAGCGCATTCGTGAGGTGTTTTCCACGCTGGCGATGGGCGAGTTCGAAGACCGCCGTTGCGACAAGCTTTCCAGCGGGATGAAGCAGAAGGTGTCGATCGCCCGGACGCTGGTCCACGATCCGCCGGTGATGATTTTTGACGAGCCGACGGTCGGGCTGGACGTGATGACGGCGCGGACGATCGTTTCGTTCATTCGCGATTGCCGGCAGAAGGGCAAGACCGTGATTGTTTCCACGCACGTGATGAGCGAGGCCGAGAAGCTTTGCGACCGGATCGGCATCATTGACCGCGGGCGTCTGCTGATCGAAGGCACGCTGGCGGAACTGCGGACGCAATTCGGCGCGACGGATCTGGAGGACATTTTTGTGCGGGCCGTGGAGGGCCGGCCATGAACGGGCGCGCCATCCGGATCGTCTATGGCAAGGAATTGCGCGATTCGCTGCGCGACCGGCGCACGATCATTTCCATGATTGTGGTGCCCGTGCTGGTCATGCCTTTGTTGATGTTCGGCGTCGGTGCGCTGATGTTCAAAACCATGACGAAAGCGCGGCAGGAGATTCCGCACGTGATGATCATCGGCGGCGAGAACTCGCCGAAAGTGCTTTCGGCGCTGCACGCGGCCCGGAACCTCCAGATTGTTCCGGCAACGGAGGACTTCACGAACCAGATTGTGGAGAAACGGGTTCACGCCGTGGTGAAATTGCCGCCGGATTTCGACGCGGTGATCGCCGGCGGGGAGAAGGCCGAGGTGGAAATTTACGAGTATGCCGGCGAGATAAAGTCGGGTTTTGCGGCCGAGAATCTGAATACTTTCTTCCGGAATCTGCGTGACGCGACGGTGCAGGAACGTCTGGAAAGCCGGGGCGTTCCGGTGGAAGTGTTGAAACCGTTCACGATCCAACGGCAGAATGTCGCGCCGCCGGCGAAGGTCACCGGGGGCCTGCTGGGCGGGATTCTTCCTTATATCATCGTCATGATGTGCCTGACGGGTGCCATGTATCCGGCGCTGGATGTCACCGCCGGCGAGAAGGAGCGGGGGACGATGGAAACGATTCTTTGCTGTCCGGTGGGGCGAACCGACCTGGTGTTGGGAAAATTTCTGATGGTTTTCACCGCCTCCGTCGGGACGGTCGTGCTGTCGCTGCTGAGCATGGGGACAACGTTCCACATCGCCAAACGGGCCCTGGCGCATTCACTGCCGCCGGAAACCCTGCAGACCGTCGCCACCATTGATATCGGAGGAGTGGCCGGGGTGTTTCTGATGTTGTTGCCGGTGGCGGTGATGTTATCGGCCGTGCTGCTGATGGTGGGGTTGTTTTCGAAGAGTTTTCGCGAAGCGCAGAGCTATTGCGGTCCGCTGATCGTGGTTGTGGTCGTGCCCACAGTTGCCGCGATGCTGCCCGGGGTGGAACTCAATGCCTCGCTGGCCGTGGTACCCCTGTTGAATGTCAGCCTCGTGTGCAAGGAAATGATTTCCGGCGCCTGGCATTGGAATTACATCGTGCTCATTTTCGGGTCAGCCTGCCTGTACGCAGCCGCAGCGCTGGCCGTGACGGTCTGGATGTTCCACCGCGAAGAAGTATTGTTCCGGTCATGATGAGCAAGCGGCGGGTCGGCGGCGTACAGATTGTTTGTAGCTAAATCGCCAGTTCACAACTTTATTTTCCTTCCACAGATGCTGCGGAGGTAGTTTCCAACGCAAAGACGCCAAGGCCGCAAAGTCTTCTCTTGCGTCTTCGTGCCTTCGCGGCTTTGCATTAAATCACGCCGGCAATGGTGCCCCCACATTGATTCCGTGTTTCAGCAATAAGCCGAGTTGTCCACGTATTTTTCCGCCCACCATTTCAGTTCGACGCGTTCTTTCTTTTGTCTGCATGGCGGGTTGATTTTCAAGGCGGCATGGCTTTGAACTTCACTCGCATAACGGTGAAGCCGACGCAAATGGGCGGCGTGCCGTGTATTCGCGGCCGGCGCATCCCGGTGGCGACGGTCGCAGGCATGGTCGCCGATGGCATGACGGTGAAAGAAATCCTGCACGCTTATCCCGACCTTCAAGCCGCGGATGTTTCTGAAGCGCTCCGGTTCGCGGCGGAGACTGTTTGCTGCACAACCGTGCCGTCGCCGAAAAAAGTTCATCCAGGCACTTTTGTGCGAAAGTCGGGCGGGCTTGAACTGTAGCGTCGTCTGTCTCAGGCGGGAATGCGCCGATGACAGCGCACGTTACAGAAATCAAGGGTCACCCGCAAAACGGGCCATTTGTTCCGCAAGCAGTTTGCGAAAATGGCCTGCAATTCCTTCCGCTGCGCTCAGACATGCTTCACAGGCCTTCAGGTAATGCTTCCACAGCTTCCGTTCTTCGATATCAGCGCAGCGGCAACTAAAATTAAACCCCACCTTTGCGCGCCAATGAATCTTTCACCAGCGCGCTGCGAAAATCTGGTTCTCAATCTTATGTCAGACGAATGCGATGGCGCTCACGCCACTTGCCGCATCATGTTTTCGCTGCCGTAAGGATTCTGCGTGCGAAGAGCGCATTCGGGGTCGTCGCGCCATTCGCCGTCCACGAGGAAACGGTAGTGGTGCGTGCCCGATTCCAATTCCACCGTTGTCCGCCACACGCCGTCCGCGCCTTTTTGCAAATTGATGGGACGCTCCTGCCAATGCGTAAAATCACCCACCAACTGCACGCTCACCGCGCCGGGTGCGGAGAACGCAAAGACTTGTTTTTGACCACGGCTGCCGTTCCTTGAGTTCGTTTTCTTTGCCATAACTTTTTCCTTTCCACGGGCCGCAAAACTCCAAGCCCAATTGCAATTTTAGTCCGAAGCCGCGACAACGCAACCGTCAAACAAATTTTATTCGTTGATGCCCCAATGACGTGGCGGGCGCGACGACTCTGCAAACAATTCAACCGTTGGCACAACCGGTTGAGGCGGCTGTTTCTGCTGCCACAACCTGTGGACAAAATCCATCGAATCCCCGTCATCCCGCAAAATGCGGCTGCCCAGAAAAGGCAGACCTTGCCTTTCCGCGAACTCTTTCAGTTCGCGCCAAAGCGGTGTTGACTCGGCGTTTTCCTCCGGGCATAGCATCATCACGGCGGCGTCCACAGTTTGCCGTTTCATCGCCCAACTCTCCAGCCAGCCAACCAATTCATCCGGCGGCGAAGGGGTCTTGCGCAAGGCAACCACAATCAAGTCCGCTTCGGCGGTTTCGCCGAGGGCGGCATTGGCCAGGGCTGATGATTTCAGCACGTCGAGCCTCCACGGTTTGACATCCCATTTCATGGCTTCGTCCGCGCGAATCGCCACGCGTTCCAACAGCGCGGCGGCTCGCGCGGCAAAATCGAAGTCATCGTAAATGACCGCTGCTTTCAGCGTCATTTCAAACAAACGTTTTTCATGTGTTGCGATGGCATTCATACGGCTTTGCCTTTCTCCTTTCGATTATTGACACGAAGAACGCGGAATCAGTTCAAGAAAGTGAACAACTTTTTTTGGGAAAATTTTTGGCTGGGATGGAAGCGCCAACGCATGCCATCCGCCCCAAAACAGGACAGATTTCAAACCTCCTTCAATACGCCCCAATAAACGTCGAGGTGTTTGCCCAAATAAAGTTTCACGGCTTTGACGAGCACGCCGGCTTCGAGTTGCTGGCCGCGCGTGACGAGTTCCCTGAGCGCCATGCCGGGACGAATCTGGAACGAGCCCTGCGCGATGATCGGGCCTTCGTCCAGCCGCATCGAAACGAAGTGCGCGGTGACGCCGGCAATCTTCACGCCGTTTTCATACGCCTGACGATACGCCTGCGGGCCGGGAAAACTCGGCAGCAACGACGGATGAATGTTGATGATCTTGTTTTTGTAACGCCACATAAAGTTCGGCGAGAGAATCTTCATGAAGCGCGCGAGCACGACGAAATCAATCTGGTGTTCTTCGAGCAGCCGCAGCGTCTAGCTTTCGGCCTGTGCGTGGTCGTTCCACGGAATGTGCGCAAACGGCAATTTGTTTTTTCGCGCGAGCGGCGCGAGGTCGGGACGGTTGGAAATTACGAGCACGGGATCGGCCTTGAATTGGCGGCGGCGGTGCGCGGCCAGGAGCGCGTCGAAGCAATGCGTTTCCTTCGTCACCATGATGGCGAAGCGCTGGCGGCGGTTGGGTTCGGTGAAGCGCACCTTGATTTCCATGCCGAGCCGGCGGGCGGAGGGTGTCCAGTCCGGCGCGAAGGCTCGCGGCGTTGCAATCCGCCGGACGCCACGAGGCCTGGAGGGTCATGCTGAACTGGCCGCGGGTGACTTGTTCCTCCAGCGCCTCGATATTATAGCGTGCTGCTCGAACAGAAAAGCGGTGACGCGCGCAATGACGCCGGTCTTGTCCCGGCCAATAACGGTGAGGGTGGCGAATTGTCTCATATTGGAGCAGGAAATGGCGAATTTTCGCCCCGATTGCACGAATTAAGGTGGCATATTGTTCGCTTGAATTTTTCGCTTAAAACCGCAACTTTCATGGTTTTTCGCTGTTAAACGAAGGGAACCTGAACTGAAGGAAACATATGGGTTTTAGCTCGGTAAAAAATCTGGTCGCGTCGGTCGCCGACGCGACGCCCGTCCAGTTTGACGACTGGCGCAAGGCGTGGCGCGCCGCTGCGAACAACGGCTCGGCGGAGCCGCTGCTCGGGTTCATCGCCCGCGAGCGCGGCCTGGCCGAGGACGCTTTTCTCCAAAAGCTGGCGCAAACACTCGGCTGGCCATTTTTGGATTTGCCCAAACACACAACTCCGCCGGAGGCGCGGAACAAAATTTCCACGAAGATCGCGTTTCAGTATTCCATCCTGCCCACGGACGTGAACGACGGCACGCTCCAGGTTGTCGTCAGCGATCCGTTCGATGCCGCGATGATGAATGCCGTGCGGTTCGACGCGCGGATGCCGGTGCAGTTCGCGTTGGCGCCGAAGGCTGAGATTGAAAAGGCGCTGAAGAAATACTACGGCGTCGGCGCCGAAACGCTCGATGAAATGGGCGATAACGAGCCGATGGAGCTGGAAATCGCCAGCGACAAGGAAATCACCGAGGACGATCAGGAGGCCAGCGTCATCAAATTCGTCAACCAGGTCATCTGGGAGGCGTTCAAGGACCGCTCGACGGACATTCACTTTGAACCGGCGGAGGACGAACTGCGCATTCGCTATCGCATTGACGGCATTTTGCATCAGACGCCGATGCCGCCGCAGTTGAAACGCTATCAGGCCGCGCTCATTTCGCGCATCAAAGTGATGAGCGGCATGAACATTTCCGAAAAACGCCTGCCGCAGGACGGCCGCATCAACGTCCGCATCAAGGGCGAGGAGATTGACATCCGCGTTTCGACGGTGCCGACGGTTTACGGCGAAAGTGTTTCCCTGCGTTTGCTGACACGCGGGAAAATATTCCTGAGTCTCGACAAACTGGGTTTCGCGTCGAACGACGAGGCGATGATCCGCGACATCATCATCAAACCGCACGGCATTTTCCTCGTCACCGGGCCGACCGGTTCGGGCAAGTCCACGTCGCTCTACGCTTTTCTCAGCACGATCAATTCCGTGCATAAACGCATCATCACGATTGAGGAGCCGGTCGAATACGAACTCAAAGGCATCAACCAAATCGCCGTGCGCCCGGAAATCGGCCTGACGTTTGCGATGGGTTTGCGCCACATTTTGCGCCAGGACCCGAACGTCATCATGGTCGGCGAAATCCGCGACCTGGAAACCGCCGAGATCGCCATTCGCGCGTCGCTGACCGGCCACCTGGTTTTCAGCACGCTGCACACGAACGACGCGCCGAGCGCGTTCACGCGGTTGATTGACATGGGCATTGAGCCGTTTCTCGTGGCGTCGTCGGTCGAGGCCGTCATGGCTCAGCGCCTCGTCCGCACGATTTGTCCGCATTGCAAAACCGAGCAAAAGGTCGAGCCCGATTACCTTCGGCGCATCGGTTTTCCGGAAGAGGAAATTGGAACGGCCAGATTCTGGCACGGCGTCGGCTGCGAAGAGTGCCGGCAATTTGGCTATCAAGGACGCAAAGGCATTTACGAACTGCTCATCGTCAATGAGGCCATGCGTCCGCTGCTCTTGAGCCGCGCACCCGCTTCGACCATTGCGGCGAAGGCCATAGAACAGGGGATGCGCACATTGCGCACCGACGGCTGGACCAAAGTCAGAAACGGCGAGACAACCATCGAGGAGGTTTTGCGCGTCACACAAATCGAGGAGCACCTGGACACACTCGGCGGCGACACCAAAACCGAAATGCAGGTCAAGGAGTGACATTGCCCACACCACCGTAAAAATTTACCAACATGGCCCGCTGGCATTCCTGCAACATCCTGCAAATCGCGTCCGACGCGAATCGCCTCTGGCAATTCGACGCCAAGGGCGGCAGTTTCGCGCTGAACCGCGAGCATCGCGCCGCGCTGGATGAGCCGTTGCCGCCCAGGTTGATCGCAAAATCATGGAGTTCATTGTGGCAGCCGCAGTTGAACGTCGCCTGGCTGCCACCGGAAAATGTCTTTCTGCGCGTCATCGAATTGCCCAGGAGCAATTTCGAGGAAACGTTCGCGATGGTGGAGTTGCAACTGGAGAAACTCTCCCCGATGCCGGTGACGCAAATCGTCTGGACGATTCAGATCTTGTCGCGCTACAGCGGCCCGCCGCGTCAAAATGAAGCGGAGACGGGGGCGAAGGTGGAGGCCGCGACTTCCGCTGAAACAAAAGCGGAAGATTTGCAAACCGTGGTCGTGGTCATCGCCGAGCGCAGTGTGGTTGAGGAATTTCTCGGCAAGCTCGAAGGCCGGGGCTATTTCGCCGACCGGCTGGAAGTGCCGATGCTCGACCAGTTGGAGGCCACGCCCGCGACGGAAGACGGCTTGTCGCGCCAGAGCGAAGCGGCGGCGGACGTCTGGATGTATCCGCTGGTGCTTGCCGGACAGAATGCCGTGCTCGTGGCGTGGTGGTGCGGCGGCGCGTTGCGAAGTTTGAGTTATGTCGTGTTGCCGCCCGCCGGCAACCGCGCGAATAATTTGAAGGCCCAGCTTGCGCAACTGGCCTGGGCCGGCGAACTGGAAGGCTGGCTGGCCGCGCCACCCAATAGATGGCATCTGGTCGCGGATCCCGCCAATGCCGCAGAATGGGAAAATGCGTTGCGCGAAGGTTTGAGCGAACCGGTGCAGGTCACGCCGCCGTTGCCGCCGGCGGAGCTGGCCGCACACACGGCGCGGCGCGCGGCGTCATCCGGTTCGCGCGCGACGTTGTTGCCGGTGGAATTTCCCGCGCGTTACCAGCAACAATTTGTTGACCGTCTCTGGCTGCGCGGTCTGGTGACGACCGGGGTGTTGTATGCCATCAGTGTGGCAATCTATTTTTGCGCGACGGGTTTTCTGGCCATTCAAACGCACAAGGTCGAGCAGGCGGTCGCGGACAAGAGCGGCAGTTACACGAATGCGTTGCAACTCAAGGCGCAATACGACGTGCTCAAGGAGCGGCAGGAGTTGAAATACGCGGCGCTGGATTGCTGGAAAATTGTTGCGGAACAATTGCCACCCAACATTACCTTGCAGCGATTCAGCTTTGCGGACG
Organism: Verrucomicrobiota bacterium; assembly: GCA_049510295.1. Classification (GTDB taxonomy): domain Bacteria; phylum Verrucomicrobiota; class Verrucomicrobiia; order Limisphaerales; family UBA11358; genus UBA11358. The sequence goes on along the minus strand of JBEKZC010000041.1, from coordinate 18,090 downwards.
GCAAGAGACTTTCCTTGGGCGGCACGGCGGCATCCGATCAAGTCAACACGCTTTTTGATTTCAACACCGCCATGCAAAAAGTCACGGCCAACGGGCGCCCCATGTTCAATTCCCAGGGCAGCGAACCGGTCAATCCCCGCCAGACTGGAAACAACGCCGTGACCTGGAGTTTCAGTTTGCAACTGCAAAACGCGGAGGGGACGCCATGAAAAAATACTTCGCGCATCTGCGTCCGCTGGAGCGCCGCCTGGCTGTCGGGGTGGTGGTGGTTTTGATCCTGGTGTTGAATTTCGTGTTCATCTGGCCGTACTTTTCCGACTGGAGCCAGTTAAAAACCCGGCTGAAAAATGCCCGTGACACATTGGCGAACTACCAGGCGACCATCGCCCAGGCAACCAATTACCAGGCGCAGGTGAAAAGCCTGGAAGGCCAGGGTGAATTTGTCGCGCTTGAAGACCAGGCCATCAATTTCATGCGCACGATTCAGGCGCAAGCCGAAGCCAGCGGAGTTGGCCGGGCCAATTACTCGCGCTCGATAATGCATACGAACGACGCGTTTTTTATCGAACAAGTGCAAAACATCAATGTGGTCGCCACCGACCAGCAGCTTGTGGATTTCCTTTACAAGCTCGGCTCTGGCGCCTCGATGATTCGCGTGCGTGATCTGGAACTCCAGCCGGATGGCCCGCGCCTGCACCTCAACGCGAACATCCGGCTCGTCGCCAGCTATCAAAAAAATCCAGCCGCGCCCGCGCGCGCTGCCGCTCCGGACAATTCCCAGCCTTTAACCAAAACCGCAAAATGAAAACAACCACGCTCATCCTGATTTTGTTTCTAACCGCCCTTGCGTCCTGGGCGCAGCCGACGCCCAGCCAGCGCCGCCTGCCGCAGCGTGTCAACCTTGCGACCAACGCCCCCGCTGCCCCGGCCATGCCTCCAGTTCCCGGCACGCCGCCCGCCACCGCCCCCGACGCGCCAGCGGCCCCTAGCGCCGCTCCGGCTGCCGCGCCGGCCGTTTCCGCCGCTCCCGCCGCCCCAGCGGCCCCCAAGCCGCCGGAAGAAATGATTCCCGCTGGCAACATCAATTTTCAGGGGGTGGACGTGAGCCAGGTGCTCGATGTTTATGCGCAACTGGTTGGGCGCACGATGTTGCGCGCCGGGCTGCCGTCGGCGCAGATTATTTTGCGCACGGAAACGCCATTGACCAAAACCGAGGCGATCCAGGCGTTGCAGGCGGTGCTCGCGCTCAATGGCATCGCCCTGGTGAATGTGGGCGACAAATTTGTAAAAGTGCTGCCGATTGAACAGGCGAATTCGGCCGGCGCGAAGATTGACCACGGGGATGCGAGCCAGTTGCCGGAGATGGGGTCCTATGTGACGCACATCGTCCAGTTGAAATACATCAAGCCCAGCGTCATGATGCCGCTCATCCTGCCGTTTGCGAAATTGGCCAATGCCATTTTCCCGATTGACGACAATGGAATCCTCGTGCTCCGCGACAACGCCGAAAACGTCAAGCGGATGCTGGAAATGATTGATCAGATAGACGTGTCGGTGCCGACGGAATACGTCTCCGAAGTCATCCCGATCAAATACGCGATGGCCGAAGACATTGCCAGCGCGCTAAACAGCCTCGGTGGCAGCGGGGGAAGCACGGTCAGCTTCGGCGGTTCGGGGGCCGCGTCATCCGGCGGCGGCACTTCACGCCCCGGTGGCACCGGAACGGGCAACACGCTTCAATCCGGCGCCAACAGCCAGGCAAATCAGCCGCGGGCACTTGGCTCGCAAGCGACGCCCGGCGGCACGCCGACGGGCGGCACTACTTTTCAGCAAAGGTTGCAGTCCATCATTCAACGCGCCTCGACGGGAGGGCAGCAGGACCAGATCCAGGTTTTTGGCCAGGCGAAAATCATTGCCGACCAGCGGAGCAATTCACTGCTGGTTTTTGCAACGCAGGCGGACATGGAAAAGATCAAGGCCGTGGTGGCGAAATTGGACGTGCTGCTCTCACAAGTGCTCATCGAGTCGGTTATCATGGACGTTGGACTTACCCATTCCTGGAACCTGGGTATTTCTGCCGCCCAGAATCCAAAGATCTTCAGCCCCAGCCAGCAAATCGCCGGAGGCGGCGGCATGAATAATGGACAGACGTTCGCTAATTTCCTGAATGGGGGCCTGAATGGGGGCTTGGTGAACTCCAATTCGTCCAGTTCGTCCAGCATCTTCGGCAACAGTCTGCCCGGAGGATTAAGCTATTTCGGCAACATCGGCCCTAATTGGGACGTGGCGTTGCAGGCGGCGGCGGCGGACAGCACAACCTCGGTGATTCAGCGTCCGCGCATCCAGACCTCGCAGGCGAAGGCGGCCTCATTTTTTGTCGGCCAGACCGTGCCCTATGTCACTGGCAGCACTTACGGCAGCGCTTACGGCAACAGTTCTTCTTATTCACAATTGTCCGTCGGTGTCGAATTGGATGTCACACCCTTCATCAATCCAGATGGTCTGGTGGTGATGGACATCAACCAGGAAATTGACGACCTCAACGGTTATACCACCATTGAAAACGTTGGCAATGTGCCCAATACCACCAAACGCACGCTTTCTTCTGAAATTGCCGTCCGGGATCGCGACACCATCATCCTCGGTGGATTTGTCCGTTCCGATAAGAGCAAAAGCAAAAGCGGAGTTCCCTTGTTGATGGACATTCCGATCCTCGGCAATCTGTTCACCTCGCGGAGCGACTCAAAGGATCGCAGTGAAACGATTGTGATGATACGTCCGACAGTCTTGAAGACCCCTGAAATTGCCGCCGCCCAGGCCGTCAAGGAAGAGCGAAGGCTGCCGGGCATTTCCGCCGCCGCTGCGGAAGACGCGGAGAGCGAACGCAAACAAGTTGAAGCCGAGCGCCGGGCGGAACTGAGACGCGTGAAAGCCCAAGGTCACATAGACGACCGTTTCAATCCCGTGTTGCCCAACGCGCCAGTTGATACCAACCACGTCTCATCCCCGAATCCATAGCGTGCGGCGACCATTTCAATTCTTCGGCGGCGCGTTCGTTTCAATTTCGCCGCCGGGGAAGATTCCCTCCAAAGTGCGAATCGGGTGCAACGGCAGCAGCAGGAGTTTCGGGACATAAACCGGTTCGCCCTTCGGATTTTTCAGCGTGCCGGTGATTTTGTATTCAAACAATTTGCTCACCGGCCAAAGCACCGTGCTGACCAGCGGGCCGACCACCCAGGTGTCGCGCAGCAACTGCGCGGTAACGCGCGCATGGACGTTTTGCTTCAAATCCGCCGTGCCCGTGTATTCCAGCCGCATCATGGTCGAGCGAATTTCCAATGAGTCCGTGTAAATCACGCCATTGGTGATGGAAAATTTCGCCGCAGCGTCCGTTGCGCGGCTGTTGCCCAAACCCGGCAAAAACGTGTTCAACACCGGCGACAAAATGCCGAAAATCGGAATGTCCCAAAGCAACCCGTCCTGCAGGTTCGCGTGGCCGAAACCATCCCACGCCCGCCAATCCCTTGAATCCGCGTCCGTCACGACGAGTCGTCCGGCCAATGTGCCTTCGAGATGGTTCGTCGGCGACGACAAATCCGTCGCCAGCAAATGCAGATTCACATTCGTCACACTCACGTCAAATTGATAATCCGCGCCTTCATGCGGCGCGCGAAAATCAAAATTCGCAAAACCATTTCCGTTCCCGCCGTAAAACGCCGCCGCCACATTGGTCAAAATCAGCGACTGGTTCTGCCAGTGAATGGTGCCGACAATGTTTGTCGTCTTGAACTTCATCCATTCAAACGGCGCGCCTTTGATGATATCAAACTGCAAATCCGCGTCCGCCATGTCGCGCCCGCCGTTCATGTCGTGCAACGGCACCTGGCCGTTCACCCGCACCGTCGGCGGTTGCAGAAAATGATACGGCTCCACCACCCGCCCCGTCTTCGGCCCGATGGCGCGCGCCACCGGCTCCGGATCGGCGGTGCTGAAACCGTTCGTGAAACAAATCAGCCGCGCGTTGAAATCCAGGGTCACCTTGTCCGCCATCATCATCTGCGCCCCGGTGTGCATCAGCGGATTAACAAATTCCAGCACCCGGTTCGTGTAGTTCACCGCTGACACCACGTCGCCAAACACCTGGCCGCGCACTGCAAAATTCGTCAACGCCACGCGCCCGCTGGCTGCGATGCTATCGTAGTCATACAAACGCCCCGATATGTCCACGTCCAACGCCAGCAGCTCGGTAAACTTTATAATCTCAAAACCGCGCACCGCGTTGCTCGTCGTCAAAAACGGCCGGGCGACTTTCGGATCCAGCACGCCACGGATGTGCCAGTGATAATCTTTTGTCGCGTCGTCCTCGCCGCCGCTTAATTTGAGCCGGCTCTTCGATTTCACGACCGCGAGATCGGGCAGTTGCCACAGGAGATTTGAGTAGGAAAAATGCGTGCGCGTCGAGTCAATCGCAACGCCACTGAACGCACCATTGGCAATGGCCAGTTCACCATTTAATCGAATGGTCGGTTGCACTTCATCGCGCCAATCCGGCTGGCGATTCGTCCACGCGGGCAGAATCAGCGAGCCGCTGGCCTGGAGTGATGGCGGTTGGGTCCACGAAAAATCCGACAGCCGTTCGCGCGTTTTTTCCGTCAGCAATGCGGCAATCGCATGAATGTTAAAACACGAGGAATTGGTGAAGGCAAGCTCGCGCGTCGCAAGATTCAGCCGCGCAGTGGCATCAAGTTGTCCGCCGCCCAGCCCGGCGGACAATTTGGTGACAGCCAATTCGGGCGCCTGCCAGAGGCCGCTGCACTCCACGAAGTCCGCGTTCAGTTTTTCAGATTTTAATTCCCTGAACTTCGCCGTCCAAGTCAGCCGATACGGCTGCGCGTTTGTCCACCACGCCCACGACGGAACGAAATTGGTTGGAGTTCCGGCGGGCGCGGTGAGGTTGCCGGTGAGCCGGATGTCGCGCACGCCGCCCCAGGGCGTTTGAATCGAGGTCGCGTTCAAATTAAGCCGGACAGTGAACGAGTGAATGTCCCGCGCGTCGCCGTCCACGACCAGGCTCAATTGCGGCGTGCCCGTGAAATGTATCCGGTCGAGTGTGTCGGAGAGTTCCCGCAATCGTGCCTGCCAAACGGCGCGGCCGGCGGATTTTTTGCCATGAAAAATGTCCCAGTTGCGAATCTCCGGCGCGTGGATGAGGTCGCCTGACAACGCGAGTTTCGCGCCCGCGAAGTCAGCTTGAAAATGGTCGAGCGACCAGGTGTTGTTCGCTTGGAAGCGCAATTCGGTCTGAATGTTGTCGAGCGTGAACCCATTGGTTGGCGTGAGCGGCCAGACGAAATTACCCTGGCGCAAAATGAGTCCATCAACCTGCCATTGCCGGCGCAATAGTGCGCGATAGTTCAATTGCAGTTGAATTTCGGCCAGGGAGAGCACCGGATCGTCGGGCGCTTCGGCGTGGCCGAGGCGGACGTTTTCGATGACCAGCCCGTGGACGAAATGCAGGCGCATCCGGGTGAATTCCAATTCGATTCCGCGCGTTTGCAGTGTTTCCACCAGACGCCTTTTCAAAAAATCCGGCAGGCCGATGCGGTTGAACCAGACGAGGGCGCAAACCAGCGCGAGCACCGCGAAAAGAACGGTGATGCGAAACCAGCGAAAACCTGTTCGGCACTTTCGCCAGAAACCGGGTTGCGAAGCCATGTCAGGGAACGTTCGCCGGAATGGTGAGATAATTCAAGACGAACTGGTAAAGCACCGGTGGAAAGATGAACGCCCAGCGTTCGCCATCCAGCGTCACGGCGGCCAGCGCGGTTTGCGAGGCGGAAAGTTCCGCGCCAAAATCCACGGTGTGTTTCGCGCCATTTTTGAGTTCGACCACGATCTGCAAATTGTTCGTATTAAAGCCGCTTTTTTCCGGTTCGGTCAGGTTGCGGGCAAACCAGGCGTAGGCGGTCAATTCGCCCAGTCGGTGCGCGGTTTCCTCGATGGCCGGCGGGTTGATGATGCCTTGCGAACCGGCGGCGAAGGACCATTTGTTCGGACCGTTGCGGACCATTTGCCGCGTCTTGCCGTTTTGGTGGATGGTGATTTGCGCCACGTCGCCCTCGGTGAAGTTCCAAATTCTGCGCTCGCGAAATTCCCAGGCCGCTTCGGGCAACCGGTTGAAATCTTCCGCCGTCACGGCATAAACAAAATCTTCATCGGCGCGCCGGACAAAGACCTCATTGTTTTGGTTGGTGCCAAAGGACAATTGAACGATGACGTTGTTCGTGTCACCCGCCACCGAACGCAAAGTGATTTGGCGCGTCGGCGTCGCCAGCCCGTAAGCGGGCAAATCGGGCTTGGTCACGACGTCCTTCACGAATTCCGCGACACGCAATCCGGCGAGGGTTTTGATGAATAGCTGCGCATTTTCGGCGTCCACGGGGAATTTTTCGCCGGCGATCCGCCACTCGTTCGAGCCTTGTCGTTGCAGGGTGAAATTGGCCTGGTCCTGCACTTCAATTTCCGCAACGGGCGCGGTCAATTCCAGCAGATGCGAGTCACGGAAGTCATTCACCGAGCCGTGCCACGGCGACAACGGCTCTTTGGCGGTCGTCACAACGGCGTTCCACCTTTCGCGGCTGGCAAAGACCTGTGTTGGATCATTCGTCGGACTTTTGCCGGTGTGTATGGCGGAAATGAAATTGGTGCCATGACCAAGCCACAGGTCGAGATCGGCGGGCTGCAAACCGAATCCGCTCAAATCCGCGGGGTCGTCAGTGATAAATTGGGTGACGCGCGCGATTTGCAGGTGTTGCAACGCATCGGTTATTCGCCCGGCGTCGGCGCGCGCCGGAAACGGACGAATCATGCGCCAGAAATGGTTCGTCGCGTCGCATCGAAGTTCAATGACTTTCGCGCCGTTGGTCAACACAATCCAATCCAGGCCGCCGTGGTTCACATTCACCAGCGCGGTGTCGCGCCAGTCGTTGGCTGAACGCGGTATGTATTTGAGCCAGTCGGCGTCGGTGACGAACGCGCCGTCCATGCCGACGACGCGCAGAAAAACCTGATCGCCGGGCGGGGTTTTGTTGCCGATCAAAAGCTGGCGGCGCTGGCCGCTGGTTTCGATGACGAGAGAAATGCGGGGCGTTTCAAAACCGAATTCCACGTCCGTATTGTGGTGGTTGCGGAGTTCGGCGGCGCCGATACGGGTGGCGGGCGCGAGTTTTTGGAGCGCGTCGAGCAGGGCTTCAATGGCGGCTGGCTGGGCGGGATAGGCCATGGGTTTGGTCAGCAGCCACTCGCCGTTCGTGCGATCGGCGCGAATTTCCAGCGCGCCGGACGGGATCACTTGAACGCTGGTGACGGCGGGCGGACGCAATTCCGGCAGGATGCCGGACGACTCCGCGTTGACCGGCCGCAGGAAGTGTTCAAAAATATAAATCAGCGCGAACAGCGCCGCGGCGATCAGAAACCAGATTCCGGTGGTTTTCGAATTCATTATTTTCTCCGGGTGAGCCAGACCAGGCAGCCGAACAGCAGCACCGCGCCGGGCAGTGCGCCCAGCAACAGCCAGCGGACTTCGCGTTGTTGGGTCCGGGTCATCACCAGCCGGAATTCCGTGACGGGTCGCGGCCCGATGCCTTTGAGCAGGGCGTTGCGGTCGAGCAGCCAGTTGGCGGCGTAGCTAATGAAATCACTGTTGTCCAGGCTCTTGATGGATTGGTTGCCGAAGGCAAATGAATCGCCCACGACGAGGATCCGGGTGGTGCCGCGTGCGTTGGCCACACCGGCAACCGGCTTTTGCTCAACGGCAACCATCAGTGGATAGGCATGCGGTGGATTGCCGGGTTCGCCCGCGAGAGTCGAAGCCGGACTGGTAAAGGCCAGTTCATCCACCTGCGGCGCGCTGGCGGGTGGGTTTTCCCAATTCACTTTGCTGACAGGCCGTGGCAGATAAAGAAACAATCCGAAGCCAACCAACGGATTGACCACCGGATGCTGGCTGAAACTGGAGACAACCGCATCCTTGCCGGAGACGGTTGTTTGCGGATCCTGAACCCAGTCGGAGCCGACATTGACACCCCAGCGCGCCAGAATCGGCTCCAGCCCCGTCGGACGCTTGATGGAAAAATAGTTAAAGAGCACAAAGAGCCGTCCGCCTTGAGCGAGGTATTGGTCAATTTTCTGAAGCTCGGTTTCTGAAAGTTCCGTCCGCGGGCCGGCAATGATGAGCAAATTGCAATCCATGGGGACGGGGTTGTCGCCGAACAATTCAAGATTTGTGACCGCGATGTAATTCTGGGCGAGCAGGGAGCCGAATTTATAATAGCCCGTCTCGCCGGTGTCGTTGAGCGAGGGTTCGCCGTGGCCTTGCAAAAAATACGCCTGGAACCGCTTGGCGGTGGTGACGGCCAGCAGCATCGAAGTGAATGCTTGTTCCCCCATGAACGCGACCGGTCTGCGCCGGAATTCACGCTCCTTGGGATTGGGCACTTGCTCGAGTTTGACCTGGGTAAGTGCGTCACCGTTGACAATTTTGACCCGCTGGTCGCCGGCATCGAAGATGACCAGGTTTTTGTCCGTCGGCGAGTTGAGCTTGTATTGCTCCTTGATTTTTTGCGCCTCGCCCGCATCACGCACATAATCCACGGTCGTGATGGAAATGCGGGGGTTGGCCGAGCGATACTCGTTCAGCAGTGCGACGATGTCCGGATAAAAATCATTCTCGTCCCTGGTGTCGTAATAAAGCGTCACGTTTATGTGATTGGTCAACGACCGCAGGACGTTCATGGTTTGCGAAGCCAGTTGGATTCGCGTCTGCGAACTCAGATAAAACCGCCCAAAGAAGCGCGCGCCGAGGTAATTCACCATCACCACCACGGCCAGCACCAGTGCCGTGCGCACAACGACGTCCAGGCCGATTTTCCACCGGCGGCCGGGCGAAAAGCTGGGTTGAGATTTGGGATCGGTCGGCATTTTATTTCCAGCGCCGGCTTTCCACCACGCGCAAGGTCAGGAACAAAAAGAAAAACGTCAGGCTGACGTAAAAAATCACCGCGCGCGTGTCCACCATGCCGCGGGCAAAGTTGTGCATTTGCTCGAACAGGCCGAAATAGGACAGCACTTGCGACTGCCATTGCGCGGTCACAGGAATGGCCTCGGCCAAAAATCCAATCGAAAATAAACTCACGCCAATGACAAAACTGATCATCGCCGCCGCCATCTGACTGCGCGTCAACGACGACGCAAAACAGCCCAGCGACAAAAACAGGCAGCCGACCAAAAACACACCCAGATACATTCCACCAACCGTGCCGGCGTCCAGCGTGCCCGGTTGATTCGTGAAATGTCGCACCACGAAGAGACACGCGAGCATCGGCAGCCACATCACAATGTAAAACACGAGCGCCGAGGCGAATTTCGCCGCCACCACCTGCAAATCGCTCACCGGGGTGGTCATCAGTGTTTCAAACGTGCCCGAGAATTTTTCCAGCGCGAACAACCGCATCGTGAGTGCCGGCGTCGCCAGCAGCACGATCAACCAGAAAAAGTAAGTCCGGTAAAACATTTCCGTCACCGGCATCGGCGACGGGTCGCTGCCGAGATTGGTCATCAGCACCACGAAACTCAGCCCGATCAAAAACGTCACCGCCGCAATGATCACGTAGCCGGTGATGGAACAGAAAAACGCGGCCAACTCCCGGCGCGCGAGCGTCCAGAAAATTTTCATTCGCCCTCCTCCCCTGTCGCGCCGACCTGCCGCGCCGAAGTTAAACGAAGGCGGGAGCAAAGCGAAGGCGGATCGAATTTGGAAAACGGGTTCATTCGCCCTCCTCCTCCTCGGTCGGCCGGGTCACCTGCACGTAAATGTCTTCGAGCGAATGGCGGCTGCGCGTCAATTCGCGCATGATCCAGCCGCGTTCCTGCGCCAATGCGAAAATCGCCGGACGCAGGTCGTATCCATCGCGCGGCGTCAGCGCACAGCGTTGGAATTCGCCTTCACATGGCGATACGTCGAATTGTTCAATCCCCGGCATTTGCGACAAGGCTTCACGCAGTTCGTCCGCCGGCGCGGCGATTTCGGCGATGATCTGGCTGCCACCGGCCATGAGCCGCTGCAGATTGTCGGGCGTGTCGGCGGCCAGGATTTTGCCGTCGCCCATGATCAACATCCGGTTGCACGTCATTTCCGCCTCCTGCAGGATGTGCGTTGAAATCAGCACGGTGTGCTTCTGGGCCAGGCTTTTGATCAATTGCCTTACCGCGCGAATCTGGTTGGGATCCAGGCCGATGGTCGGTTCGTCCAAAATGATCAATTCCGGCTCATGCACCAGCGCGTCCGCCAGACCGACCCGCTGCTTGTAACCCTTGGAAAGCTGGCCGATGATGCGCCGGCCCACCTCCGTCAACCCGCATTGCTCCATCACCGTGGTCACGCGCTCGCGCGAACGCCGCCAGTCGAGGCCCTTGAGCCGCGCGCGGAATTTCAGGTATTCCCGCACGCGCATCTCGGGGTACAGCGGATTGTTTTCCGGCATGTAACCGATGCGGCGGCGCACTTCATCCGACTGGTGAAAGACATCGAAGCCCGCGACGCGCACCGTGCCGGACGTCGCCGGCATGAAACACGAAAGTATCCGCATGGTCGTGCTTTTGCCCGCGCCATTCGGTCCGAGCAAACCGACAATTTCGCCGCGCGCGACCGTGAACGAAATGCCCGCCACCGCTGTGCGTCCGGCGTAGCGTTTCGTTAAATTCGTCACTGCAATCATCGCATTGTCGTTCATCGAAAGGTTGGGTGGAGTCTAGCAGGAAATTCGGGGTTCCGGCCAACAAAAATTCCGCCACAAAACAAAACCTTGCTTTATAAGCCGGCAAAACCGCCGTTGGCTGCGTTCAAAATTATGCGTGCCGGCTTGACTTTGCTCAACCGCAGGCGCAAAAGCAATCCGCAGTGTCTCCGCCGCCTGAAAATTTTTACGCCGACTGGCGCCCGCGCTTTGGCGCGGGGAATGTCCTGCGCGACGAAAATGATCTGCCGCCGGAACGCCTGCTCCAGGCCATCTGGCGCCACCAGCGGTTGCGGCGCGACCGGCTCCAAACCGCCGATGGGAAATCCGTTCGCGTTTTACATCCTGGCTTTGCGAGCGTCGAAGGCGGGCCGGATTTTCGCGGCGCGGTCATTCAAATCGGCGGCGCTGCGCCGTGTTCCGGTGACGTGGAAATTGACCTGCGCGTCGGCGGCTGGCGCGCCCACGGCCACGACCGCAACCCAAATTTTAAAAATGTCCTGCTTCACGTCGTTTGGGATGACGTTGGAGTTCACGCTTCAGCGTGTCGGAACCGGAGAACGCCGGACAAATTGAAGCTTGAACTTCCGCCGCCGCCGCTGGCCATCGGCGATAAACTGGATGCGCCCATCGCCGAACTCGGATTGTGGCTGGAAAACGAATCACCGCGCGTCCTGCCCGAAAATTTGCGCGGCCAATGTTGCGTGGCATTGCGCGAATTGGATGAAACGCGACAAGGTAAAATTTTGGACTCCGCCGCCCGCGTTCGTTTTCTAGCCAAGGCGGAACAATTGCGCGCCCGCGCCCGGCACGTCGGCTGGGAGCAGGCGCTGTGGGAAGGTTTGTTCCGCGCGCTCGGCTATAAGCACAACATCTGGCCGATGCAAAATCTCGCCGAATCACGGTTGCGCTGGACGCCCGGCGCGGACCCGGTCTTTGCGCTTCAAGCCCGGCTGCTCGGCATCAGCGGTTTGCTGCCGGCGGAACTGACCCGGACGCAGGCGGGCAACGATGGTTATCTGCGTCGCGTCTGGGATTGCTGGTGGCGGGAACGCGATGCGTTCAGCGATTGCATTCTGCCGCGCGCCGTCTGGAAATTTCATGGATTGCGTCCGGCCAATCATCCGCAACGCCGGCTGGCGCTGGCCGCGCACTGGCTGGCGACTGGAAATCTGATTCAAAAACTCGAACGTTGGTGTGCGTCTTCCATTGGGGAAGGGCACCGTGCCGGTGACCCTGAAATTTTGGGGACGGCGACGCGCCATCCCTCCCAGGCATTGATGGATTCGCTGCGCGAAATTTTTGAAGTGGAACGCGACGAATTTTGGTCGTGGCACTGGACATTTCGCTCGGCGCGGCTGAAAAAGCCGCAACCGCTGCTGGGCGATGCGCGGGTGACGGATTTGGCGGTAAATGTGATTCTGCCGTGGCTTTGGACGCGCGCCGCCGAAGGTAAAAATGGAAGGCTCCAGCGTGTCATTGAACACCGCTATGCCGTCTGGCCGCAGGCGGAAGACAATTCCATTTTGAAATTGGCGCGGCAGCGTTTGTTGGGTGTTGGGCGAAGCCGCGCGTTGCAGAGCGCTTCCGCGCAGCAGGGGTTGATTCAGATCACACGCGACTTTTGCGAACACTCAAACGCGGTCTGCGAGAATTGCCGGTTCCCGGAATTGCTGCGCGGTTGGAATAGTGGCACCGGCTTCCAGCCTGTGGGAAATTAAACCAAATCACAGGCTGGAAGCCGGTGCCGCAATATCATTTCACTTCCAGATTGGCGAACGGATTGTTCAATCCGCCAGACTGCGGTTCGGCCGAAACGGGCACTTTGTTTTTCGAGGGGGCGGAATGGGATGGTTGATGATTGTCCGAAGCCGGCGCCGGGCTGCCTTCGATTTGATGCGGATTTTTGGCGCGCTTGTTGCGCGGCAGCGGGCTGACCATCACATTGATGCCGCGCCCGATGAGTTTCGGCGGAAAATCGGGATTGCCGAAGGGCGCGATCTCGGCCAGAAATTTGTTGATGACCTGGAAGCCGACTTCGGTGTGCGCCATTTCGCGACCGCGGAATTTGAGCGCGACCTTCACTTTCATGTCCTCGCAGAGAAAATCCACCGCGTGCGTGACCTTGATGCCGAGGTCGTGCGGGTCAATGCGCGGGCTTAATTGCACTTCCTTCACCGTCGAGGCGTGCTGGTGCTTCTTGGAATCCTTTTCCTTCTTGGCCATTTCGTAACGGTATTTGCCGAAATCCACGAGCCGGCAGACCGGCGGCGTGGCGGTGGCGGCGATCTCGACCAGGTCAACACCATTCTGCCGCGCAAGATTGATCGCGTCGTTCAACGAGATGACGCCGAGTTGCTTGCCGTCCACTCCGATGACCCGGACTTCGCGGGCGCGGATTTTGCCATTGACCCGGACAAACGAAGCAGGAGAAAAAGTGCGTGGGGAATAAGGGCGGCTCAAGACACCCTCGTCGGTTGTGGCATAACTGTAAGTTTTGGCATCAAGCAAACTGGCCCGGCCAGTTCAAAATCTGAACTACCAATAAGCCTTTCTGGTTGAACGCGCAAGCAAATAATAGGTGACAAACTCAAAAATCAGGGCCTATTTGATGGCTTTAAGCACAGTTTTGTAAATCCGCTTTAACGGTATCTTTGCCCGTACCGCCAGTTTTTTGCAGGATTCAAACTCCGGCGCAGCCTGGACCACCTTTCCGTTGAGCCGGCCGATTTTCACGGCAACCTCGCCCAATGGCGTTTTGACCCGGGTGAATTCGCGCCGCAATTTGCGCCGTTCCGCCGTCGTCCGCCGCACGCCAAACGCACTCGTTTCGCGCAAAATCAATTCGCTGAACTTGTCCGCGTCGGTTTCGGCGCACAGAACCGTGAGCCACACGCCGGGCCGATTTTTCTTCATCTGAATCGGCGTGTAAAAAATGTCCAGCGCGCCCGCCGCCAGCGCCGTTTCAACGAAATGCCCGAGAATTTCCCCGCTGACGTCGTCCAGATTCGTTTCGAGCACAGCGACACGATCCGTTTCCCAATCCAAACCAGATGAGGGTTGAGGGGTGAGAGTTGAGTGTTTGCCGAGCACAGCACGCAGCACATTTGGCCGCGTTTGGTTGTCGCGCGTGCCGAGTCCGAAACCGATTTTTCCCGCGACCAGACTTTGCATCGGGCCGAAACTTTCGACAAATTCGGCCAGCAGGGCGGCGCCGGTGGGCGTGACCAGTTCGTGCGGTTCATCGCATTGCGTCACCCCGATGCCGCGGGCGCCGAGAATCGCCAGCGTCGCCGGAGCGGGAACGGGAAAGCATCCGTGGGCGCAATCCACCCAGCCGGTGCCTTCCACGACCGGCGCGGCCAGCACGCGTGGTTTGCCGAGCAGTTCAAGTGCAATGCAGGCGCCCACGATGTCCACGATTGAATCCACCGCGCCGACCTCGTGGAAATGAACTTTCCCCGGCGGCAGGCCGTGAATTTTGCCCTCGGCCTCCGCGATGCGTTGAAACACGGCGACGGATTTTTTCTTCACCCACGCCGACAATTTGCTGCGCCCGATGAGTTTTTTGATTTCCTCAAACGTCCGGTTCTCGTCGTGATGATGTTCTTGATTCGTGATGCGTAAAGCGTGATGATGTTCGTGTTCATGGCGATGTTCGTGTCCATGCCCTCGCACTTCGCACTTCGCGCTTCGCATTGCTTCAAGATGGACATCAAACTTCACGCCGGCGATGCCGGATTTTTGTCTGCGCGCGACGTGAAGATGATAACCGCCGAGTTGCAACTTCTTCAACTCGCGCTCCAACTGGCGCGCATCCGCGCCGAGGTCAATCAACGCACCGATGAACATGTCGCCGCTGATGCCGCTGAAAATATCGAGATAAAGCGTTTTCATTTTTTGTAGCCGCGCCTCGTAAGAGCGCGGCTGACTCAATCTAAAAATATGGCTGCGCTCTCACGAGGCGCAGCTATAGAGCATGTTAATCTGGCTGGCGGCGTAACCCGCGCCGAAACCGTTGTCAATGTTCACCACGGTCACACCACTGCCGCAACTGTTCAACATGCCGAGCAACGCCGCAATGCCGCCGAAGCTCGCGCCGTAACCGATGCTCGTCGGCACGGCAATGACCGGTTTGGAAACCAGACCGGCGACGACGCTCGGCAACGCGCCTTCCATGCCGGCGACGACGATGAGCACGTTCGCCCGCCGGAGGTTTTCCGATTTCGCCAATAAGCGATGCAAACCGGCAACGCCGACATCGTAAATCCGCTCGACCCGGTTGCCCATGATTTCCGCCGTCACCGCCGCCTCCTCCGCCACGGGCAAATCACTGGTGCCGGCGCAAATGACCCCGATGGTTCCGGAACGTTTGGGCAGCGGTGATTTTTCAATTGTCACGCAACCGGCAAGTTGGTGGTGGACAACGGGCTTGAATTTTTTGCGCAACGCGCGGGCATGGGCGTCGGTGACCCGCGTGATGAGCACGCGCGATTCGGACGCCAGGATTTTCGCGGCTATTTTGACGACTTGTTCCGGCGTTTTGCCGCCGCCGAAGACGACTTCGGGAAAACCTTTGCGGAGCGCGCGGTGCGTGTCCACCTGCGCGAAGCCGAGGTCGGCGATGGGCGCGGCTTGAAACGCGCGCAAAACCTGGTCGCGGCTCACTCCGCCCGCGCGGAATTTTTCCAGCAGTTGAATCGCTTCGGTAATCGTCACGCGATGACGATGCCACAGGAATGCGCCCCGGTCACGCGGGAAACTTAGGGGCGATGCCGGGACAAACGTTTCCGATTGGCGTAAAGATACCAGACAATCAACACGTTGATCGCCAGCACAATTGCCAGTCCAATTTTGGGATGAGGAAATAATTCTGGTCGGGGCAGGCCAGACGCATTAAGCCGGTGATGGCGCACCAGTTCGAAAATTTCAATCGGGATGAAAAACACCGACTCGCCAATCGCCAGCCAGATCGCCCATTTCGCGCGAAACGCCAGTCCCAAGCCCAGGACGAGCAGAAACAATCCGCAAAGAAACGTGCCCGACGCCACCACCCGCACATTGGTCGGCGTGATGGTGTCCAGCCAGTCGCCAATGCCTTGAAAAAAACTCCGCTCCGGGTCGAGATGCACCCACCGCAGAAACTGGTCAAACACGTCCGACAAATCCTTGTTCGCCAGCGAAAAGACACCCAGCGCCAGCAGCAACAGCGCGATGCCTTTGATCAACTTGATCGCCACGATGAAATACAGCGTCGGCGCGCGCTTCTTCGGAGTTGTCGGAGTTTGTGCGTTCCCGGTCATCAGCGGATTTTCGGCAGCAACCAATTTAACAATTCATTGATGGCAATGCGCTCCTGCCTGCCATCGTCCCGAAAACGCACCGTCACCGTATCCTTCAACTCCGGCTTCTCGCCCAACGTGTCGAAATCAATCGTCACGCAGAACGGCGTGCCGGCTTCGTCCTGGCGCGCGTAACGGCGGCCAATCGAACCCGCATCGTCGTAAAATACATTCATCCACGGACGCAGCCGATCGCGGACTTCAATCGCCTTCTTCACCAGCTCCGGCTTGTTCTTGAGCAGCGGCATCACGCCGGCCTTGACCGGCGCCACGCGCGGATGAAACTTCAGGATGACCCGCGTCTCGCTCCTGCCTTTGTCGTCGGTCTCGGTGACTTCGCTGTAGGCGTTCGTGATCAGCGCAAGGATTAGACGATCCACCCCCGCGGAAGGTTCAATCACGTGCGGGATGTATTGGCCTTTCGCGAGGCCGTTCGCGTCTTCGGTGGCGTCCTTGGAAGCCGGTTCTTCCGCCACGCCCATTTTGGCGAGATATTTTTTCCGGTTCTCGTAATAGCGCCGCCAGAGGGCGTCCGATTTTTCCTTCGGCAACTTGCCCCACGCCGTGCGCAGTTCCTCGTCGAAAACGCCCATCGGCTTGCCGGAGAAACGCTCGTGCTGGCTCAAATCAAAATCGCTGCGCGCGGCGATGCCTTCGAGTTCCTGCGTGCCGAACGGAAACTTGAACAGAATGTCCACGCAGGCGCGGGCGTAATGCGCGAGTTCCTCCGGCTTCTGCCAGTATTCTTCGAGCGTTGTGCGCGGCAGTCCGATGCCTTCGTAAAACTTGATCCGTTCCTCGACCCAGTATTTGTGCCACGCTTCCCAACCCCAATCGGAACGTGCCGCCGGCATCTTGCCGGCGGAACTAATAGAAGATGGATCTGCCAGCGAGACGCTGGCAGCACGTTGTTCGGATTCCGGCTTCGAAATTTCCGCCGCTGTCGCCACACGACCACAGATCGCTTCCACCACCTCGTCCGGCTTGATGAAAAATTCCAACTCCATCTGCTCGAACTCGCGCGAGCGGAAGGTGTAATTGCGCGGCGTGACTTCATTGCGAAACGCCTTGCCGACCTGCGCGATGCCGAACGGCACTTTCTGCCGCGAAGTTTCGAGCACATTCTTGAACTGCGCGAAGATCGCCTGCGCGGTTTCGGGGCGGAGGTAGGCAATCGCCGATTCATCCCGCACCGGGCCAACGTAGGTTTGGAACATCAGGTTGAACGCCCGCGGCGCGGTCTTCTCACCGTGGCATTCAGAAACCATCTTGCTGGGCTTTTGCGGACAGGGGATTTCATTGGTCTGATCGGCGCGGAAACGGCCTTTGCACGTCTTGCAATCAATCATCGGGTCGCTGAAGGTGTCCACATGTCCCGACGCCTTCCAAATCTGCGGGTGCATGATGATGGTGGCTTCGAGGCCGGCGATGTCATCGCGCTGGCGGGTCATGGTGTTCCACCAGAGTTCCTTCACGTTGCGCTTGAGTTCCGCGCCGAGCGGGCCGTAATCCCAAAATCCATTGATGCCGCCATAAATTTCGGAAGATTGAAAAATGAACCCGCGCCGCTTGCACAGTGACACGATTTTTTCCATCAGGACGTTTTCTTTTGGCCCGGCCATAGGGTCGGTCAGTGTTTGCGATGCGCCCGGCGCTGTAAATGAGATTTTGATTGGCCCAATGGCGGTTCGGCGCGTGAATTTCACGCGCGCGGCGTGAAAATTTCACGCAAAACGCCTTCGCCAAAAAGTTTACCCGCGGTTTTATTGGCATTTAGCGGGGAAAACCGGTTGGCATCGGCATTGCTAAACATTTTTCAGACGGATGTTGACGGCGCGTGCGATTGATTTACGAAAGTCGGCGAACCGTCAGCCAACGAACAAAAACCAAAAAACCTTATTGACCGTATGAAAAGAATTCTGAAACAAAACAAAGCCTTCACGCTGATCGAGTTG
>JBEKZC010000040.1:0-34676 GCA_049510295.1 Verrucomicrobiota bacterium | reverse complement strand
AGGGGTATTTCACCTTCAACTACGGCATCACCAAAAAGTGGGCGGCGGACCTGAACCTGGGTGCCACCACGGTGGGCTGGCGACCGTTCGATGGCGGTGGCATTCAGAAAACCACCGGAATTATGGATCCGACCTTCGGTGTCCGGTATCAGATTTTCAATGAAACTGATTCCAACGCGCCATCCTGGCTGCCGACACTGACCTTTCGCGCCGGAGCGATTGTGCCGGGGGTTTATGACCGGCACCTGGCGTTTACGACCGGCAATCACGGCGTGGCCATTGAACCGTCCATCCTTTTCCGCAAGCATCTTGGCTGGGAGGGATTCGGCATCTGGGACGATGTGTTGTACCGGTGGGAACACACCATCGGCGCCGACCAATACATCGCCGCGGCCGGCGTATTCCAGCAAATCAAGGGATGGGAACTGGACCTCGGCTACCGGCATTTGCAGACGCTTTCGGGTGAAGACATTGTGCTGGGCCCGCCAACGGCGGGGCACTCGAGCACCTACAACAGCATCACCTATCTGGTTGACGTGCGGGAAATCAGCGATTCCCTTGACGCGGGCTTCAGTTACACAACCCCCAGACGACACTTCCGCTGGGGGTTCCATGCCCGCAAGACTTATGACGGGAGCAATACCGACTCGGCCCTTTGGCTGGGCGCGTCGCTGGACATTCCACTGGATTGGTTCAAGGCAAAATAATCGCGCCGCCGCCGGCAAATTCACTTGTCTAGTGCCGGCTGATTTGTTCCATTGCCGCCCATGACGCAACCATCCGTCGTGCCGCCGCCCGTCCGGCCCCGGTTTTTCCAGCGGCATTGGACTTGGTGGTTCATGGTGGCGGTGCTGGTGGTGGTCGCCGCCGCCCGGCTTCGTTTGCTGAATTTCCCGCTCGAACGCGACGAGGGCGAATACGCCTATGCCGGCCAGCTCATGCTGCAGGGCATCCCGCCTTACCAACTTGCCTACAACATGAAGTTCCCCGGCACGTATGCGGCTTATGCGGCCATCATGGCGTTGTTCGGCCAGACTCCGGCGGGCATTCATTTTGGCGTGTTGTGCATGACGACGCTGACGGCGCTGATGCTTTTCTGGCTGGGCAACCAAATTCTCGACTGGACGGCAGGGATGGTCGCCGCCACTTCCTACGCCGTGATGGTTGCCAGCCCGGCAATGCTGGGACTGGCCGGGCACGCCACGCATTTCGCCGCGTTCTTTGCCACCGCCGGCTTGTGCGTGGTGTGGAAGGCGCGGCAGAACGCCAGTTGGCTGATTGTGTTCACCGCCGGTTTATTGTTCGGTGTCAGCGTTTTAATGAAACAGCAAGTCGCGTTCATTGGTTTGTGGGCGGTGATTGCTTTTATCGTTCAGATGGTTCGCCAAACCCAATTACCACTAACCAAACGGTTTTGGCCGGTCGCGGCGTTTGGCGTGGGAATGATTTTGCCGTTCAGCGTGTGCTGTTTTATTCTCTGGCACGCGGGAGTTTTTGAAAAATTCTGGTTTTGGACGATTGATTACGCCCGACAGTACGAATCAGTCGTCACCATTGACCAGGCGCCGCAAGTGTTTTGGGAACGCCTTTGCCGCCTGGCCGGAACGGATCCGCTGTTGTGGTCGGTCGCCATCGCCGGCCTGGGGCTGGTCTGGTTCGATGGCCGGTTGCAGCCGGCGCGGCTCTGGCTCCTGGGATTCTGCCTGATGTCGGCATTGACCGTTGTTCCCGGGTTTTATTTTCGGAAGCATTATTTTCTTTTGACCCTGCCGGCGGCGGCGTTGCTGGCCGGTTGTGCCGTCAGCGGAGCCAGCCGGTTCTGGAACTCCCGGGCCGGAACTTCCCGGTTTGGCGACTGGCCGGTCTGGTGCTACTCGCTGGTGGTGGCGGCAACGATCATGGACAGGAGCGATATCTGGTTCGTGAAGACACCCGTGCAAATTGCGCGCACCATGTATGGCGCCGATCCTTTGCCGGAATCGGAGATCATTGCCCAATACATCTACAACAATTCGGGGCCGGACGCGCGCGTGGCCGTGCTCGGCTCGGAGCCGGAAATTTATTTTCTCGCGCACCGCCATTCCGCGACCGGCTACATTTACACCTACGCGCAGATGGAACCGCAGCCGTTCGCCTTGAAAATGCAACATGAAATGATCAGCGACATCGAAACGCGCAAACCAGAATTCGTCGTCTTTGCCGACAACATCATGTCCTGGAACCGCCGGCCTGATTCAGACCCGAAAATTTTCAATTGGTGGGATTTTTATCAAACCAACTACACCCTGGTCGGGATGGCTGATATCATTTCGCCAACGCAAACCATTTATGCCTTGGGTGCAAAATGGGTTGCGCGTTATGGCAAGGTCATTCACGGGAGCGGCCTGGAAGTTTATCAGCGTAAAACCACGGTGAACAGTCATTGAATAAATCATGACCGTCCCGCCTCAAAAAACATTTTTGCGCCAGACGGAATGGATGGTGGCAATTTTGGCCACGGTCGCCGCCGGCTGGTTGCATTTCTTTTATCTAATTCATGCCGGAGGCCTCTGGCGCGATGAAATATCCGTCAAAAGCATCGCGACGCTTCCATCCTTTGGACAGGTCTGGGAAGCGCTGCCGCATGATCATTGCCCCGTTCTGTTTCCCTCGCTGGTGCGAATTTGGTCGGCTTCGGGACTCGGAACCACAGATATTGGTCTGCGAATTCTGGGGCTGGGTTGCGGACTGTTATTGCTGGCGGCATTTTGGGTTGCCAGCCGGACGATGGACCAGGGGTTGCCACTGCTTTCACTGGCACTCGCCGGCTTGAATTTCACAGTCATTCGATATGGTGATTCCATCCGGGCCTACGGCTTGGCAACCGTGTTTGTTTTGCTCACGATGTCGTTGATCTGGCGTTTCATTGAAGCGCCAAATATGCGTCGCGGTTTGCTCGCCGTCATGGCCGCTGTGTTGAGCGTGCAGACTCTTTACCAAAACGCATTTTTTTTGCTGGCCATTTGTATCGCCGGTGCGGTTGTTTGTATTCGCAGACACCAACCAAGCAGGGCAATTGGCGTCTTGAGCATCGGATTGCCAGCGGCGCTTTCTTTGCTGCCCTACGTCAATCCCCTGCGTCACGCGCAAAGCTGGTGGATTGTGAGCAAAACCGGGGTTGATTTTACCGGCTTTTTGAGCCGGATTGCTGATGCGACCGGAATGTTGGTGGGTGTCTGGTTGGTTCTTGTCATGATCGCGGCATTACTTGGCATGGGCTGCGCCTTGATAAAAATTTCGCCCAATGAAACGCGTGTTCAACAGGATTTGCTTTTGTTCGCCAGCATTGCTCTGGTAATTGGCCTGACCGGATTCGGGGTTTTTGTCAAGTTGATGGGTTTGCCCACCCAACGCTGGTATTATGTTCCGGCGATGGGTTTCGCCGTGGTTTGTTGCGACGTAATTTTGCCGCGAATTCACCAGGCAGCGCGCATTGGAGTGCTGGTTATTGCCGTTGTCGTCGCGTTGCTTGCTTATCCCTCGGCACAATCTGCCTTGAAGCGGCGGCAAACGAATGGCGACCTGGTGGCCGCGCAAATTTCACAAAATGCCAAACCCAACGACTTGATTATCGTTCATCCATGGTATTACGGTATCACCTTTGGGCATTATTACCGTGGAGCCGAGCCTTGGACGACCCTGCCGCCACTGGAAGATTATCGGTTTCACCGCTACGACCTGCTCAAATCAAAACTGCAGATGACCAACGTTATTGAACCGGTGTTGAAACAGGTGGAAACCACGCTTCGTTCCGGACATAGCGTCTGGATCGTCGGCAGTGTCCCCATGCCGCAACCCAATCAAGCTCCGCCAGTTGATTTGCCTCCGGCTCCCAATGGACCGGAAGGTTGGGCTGACCGACCTTATTCGGACGCTTGGGGCGCCAAATTCAGCTATTTCCTCGTCTATCATATTACCAATGCTGTAACGCTCGTTGATCCTACGACCAACTCGGTCAGTTCGATGGAAAATATGCCATTAACCATCACCAGCGGCTGGAGGGTTTCAACCCCAACGAATTCTCTGTAGGCCAATCAATCCGACCTGAAAAAGTGTGTGGACAAAACCAATAACAATTCCAAGCCAGGCTGGTTGTTCTTTGCGGTGCTTGTCGCCGGAGTCGTAGCCAGGCTGTTGGTGGCAACTTGCGGCCACGATTACGACATGGATTCCTGGCAACTCGTGGCGAACTTGGTTGATCGCGGAGACAATGTTTACGCCAGCACGGACCGATATAACTTTGCGCCGGGCTGGTTCCATGTCCTGCACGCCTTGAACCTGCTGGCCGGGCGCAATCCGACCGCCTTTCGCTACCTCGTGGCCGGTTTCCTAAGCCTGAGTGACGCGGGAATTTTTTTCATCTTGTGGCGCCGGTTTGGAAAGGCGGCGGGCTGCTGGTTCTTTCTCAACCCCATCTCGGTCATCATCACCGGCTACCAATGCAATTTTGACAACCTGGCGATTTTATTGGGCTTGCTGGCGGCATTACTGATGGGAGATGAATTTGACCAACCCATCAACCGGCGGAAGTTCTGGGGTTTGTTTGTTCTGGGACTGTCGCTGGTGATAAAACACGTGTTTTTTGCCTTTCCCTTCTGGCTGGCGGTCAAGCAAAAGGGGATGCTGCAAAAGCTGGTGGTGATTTTGATCCCCGTTTTCATATTCGCTTTGAGTTTTGTTCCCTACTGGCATGGCGGCAGCCAGGGAATCATTCAAAATGTGTTTGGGTATCGATCCTTCACCACCGAATTCTTCTACCGCATGTTCGTGCCGATGTTCGTGCAGTTTATGATTAGCAGCCAGACGGTATGGTTCTTCCTGCTGGTCATCTTTGCCTTTATTTGCAGGCAAAAGCGCACCGTTGAATTCCTGCTTTTCTACACCTGCGTGCTGGTGGCAGCATCTCCGGCAAATATCAATGAATACCTGGCTATTCCCGGCCCATTTGTGGCAACGCACTTAAACCCGCTCACCATCCTGTATACGGCCGTCGGCACTTTGCATCTGCTCGCGGACGTCAATGGCCTTCATCTGACCGGCTTGTCCCGGACAACTTGTATTGATATTGCCACCTACCTGTTGTGCCTCGGGCTGGTCTGGGCAACCTGGCGCCAGAACATCATGCCCTTGCTTAAACGGTTGCTGGAATGGTGTATCTCGGAGGTGAAAAACCAATTGGGTCTCAAAAAATAAGAAATGGCCGCCTTTCCTTCATTCCGTCCGGGGGTGACTTGACGGGGCCGCTTTTCACTGCAAACTTCCCTTTGCTTGGCGCAAAACGCGGCAGCGTCGGCGACAGGCAAATTGTTCGCTGACATTTCGAAAGCTCCCGCTGTGCAATCCCTGGCGCGGCGACTGGAGAATGGCGGAGTGTTGACTTGCGCGGGTGTCAGCCAGGCGGCGCAGCCGTTTTTTGCGGCCCTGCTCCGGAAAATTTTCCCGCGCCGCCCGATTGTCGTCGTGACCGACAACCTCAAGACGCAGGAAAGTTTTCAACAGGACCTGGAGACGTGGCTTTCGTCTGGTCGAGAGTCGAGCGTCGAGGGTCGAGGACAAAACGGTCCCGGCTCTCGACCTTCGACCTTCGACCTTCGACCGTTTTTCTACCCGGCTTGGGACGTGCTGCCGCACGAAGGCAAACTCCCGCATGCCGACACCATCAGCGACCGGCTCCAAACGCTGGTCCAGTTGTCCGAACTCTCAACTCTCAACCCTCAACCCTCAACCATGGTCGTCACCAGCGTCACCGCGCTTTTGCAAAAAACCTTTCCACCCGGTGAAATTCAAAAACGCACCCGCACGCTTGCCCGCGGTGATAAAATCAATCCACTCGACTTGATCGAATGGCTCGAAGAGCAAGGCTGCGAACCGGAGGCCCAGGTCACGCAAAAGGGTGAAATCGCCCTGCGCGGCGGCATTCTCGACGTTTGGCCGCTCACCAGCCCGTGGCCGGTGCGGCTCGAATTTTTCGGCGACGAACTCGAATCCCTGCGTCACTTCGATCCGCTCACGCAAATTTCGCGCGAAGAAATTGTTTCCGTCACCTTGCCGCCCGGCGGTGAACTGGGAGTTTTGAAACAACACTTTCAATCGGAGGGACGAGTTACACGAGTCCCCAATTCTGAAGATGAAACAGGGACTCGTGTAACTCGTCCCTCCGAAACGACGGGTTCACTCGCCACTTTGATGGATTATCTGCCACCGGAGACAATTTTTCTCCTCTGCGAACCGGAGCAACTCGCCACCCGCGCCGACGAATACGCGCAGCAAATCCCTGAAAACGATCCATTTTTCATCCCTTGGACTGATTTCCTCGCCCAACTCGACCGGAAAGCCATGACGCGGCTCGAAGTGAGCGAGGCTGACGTTGGAATTCAAGCTTTGGCTTGTTCCCCGAGCAAGCTGAAGCTTGAACTCCAACGTGCCGAATTGGAATCCAGCGTTCCAACCTTTTCCTCGCTCGATGCCTTTCGTCCGCTCGGCGAACGCGCGCCTGATCCGCAAATCGCCGAGGCGCAACGCCGTGAATTCTTCAACCAGCTTCACCGCTGGCTTCGCCAGGGCCATGCCGTTCATGTCTTCTGCAACAATGATGGCGAGCGGCAACGATTTGAGGAGATCTGGGCGGAACTCGTAGGGCAGGCTTCCCGCCTGTCTCCATCTGAAAAAGATCCTGGAAAAGAAATTAGAGGCAGGCGGGACGCCTGTCCTACGCTTCACCTCGGTACGCTCTCACGCGGGTTCCTGTGCGAGGCAGCAAAACTCGTTATCGTCACCGACGCGGAAATTTTTGGCCGCTACAAAATTCAGCGGCCACGCCGGTTGAAATCCCCGCAAGCGCTGGCCACCCATTCCGCCCTCGACATTGATTTCACCGAACTGGAAGAAGGCGATCTGGTCGTCCATCTCCAATATGGCATCGGAAAATTTCTTGGTTTGAAAAATCTCCCGGCGACGGGCGGACGCAATCTCTCAACCCTCAACCCTCAACTCTCAACCGGCACCGAGTGCCTTGTCATCGAATACGCGCCCCGCCATCCCGGCGACGAACCGCCGAAACTTTACGTGCCCGTCACCGAGGCGCATCTCGTCGGCAAATACGTCGGCATCGGCAAGGTGCGTCCGCCGTTGAACACGCTCGGCGGCACGCGCTGGAACAAGGCGAAGGAACAGGCCGGGCGCGCCGTCCGTGATATCGCCGCCGAATTGTTGCAAATCCAGGCGGTGCGCGAATCGCAGCCCGGCCATGCCTTCCCGGCGGACGTCCCGTGGCAACGCGAGTTTGAGGGTGCGTTTATTTTTGAAGAAACACCGGACCAACTCCGGGCCATCGGTGAAACGAAGTCCGACATGGAACGGGCCAAGCCGATGGACCGTTTGATCTGTGGCGATGTCGGCTTCGGCAAGACGGAAGTCGCCATTCGCGCCGCGTTCAAAGCCGTGATGGGTGGGAAGCAGGTTGCCGTGCTGGTGCCGACGACGGTGCTGGCGCAACAGCATTTCAACACGTTCCGCGAGCGCATGGCCGATTACCCGGTGCGCATCGAACTGCTTTCGCGCTTCCGCACGCATCGCGAACAGCAGCACGTCGTCAGGGATTTGGCGGCCGGCGCGGTGGACATCGTCATCGGGACGCACCGGCTGATCCAAAGCGATATCATGTTCAAAGAACTCGGGTTGGTGGTGATTGACGAGGAGCAACGCTTCGGCGTGCTGCACAAGGAAAAGTTCAAGCGGCTGCGCACGCTCGTGGATGTGCTGACGCTCAGCGCCACGCCGATTCCGCGCACCCTTTACCTCGCGCTCACCGGTGCGCGCGACATGAGCACCATCCAGACACCGCCGCACGACCGCCTGCCGGTCGAGACCATCGTTATACAATACGACGAACGTGTCATCCGCGACGCCATCCAACGCGAGCTGAATCGCGGCGGGCAGGTTTTCTTTTTGCACAACCGCGTGATGACCATCGAAACCATGCGGTCGAAATTACAGATGCTGGTGCCCCACGCGCGCATCGTCGTCGGCCACGGCCAGATGGAATCGGACGAGCTCGAGGAAGTGATGACGAAGTTCGTCAACGGCGAAGCGGACGTTTTGCTTTCGACGACCATCATCGAGAGCGGACTCGATATTCCGAACGCGAACACCATCATCATTGACCGGGCGGATCGCTTTGGTCTGAGCGATCTTTACCAATTGCGCGGGCGGGTCGGGCGTTACAAGCACCAGGCTTACGCCTACCTGCTGTTGCCGCGCCACGTGAGCCTGCTCACCGACGTGCGCAAACGCATCAGTGCCATCCGGCAGTACTCCACGCTTGGCAGCGGATTCAAAATCGCCATGCGTGACCTTGAAATCCGCGGCGCGGGCAACCTGCTCGGCTCGGAACAAAGCGGCCACATCACCGCCGTCGGCTTCGAACTTTACTGCCAGTTGCTCAAACAAAGCGTCACTGTGCTCAAAGGCGAAAAAGTCAACCCCCGCGTTGAAGTCACCGTGAAATTGGATTTTTTGGGCCAGTCAGCAGTCAGCAGTCAGTCGTCCGCAGCTGCTGACCACGAACCATTGACTGCTGACAAATCTGCTTCCCTTCCTCACCACTACGTTACCGAACCGCAGCACCGCATCGAAATTTACCGCAAACTGGCGCAAGCCAATGAAAAATCCGCGCTGGAAAGTTTGCAAAAAGAGCTGCGCGACCGTTTCGGCCCGCTGCCAACGGCGGTGGAATTGCTGCTGCAAGTGGCCGAACTCAAGATTCTCGCCAGCGAAAAGGCCGTGACAAACCTTGAAGTAAAGGACGACAAGCTGATGCTCACGCGCCACGGTGATTTCATCATGCTTGGTGGCAAGTTCCCGCGCCTGACGAAGAAACAAATCGGCGCGCGATTGAAGGAAATCAAGAAGCTTTTGCTGGCGATTTGAAACAGACCATTCTTACCTCAAAAAGAATGCCCTTACCGCGAATTTCCGCGCGTAGGCACGATGCACAGCTTTACTGTTGTGTCCAAACCTCCGGCTTTGCCGGAGGTCGCTGACTTGCAGTTTTGTTAAAGTTAGAACTAATAAAATCTATCGGCGACAAAAGTCTATACTTTAACCAAGGAAATATTCAAAAGACTTTAAAAATTTTCTGTAAAAACCGCTCGCTTTCGAGGGCGGTTCCAAGATGGCATGAAGATTGATCAATGCGCCGCCGGCGAGGAAGCGGGCGGGGCGTTTACGTATTCAACGACATCGGCCTCCACTGTCACCTTGGGCACTGAAAACAAGATGAGGTAGATCGTGGATTTGGCATAGGTGGTGTTCGCCAATGTGGCCGATTTACCCTCCAGGGATTTGCCAAGATTTTGGTAGAGATCGGCCCTGGCTTGTGTTTCGTTGGCTCCGGCAAAAGGAATAATCCCCAAAAGCCGAAAACCATGGCTAGTGCCAATGGCCCCGGCCTTGATGATTCGGAAGTTGTTTTGACTCAGACTGACGGCCGTCTGAGTGGACGGGGTATTCAATTCAGTCGTGTTCGAAGCACATCCTGTGAAGAGAACCGCGGCGCAAGCTATGCCCGCGACCATGAGCAATTTCATCATTTTCATTTTTCCAATGTCTGTAGCGGTTATTGGAAACTGATTTACCGCGATGGATAAAATTTTACGTTTCATCTGAATGTCTGTTTGTTTTTGTTGGTTGTTTGGTGTTGCCGACTTCCAAAACTTGCCGGTCACATTGCGGGATTAAGTTTAGCGGGTTTTGGAAAAATGTCAGCAACTATTTCACGATTTAAATTCAGTATTGCCTTTCGCGTCGCGGGCGGGCAGTTATTGGCTTTGCTGTCGGGGCGTAGCACTGGTAGTGCGCTTGTTTCGGGTGCTTCAGCTGACCGGTTGCGCGTACAAAAACAAGAATTTATGGCGGAATCAATCGTTGCGACAAAGAGGCAACTGAACAATTAAGACAGGGACGTTGCGACAATGTGACTCATCTCGAGCCTAACTGACGCGTGACAGTGCATCAGGCCAATCTCAAATCCACGTCTCCGGTGCGACCGCCAAAGCCGGGGGCGGAAACCGCTGTGGCATTGGCCGGTACTGCGTTCTCGGCGATGTTGCTGGTTCTAACGGCGATGTATGCGGGACCTCTATGGCGCGATGAGACCAACACCCTCAGCGTGGCGCAGATGCCCTCGCTGAAGGAGTTCTGGAACAATCTGACGTTCGAGTCGTTTCCACCTCTCTGGCCGTTGCTTGTGCGCGGGTGGAGTTTTCTAGGCATGGTGGACAGTGACGCGGGCATCCGCGTCTTGGGGTTGTGCGTGGGGTTTTTCTTCCTCGCTTCGCTGTGGTTATGCTCGCGCTGGATTGGGGGTCGCGCACCGATCCTGAGCGTTGCACTGCTGGGCAGTCTGCCGGCGTTTATCTTCATCATGGGAGCGAACCGGGCTTATGGTCTGGCGAGTTGTCTGCTGGTGCTCAGTTTCGGAATGATCTGGCGGATGCTGGAATTCCCGTCGAGGTCGCGGGTTCTTTTGGCGGGTCTCGCCTGCATTCTTTTCGCACATTGTGTTTATTATGACATGGTGTTCCTGTGCGCGATGCTGTCCGGCGCAGCCCTGGTGGCGATTCGACGACGGCGGTGGAAGACGCTGGGAACGCTGGTGGGGATCGGTGCCGTGTCCGGCACATCCATGGCGATATACCTGCCCATCATCCGCCGGGGCTCGGCTTACGTGCCAATGATCCAGGAGCCATCCTTCAATTTCTCAACCCCGTGGCATAAACTCGGCGAAGCCCTGACGGCCCGGAGCAGCGCCCACCCCGACGGACCTCATGGCCCGGAGATCTGGCTCTGGGTTGTGCTGCTATTGGGCGGATCGGTTGTGGCACTTGTGATGCAGCGGGAACGCGAACGTCAGGGGCCGAACCCGGAGACCGCAGCAGCAATCGCTGCCCGAACCCGCACCGATCTGGCACTGTTCTGTGTCGTGAGCATGCTTTTCGGAATAGCGGGGTATATGGCTTTTCTGTTGAAATTACAGTTTCCGACGCAGAGATGGTATTACGTCGAAATGCTCAGTCTATGCGCAATTTCGCTCGATGGACTGTTGGGTGCAAACTGGCCCAAGCTGCGCCCTTGGGGGCTGCTCCGTATCGGATTCATGGTGGTGATGATGACCTGGGGTGCGAGGTCAGCGTGGGAGGAAGCGCATACCCGACGGAGCAATGTGGATCTAATTGCCGGCGTTCTCGACAAGAATGCCTCGGAGGGGGATCTCATCGTGGTACATACCGCGTGGGAGGGGATCACCTTCAACCGGTATTATCAAGGCCGAGCCCATTGGGTGACAGTGCCTCCGATTGACTCACACAAGGTGCATCGCAACGACCTGGTATTGGAAAAGCTGAACCAGCAGGATCCGATGGCTCCGGTGCTGCGTGAGATTACCAGCACCTTGCGCAGCGGTAACAGTGTCTGGCTGGTGGGACATGTGACCGTCGTGCATCCGGGGCCGTTGCCACCAACGCCGCGCCCGCCGACCAGGTGGTGGTTGGGGTTGTACTTTGGGTACTGGAGTGCGCAAGTTACGACGCATCTGCTGGACCATGCACTGCAAGAAAAAGTTCTGGAAATACCGGTGGACGGGCCGGTGAGCTGTCTGGAGAACCTGCCCGTGACACGATTCTCGGGCTACAAGTCTGATGCGAACTGACCAACCTGTCGCCTGAAGGAATTCAGTCGCAACAACGCATGATCAGGTGAGTATAAGGCATGCGAAGCAGGTCATGTCGGAGATGAGGTTCCACCTTCGAGAAGCGCGCCAAGGCCAGCCGCAGGTATTCCTCACGGGTGCGGACAAATTTTCCACGGTCTTTTGCCAGCAGCCAGCGTGCTATTCGTGACTGTTGGGGGACATAGCATCCATCATAAGTGACAAGGCGTCCGGTGGGGCGCAGAGCCAGGCGGGCCAAATCAAACAACCTGGCTGCTTGCGCATCGTCCAAATGGTGGATCACACCTATGGCCAGAACCAGGTCAAAAGTACCTTGCTCTCCCTCAATGGCAGCCAGGCCAACATCGCCGCAACAGAAGCGCCCCCTGGCTCCGAAACGCTTCTTTGCCGAACCAATATATTCCGGACTTATGTCGAGTCCCGTGTAGTTGACCGCCGGGAGGTAATTCAAAACGTCTGCCGGTCCACACCCAATGTCGAGAATTTTGTCCCCGGGAGCCGGTTTCACGTACTCAGCCAGATAAGTTCTCCAGGCAGACCCCCCTCCCACCATCCATCCGAAAAGCCGGTAACCGGCCGGGAGACTCAGGAACAATGAAAATCTTTCAACAATTTTCACGGCTGGAATTGCCGGACGGCCGCTATCACCTGATCCTGATCGCCCTGACTGAGACTATTGTAAAAGGGCAACCGGAGCAGCCGTTCGCTTTTCTGTTCGCTCACGGGACAACTCCCCTTCCGGCCTCCCATGCGCTGGCCCATGCGGGAAAGGTGGAGCGGCACATAATGAAATACGCTGAGGATGCCGCGCGACTTTAGAAATGAAATGAGTGCCTGGCGCTTTTCCAAAGACGGCATTACCAGGTAATACATATGGTAGGATTGCTCGCAGTGTGCCGGCACCACGGGGCAGCCAATCCCGCGTTCCTGCGCCCAGTCGCGCAGGTGCTGGTCGTAATACTTCCAAATGCGCTGCCGGTGCGTCTGGATGGTTTGCCATACTTCCAACTGGGCGTAGAGAAAGGCCGCCAGGACGTCACTCATCACATAACTCGAGCCGATGTCCACCCAGGAATATTTGTCCACCTGTCCCCGAAAGAACCGGCTGCGGTTCGTCCCCTTTTCACGAATGATCTCGGCCCGTTCAATCAGGCGCGCGTCGTTGATGAGCAACGCGCCGCCCTCGCCGCAGGTGATATTCTTGGTTTCATGAAAACTCTGGGCCGCCAGGCAACCGAAGGTGCCCAGCCAGCGGCCCCGGAATTTGCCGAACAATCCGTGCGCATTGTCTTCCACCACGGACAAACCATGTCGGGCGGCAACTTCGCCAATAACATCCATTTCGCAACCCACCCCGGCATAATGGACCGGGACAACCACCTTCGTCCGGGAAGAGATGAGGCCTTCCAACTGCTTCTCATCCAGATTCAGCGTGTCGGGCCGGATGTCGGAAAAAATAATCCGGGCTCCGCGCAACGCGAAGGCATTCGCCGTGGACACAAAGGTAAAGGAGGGGACAATCACTTCGTCGCCAGGCTGGATATTGAGAAGCAGAGCGCACATCTCGAGTGCGTGAGTACAGGATGTGGTTACCATCACCTTTTGCACGCCCAGCACCTGCTCCAAAAATGCATGGCACCTTTTTGAGTAAGTTTGATCTCCGGCAATCTGGCCGATGGTCATCGTCTTGGAAATGTGCTCCAGTTCCCGGCCCAGGAGCGAGGATCGGTTAAACGGTATCCGGATTTGTGCCACGGAAGACGAGTCCAAGTTGGTTGCAGTTTTCTGGGATTTTTTCGGCATGGCAATTAAATCAGTTCCTAGAATAGACCTGGTCCTTCCCCGGATGCCAGAGCCAAACGCCTTCGGCTGACGTGAATCTGGCCCCGAGTTGTGAATAAATATTCAGCACGGCTGTGTTGCGCACGCTGAAGGAGGTGAATCCGATGCGGGCGCCTTTAGTTGCATAAACGCGGATGGTTTTCTGATACAAATATACAGCGCCCCCCAATCTTGTTAGAAGCCGCTGCACGGTGGCCGAGGGCTTGTGCTCGCCACCACGCTGCCCCAAGAGGGAAGCATGCTCCACGTACGAGTTCATTGCACCTTCTCCCGGCCTAACACCTCGAGAGCATCGGCCCCAATGACGCGCAGGCTGGGCAGCATGCGTTGGAGGGCAAGTTTCTCCGTGTTCGAATCGTTTACCGCCACGCAGTCTTCAGCACGTATGCCGTGTCGGTTGAGCAAAAGCCGGACCGCAGACAGTTTGTCTTCGCTGTAGACCACCTCATCGAAAAACAGCGGGATGCCGTGCGCGGCGAGCAGAGCGCGAACGTTGGGATTCTTCGTTAGCAACAGTTGTTTGATGCCTCTGTTGTGACAATCGTACAAGCTTGCCATGGCTTCCGGATCAGGCTTGCCGTCTTTCCGAAGCAATGTATCGTCCAAGTCCCAGAGGACGCAGCCAACATCCGGGCCCTCGATATAGTTCTTAAGGCAGCGGTTCAACACCATGCCGGGAAGCGAGGTGGGGACTTCGACCCTGAAGCCCTTGTAGAGAAACAGAGCCAGCAGCGGGATATTGACCCCCGCAAGGCGTGCCAATGTCATCGACCCGCCCACACGGGCGTTGATCTCCATGAGAGTTGGTTGGCCGGATCGGCTAACCTTGAACTGCGCAAACCACGGCCCTTCAATGCGGATGCGTTCTGTAACCGTGCGGATATATCCCTCAATCCGTGGACAGGCGAGGGTCTTGGTGCCAAGGGCGATTCCACGGCCAATCTGGCCCCGCAGTCGCGGGCCACAGAATAGCAACCTGCCTTGCAGGTCATTGATGCAGTCGACCGTGAATTCTTCGCCTGGCAAGTATTCGGTGAGGAGCAATCCGTCACCTAGGGCGGCATCGCATTCTTGGCGGTTGCGCACTACACGGTGACCGCGCGAGCCAGCGCCACCATCCGGCTTGGCGTACGCTGGGAAAACCACAGTGTTAGCGGTGTAAATCTCTGGGACAGGAATCACTCCGGCCAAACGCTCGTAAACACGCGATTTGGATGTCACCAGCTTGGCGGTGTCTGGATTCGTGGTGATGAAAGTGACTCCCTCAACCTGCCACTGGGAAAACTCTTCAACCAGCCTGTCCGTCGCGGGGAAAACGGTATCGATGCCATGCTCGGACAAAAGTCGCTTGAATTCTTCCCTGAAACCGGGGCTATCGAGTTTCGGACAGAGCAGGTGGTTTCGCAGGATCATGCGGGAGGGGTCGAATTCGACTTCAAAACTGCTGCCCCCGAACAGATGAACCTTGTTGCTCTTTATCAATGCGTGGACAATTTCGAGGCCGGGCTCGTTGCAGGATGGGAAGACAACTACTCGATACATGAACTATCCTTGGAAGAAAATGGCGCGATCATCCCACAGTTCCAGAGAACGAATTCCATTTAACCCGCATAGCCGTGGTTTGGTCTCGCACTTGTTGTTGCTGCAGAGAAAGCCGGCCCGCCCGCGCTTTCGATGTGCTGTTTTGCATGAAAATTTCTGTAGCTTGCCCATGATTTTCGGCCTTGTTTCCGTCCTCATCATTCGTCCTCTTAAGCCCCTCATATCTGTTCGCGGATTGTGTAAGTTGGACGCTCCATCATCCGGAAATGCATCCGGGCCAGGTACTCGCCAATGATGCCCAGAGCCAGAAACTGAGCGCCTGAAAAAATTGCTATGATCGACGCCAAAAAGGTGAATCCTGGCACGCTGGTGCCGTACAGCAGATATCGTCCAACGACGAATACCAGAATAACTCCACCAAAGGCCGTGCAAAAAAAACCCATGAGATTGGCCAGTTGCAGGGGCAGAATTGAAAAACCGGTCATCATGTTCATCGCGTGCCGGAACAGCATGCCAAAAGTGTAGTTCGAAGTGCCTGCCTGACGGGGATCGTGCCGGACTTGAATGGCAACAAACCGGGTGGTGGCCCAAGTCAGCACGACGTCTATGGAAACAAATGGACTGTGATAGCTCGCAAAGGCATCGCGGGCCTGCGTTCGAAACGCGCGGAAGGCCGACACATGGCGGGCCGTTTCGGCCCCCATGGATCTCTGAAGGGCCAGCTTGGTCAACCCCGAGGCGATGTCCCTCAATAAACCGTGCTGCTCGTGTTCGGGAAAACCATAAACCACCTCGAAACCCTCCTCGAGTTTGGCCACCAGTTTGTGGATCTCTTCCGGTGGATGTTGCAGGTCGTCGTCCATCGTCACGAGGGTATCGAACCGGGCTGCCCGAATGCCGCAGAGGAGCGCATTGTGCTGTCCGTAATTTCGCATCAGGTTGATTCCGCGGACCCAAGGGAAGGAACGTGAAAGTTCCTGGATGACTTTCCAGCTTTGATCCCGACTGCCATCATTGACGAGCACAACTTCATACTTGTTGGCCAGGGCAGCCAGCACCGGTTCCAATCGCTTGATCAACGCAGGCAAGATCAATTCGCTATTGTAAACCGGCACCACCACCGAAATGGAATGGGCCGTTCTCAATCCAGCATCCATTTGGTTGTCAATGCCCAAGACCGGATGCTTTGTCACGTCAAAAAGCAAACCGGAACCAATTTCGTAAAATCAGAAAAGGTCTCATCTGGCATTTTCAGGACAGCGGCAAATCACTGCTCATGGTCTTCGCCGCGCCGAAGCCAGGCTATCCCACAGTCATCATCATGGTGGATCGCATTGACCTCGACACGCAGATCGCGGCGACATCACCGGCGACTTGAGCGAGCAGGATCGCGACGACCCCGCCAAGCGCGCCGCCAAAATGGCCGTGCTGGGGAAAAACCTGGAGTGCGTCCGTGCGGTGGTGCAACACAGGGTCATGCATTTTCAGACGAAGGTTGAGCCAAACGAGTTTAAGGCGCAGGTGTGACGTTCGACCGCAAATGAACTTCACTTGGTTTGCCCACCCTTGCCTCAAGCCTTGGATTTCGGCTACATTTTGCTTTGATTAATTAAATTATGCCACTGACCTCGCTTGAAAAAATCATCCCGATGCTCCAGGTCGCCATCGGTCCGGTCATCCTCATTTCCGGTATCGGCTTGTTGCTGCTCACGATGACCAACCGGTTGGGCCGTGCCATTGACCGTGCGCGGCAACTGGCGCGCGATTTGCCGGGGCGCACTGGACGCGAGCGCGAACAAACACAGGCACAGGTGGCCATCCTCTACCGTCGCGCGCGGATGATTCGTTTGAGCATCACCCTCGCCGCGCTCAGCGCGCTGCTGGCGTCGGCGCTCATCATCACGCTGTTTGTGACTGCGCTGCTCCAATGGGAAGCCGGACTGCCCGCCAGCCTCATTTTCATCGCCTGCATGAGTTCGCTGTTCGCGTCACTCGTCGCGTTCATCTGCGACATCAATCTGTCGCTGCACGCGCTCAAGCTGGAATTGGAAAGCATCAAACCCGATCTCGATTGAGCGCCAGCCTCCAGCCCGGGC
This sequence comes from Verrucomicrobiota bacterium, assembly GCA_049510295.1. Lineage (GTDB taxonomy): Bacteria > Verrucomicrobiota > Verrucomicrobiia > Limisphaerales > UBA11358 > UBA11358. The sequence continues at coordinate 17,429 of JBEKZC010000040.1, read as the reverse complement.
CGATCGGAATGCCGATCTCCGAATCGGCGTGTTGGAGTACACGCTTCAGCGTGTCATCCGAACAATCCCGCATATCGCGGGATTGAACTCCAGCATTTTCAAGCCGGGTCTTCTTCAATTTGACTTGCCCGCCCGCCGCCGGGCGCGTATTAGAATGGCCGTCGAATCATTGGGCCCACGTGGCGGAATTGGCAGACGCGCTAGATTCAGGTTCTAGTGGGTAACACCGTACAGGTTCAAGTCCTGTCGTGGGCACCAGCCTTCGCTCTTCGCTTTGCTCCGAGCTACGGCTCGGCAGGCCAGTCTTCGCTCGAAGCGTAGCGTAGAACGAAGACTGCCGCGCCGAAGTGAAGCGAAGGCGGGCTGTCAGACATACATCTGATTCAAACATGCTGTGAGCTACGGCTTGGCGAACCAGTCTTCGCTTTGCCGCTTCCCCGAGAGCGGCGCTCCGGCGGCGGCCCGGCAGGCCACTTCTCTTTAGAGATAATCGCCAAGGTTGGCAATGGGTTGACGGGATTCGGTCATTTCCCGAAGGGGCGGGGGTACTCCCGCCGGACCTGATTTTGCTCGTTTCGGCTCGTTTTCCGTGAAAAAAACAATCAGAAGACACTTTTGTCTTTACTCCGATTTTAGAAAGCTGTTTTTTTTCCAGAGCGATTCGGAAATCCATGAAACCCAGCCATATCTTTATTTTGGTGTTGAATCTCCTGGTTACTCTCGCGCTGGTGTGCTTCATCGTCCGCCTGTTCGTGAACTTGCAGGAAAAAGACCGGGTCATCCAGGAACTTCAGGCCCAGAAACAAGTGGAGGGACAAAAGGCCCTCAAAGCGCAGAAGGAAGAAGAGGTGCAGAAACAATTTGAGGCGCAAATCAAACTCGAAGCGCAAAAGGAGCTTGAGGCGAAGAAAATGCGCATGATAAACGATGATCTGGACAAAATTGACGGGCGTTTGAAAAGGGTCTTGGATCAACCGTCAGGCTATGCGGATGAAACCAAGGCGCAAAGGGACACGCAGGAAGAGCTGTTGCAGCAGTTCGCCAGTTGTGCGAAGACAGAAATTGGGGTCCTGGCGGTGGAAATGCAAAGCTTGGGATTTACCAATGATGCGGCACTGCAGGAAAACCTGGGCGCTTTTTTCAGAAACTATGAAGACAAGATTCACGAAGAACGTTTAAGCTACGATTACATTGACCTGGGGTTGAGAGACAGCGATCACAAAAAGGAAAAGGATGCCGAGTCCGCAAAATCATTGCAGGCGGCTTTTGCCGCCAAGCGGGCCATTCACAACCTCAAACAAAATCCCCAATGACCGGCGGGAATAATTCAAAATTCCAAGCCTTTTGTCTTTAGGGCATCGTCTCCTGTGCTTCCGTAACCCGGGGATTGAGGCATCCAGAAGTTGGGAACCAGAAATTTCTTATCACCAACTCACCGGCACGGTCATCTTTTTCCCGAAGCGGTTGTGATAATGCACCTGCCGCCGTTGCTGGCCGTATTCGTGGACCAATTTTGTGATTTTCACGTCGTAGCAGCAGTATTCGGCGATTTCCGCCAGCTTGCCTTCCTTGAACCAGTGGATGGCCTGCAGGCCTTCGGCGGTTTTTTCCACGCCGAACGTCGCCGTCGCAATCGAATCCAGTGACAACCGGTGTTGCAGTTTGTTCTGCAAATCCACCATCAGGTCGAGCGTCGGCAACTGGCTCAAATCAAAGGTCGTGTAACCGTGCAACACTTCGTAATCGAACCGCAAAATGTTGAAACCAACGATGAGATCGGCACGCTGCAAATCCTTGAGGAGGTCGTCCACCTGTTTCTCGCCGTAAATTTTGTAATCGCCGCGCCCGGTGCTGAACGTCACGCCGATGCTCATGCCCATGCGATTGATGTTGCCCCAACCGCCTACTTCATCGGCGGACTTTTGCGTTTCGAGATCGAAATAAACAATGTTCTTCACGTGTTCGCCAACTATCAAAACCGCACTCGCCCCCGGAAACAAACCAAAAGTTGGAGTTCAATCCCGCCCAGCGGGATTGTTCAACTCAAAGCGCAGGCTCAAGCCTGAACTCCATCACTTCCCGGCTTGCGGAATTCCGCGTGCCGTTCCAAATTGTCCGCATGTCACTGACCCCTTCCACCATGCTGCCGCTCGGCACGGCAGCGCCCGATTTTCGGTTGCCGGACACCAGCGGAAAAACCGTCTCGCTCGCGGATTTCAAGGACAAGCCTGCGTTGCTCGTCATTTTCATGTGCAACCATTGTCCCTACGTGCAGCATATCCGCGCCGGACTCGCGCAACTGGCGCACGATTACCTGCCGCGCGGCGCGGCCATCGTCGGCATCAACTCCAACGACGTGGCGAATTATCCCGAAGACAGCCCGGCCAAAATGGCCGCCGAGGTCAAAGCCGCCGGTTATTTGTTCCCGTATCTTTACGATGAATCGCAGGCCGTCGCCAAAGCCTATCACGCCGCCTGCACGCCGGACATCTTCCTTTTCGACCGGGGACGGCGATTGGTTTATCGCGGCCAGTTCGATGCCAGCCGGCCCGGAAACGGAATGCCCGTCACCGGCAAGGATGTGCGCGCGGCGCTCGACGCCGTGCTCGCCGGGAAAACCACTTCAGGATTTCAAGCGCCCAGCGTCGGCTGCAACATCAAATGGAAGGCCGGAAACGAACCGGGACATTCCTAAATTCTTTGTCGCAGCCGAGGTAACGAGGCTCTGATCGGGTTGAGGGTTCATGGTTGAGAGTTGAGAGTTCTGAAAAGTCAGAGCCTCCTTGCGTCGGCTGCTACTTGTTCAACCAGTTGTTAAACAGCTCATTTGTCGTGTAACGGAACTGAAGCGGCCTTGTCCAACGATTGGAACAACCCTTTGAAAGGCATGATGGTTGAGGAAAACCAAAACGGCGCCGCGCCGAAGATTCTGGAGCAATTGGTCCATCAGGCCGAACGCGCCGGTGCGAGCGACATCCACCTCCAGATGCGCGGCAAGACGGTCGAGATCAACTTCCGCCTCGATGGCATCATTGCTCCCGGCACCGAACTTCCCGCCGAAGTGGCGGAACGCATCTTTGGGCGGATCAAATTTTTGGCGCGGCTGAAGACGTATCAGGAATCGTTGCCGCAGGACGGCCGCATCGCGCACGATGACCTTGGCAGCAAGAACGACATCCGCGTGGCCACTTATCCGACCGTGACCGGCGAAAAAATCGTCCTGCGGCTTTTCAATTCTTCCCCGGCCATAATGCTCCGCGAATTGTCCCTGCCCGCCGTTGCGGTCGCCGAACTGGAACAGTTTCTCCGCCAATCCACCGGCCTGTTGCTCCTCACTGGTCCGGCTGGCAGCGGCAAGACCACCACGATTTACGCCTGCCTCCGCCATCTGGTCGAACCCGGCGGACGCCAGATCATCACCGTCGAGGACCCGGTGGAACAGATTGTTCCCGGCACGATGCAAACCGAGGTTAACGAAGCCATCGGCCTCGATTTCGCCCGCGCCGCGCGGCACCTGCTGCGGCAGGACCCGCAGGTGCTCATCATCGGCGAGATTCGCGATGAAGACACCGCCCAACTGGCCGTGCGCGCTGGTCTGACCGGGCATCTGGTCATTTCCACGTTGCACGCCGGGTCGTGCCGGGGTGTATTCGAGCGGCTGCTCGTGATGTGCGCCGACCATTCCGCCGTGGCAAGCGCAGTTGAACTGGTTTTAAACCAGCGGCTTATCCGCAAATTGTGTTCCGCGTGCGGCGGCACCGGGTGCGATGCCTGTTTGCGCACCGGTTATCAGGGCCGGGTGCCGCTGGTGGAATGGTTGCGGGTGGACGAGGCGATGCGCGCGAAAATCCGGCTGCGGGAATTGACGGCATTGGTGCCGGCCCGGCCCTTGGAAGAATCGGCGCGTGAGCTTTTGCAGCGAGGTTTGTCCAATCAGGCAGAATACCAAAGAGTATTCGGCCTATGAAACTGGACGAATTTGCCTTCTTCAACCAACAACTGGCCGCGATGCTGCGCGACGGCATCCCGCTGGAGGGAGCGTTGCAGCGGCTCTGCCAGGAAATGCGCGCCGGGTCGCTCCGCACCGAGTTGCAGTCGCTCGAAGCCGACCTCGCCCGGGGCACGCCGATGGCTGACGCGTTGAGAGGCCGCCAGCTTCCCGAACTTTACAAACGGATGATCCTGGTGGGTGTTAAAAGCAGCGACCTGCCCGGGGCGCTGACGATGCTGGCGGATTATTTGCAACGCCAGAGCAGTCTCTGGACGCGGCTGAAAGGATTGATGATTTATCCGTGCATCGTCCTGTTCGCCGCATTTTTATTGGCCTGTTTTTTGTCTTATATCCTCGGCACGTTTCTTTGGGGAAATTTTGCATTTCTCGCCGGCACTTCTCACGTGCCGGCGGTTTGGGCTGGCTTGTGGGTGTCGCCGGTCTTTCTCGGAGTGGCGGTGCTGGCGGCATTGGTCGCGGTTTCCGTTCCGCCGATACGAAGAATGTTGCGCTGGCGTCTGCCAGCCTTCAAGGAAGCCAGCTTGGCACAAGTCGCATCCGCCATGGGATTGATGTTGAAGAATGATGTGCCACTGGCCGACGCGCTGTCCTTCGTCGAGCAGCTTGAACATGGAACGATTGCGGCAAAAGAAATCACCGAATGGCGTGAGCGGCTCGCTTCCGGTCGCGGAAAATTTTCTGAAATGGCCGCCGCCAACCGCGTATTTCCGCCGCTGTTCGTCTGGACGATTGCCCAATCCGGCGAGGACCTGGCAGCTGGTTTTCAGCGCGCCGCTGAACTTTATCAAGCCCGCGCCCTGTATCGCTCCGAACTGCTGCTTTACTCGGCGCTGCCTTGTTCGATCCTGGCGCTGGCGGCGATGATTGCCATACAGATTTTGCCTGTGTTTGGCACGCTGACATCATTTATTACCTGGATTGGCGGTGATTGAAGCTGGCCATGAATATCGCATTTACATTTTCACCCATGCTCGGCCAGATATTTGACCACGATTTCCCGCTGACGTTTCTTGAGGCACTGGTGAAATTTTTTTCAGCATCGTTCGCCTTCCTCTTTCTGGCTGGCAGCATCGGCGGATTGATATTTTTGATTCACTTTCTCTTCACCTTGCCGATGCGCCGGATGGAACGCGCACGATTGTTTCTTGATTTGCTGGAAAGCGCGGTCAAGCGCGGCCAGTCCGTGGAGGCAATGATTCTTTCCATCGCGCAAAACCGCGACCGGACGCTGGGCGTGCGTTTTCATTTGCTCGCGGCGCACATTGAAAGCGGATTGCGCCTGGTGGCCGCACTGGAAAAAGTGCCGCGCTTTCTGCCGTTGCAAATTGCCGCCATGCTCCGGGTCGGGGAAAAGCTCGGCGACCTCCGGCGCGTGCTGCCCGCCTGTCGTGAAATTCTGCGCGACCGGCCCGCGGCGGTTCGCAGCGCCATGCATTACATGATTTTGGTCGTTCTGCTCTTCTCGCCGGTCTTTATTTTCGTGGTGATGCTGACGGCGGTTACGGTTATTCCAAGATTTAAGGAAGTCGCCGCTGGAATGGGCGTCACTTTGTGGCCGCTGACGACATTTGTTTTTGCTCTGGTTGACTCGGGCGGGTTAATCGGTTTTGAAATAATTATTTCCTTGCTGATGTTCGGCGCCGTCCTGATTTACATCGGCGGGCCGCAGCTTGTTCGCTGGTTTCAGTTTCGCGGGTTGCCGTTCGTGGATTGGATTGCGTGGCGCGTACCGTGGAAGCAAAAGCGGCTGCAGCGGACATTTTCCGCCATGCTCGCCGTGCTGCTCGACGGCGGCGTGCCGGAAGCCGAAGCCGTCCGGCTGGCGGGCGATTGCACGGCCAACGAAATCTGCCGCCGCCGCTCGCAACGTGTGATTGGCGCGCTGCAACAAGGAACCAGACTGGATGACGCCGTCCGCGCCTTCGACGACAGCGGCGAATTTCACTGGCGGCTGACCAACGCGACGCACGCGCGCGGCGGATTTTTAAATGCGCTGCGCGGCTGGCACGAGGCGCTCGACGCCAAAGCCTTTCAACAGGAGGAGGCCTCCGCCCACGCCGTCACCAGTGGCCTGGTGATTTTGAACGGCGTGCTTGTCGCGCTGATTGCGACCGGCATGTTCGGCATCCTGATTGCATGTATAAACGCTGCGTTATTATGGTGACCGCTCGTTCACAAAATTCTTCCCTTGACCTGTCGCGAACGCGCGAGCGCGGTTTGCTGATGGTGGATTTGGTTGTCGGCATGGCGATTCTCACGCTGGCCATCATACCGCTGGCGTTTCCGTTTGCGCATGAAAGGCAACTGCTCCGCGTCGAATATTTTCGCGGTGTCGCCATGGAAATTGTGGACGGGGAAATGGAGATTCTGGCCGCCGGCGAATGGCGGGATTTCCCGGATGGTCCGCAGGTTTACACGGTTCATGCCAATGCCGCCGCCCGTCTGCCGTCCGGCCATTTTCAATTGACCAAGACCGGAAAACATCTCCGTCTCGAATGGACGTCCGACAACCGGCAGGGCATCGGCCCGGTCATTCGCGAGGTCACGATCAAATGAAGCCACGCTTGTCCATGCCACGCGTTGGCGCTTCGGCCGGGTATCTCTTGATCGAGTGCCTGGTTTATTTCGGCGTATTCGCCGTCCTGCTCGGCATCGGGTACGGGGCGTTTTACGTCTGCTGGGATTACTCGAAGGCGCTGCATTATGCGACGGATGACATCAATGCCGCCTTGCACGCCGGCGAACGCTGGCGGGCGGACATTCGCAACGCCACGGGAAAAATCACCGTCGAGACCGCCGCCGCCGGTGAGCTGTTGCGGATTCCCTGCGGGACCAACGAAGTTCTTTACCGTTTCAATGCCGGTGAAATCCGCCGCCAAGTGGCGTCATCGGATTTTTCGGAGACATTGCTGCCGACGGTCAAGGCATCGCAAATGGTGATGGACACGCGCGGGCCGGTCAGCGCGTGGCGCTGGGAGTTGGAATTGAAATCGCGCCGCAAGGAAGCCCGCCTGCCGTTATTGTTCACGTTCGAAGCAGCAGCCAATCCGGTGCCATGAAAATTCCCCGATTCAATCGTTCCCGGCCTCACCGTCAAAGCGGTTCCGCCGTGTTGATTTTTATCACCCTGCTGGCGATCATGCTGATGTTGATTGCCGCCAACAGCAGTGCCCTGCTTCATTTGCACCGCGAATTGAAATTGTTGGACCAGCGGCAGATCAAACGGCTGGATGCCTCGCAGACCAACGCCATCACGACCGCCATTTCACCGGAACAACCGGGATCAAAATGAACGCCGACACCGATGCCAAAATTCAGATGCTCCAAAGCTCGGTGCGGTGTTTCGTGTGCGGGCTGCTCGGGCTGCTGCCGGTGATCGGCCTGCCGTTCGCAATTGCGGCGCTCTGGATTTCAGGCCGTGTGCGGGTCAAAGAAAAACAAATGTGGAATGCGGCGCAGTCTTATCGGACTTGGGGCGTCGTCTGTGCCGCCGGCGGGACCGTTTTTTGGGGTTTCATCCTGACCATCATCATTTATCAGGCGGCCACCGACGGCGGTTTCCGCTGAAGCACCGGTTTCTCAGGACTTCGGCAACTTTTCCTCGACCATTTCGCACAGCACGTGGAAGAGCAGTTTGTGGCCTTCCTGAATCCGTGCGGTGTTGTCGCCGGCCACAAGCAAATCGAGCGTCGCCATGCCCTTCGTAAAGCCGCCGTCGCGGCCCAGAAAACAGATGCTCTCGACGCCCAGCCGCCGGGCTTCCTCCAGCGCGCGCAAAATGTTTTTTGATTTGCCGCTGGTGGTGAAGGCGATGAGCACGTCGCCCTTTTCGGCCAGGCCCCAGACCTGCCGCGCGAAAATTTCATCGGCGCCGTAGTCGTTGCAAACGGCGGTCATGAGTTCGCCATTGGCCGTAAGCGAGATGGCCGGATAAGGCCGGCGGTCTTCGCGGTAGCGGCAGAGAAATTCCGTGGCCAGATGCGTGGCGTCGGACGCGCTGCCGCCGTTGCCGCACACGAGCAGCTTGTGGCCGGAGGTCAGGCAGGCCAGAACCATTTTCGCCGCGCGATTCAGCGGCTCTTCCAAACCCCTCAAGCCGCGAAGCATCGCGACAGAATCTTCAATCGCACGCAGTAATTGTGTCATGCGGGAAGACTAGTTGTTGGCCGTTGAAAGAAAAGGCGAAATGAAGTATCGCCTGGACGTGACCAGCCGCCGACAGAATAACAATTCCGCATTCCCGGAGAGCAGACACCTTTGCTCGCTTCATCACGAGCCACATTGTCTATGGCGACTTCGCCGATGAGCCACTCGTGACGATCAAGCAACGTAACTGTCCAATCAATATGCGAAGGCCCAATCGAGACGGCTTCACTTTGATTGAATTGCTGGTTGTCATCGGCATCATCGGAATTTTGGCCGCGCTTTTGTTGACGGCTTTATCGCGTGGTGTGGGAACAGCACGCCGCATCAGTTGCGTCAACAATGTCCGCCAACTTGGTCAAGCGATACAACAATTTGTCGGTGATAATCACGTTTACCCGCTCGACACAAATCCAGATTTTGACAAGGGCAGCTATCCAAATCATTACGACGGCTGGGCATCTACTTTGGAACATGAGTTAGGAAAAGAAAGTAATTCGCATGAGACATCGTTGCCTTCAGAAGGAATTTGGAAATGTCCATCGCTGGAACGTCCGGCCAATTATTCGTCAAACGTGGATTATCTTTCTTACGGCTACAATACCTACGGAATGCACGCGGGAAGAAGTGACACAAATTCGCTGGGAATTGGCAGGCAGTTTGGCATGTCAACGATTTCGGCCCCGCCAGTTCCGGAATCAGAAGTTGTCAGTCCAAGCGATATGATGGCTCTGGGCGATGGCTTTGTCGGAGCTGGTGAACAAATTTGGGGAGGATGCGATAGCGTGCTCATGCGTTCTCCAGATTTCCCTGTTATTCCGATCAACAATGAGCCGTTTTTACGCCACCAAGGCAGAGCCAATATGGTTTTTTGCGATGGTCACGTTGAATCGCCGACGCTGAAATTTCTTTTTGAAGACACCAGCGACGCTGCTTTGGTCCGCTGGAACCGCGACCATTTGCCGCATCGCGAAAAATTGGCACCATGACTATTGCTTGGTGGGGCGAGCGTGCTAATCTGTGGAATTTGTTCCCAAGTTGGCTCGCCAGTAGTCTCGCCCCACCGTTGTTCCGCACTTGAGATTTTTGCCCCACCGGTTATTTTCCCTTCATGCCGATTTACGAGTTTCATTGCGAAAAGTGCGAACGCGACAGCGAAATTCTCGTCCGTTCCAGCGATTGGAAGGGAACCACCTGCCCGCACTGCGGTTCAAAGAAATTGGCCAAGAAATTTTCCGTGTTCGCCTCCGCCAGCTCCGGCGGCAACGATTCGCCGTCATGCGACGGCGGCGGCGGTGGCGGCGGACATTGTTGCGGTGGCGGCTGTCACTGTCATTGAAATCTGTGGGTAGCACCCGCCTCTGGCGGGTTCAATTCGGCGTCCCGCCGAATTGCGATGGCGCGCACGCATTTGAAACACGGCCAGCAGGCATATCCACGGATCATTTCCGTCACAAGTTTCGGGCGCGACGCCCGAAACCACCCGCGGGACGCGGGTGCTACCGCATACAAATTTCGCGCGCTGTTACCTGCGTCAGATCCTCCACCGCCCAATCGGGTTGATGCCGTTTTAATTCGTCCAGCTTCGCGCCGCCGGTGGCCACGGCCAGCACTTTCGCGCCGATGAATTTTCCACAGCGGATGTCAAACGGGGTGTCGCCAACCACAACGATTTCCTCGGGCCGCAAATTTTTCCCCAGCACGCGTCGGCCGCGTTCGAGTGCGGCGGCGGCGATGTGATTGCGATCCTCGTGGTCGTCGGCAAATCCGCCGGTTTCAAAAAAATGCCAGAGTCCGTAGCGGCGCAACTTGATTTCCGCGCCGAGGCGGATGTTGCCGGTGAGCAGGCCGAGCACCGGCGGATGGGGCAGCGCGCGCAACCCGTCAAGGAATTCCGGCACCCCGCGGCACGGTCCGCCGTTGCCTTGTGCCACCATCTGGTCGAGCCAGAAAACGAAGCGTTCGAAGAACCGCTGGAAATTTTCCGATGTGGCCGGGATGTTGTGGTAGCCGAAAAATTCGCGGACGAGGCTCACGTCGGTGCGGCCGGCGAACTTGATCTTTTCGATGCCGTCGCGCGCGTTAAACTCGGTGGCAAAGGTTTTGGCGAAAGCCTGCGAACCGGCCCGTCCCGTGTGAACGAGCGTGCCGTCAACATCAAACAAAACCAGTCGCACCATCCGGACAGGTTGCCGGAATTTTAAGTATTCCGCGAGATTTTTCCGGACGGAACCGGGTTGCAGGAAGGAAATGGCGGCTGTGGCCGGTCACAAGCTTTCGGATTGCGCGTTTCGCTGCGGGCGCGATAATCCTCCCGTAATTCATGAACGATTGGAACATTCAATCCCGCGCCCACGCCTGCGAGGCGTGCGGCCAGCCGTTTGCCGACCAACAACCGTATCACACGCTGCTCTTCGAACAGCCGCCGGAGTTGCGGCGTTCGGACATCTGTGAGCCGTGCTCGCAAAAGCAAAGTGCCGGAGACACGCGCAACCGCGCCGGATTCATCTCTCATTGGCAGGGGATTTACGAAGCGCCGGCGCCGCCCGCCGACCCGATTCACAAGGACACCGCCGAAACGCTGCTGCGGAAGCTGATTGAGCAAAACGATCCGCGTTACGCGCCTGCCGGTTACATCCTCGCCGTCATGCTCGAACGCAAACGCGTGCTCAAGGTGAAGGAACAGGTCATCAGCGACGGCAAGCGCGTGTTCATTTACGAACAGCCGGGGACCGGCGACGTGTTCACGATTGCCGATCCGAACCTGCGGCTGGATCAGCTCGAAGCCGTCCAGCGCGACGTGGCCGCCTTGCTCGAACACGGCTTGAATCCGCCTGCCCCCGCAGCTCCGGCCACCGCCGAAACCGGGGCCGCACCACAATCAGCCGGACAACCCGCCGCGAACTGAACAAACAAAACAATTTTTCAAAATGGAATCCCCTCTCCCGGTTTCGCTGTCGCTCAACCACCCTCTCCCCGCCGGGCGGGGCGAGGGCCGGGGCGAGGGGCGTTTAGTTTAATCAACCCATTGACCGTGTCCGAATTTTCTGAATTCCAAACCCGCCTCGGTTACACGTTTCGCGACGAGGGCCTGCTGCGGCTGGCGCTCACGCATCCATCCGTCGCCCATGAGCAGGGCGAAACCGCGCCTGGCGGGGACGAAGCGCAGCGAAGGCCCGCGCACAATCAGCGGCTGGAATTTCTCGGTGACGCCGTGTTACAACTCGTCCTTACGCAGCAGCTCTACGAGAAATTTCCCGCATCCGATGAAGGTCCGTTGACCAAGGCGCGTGCGAAACTCGTCAACCGCCGCACGCTGGCTGAACATGCCCACGCCCTCGGCCTCGGCGCGCATTTGATTTTGAGCCGCGGCGAGGAAATGCACGGCGGACGCGAACGCGCGTCCGCGCTGGCGGACACGTTTGAAGCGTTGCTCGGCGCGGCCTTTTTGGACGGCGGATTTGAGGCCGCGCGCGAATTTATTTTGCGCGAATTTGGCGCGGCCTTCGGCAGGTTGGACACGCTGCCGATCATTGAAAATCCGAAGGGCGAGTTGCAGGAGTTGTTGCAGGCGCGCTCGCCCGAGGCGCCGGAATATCACGTTGTCTCCACCACCGGGCCGGATCACGACCGCGTGTTTGAATGCACGGTGCAGCACGGAGGGGTCGAACTCGCGCGCGGCAGCGGCAAAAGTAAAAAAGCCGCCGAGAGCGACGCGGCCCTGGCGGCTTTGAAAAAACTGCGCGAGGAGTTAGGGAGCAAAAGTTGAACTTGCTCCGAAGGAGCGCTGGAAATTAGCCAGCCACGAAGTGGCTGGTGAAACGCACAAAATGTTCAATGTCCTGAAGGGACATTAGAAGGTTTGGCTTTCCAGTGTCCCTTGCGGGACGCAATTATTATACACGATTGATCCAGCCACTTCGTAGCTGGCTAATTTCCTGTGTCGCTTCGCGACTGTCCCAAAACTCCCGGCCGGTTTTTGAGCAGGTCGCGGATTTCGGTCAGGAGTTTTTCTTGTGCGGTCGGTTCTGGCGGCAGCGTGGGTTTCGCTTCTTCATGGCGTTTGAGCGCGTTCATGCCTTTCACCAGCAGAAAAATACAAAAGGCCACAATGAGAAAATTCAGCATGATGGTGACGAAATCGCCCCACGCGAGCACTGGCCCGGCCTTTTGCGCCGCATCCAGCGGCAATTTGAGGCCCGAGTTCGCCGCGGCAAAGGCCGCCTGCGCCTGCGTGACTTTGGCCGACAACGGAAGGTAAAGGTTGGTAAAATCCAGATTGCCGACGAGCCTGCCGATGGGCGGCATGATGACGTCCGCAACCAGCGCGGTGACAATTCTTCCAAATGCCGCGCCGATGATGACGCCGACGGCGAGGTCGGCAACATTGCCACGCAACGCGAACTCTCTGAACTCTTCCAGGATGGGTATTTTCACAGTTTTCACGGTTAGTTTCCTTTCTCTTTCGGAGGAGAGGCAATCAATGTTTCCACCCACCGTCGAGAAAAATTATTTGCGGACAGGCGAATGCAGCCCGGGTGCGTCTTTGCACATCACCGGTCATCAGCTCAATACCTCGGCACGTTCGAGTCAATTTCGTCTGACCAGGCGCTGATGCCGCCCTTGACGCTCTTGAGGTATTTGAAGCCCTGCTCGCGCAGGAAACCCAGCGCCTTGAGCGAACGCACGCCGGCCTTGCAGTGGAGGTAATAATGCTGGTTCGGGTCGAGTTCGGTGAACCGCTGCTGGATCTGGCTCAACGGCAACAGCGGCACGCCTTTGACGTGGGCGATTTCGTATTCGTCCGGCTCGCGCACGTCAATGACCTTGATGCCGAGCTTCGGATCATCGAGCGCCTGCTTCATGTCCTGGACGGTGACTTCATCCGGATTGGACTGCGGCGCCGCCGGTTCGGGCGGGATGCCGCAGAATTGCTCGTAGTCAATCAATTCCTTGATGGTCGGATGCTCGCCGCAGATGGGGCATTGCGGGTCACGCCGCAATTTGAGTTCGCGGAATTTCATGTCGAGCGCGTTGAACAGCAACAAACGCCCGACGAGCGAAGTGCCCTTGCCGATGGCGAGCTTCAAAATTTCCGTGGCCTGGATACAGCCGACAATGCCGGGCAACACGCCGAGCACGCCGCCTTCCGCGCAACTCGGCACCATGCCGGGCGGCGGCGGTTCGGGATAAAGACAGCGGTAACACGGCCCGCCCAAGTGCGGTGCGAACACGCTGGCCTGTCCCTCGAAGCGGAAAATCGAGCCATAAACGTTCGGCTTCTTGAGCAAGACGCAGGCGTCGTTCGTCAGATAGCGCGTCGGGAAATTGTCCGTGCCGTCCACGACGATGTCGTAGGGACGGATGAGGTCGAGCGCATTTTCCGGCGTGATGCGGGTGTTGTGGATGACCACTTCGCAATTCGGATTGATGCCCGCGATGGTTTCCTTGGCCGACTGTGCCTTGGGCCGACCCACGTCGGCGTCCGTGTGCAGAATCTGGCGCTGGAGGTTGGAATAATCCACGGTGTCGAAATCCACGATGCCGATTTTGCCGATGCCGGCGGCGGCGAGGTACATGGCGATGGGCGAGCCGAGGCCGCCGGCGCCGAGGCACAGGACGCTGGTGGCCTTGATTTTCTTTTGGCCTGCCAGACCGACTTCGGGCAGAATCAGGTGCCGCGAGTAACGGCGGATTTCGTCATTGTTCAGTTCCATAAGTCGAGCGAGCTAAAGTATTGCAAAAGGTGAATAAATCAAGTCGGCGCCGCATGAAACCAAATGCCACACCACAGATGGCCGCCGCGCGGCTGAAAAAAGTTTCCCGGCTGAGGCCGACGCTCGCCATCGTGCTCGGCAGCGGATTTCATCACGCGCTGACGGAACTGCGCGTGGAGAAGAAAATTTCCTACGCCAAAATTCCGGGCTTTCCGGTCCCGAGTGTGAGCGGTCACGCCGGCGAATTGTATTTCGGTCATCTGGGCAAAACGCCGGTGATGGTTTTGAGCGGGCGGGCGCATTTTTACGAAGGCCATCCAATGGAGCGCGTCACGTTTCCCGTCCGCGCACTGGCGGCGTTCGGCATCCGTGATTTGCTGCTGACCAACGCGGCGGGCGGAATCAATAAAAAATTCCGCGCGGGCGATTTCATGGTGTTGACCGACCACATCAATTTCATGGGAACGAACCCGCTGCGGGGCGGACCCGTGCCGGGGCTTCCCCGGTTTGTCGATCTCACGCAGGTTTACGACACGAAATTGCGCGCGTTGTTGTTCCGCGCCGGAAAAAGTTGCAACTTGAGGCTGCAACGCGGCGTCTATCTGGCGGTGAGCGGGCCGAGTTACGAAACGCCGGCGGAAATCCGCGCGTTTGCACGGCTGGGCGCGGATGCGGTGGGCATGAGCACGGTGCCGGAGGCGATGGTGGCGCGGCAATGCGGCTTGAACGTGGCGGCGATTTCGTGCATAACCAACCTGGCGGCGGGCATTAGCAAGGAGAAATTGTCGCATGCCGAGGTGCTCGAAACAGCCGAACGGGTGAAGACTTTGGCAGCTAAACTGCTGAAACATTTCGTCGGGTTGTATGGCCAAAATTGACAAAAACGAACTGGTGCGGGCAGCGGCAAGGGCGCGGGAACGTGCGGTGGCGCCCTATTCCAAATTCAAGGTCGGTGCGGCATTGCTCGCAAAAAACGGTGAGATCATTTCCGGTGCGAATGTGGAAAGCGCGAGCTACGGTTTGACGTGTTGCGCCGAGCGCGTGGCACTGTTCAACGCGCTGACGAGCGGAGAGAAAAATTTTGTCGCGGTGGCGGTTGTGGCACGCACGCCCGGCGGTCCGATGCCGTGCGGCGCGTGCCGGCAGTTGCTGGCGGAATACGCGCCGGAAGCAAAAGTATGGGTGGCGGACAGCCGCGCGCCGGGCAAAATCAAGGAATTCACGGTGCGGGAACTTCTGCCATCGGCGTTTGTCATCCCTTCAAATTTCTCAAAAGAAGAACGGTAGGCTACGATGCTCTGGTTGATTTGAATGAAACCTGAAGTTGTATTCGGTTTGGAGGGCGCGGCATGGCCGGCGTTGCTGTTGAACGCGGGCGGCGTGGTGTTGCGCTCGAACACGGCGGCAACGAACACGTTTGGCACGGCATTGGCCTCCGAATCCCCGCAGTTGTCGGCAATTTGGTCGCCGGAAAACGACAAAAAGCCGGAGGAATTTTTTGCTCGTTGGGAGAAGTCACCGACCGTGACGGCGGACTTGAAATTTCGCGTCGCAAACGGCGCAACGATGAAATTCACAGCGGCGATCTGCACTTTCAATTCGGAGGGCCGCAAGTGGTTCGTTTTGCAATTATTGCCTGCGGTTGTGCCGGAGCCGGCAACCGCCCCCGGGGTTTCCGCCATTGCGCACGCCCCGGGCGAAACCAAAACTGCGCCGGACGCGGGTGGGGTGATGCTCAAGCAAAAACTGGAGTGCGCGTTGCAACTGGCGCGGTCGGTGTCGTTGGATTTCAACAACGCGCTGACGAGCATTCTTGGTCACACATCGTTGCTGTTGAGCAAGGCGGAGGCCGGGCATCCATGGCGGCATTCGCTGATGGAGGTGGAAAAATCGGCGTCGCGCGCGGCGGAGATCGCCAACGAACTCACCGTGTTCAGCCGTCAGGAAAAGGAAGCGCACCGCTCGCCGCCGGGGAATTTGAACATGGTGGTGAGCCGCTGTGTGGATTTTTTCCGCGGCGAGCATGGCAAAATCACGTGGAAGACGCAATTGGAGCGGGAATTGTTCTCGGCGCGATTTGACGAGGCAAAAGTGCAGCAGGCACTGACGAAGGTTTTGGAGAACGCGGTGGAAGCCATCGGCGGCGGGACTGGTCAAATCTTCGTGCAAACGCGCAACGTGGATCTGGCCGAGCCGACGCAGGATCGCAACGTGCATCTGGCCGCCGGGGCTTACGTGTGCATTGAGATTGGCGACAGTGGTCCGGGCATTAAGGCGGACATATTGCCGCGAATTTTTGAGCCGTTTTTCACGACGAAAGACGCCAGTCATCGTGGATTGGGACTCGCCCTGGTTTATGGCATCGTGACGAATCACGGCGGTGG
Source organism: Verrucomicrobiota bacterium (assembly GCA_049510295.1). GTDB lineage: Bacteria > Verrucomicrobiota > Verrucomicrobiia > Limisphaerales > UBA11358 > UBA11358. The sequence continues at coordinate 1,173 of JBEKZC010000040.1, read as the reverse complement.
CGTGGCGGTATCCAGCCAGCCGGGTGCGGGCACGTCGGTGCGTGTTTATTTGCAGGCGGAAAAGCAATTCATCCCTGAAAGCTCCGGCACGAATGAAAATTTGCACGGCATGGAAACCATTCTCGTGGTGGACGACGAAAGTCTGATGCTGACCATGGCCGAAACGATTTTGTCCGAATATGGTTATTGCGTGCTGACGGCGAACAGCGGCCAGAAGGCGCTGGCGATACTTTCACGCGACAACGTGCAAGTTGACCTAATCATCACGGATTTGGTCATGCCGACGATGGGGGGGCGCGAATTCATCGAGCGCGCCCGGCAACTTGTGCCCGGCACGCGGATTATGAGCACCAGCGGCTATGTAATGCCGGCGGACAAGCAAACCGGCACACCGTATCTGCAGAAACCGTTCACGAGCTACGAATTGCTGGCAAAAGTGAAGCAAGTGCTCATGCAAACACCTGCTGTTGACTAAGAGGTGGGATTATGTTTAACTTTGCTTATTATGCAAATTGAAAGCCTAAAAGTATTCTGTGATTTGGCTGAAACGGAAAGCTTCACCAAAGCCGCACAAATCAACGGCGTCACGCAATCAGCCGTGAGCCAGCAAATCAGTTCGCTGGAACGCCTGTTCAAGTCGCTGCTCATCGAGCGCAGCAAGAAAAAATTCCGCCTCACGCGCGAAGGCCAGATGCTTTACGATTTCAGCAAACAAATCATCCAGACCTACGAGTCGCTGCACAGCAAATTGCAGGAATTGAAGGACATTATTTCCGGCACGATTCGCGTGGCGACCATTTACAGCATCGGCCTGCACGATTTGCCGCCGTACATCAAAAAGTTTCTGAAGAACTATCCCACCGTCAACGTCCATGTCGAATACCGCCGCGCCAACCAGGTTTATGATGACGTGCTCAGCAATGTCGTGGACATGGGGCTGATCGCGTATCCGGCCAAAGACTCCAAGCTCGAAATCGTCGCGCTGCGCAAGGACCCCCTGGTGTTGATCTGCCATCCGCAGCATCCATTTGCCCGGCAGAAATCCATCCGGTTCAAGGCGCTCACCGGGCAGAAATTCATCGGTTTCGAGCCGGACATTCCCACGCGCAAGGCGCTGGACAAAATTTTGAAGGAGCATGGCGTGGACCCGAAATACGCCATGGAATTCGACAA
>JBEKZC010000004.1:0-94289 GCA_049510295.1 Verrucomicrobiota bacterium | reverse complement strand
GCGATCTGGCGGATCGATTTCAATTCCTCAAAAAGGCAACCGCAACCGCAGCTGTTTTGATTCTCGCGACCTGTTTGATTCTTACCGAAAACCAGCTGCGTTACTGGCGCGACAGCGAATCGCTCTTTACTCATGCGCTCGCAGTGACAAAAGATAATCATGTCGCGCACGTCGATCTGGGCGTTGCGCTTGAAGAAAAAGGCGAATTAAACGAGGCGCTCGCCGAATACCGCGCCGCCGAACAACTGGCGCCGGAACTTTTTCACATTCACTATAATCTCGGCAATCTGCTCGACAATTTGGGCCACCCCAATAAAGCGCTCACCGAATATCGCGAGGCCGTGCTTTTGAACCCCAGCCTGCCCTCTTTGCATAACGGCGCTGGCATGGTTCTGGCCGAACTCGGACGTTTCGACGAAGCCATGAGCCAATTCAAAGAAGCCGCGCGGCTCGATCCCGCCTATCCGTGGGCACTCTTCGAAATCGGCAAGCTGCGTCTCAAACAAGGCCGCGATGCCGGGGCGATTGATGAGTTTCGTGAAGCGCTGCGGATTGACCCGAACAATTTTCAAATCCTCGCCTACGTTGCCCGCGTGCTGGCCGCCGACGAAAATCCCGAAATTCGCGACGGCCGGACCGCGCTCGTGCTCGCCATCAAGGCCAAAGTCCTGACCGGCGAAGCGCAACCGTACGTGCTCGACGCGCTCGGCATGGCCTGCGCCGAGACCGGCGATTTCACCAACGCACAGGTGGTGACGCAAAGGGCGATTGACCTCGCCACCGCCGCCAAAATGAAGAAACTCGAGCCATTGCAACAACGATTGGAGCTTTATAAAAATCACCGGCCGTGGCGCGAATCGTTCCTGGCCACCAACACGCCGCCAAAGGAAATTCCGAAAAACTGAGTCACGCTTTTGTCAACGCGCAGAGTATCCGCCGCACCCGCGAATCCTTCAAAATTTTCTCCGCATCAAATCGTTTGCCCAACCACGGCAATTCAAAAATCCTTTTCGCGTCGAAAAATTCCGCGAGCAACCCGGCATTTGTGTTTGTTGAAGCGTCCGGCTTTGACGGCGACATCAACACGACGCGCGCCCGGCAAGACGCGCTTCGCGGCAGCGCGGCGAGTGTCAGCAAAACTTGATTCACCGCACCGAGCCGGTTGGGGCAGACAACCATCGGCGTTGCGCGCAGGGCCGCAATCAAAGCGCGCGAATTGAAATTCCCGCCAAGCGGACTCAGCAAACCACCCGCGCCTTCAACCAGCAAAACGTCAAAACGCTTTTGCATCGCACGGACAGGCGCGAGCACGTCTGCGGGCGTGACCCGCTTGCGTTCGCGGCGGGCGGCGAGCAAAGGCGCGAGAGGGGCGCGGAAATGCCACGGATTGATTTCGTCGGACGTGAGCACGGCGTTCATGGCGGCGCGCAACGCGCGGGCGTCGCCGCATCCGCCGGAACAAACCGGCTTGAGGGCCGCCGCGTTGACGCCGCGTTCCCGCAAGTGACGCGCCAGCAGCGCGGTCAGCACGGTTTTGCCAACGCCGGTGTCCGTGCCGGTGATGAAGAACGTCGTTCGCTTCATTCCGGCAACATCAAAGCGGAAAGGTCATGGGTAAGCCATCAAAACCATTGACGAAATCCGCGTGGTTCATCTATTTTAAACGGCTCGCTGACCAGCGGGAATTATTGTGAACATCACCGTCGAAAATCTGGCTCCGTGCAAAAAATTGCTGCGGGTGGAAGTGGACGCGAAGGCCGTGGATGAAGCTTTCGACGCTGTCACGAAGGACTTTCAGAAACAGGCGTCGCTGCCCGGCTTTCGTCCCGGCAAGGCGCCACGCAACCTCGTGCTCAAAAAATACGAGCCGGACATCAAGACCGAGGTCAAACGCAAGCTCATCGGCGATGCGTACCGCAAGGCGCTGGACGAGAAAAAAATCGCCGTGATTGGCTACCCGGACATCGAGGAAATTCAGTTTGGCCGCGGCCAGACGCTGCAATTCGCCGCCACCATCGAGACCGCGCCGGAATTTCAACTGCCCGAATACAAGGGCCTGCCGGCCAAACGCGAGGCGAAATCAGTCACGGTGGCGGACGTGGATCGCGCCATCGAATTGCTCGCCAGGCAGCATATGAAGTTTGAGACGGTCGCGCGTGAGCTGCGCCTGGGCGACATCGCGGTGGTGAATTACACCGGCCTGTGCGACGGCAAGCCCATCACCGACACCGCGCCGACAGCGAAAGGTTTGACCGAGCAGAAAAATTTCTGGGTGGACGCCGCGTCGGACTCGTTCATCCCCGGTTTCGCCGATCAGATCATCGGCGCCAAGGCGGGCGACAAACGCACGGTGAACGTGGATTTCCCCGCCGACTTCGTAACCAAGCAACTCGCGGGCAAAAAGGGCGTTTACGAAGTCGAAGTCGTCGAGGTGAAGGAAAAAGTCCTGCCGCCGATTGACGACGCCTTCGCCAAAAAATACGACGCGGAAAACCTGCCGAAGCTCCGCGAAGGCGTGCAGCGTGATCTGGAGAATGAATTGAAGTATTCACAGGCCAAGGCGGTTCGCGGCCAGATCATCCACGCGTTGCTCACCGCCACGAATTTTGACCTGCCGGAAACCGCCGTCGCGCACGAAACGCGCAACGTGGTTTATGACATCGTGCGCGAGAACAGCCAGCGCGGTGTGGCGCGCGATCTGATTGAGAAACAAAAGGACGAAATTTATTCCGCCGCGGCGCAGAGCGCGAAGGAACGCGTGAAATTATCGTTCCTGATTCAGCGCATCGCCGAGAAGGAAGGCATCCAGGTTTCGCAGGACGAGGTTTTGAAGCGCGTGCAGTCGCTGGCGATGGCGTATCAGATTCCCCTGGAGAAATTCCTCAAGGACCTGCAGAAACGCAACGGCGTGAGGGAGCTTTACGACCAGATCGCGCACGAAAAAGTGCTCGCATTCCTCGAACAAAACGCCAAAATCGAGGAAGTCCCTGCGGCCGTCACGAAGGCCGGTTGAGCGATGATTTGGCTGCACCCTGGCCGCGGCGCGGGGTTTATCGGATGGGCGCGAATGTGAATTAACCGGATGGTTACCTTCGGTCGCTCCAGAGCGTCTTAAGTTTGATGAGTTTTGGCGAAAGCCGCAAAATTGCAGCAACATGAAAAGTTTCAGCGTTCTTTTGGTTTTCAGTCTCGCGGCTTTGACGGCCGTGGCGCAGACGGATACAAACGTAATCGTCGTGCCGGCAGACACCAATGCGCCCGCCTCCCAGCCGGGCACAAATGGGATCGCCGTCCAAACAGACACCAACACGGTCGCCGCGCAAACAAACACGATGGCGGCCACCGCCCCGGCGCGCGAAATGTCATTGGAGGACTGCCTTCAGGAAGCCTTGCAGCACAACTTCGATATCCAAGTCGAGCGCACCGCACCCCAGATTTCGCTCTACAATTTGCGTGGGGATTATGGTGGTTACGACCCGACCTTCAACCTTTCCGGCAAGCACGACTACACATTGACCGGAAACAGTGTTTCGAATGGGATCCCCATTCCCGCCAACAAGTCGGAAAACGATGTTTTTAATTCCGACGTCGGCGGCGTGCTGCCCTGGGGATTGACCTATGACTTCAAAGGAACCATTGAAAAACCTTATGGAACGATCTATTCAGGTTCAGGAACCAATGTTATCTCCACCTCTTACAAGTATTCGGACGGTTCAATCGAAGTTGACCTGACGCAGCCGCTGCTGAAAAATTTCTGGATTGATAGCACGCGCCTGACCATCCGCCTCGCCAAAAACCAGCTCAAGTCCTCCGAGCAGGGATTGCGCCTGCAGCTCATCACGTCCGTCACCGCGGTCGAAAACGCCTATTACGAACTCATCTACGCGCAGGAAAACGTGAAGGTGCAGCAGGAAGCGCTTGATCTCGCCCAGACACAACTGGATCAGGACCGGCAGCGCGTCCAAATCGGCACCCTGGCACAGTTGGATGTGCAGCAGGACGAGGCGCAGGTGGCAACGAGCAAGGCGAATTTGATCGCCGCGCAATACACGCTGGTCACGGACCAAAACACCTTGAAAAATCTGCTCACCGACCAGTATGCGCGCTGGCATGACATGGACATTCAACCCACGGCGACGATTACCAACGCGCCGCTGCAGTTGTTCGATGTGCAGGACAGTTGGAGCAAGGGCATGACCATGCGGCCCGACCTGTTGCAATCCCGGTTGAGCGTGGAAGCCCAGGGCATTACGTTGAAGTTTGACCGCAACCAGCTTTTTCCCGAACTGGATTTGACCGGCACCTACGGTTACGGTGGCGGGGGACAACAATACAGCGACACCTTTGGCCAGATCAATAATGGCAGCCAGCCTTTCTACTCGTACGGCGCACAACTTTCCCTGCCGCTCAGCAACGTCAAAGCGCGCAACACCCTAAAATCCGACAAGGTGACCCTGCAGCAACTCCTGCTGAAGCTGAAACAGTTTGAACAAAACGTCATGGTGCAGATTGACAACGCGGTGAAACAGGCGGAGTCGGCCTACGAAAGCGTAAACGCCACACGGCAGGCGCGCATTTATGCCGAGGCCGCGCTCGATGCCGAGCAGAAAAAATATGCCGTCGGCAAAAGCACCACCTTCACCGTGCTGCAACTCCAGAACACGCTCACCGCCGACCGCGCGCAGGAAATCCGCTCGCTGGCCAATTACTACGAAGCGCTCGTCAACCTCGCGCAACAGGAAGGCAGCACGCTGGAACGCAACCACATCAACATCGAGGTGAAGTAAGTTGTAGCGGCGGTCTGTGACCGTCGTAAATCAGGCAGGGATCGTTCTCCGAACCGGCCGGCGCGGTACGTGTGACTGCACGCCCTCCCGAAAAATTCACCAAAAATGCCAGGCCCCGCGCCAGACGACCCATAAACCAAGCAGAAAATTCGTGATCGCGTGAGCGGTCATCGCATCGCCTAGACGGTTTTTGCGAATCACCAGCCATTGATAAGCCGCGCCGCACAAAATGCCCGCCAGCCACTCGTTGTGGGAGCAACCAAACACGGCAGCGGTGACGAGAAACGGCATCGGCAAAAATTGGTTGAGCGGCACCGACAGAAAATTTGGCCGGGCGATATAGCGATACAAAAACGAGCGATAAAAAACCTCCTCCAACGGCGGCACGACGAGGGTGGAACCGACGATTCGCGTCCCCACCATCAGCCACGCGAGCGCGGAACCATCACCAAATTGTTCATTTGGGTTCCAGGTTTTTAGTGAAGCACCCAACGGATGGGCGAAGCTGAACTTCGCCCAAAGGGAGTTTTGCGTCGTCCATTCACCGGTGATCCCGACCCAGGCGGCAAATACCGCCACCCCCACCACGACCGCTTCCCAACTTACCGCCCAGCGCATTTCGGAAACGAACGGGCGCATTTCCCAAATCAGCCACGCCCCGGCAAGTGTTTTCGCCAGGTAAAACCAGTAGCGCGAGGCTTCCCCGAACTGCCCCTGACAAAACGTCAGCGCGAGAAAAATTACAAATGGCGCGACGCGGACGAACGGCGGGGACATGGCGAATGGTTTGCGCAGGAACATCGGGTCATCTGCCGGGGAACAGCTTTTGCCGGGAACCGTCCGCGCCGTTCAGCGCAAGGGTGTTCGTTGAAATTTCCTTCACGCGTTTGGGCGCATCGCTGGTCAGGCTCACAGGTGGATTTTCCCTTCGAGTTCGCGGATGGCGCGGCCCACCATGCGGAAATTGATCAGGTTGCTTTTCTCGACAAAACCGGCCAGCAACGCCTTGTCGCAGACGGCGTTGACCAGCCGGGGAATGCCGCGGCTGTAGTTGAAAATGCGCCAGAGCGCCGGGCGGGTGAACTGGGGCTTGCCCTTCGCGCCGGCCTGGGCGAGCCGGTGCTGAATGTATTGGGCAACTTCGTCGCGCGTCAGCGGCATGAGATGATAGCGCACCGTGATGCGCTGGCGAAGCTGGCTCAGGCGCGGGCTGTTGAGCCGGTCGCGCAACTCCGGCTGGCCGAGCAAAACGATTTGCAGCAGCTTGCGATTCTCCATTTCGAGGTTCGACAAAAGCCGCATCTGTTCGAGCAATTCCTCGGAGAGATTTTGCGCCTCGTCAATGATCAGCACCGCGTCACCGCACTGCTCGACCTGCTGGACCAGAAATTTGTTGATGGCCGCGACCGTGCCGTGCCGGTCCATGTCCTTGACTTCCAGGCCGAATTCCGTGGCAATGGCCCGCATCAATTCATTCGCGTTCAGCACGGGGTTGACGATCAGGGCGGTGGCAAAATGGCCGTCCAGTTGTCGCAACATCGCGCGGCAGACCGTGGTCTTGCCCGCGCCGACTTCGCCGGTGAGCTGCACGTAGCCCTTCCGCTCGCGGATGCCGTAGAGCAGATGATTGAGCGCCTCGCGATGCTTGTCGGTGAGAAAAAGAAATCGCGGATTCGGCGTTATGTCGAACGGCGGCAGCGTCAATCCATAGTATTCGAGATACACAACCAGCTTTTAACAAAAATCCGGCGTATGGCAAAGAAAAGGTTTTGGGGTGGTTTTGGCGCCGGGCGCCGATTTGCCCGGGCCACAGGCTCAACGCCGTGTCAAAATCTTGCGGACGGCATTGACCAAGGCCTCCGCTTCCGCCGCCGTGCCAATCGTAATTCGCAAATAATCCTTCACCTCCGGCCGGTCAAACCAGCGCACAAGGACTTTTTGGGCGCGCAAGCTTTGCAGCCACGCCGGCGCCGAAAATCGCGGTGGCCGGGCGAGAATGAAATTCGTCCGGCTCGGCAAAACCCGGAAACCGAGTTTCGTCAACTCGCGGCTCAACCATTCGCGGGTGGCGATGATTTTTTTGAAACTCGCCCGGTAATACGGCAAATCGTCCAGCGTTGCTGCGGCACCAATCTGGCCGAGGCCGTTCACATTGTAACTGTCGCGGATTTTGTGCAACGCCGCGATGAGGTCCGGATGTCCGACAAAATAGCCGACGCGCTGGAAGCACAATGAGTATGCCTTGGAAAATGTCCGCGCCACGAGGACGTGCGGATATTTCAGCGCCAGCTTCAGCGCGTTTTCCCCGGCAAAATCCACGTAAGCTTCGTCCAACACCACGACGCCACACTGCGCTTTGCAAAGCGCGTTGAGTTCGCGTGTCGAGTACCCGCGCCCGCTGGGCGCGTTCGGCGTGGTCACATATGTCAGTGCGGCGCGGAAATTCCAGATCCTGCCGCGCTTCAATTCCGCAACGTTTGGCAGATTGAAATCCGACTTGAGTGGCACCGCATTCCTAACCGCGCCATGAATGTCCGCCAGCACCGGGTAGAGCGAGTAGCTCGGCGTGAAGAATTGAATTGTAGCCGCGCTTGTGAAAGCGCGGATTGTCCGCCGATTTACATCGGCGGCTACGGGTTCAACGAAACATCGCGTCGCCAGCGCCAGCAACTCATCCGAACCGTTGCCGACGATGATGTTGTCCACGTGGCAACGGTGCAGTTTCGCCAGCTTTTCACGCAGCACCTGCGCCGTCGGGTTCGGATACAGCCGCAACCGGCCATCCACCGCCGTCCGGACCGCCGCCAGCACCTTCGGCGACGGCGGATACGGACTCTCGTTCGTGTTAAGCTTGATCAACCCCTTGATCTTCGGCTGCTCGCCATAGACGTAAGGGTGCAATTCCCGCACGAGCGGGCGGATCAAACTTTTTGGACTTTTCATTTTGCGGAACGAATTTCGGCAGAATGTCCATGCGCGCCCAGGCCTTCGAGTTCCGCAAACTTTTTCACGGCAGGCAGCGCTTTCTTGAGCGCGGCACGATTGTATTCCACCACGCTGGTGCGGCGTTGGAACTGGTCCACGGTCAGGCCGGCAAACGACGCGCCCGCGCCGCCGGTCGGCAGCGTGTGGCTCGGCCCGGCCACGTAATCGCCCAGCACCGTCGGCGACCACGGTCCCAAGAAAATCGCGCCGGCGGTCAGAATGCTCGCGGAAACCTGGCGTGGATTGCGCGTCATCACTTCGCAATGCTCCGGCGCGAGCCGGTTCGCCAGCGCCACCGCGTCGTCGAGCGATTTTACCTGAATCAGCCACGTGTTGTCGGCAAGCACGCGCTGGATGTATTCGCCCCGCGCCAGTTTGGGCAATTGTTTTGCAAATTCGCCCTGAACGGCCTTCAAGATTTTCGCCGATGTCGTCACCAGCCAGACGCGCTCGTGGCCGGAGCCGTGCTCGGCCTGCGCCAGCAAATCGGCGGCGGCGAATTTCGGGTCCGCCGTTTCATCCGCGAGCACCAGCAATTCGCTCGGGCCGGGCAGCAGATCAATCGCGACATGGCCGACCAGCAATCGCTTGGCCGTGACAACATAGGCGTTGCCGGGACCAAAAATCTTTTGCACGCGTCGGATGGTGTTTGTGCCGAAGGCCATGGCCGCAATCGCCTGCGCGCCACCCACGCGGTAAATCTCCGTCGCTCCCGCCGCGCGCGCCGCAAAGAGCAGGGCGGGATTGATCGAGCCGTCTTTGCCGCACGGCGTGCAAACGACGATTTCCTTGCAACCCGCCACCTTTGCCAGCGTGACCGTCATCAGAACCGTGGAGACGAGCGGCGCCTTGCCGCCCGGGATGTAAGCGCCCACGCGTTGGAATGGATCGAATTTCTCGCCCACGGTCGCCCCGTGCGAATTTTTCATCTGCCAGTTCTTGAGCAGGGATTTTTTGGCGAAGTTGATGATGTTCTTTTCCGCTTCGGCCACGGCGGCGCGCAGCGATTCATCGGCGGCCAGCGAGGCATTGAACAATTCCGCCTGTGTGATGGCCAACCGATCAGTAGCCCGTTTGGCGCCGTCGAATTTTTCGGTGAATTCCAGCAACGCGGCGTCACCGCGGGCTTGAACGGCGGCGAGGATGACGCGGGTGCGCTGTTCGATGGCCGGATCGAACAGGCTGGACGGTGCGGTCAGTTCGCGGAGTTTTGCCGGAAAATTCGCGTCGCTGTGGCGGATGACTTTCATGCTGGCAGGTTAGGAAATTTTGGCGGCAAAGTCAAAATTCACTGTAGCGTCGAGCCTGTGGCTCGAATCGGCGCACAGCGCCGACACTACACCAGTTTGCGAAAAACTTTTCATCTGTGTTCATCCACCCTCCGAAGTATTGCTACGAAGGACGGGTCTGTGGTTAAATCATTTGGTAATGCGTAATCCCATCATTGCCGCGCTCGACGTGCCAAACGTCGAAGCCGCACTGAAACTGGCGGGCCAAATTGCGCCGGCAGTCGGTGCGTTCAAGATCGGCGGCGAGCTGTTCACCGCGGCCGGGCCAGACATCGTGCGCCGGATTCGCGACACGGGGGTGGCAGTTTTTCTTGACCTGAAATTTCACGACATCCCGAACACAGTCGCCAAGGCCGTGGCGGCTGCCGTTCGGCTCGACGTGCAGATGCTCACGATTCACACGAGCGGCGGTTTGGAAATGATGCGCGCGGCGGAGGCCTCGGCGCAACAAGCGGCGAAAGCGGACGGACGGGCCGCACCGCTGGTGCTGGGTGTGACGGTGTTGACGAGTTCCAACGGCAGCACGCTGGCGGAAATTGGTTGCGAGCAGAATGTCGTTGCCCAAGTTGAACGCCTCGCCCGGCTCGCGGTGAAAGCCGGTTTGCGCGGGCTGGTTTGTTCGCCGCTGGAAATTGTTGCGCTGCGAAAAATCCTGCCCGCACAGGTCCAGTTGGTAACGCCTGGCATCCGCACCGGCGCGGAAAAGGCCGACGACCAAAAGCGCACGCTCACGCCGCGCGAAGCGATTCAAGCGGGCGCAAGCTGGCTGGTGATTGGCCGGCCGATTTATGCCGCCGAAAATCCACGCGCGGCGGCGGAGAAAATTTTGGAATCGTTAAATTAACCACGGATGACACGGATAAACACGGATTGGTAGGGCGCGCAGTCCTCTGCGCGCCGTCGTGGTGAATCTGGCAAAACTGCGGCGGGCAGTGGACTGCCCGCCCTACCAGTTGAATTAAATGATTCCTGCGACCAACGGAGTCTTGCGCGGTCGCTTCGCAGAAATTTCAAACGCGGCTTTGAGCCGGGTGCAGGCCGCTTCGGCTTGTGCGCGGTCGGCGGCATGAATGCGGGCAAGAACGGAATTTTTCTGCACGGCCTCGCCGGGTTTGGCGAGCCGGTCAATCCCGACGTCATAATTGATGGCGGATTCCTTCGTGAGCCGGCCCCCGCCCAAATCGCGGATGACTTCCCCGATGAGCCGCGCGTCACACCTGGAAACAAAACCCGGCTTTTCCGCTTTCAATTCGACAACCACCGGCGCGGTGTGGTCGAGCGCCAGCTTTTTGTTGAACGCACCCAAATCCGCGCCTTGAGCGGCCAGCATTTCGTCCCATTTCTTTCGCGGTGCGCCGGAGGCAAGGCATTCCCCGGCTTGTTTACGCGCAGTATTTAGTGATTTTGATTTCTTCGTTTGCAGCAACAAATGCGCGGCGCAATCGAGAACGAGCGAACGGAGGTCGACGATTTGTCCTTCTTCCGTAGCCGCGGACGTCAGTCCGCGCTGACCGCTCTTTGGGGAAGAATGCGCCGACTCACGTCGGCGGCTACAAGAAACTGGTTCGAGACATGCCACGCTTTCCTTCACTTCCAGCCAGTTGCCGGCGGCGCGGCCCAGCGGCGTGTTCATGTCGGTCAGCATCGCCCGCGTGTTCACGCCGCATTCGTTGCCAAGCGACACCATCGCCCGCGCCAGCTTGCGGGCATCGGCCTTCGTCTGCATGAACGCGGCACAGCCGAATTTCACGTCGAGGACGAGCGCGTCGAGGCTTTCGGCGAGCTTTTTGGAAAGGATTGAGGCGGTGATGAGCGGGATGCTCGGCACGGTGCCGGAAACGTCGCGAAGCGCGTAAATTTTCTTGTCGGCTGGAACCATCCGGTCGGTCTGGCCGCAGATGACACAGCCGGTTTTTTGCACCTGCTCAACGATTTTTTCAGCGGGCAGCAAGGTTTTGAAGCGGGGAATGGAATCGAGCTTGTCGAGTGTGCCGCCGGTGATGCCCAGACCGCGCCCGGAAATCATGGGCACGCGGAAGCCGAGGCACGCGAGCAGCGGCGCGAGCGGCAGCGAGACCTTGTCGCCAACACCGCCGGTGGAATGCTTGTCGGCGAGCGGGCGTTTGTCCCTGGGGAATTTCAGCACATTACCGGAATCGCGCATGGCGAGCGTGAGCGCGGTGGTTTCGGCGGTGGTCAACCCGCGAAAGTAAATGGCCATGAGCATCGCGGCCATCTGGTAGTCGGGAATTTTCCCGGCGGTGAACTCGCGGACGAAATTTTGAATCTGGGCCGGCGCGAGTGTCTGCCCGTCGCGTTTGCTTTCGATTAACGAAAGAAAGTTCACGGTTCAGCCCGTAAATTTTTTCGCCGCGATGCTGGCGTTGTGGCCGCCGAAGCCGAACGAATTGTTGATGATGACGTTCACTTTCAACTCGCGCGCGGTGTTCGGCACGTAGTCCAGATCGCACTCGGGATCGGGCACCTGCAGATTGATGGTTGGCGGGACGACGCCGTGTTTGATGGCGAGCGCGCAGGCCGTCATTTCCACGGCGCCCGCCGCGCCCAGCATGTGGCCGGTCGCGCCTTTGGTGGAGCTGACGGCCACCTTTTTTGCGTGGCTGCCGAAAACGGTCTTGATGGCCTGCGTTTCACAGACATCGCCTTGCTGTGTGGCGGTGCCGTGGGCGTTGATGTAGGAAATGTCCCCGGGATTTAATCCGCCCTGGCGCAGCGCCATTTTCATGCACCGGGCCGCGCCTTCGCCGCCAGGGGACGGCGCGGTGAGATGGTGCGCGTCGGCCGTGTTGCCGTAACCGACGATTTCGCAATAAATCTTCGCGCCGCGCTTTTTGGCATGTTCCAATTCTTCGAGCACGATGACGCCGGAGCCTTCGCCCATGACGAAACCGTCGCGTTCCTTGTCGAAGGGGCGCGAGGCGTGTTTGGGATCGTCGTTGCGCGTGCTCATGGCCCGCATCGCGCAAAAACCGCCGATGCCGATGGGCACGATCGTCGCTTCCGCGCCGCCGGCGAACATCGCCTGCGCGTCGCCCATTTTGATGCAGCGCCAGGCTTCGCCGATGGCGTGATTGGCCGTGGCACAGGCGGAGCAGGTGGCGAAATTCGGCCCGCGCAAATCTTTGTACATCGAGAACGTGCCGGAGGCCATGTTGCCGATGAGCATCGGGATCATGAACGGCGAGAGCCGGCCGGGACCGCGTTGGAACAAAATTTTGAGTTGCTCGGTGGTGGTGGACAAACCGCCGATGCCGGAGCCGATGATGACGCCGATTTCGTCGCGGTTTTCCCGGTCGAGGTCGAGTCCGGAATCGAGCAGCGCCTGGTGCCCGGCGAAAATGCCGAATTGCGAATAACGATCCGTCCGCCGGACTTCCTTCGGCGACGGAAACGCCGGCAGCGGATCAAAATTTTTCACCTCGCCGGCGACCTGCGTGGCGAACGGCGTCGCGTCGAACGCGGTGATGCGGTCAATGCCGCATTGGCCGGAAACGAGGTTGTTCCAAAAAACATCGAGTTGATGTCCGAGCGGCGTCACCACGCCGAGGCCGGTGACGACCACGCGGCGGTCTATCCAATTGTTTGCCATAAAAAATCAAACGGGGCAGCTCAAGCTGAATTCAGCCAAGCTGCCCCGAAGCGACTAAAGTCGCAACTATTTTTGATGTTCTTCGATGTACTTGCCCACATCGCCGACGGTCAGGAGTTTTTCCGCCTGTTCGTCCGGCACTTCGATGCCGAATTCCTCTTCCAGCGCCATGATCAACTCGACGGTGTCGAGCGAATCCGCGCCGAGGTCTTCGATGAACTTCGCCTCCGGCGTCACCTGGTCCGGTTTCACGCCGAGTTGTTCGACAATGATGTCTTTTACCCGTTGGTCAATAGGTTTGTCAGCCATAAGTTAATTTTGACCCGTCTCTATGCCACGAAAGCCGGAATCGTCAAGCCCCGAATCACATTTTTTTTCAAATTAATTGATTTGCCCGTTTACATCACCATCCCGCCGTCCACCGCCAAAACCTGCCCGGTGATATAACGCGCTGCCGGGCTGGCGAAAAACAATGCCGCCTCCGCCACGTCCCCAGGCTGGCCCAGACTGGCCAGCGGAATCTGCTTGAGCAGGGCGGTCCGTGCCTCCGGGCCGAGCGCCTCGGTCATCTTGGTCTCGATGAATCCGGGGGCGATGGCGTTCGCGGTGACTCCGCGCGAGGCCAATTCCCGCGCGACGGACTTCGTAAAGCCGATGACGCCGGCCTTGCTCGCCGCGTAATTGCACTGGCCGGCATTGCCGATCAGGCCAATCACGGAGGCGATGTTGACGATACGGCCGGATCTCTGTTTCACGAAGGCGCGGCTGAATGCCTTGGTGAACAGGAACGTCCCCTTGAGGTTGATGTCCAGCACGGCGTCCCAGTCCGCCTCGCTCATGCGCATGAGCAGGCCGTCCTTGGTGATGCCGGCGTTGTTCACGAGGATGTCCACGCGGCCGGCCTCCTTCAAAATCTGCTCGACGGCGGCCTCGACGCTGGCGGCCTCGGCCACATTGGCGGCCACCGCCCAGGCTTTGCGCCCGAGTTTGCGCACCTCATCCACCGTTTCCTGCACAAAGTCGGTTTTCAGGTCCACGGCCACGATGTCGGCCCCCTGGGCGGCGAATTTCAACGCGATGGCGCGGCCAATGCCCCGGCCCGCGCCGGTGACGACGGCGATTTGATTCTCAAGTTGTTTCATAACTGCGAAATGTTTAACCGTGAACGGGTTTGAATGCACACGAAAAATTTGATGGGACGAAGGCTGTCGGTAGCACCCGCCTCTGGCGGGTCAATTCAGGCGTCCCGCCTGAATCCATTCGTACGACTGGAAATGATCGCATGAATGTTCTGCGCTCTTTGCTTTGGGCGCGACGCCCAAAGCCACCCGCGGGACGCAGGTGCTACACCAGCACTTTAACCGCTGCTTCCAGGCTGGCCACGTCCGCGACGTTGAGCATCTGCGCGCCTTTATCAATGCGTTTCATGAAACCGCTCAGCGCCGTGCCGGGGCCGAGTTCGATGAACCGCGTGAAACCCTGTGCCAGGAGGTAACGCATGGATTTTTCCCAGAGCACCGACGACGTCACCTGTTCGACCAGCCGCGCGGAAATGTCCGCCGCGACGCCGTGCGGTTGCCCCGTCACGTTCGAAATCACTGGCACGACCGGCGGTGACAATTTCACTCTGGCCAGTTCCGCCTGCAGTTTTGGCTGGGCGCTGGCCATGAGCGGCGAGTGATACGCGCCGGCCACCGGTAGGGTAATGGCGCGCTTGGCGCCTTTGGCTTTGGCCAGTTCAACGGCTTTGGTGATTTTGTCCGACTCGCCGGAAATGACGAGCTGGCCGGGACAATTCAGATTCGCCAGAACCACTCCGGCTTCGGCACAGACTTCGCGCGTGGTCGCTTCATCCAAACCGATGACCGCCGCCATGCCGCCGCGCGTGGCTTCGCAGGCCTCCTGCATGAATCGTCCGCGCTGGCGCACCACGCGCAGGCCGTCCTCGAAACTCATCGCGCCCGCCGCCGTCAGCGCCGTGAATTCGCCGAGCGACAAACCGGCAGTGGCGTCAAATTTGAGCGATGGCGCCGATTCCTTGAGCAGTTGAAACGCGACCCAGCTCACAAGGAAGATGCCGGGCTGGGTGTTTTCAGTTTTCGTGAGTTCAGTTTCCGGACCGTTGAAACAAATTGAAGCAAGGTCGTAGCTGAGCGCAGTGTTGGCGCGGTCGAACCAGGCTTTGGCCGACGGAAATTTTTCGGCGAGGTCTTTGCCCATGCCGGCGGCCTGCGCGCCCTGTCCGGCGAACAATAATGCGGTTTTGCTCATAAGCGGCGCATACTAAACATGAAATCGGCACGGAACGAAAGGCTGAAAAAATTATGCCGCCAGAAACATCGAACGCTCAACATCCAACATCGAACATCCAATATTGCCGCCGTTCGTGCCGTTCATTGGATGTTGGGCGTTCGATGTTGGATGTTCGATGTTTTATTTCCTCTGATACGTCCCCATCAACTGCCCTTCCGCGAGAACGTGTCCTTCCATCGCCTTGAGCAAATCCTTTTTCGTCACGCCAGGTTTCAGGTCGAGCATCGTGTCGAGGGCGTAGAGCTTGAAAAAGTAGCGATGCGGTTTGCCGGGTGGCGGACACGGCCCGCCATAGCCCAGGCGCGGCCAGCTGTTTAATCCCTGCTTCGCATTGCCGACGATGAATTGCGTTTTGGCCACGCCTTCCGGAAGTCCGGTCGTGTTCGGTGGCAAATCGTAAAGCACCCAATGCACCCACGTGCCGACGGGCGCGTCAGGATCGTCGGCGATGAGTGCGAAGCTCTTCGCGTTTGCAGGCGCGTTCGTCCACTTGAGCGGCAGCGAAGCGTCGCTGCCTTCGCAGGAATATTTTGCCGGAATCGGTTGACCTTCGGAAAAGGCGGTGCTGGTGATTTGGAGGTTCATAACTTGCTCCTTTGCGGGTTTAGGTTCGTTCGAGCAACTGGCTGTGGTGAGACAACCGAACAATGCAGCGACGAAGAGAAAATTCATCCGCGCGTTCATGGCGCGATTTTATCCTGTCGCCCGCAAAGGCAAATGAAATTTTGGCACGAAAACATTTCCCGCCCCCACGCCGGCGACCAGCGGTGGGTGCGTCTTCCGGTTCAGGAACAGGCATTGATGTTCTCAAGCCCGGCGGAGTCTTGTCCAGCGGGTGGGTTGTCACACCGCACTTTGGCAGCCCAAAACCAATCCAGGTGTTTGCTGCACAACCGTGCCATCGCCGAAAAAAGTTCATCCAGCCACTTTTGTGCGAAAGTCGGGCTGGCAATCATCCATCAAAATGGATGATTGAATCCAAAGATTGGACGCAGCGAGTTCAATTGCGAAGAATTCGTGCAACATAAGCTCCATCCACATTGTCCACAAACGGCAATAATTCGTGTTCATAATCCAATTTGAAATCGGCGCGCTCGCTTAAAAATTGTTCCACGACCCCGCCGTTTTCCTCCGGCTCAAGGCTGCACGTGCTGTAAACCAGAACCCCGCCGGGTTTCACCTGTGTCGCGGCTTGTTGGAGCAAATCCAGTTGCGCGGTGCGGAGGCGTTTGATTTCTTCCGGCTGGATCCGCCAGCGCAAATCCACGCGCCGGCGCATCACGCCGGTGTTCGAGCACGGGGCGTCCACCAAGATGCGGTCGAAAGTCGAGGGTTGAGGGTCGAGAGTCGAGGGCAAAACAGTTTCCACACACGTCACGCCCAGCCGCTGGCAGTTTTCTTGAATCCATTTCAGTCGTTCATCTGAAACATCCTGTGCGATGACCCGGCCCTGGTTGTTCATCAACTGCGCGATGAAAGTCGTTTTGCCGCCGGGCGCGGCGCAGAAATCCAAAATCGTTTCGCCGGGCTGTGGTCCGAGTTTGCACGCGGCGAGCAGTGTGCCGGGGTCTTGGATGTAAAACCAACCGTCGCGAAAACTCGCCAGCGAACCCACCGATGGATGCGATTTCAATTCAAAGACCAGGTTTTCCTCCAGCCAGTCGCGCCGGACAAAATCGTATTCCACGTTTTCGTCACGCCAGCGGGTGAGCAGGTCGCCGGCATCCTTGAAGTCGGAGGGCGGAGTTCCACGACGCTCTGAATTTTCGGCGGATATTTGGGACTCGTGGAACTCGCCCCTCCGAAATTTCAGGGTGTTGACGCGCGCGAATGTTTTCGGCGGCGTGTTGTTCCATTCCAAAAGCGACGCGGTTTTTTCGATGCCCCAGCGCTTTTGCCAGCGGGCAACCAGCCATTCGGGATGCGACCAGCCCAGCGCGGGCTGTGAAATTTTTAATCCGGCCAGAAGTTCTTTGGTTTCGTCATGTTCACGCAGGTAGCCGCGTAAAATGGCGTTGACGAATCCGGCCTGGGCGCCAAAACCGTTCTGCTTGGCGAGTTCGACGGTTTCGTGAACGGCGGCGTGATCGGGAATCCGGTCGAGCCAAAAAATCTGGTAGAGACCGAGCCGTAATAAATTTTGCAGGGCCGATTTTTGTTCCCGCCCGTTTGTTTTTCGGGCGATGAGCCAGTCAAGTGTTGCCTGCCAGCGCACGACGCCGTACACGATTTCCTGGCAAAGCGCGCGGTCGGCGGGCGAAAGTTGCGCGCCATGCAGCGCGGTTTCGAGCAAATCTTCAATGAATTTGCCCCCGGCGCGCCGTTGTTGCAAAACACGCGCCGCGATTTCTCTTGGTTTTTGTGCGCCCACCAATTTTAATAATGCCATACGACTTTTTGGATGCGAGTTAAAAGGCTTTTATGAGAGAAGAATTCGAGAAATTGGCGGCGGCGGGAAAAATCGAAGGGCGGCACGTGGAGCCGCTGACGTTGCTGGCGGAAAGCGGCTGCTGCATGCATCGCAGTTGGGGCTTCGGGCGCATCAAAACGGTGGACACGGTTTTTGCGCGGTTCACCATTGATTTCGCCGGCAAGCCGGGACACACAATGGATTTGGGCTTCGCCGTCGAGAGCCTCAAGCCGATTCCCAAGGACCACATTCTTGCGCGCAAGGCCAACGACCTGGAAAACGTGCGCCAGATGGCCGCGCATCATCTCGATTTGATCAAGCTCGTGCTGAACAGCTACGGCGGCAAGGCAACGGCGGACCAGATCCAGCAGGCGCTCGTGCCGGATGTCATTCGCGACGATTGGAAGAAATGGTGGGAAACCGCGCGGCGCGAAATGAAAAAGGACGGACACTTCATCGTGCCGCTGAAAAAAACCGAGCCGGTCGTCTATCAAGCCAGGGAAATTTCGTTGCAGGACCGGTTAATGACGAATTTTCGCGCGGCAAAAGGTTTGAAGGCGCGCGTGGCGGTGGTCGGCGAATTGTCGAAGAGCGCGTCGGACCTGGCCGACAAGCAGGCCGCCGCCGCTGAAATCATCGCCGGGCTGAACATGGACATTGCGTCGTATCAACGCACGCAGCCGTCGGTCGCGCTGGAGGCCATTTTCGCGCGCGACGAATTGCGCGAAATCGCCGGATTGCCACCGGCGGCCGACGAAATCACCGCTGCGCAAATCTGGGCGCAGGACATGAAATTCGGTCCGGTGCTGGAACAAATTCCCGCTGCGAAACACCACCACGCACTGGGGTCGTTCAAGGCTGCGAATCCCGAGCACTGGCATGAAGTGCTGCGTAATTCGTTGAATTTTGTTTCCGCGAAATTGTGCCGCGAGTTTGCCAATTTGCTGATTTCGGAAGGCAAAATGGATTTGCTCAAGGAAACGCTGGCCCGGCTGGTCAATCAGCACACGGCGGGCAGCGAATTGTTGCTCTGGCTCGGACGCGAACGCAGCGATGCCTTTGCCGACATTCTCGGGCCGGAAGTTTTTCGCGCCATGCTCACCGCGATGGAACGGGATCAATTCAACGAAAAGCGCTCGAACCGGCTGCGCGAATTCATTTTGGACGACCACGAATTGCTGGCCGAGTTGACCGCGTCCGCCGACATCGACGTGGTCAAGGACCTCACCCGCGCATTGCAACTGTCGCCGGTGTTCGATGACATGGACAAACGTTCGCTCCTGGCGCGGCTCGTCAAAAGTCATCCCGCCGTCCAATCGCTCATCACCGGCGAACAGGCCAAACAGGACAGCTCCATGCTGGTTTCGTGGGAGAGTCTCGAACGCCGCAAGGCCGAGTATCAGGAATTGGTGCAGAAGAAAATTCCCGCCAACTCCAGGGAAATCGCCACCGCCCGCAGTTACGGCGACCTCAGCGAAAATCACGAATTCAAGGCGGCGAAGGAAATGCAGAAAATGCTCATGCGCCGCAAGGATGAACTCGAAACGCAGCTTACCCGCGCCCGCGGCACGGATTTTGCCAACGTGCGCACCGACATCGTCAGCATCGGCACGATTGTGCAGGCCACCGATCTGGGCGCGAACCAGCCGGAAACGTTCACGATCCTCGGCGCCTGGGACTCCGACCCGGACAAGGGCGTCATCAGCTATCTCTCGCCGGTCGCGCAGTCCTTGCTCAACAACAAAGTCGGCGACGAAGTGGAATTTGAGCTGCACGGTGCGAAACGCCGGCATCGCATCGAACGCATCGAGGCTTTCAGGACGGCCGCCGCTGCGCCGAATGGAACAGCGGCGGCCGTTTCGGCCCCTTAGAAATTTAAAAAGGCGCGGAGTTTTTTTTCTTCGCGCCTTTGCGTCTTTGCATTCGAAAAATTTTAGCCCTTGCTGCCGCAGAAATTCTGCAAACCAGCAAACTCATTTTGTTCCTCGCTGGCCCGACTTTCTCAGATTCGACGGGCGATTTTTGAGTTTCCGGGGAAACTCGCAACTTTCACCACTCAGGTTGTCCACCCCTCCGGTGCCTGCCCCTTGTAGATTTTCGGCGGCGGTTGTTTCCGGCAAGCTCCAGCCCAACTGATGCAACAAGAGGGCTTGCGCCGGTTCGGGCTGCGTGATTCGCGGCAGGCAGATCGCTCCGCTGGGTGACACGGGAACGACTCACGCGCAAACTTTCATCCCGCGGGTAATAAACGTGCTCCTGGCCGTCTTTGCGGACGCGATGCGGCTTCAGGAACAGTCGGGCCAATAACCGTGTCGCCGCAGTAATAAATGGTCTGCCAAAAATTGCGTTTCCTCCCGAAAAAATGGCCAAAGTCCGATCACGATGCCCGCGGGTGAAATTTCCGGTGAATGTCCCGCAGCCGGTTCCCTGTCACGTGCGTGTAAATCTCCGTCGTGCTGATGTTCGCGTGGCCGAGCAATTCCTGGATCACCCGCAGGTCCGCGCCGTGCTCCAGCAAATGCGTGGCAAAACTGTGCCGCAGCATGTGCGGCGTGATGTTGCGCACGACACCGATCCGCTTGACTCGATTTTTAATCCGCAGCCACAACGTCACGGATGCGAACGGTGTGCCACGCTTCGTCAAAAAAACATTGGCTGGCGAACGTGGCGTGACGAGCCTGGGTCGGCCAACTTCAAGGTAACGGTTCAACGCTGCCACGGCTATTTTCCCGACCGGCACAATGCGCTCCTTGTTGCCCTTGCCGATGACGTTGATGAAGCCGGCATCGAGATGAAGTTGTTCCAGGCGCACATTGCGAAGCTCCGCGAGCCGCAAACCGGAGGCGTAAGCCAGTTCAAGAATCGCCTGGTCGCACAAGCTTCCGGGCGTGGGTTGTTCTGCTGCATCAGGCGCCAGCAGCCTTGTGATTTCGTCGTTGGTCAGCGCCTTGGGCAGGCGTTGCCAACGGCGCGGCAGCGACAAATTTTCCGCCACGTTGACCGGCAAAAGCTTTTCGTTTTCGGCGAAGCGATAAAACGCCCGCAGGGCGGCGATTTCGAGATAAACACTCTCGCTGCTGAGGCGCTTGATGGACTCCTTCGGCTCGTCGGCCAATGGCCGTTCGCGCTCGTGTTGCAAGAATGCCATCAGGTGCTTCAACTCGACCTGTTTCCAGTCGTTCAATCCCTGCTTCTGCGCCCAGGCGGTGAATTTGCCGAGCAACGCGGCGTAGGTTTTCTGCGTGTGCTCCGCCTGTCCGCGCTCATGGCGCAGGTATTGCAAAAAATCTTCGACCAGAGTTTGCACGGTTAAAAATGCGGCAAAAGCTTCCGGCTTGTGAACGCCTGCCGACGTAGCGGCTTTCGGCAGAAAGCCGCAATCTCTCCGGCTTGTCAAAACAAGTTACCGGCGGTCTGCCGACCGCCGCTACGAATTAAAGCTTTTTCCCCGTCAATCGCTCGTAAGCCTCCAGATAGGTCGCACTGGTTTTGGCAACGACTTCCAGCGGCAGCACCGGGCCGGGCGGGGTCTTGTTCCAATCGAGCGTTTCGAGATAGTCGCGGACGAATTGTTTGTCGAAGCTCGGCTGGCCGCGGCCCGGCTGATACTGGTCGGCAGGCCAGAAACGCGAGGAATCCGGCGTCAGCACCTCGTCAATCAGAATGAGTTTGCCATCGAACAGGCCGAACTCAAACTTCGTGTCGGCAATGATGATGCCGCGTTTGCGCGCGTAATCGCGGGCGGAATTGTAAATCTTCAGGCTCTTCGCCCGCGCTTCTTCCGCGGTGTCCGCCCCCACAATCTTTGCCGCTTGGGCAAAGGAAATGTTTTCGTCATGGCCGGTTTCCGCTTTGGTCGCGGGCGTGAAAATCGGTTCGGGCAGTTCGGATGATTCCTTCAAACCGGCCGGCAGCTTGATGCCGCAGACGGTCTGCGATTTCTGGTATTCCTTCCAACCCGAACCGGCGAGGTAGCCGCGCACGACACATTCAATGGCGAGCGGCTTCGCCTTTTTCACAATCATGCTGCGCCGCGCGAGCTGGCCGGCAAAGGGCTGAAGATTTTTCGGCAACGGGTCGGTCGCGTGGGAGAGCAAATGGTTTGGCTGGAACGATTCGGTCTGCGCGAACCAGAAATACGAAATCTGCGTGAGCACCTCGCCCTTGCGCGGGATGCCGTTGGGCATGACCACGTCGAACGCCGAGAGGCGGTCGGTGGCGACGAACAGCAGGCGGTCGCCAAGGTCGAAAACTTCGCGCACCTTGCCGCTCTTGAGTTTTTTGACGCCGGGCAGTTCGAGTTGCAGGACCGTTTCGTTGTTTGAATTCGCCATGCGGCGAATTATTAAAGTCCAAAGCCCAAAGTTCAAAGCCCAAAATCGCGTGGCGTAGCGGCGTCTCGGCAGAGCGCCGCCATTTTTTTGAAGTTTGAGACAACGGCGCTCTTCCGAGTCGCCGCTACGGGAAGAACTTGCGCCGGCGCAGCAGCCGTCTTGAGCCGCGCGGGCAGGCTGCCCGCGCTCCTTACGCCACCGCTTGCGGCAGGTGTTTGACCGACAATGGAATGCTCGCCTGCGATTTGTCATCGAGCCGGACATCCACGGAATACAAACCCGCCTCGGCGAATTTCAACTGCTGGATGTTCACGATGAAATTGCGCGTGAGAAAATGCACGTCGTCCGGCAGCGCGACCGCCACCGGGATTTCGATGGGCGGCATGATGGCGTGGCCGTCGGCGTTGACGAAGTTCAACTTGAGCTTGCGCGTGCCCTCGTCGCCGGCGTTGAACGTGACGCGCAACGCGACGGCGCATTGCGGATGCACGGCGGGCAATTGCGGCGCGTAAATCGTGTCGAACGAGCCGAGGAGATTGAGCTTGCCGTGGTCCTCGGTCGCGGCGTCGCATAAAACAGCCACTTGAATGTTCATATCGCAAAATTAAGCCACGAATTCCATGAATTGGCACGAATTTTTTGAAGCGATTGGGAGGAAGGTTCTCTGGCCGGGGAAACAAACCGTGAGCAATCAATGCCAGCCCGGTCACATCGGATATGTTTAGCCTCGACCACGCCATCGCAGACTGGCGGCGGCAAATGCGGGCCGCCGGTATCAAAACGCCCGAGCCGCTGGATGAATGGGAAGCCCATTTGCGTGGCGCCGTGGAGCAGCAAATGCAATTGGGATTAAACGCGCAGCAGGCTTTTGCGGTGGCCGTCCAGCGAGTCGGTCAAGCCAGGGTGCTCAAAGCGAAGTTCGCAAAAGGCGGGGAAGCCGGTCGGGTGGCATGGTGGAAACGGGATTTGATTTCACCACTTGGGGAGCGGCGCTTGAATTTGTTGGCTTTGGGAGTCGTGGGAGTGCTGTATCTCGCGGCGGCTGCCTTCGGTCTTTTCAAGAGCGGCAATCAAATGAGTTCGGCCGAGCGAATGCTGGGATTTGCTGCGGTTGCATTGACCGTCTTGCTGGCTGCCAGCTGGCGATTTGCCTACAGGTTTCTCCCGGTTTTTCCCAACCAGCGAACGCGGATGGCAGTTGAAGTGGCGTGCATGCTTCTGGCAATCGCCTGGCTGGTCGTCTTTATCCGCCTGATTCTGCCGCGGTTTGACTTCACTGTCAGTCAATTGGTCGTGATCGTTCTTTGGGCCATAACCCCGATGGCCGGTTTTGTCAGCTTCGCTTATGGACTGGAAGAAGCTGCTGGGAAACAAACTGTAACGGCGGGTTCGTTAACCAGTCAGAGTTGACCGCGCTTCGAGAAACTTTTTCAACTCCGCCGCCGCTTTTCCGCCAAAGCCCGGCACGGCGGCGATTTGTTCCATTGTCACCGTCCGCAACCGCTGCACCGAGCCGAATTTTTTCAGCAGCGCCTGCTTGCGCCGCTCGCCGATGCCGGGAAACTCGTCGAGCACGCTCTCCGAAATGCGCTTGATGCGAAGCTGCGCGTTGTAGGAATTGGCGACACGATGGCATTCGTCGCGAATTCGCTGCAATAATTTCACCGCCGGATGGTTCAGTCCCAGCCGCAGCGGTTTGCTTTCGCCCGGCACATAAATTTCCTCGAATTCCTTTGCCAGCCCGATGACGGGAATCCTTTCGAGGCCGAGTTTCTTTAATTCCCCGCAGGCGGCGTTCAGTTGTCCCTTGCCGCCGTCAATGAGGATGAGGTCGGGTAAAGTAGGGCAGGCGTCTCGCCTGCCCAGCGAACGCGCCAGCGCGAGCGCATCGCGTCTCGCTTCGCTCCGCGCGGGCAGGCGAGCCGCCTGCCCTACTTTAACTTCGCTCTCGCGCAAAAGCCGCGAATATCGCCGCTTCACGACCTCGGCCACGCTCGCAAAGTCATCCTGGCCCTCGACGGTTTTGATTTTGAACCGGCGGTAATTCGCGCGGTCAGGCCGGCCATTTTTAAAACTCACGAGCGACGCGACGGCAAATGTGCCGCTGATGTTCGAAATGTCGAACCCTTCGATGCGTTGGGGCGGTTCGCGCAGGCCAAGAACCTTCGCCAGTTCCGTGAGATCGCGTTGCGGGTCAATCGCCAGTGGCAACGTGTACGGTATGCGCTCGAACCTTTCAGTTTTCTTCGTCGTTTCCTTCAAGTCGGAAATAAGATCGCGCAGGCTGGCGGCTTTCTCGTAATCCTGCGCGGCGGCGGCCTTGCGCATTTCGATTTCGAGCTGTTCCTTCATTTCGTGGCACTGGCCTTCGATGAAATCGCACGCGGCGTTCATCTGCTCCAGGTATTGTTCGCGCGTCACGTTGCCGATGCACGGCGCGGTGCAGTATTTGAGGTGTGCGTAGAGGCAATGCTTGTAGTCGGCCTCGCCCGGCGTGAACACGCGGCAGCCGCGCAGGTTGAACTGCCGCCGCACCAGCGCGAGCGTGTTGCGCAGCGCGCCCGAATTCGAGAACGGCCCGAAGTAACGCGCGCCGTCGTCCTTCCGGAGCCGGGTGAAGGCGAAGTTGGGGATCGGGTCGTTCAAGTTTACTTTTAGCATCAGGAACCGTTTGTCGTCGCGGAAACTGATGTTGTAGCGCGGGTGAATTTCCTTGATGAGCTTGCCCTCGAGCAGGAACGCCTCCGGCTCGCTCCGCACGACGTGAATGTCGAAATCATGGATGGCCTCGACGAGCGCGTTGAATTTCAAGTCCCAGCCCAAGCGCCGCGACGGATGGAAATACTGGCTCACGCGCTGGCGCAGGTCGCGCGCCTTGCCGACGTAAATGACCGTGCCGAACCGGTCCTTCATCAGGTAGATGCCCGGTTTGTGCGGCAAGGCGCCCAGTTTTTTGCGGATGGCTTCAGTCGCAGGCACGGAGGAATTTCAACGCAAAGACGCCAAGGCGCAAAGAGATTTTACGGTAAAATTCATTCTTGCGCGGCGATTCAAATCGGCGTATCAGCGGTCAAATCCAAGAAAGGAAATCTATGTCAGAAAATCAAATGCCTCCACCCCAGACACCTCCACCCAGCCAACCCGCACCCGCTCCCGGTTCCAACGAAAGCCAGGCGCGCACCTGGAACATGTTGTGCCACTTGAGCGCGCTGGCGGGTTTCGTCATTCCGTTTGGGAACATCATCGGCCCGTTGCTGGTCTGGCAGATCAAGAAGAAAGAATTCCCCTCCGTGGACGTTCACGGCAAGGCAGCGCTGAATTTTCAACTTACAGTGTTTATCACCGCGTTTGCCGGTGCTATCGTGGCATTCGTGTTGTCCTTTTTCTGCGTCGGCTTTTTGCTGTTCCCGATTGTAATTTTAATCGCCCTCGCCGGGCTGGTTTTCGCCATTATTGCCGGCCTCAAGGCCAACAACGGCGAGGATTACAAGTATCCGTTCAGCTTCCAGCTCGTCAAATAGGAGCCGGGGGGAGGCGGCGGGCGGAATCTCAACGCAAAGCCGCAAAGGCGCAAATCAAAATTAGACACGGATTACACAGATATTCACGGATTGAATCTGTGAAAATTCGTGAAATCCGTGTCAAAGTTTTTTCTTCATGTGCCGGTGGACGAAGAAATAATACAGTCCGCCGAGCACCAGCACCGCGCCCGCGAGCCAGAGGGTGACGCGATGATACTCGCCTTTCATCAATTGTTCGTCCTGTCCCATCTTCACGCCCAGCCAGCACAACACCGAGCACCAGATGCCCGAGCCGAGCAGTGTGAACAGGGAAAATTTCAGATAATCCATCCGCACGATGCCCGCCGGAATGCCGATGAGATGCCGCACGACCGGCAACATGCGCGAAATGAAAATGCCCATCGAACCATAATGCGCCGACCAGCGTTCCGCGCCTTCCACTTTTTCGGCGGAAATGAAAACGTATTTGCCGAAGCGCAGCACGAGCGGCCGGCCGGCAATCCGCGACGCCCAATACATCAACGTGGCGCCAAACCACGACCCGATGGTGCCCGCCAGCACAATGCCCCACAGGCTCAACTGAATTTGTCCCGTGTGCGCCCAATGCGCCGCTGGTGGAATCACGATTTCGCTGGGCAAGGGGAACACCGAACTTTCCACCGCCATCATGAGCGCGATGGCGGGATAACCGCCCGTTTGCAGCGCGTGATTATACCAATCGCCCAACCACTGGATGATTTGATGCATGGCGGGTGGTTATAGCGGAAAATGAGGTCCACGCAATCCGCGAATTAAACCTTCAAGAAAAATCGCTGCTGTTTTTCGCTGATGGGCATATCGAGTTTTTCCATTACGGCCAGCATGTCTTCCCAGACTTTGCGCTTCTCGCTCATGGCATGGTTGCGCAGCAGGTACGCCGGATGATACGTCGGCATGAGCGGCGTGCCGCGATACGTTTTCCAAGTGCCGCGCAGCTTGGTGATGCCCAAGGTCTTGCCCAGCAGACCTTCCACCGCCGTCGCGCCGAGGGCAACGATGACCCGGGGCCGGATCAAATCAATCTGCTCGTGCAGATACAGAATGCACGTGGCCATCTCGGCGGCGGTCGGCTTGCGATTGCCGGCGGTCTGGCCGGGTGTGTCAGGCCGGCATTTCAAAATGTTGGCGATGTAAACGTCCGCGCGCTTCAGTCCCGTCGCCTGGATGATTTTCGTGAGCAACTGGCCGGCCTTGCCGACGAATGGCTCGCCCTGCTCGTCTTCGTCCGCGCCTGGCGCCTCGCCCACGAACATGAGTTGCGCGTCAATGCTGCCGACACCGAACGCGACGTTTTTGCGCGACGACGCGAGGTGGGGACATTTGACGCACGCCAGCGCGCGCGCGCGCAACGCGGCAAACGCCGCCGCCTTGGCCTGCGGCTCCAGCGGCGGGCTCTGGCTGGGAACCGTTTCATCGGGCAGTGCGAGTAATGTCGTCTGTTCCGCGGCAGGCGCGGAGATTGTTTTTTGGTAGGGACGAGCCGCCGGCTCGTCCGAAGGGGAAGTTGGAACTTCCGCCGGACGCGCGGGCCGTGTGTCCCTGCCTTCAACTGGCCGTGGCGTGGGTTGCGCCAGGGCGTGGAGCGTTTCCGGCGCGACGGCGACGTGGCGGACGCCGCGCGATTTCAAATCATCCAGATGTTGAATCGTTGCGTCGAGCAGTTGTTCGTAGGCGTCAGCCATCGGGTCCATCGTAGCGACTGCCCGGCAAAGCACAAAAATTAGTTGTTCACAATCTGCGCGCCAGATTCTGCCTTCGGTATTGCGCAACGCCGGACTTGAAACGGCTCAATGCCGAATTGAAGGCGTGGTTCGACCAGGAATACCCGGGCAAGTCCAGTCACGAGTGATTTCCAGCCGGTATCACCTGACCTGCACCGGTGCCACTGCCGTCAACGTCACCGGGCCGAGCAGGCCTGAATCTATCAGCGGCCAATTGGCCGCATTGAACGGCTTGTAGTCAATATCCACGAAATTGATGTCACGGAAGTTTTTCCACGGCACGCCGCGCCGGTCCAGATCGCGGATGCGATTGGCTGAAACGCCCGTGACTTCGACTTCAAGTTGGTTGCCGGCCGGCTTCAAATTATCCACCGTCACGCGGAACGGCGGCGTGATGAGCGTGCCATAATCACGGCTGTTGAGCTGGACGCGCGCGCTTTGGCGAACATCGCCGAGGTCAAGCTGCCACGGTCCGGAATGGGGATCGGGCGCATCAAAGGTGATCGAGTAACGCGTTGTGCCGGCGAAACTTTGCGCGTTGGTGTCGCCCTGTTCCGTCCAGGATGCGAGCTTCGTGGTTTCAAGCGGCGCCGGCAACGTCGGCCCGCCCGAAATAAATTCCACCTGCCAGCCGCCTTTGATTTCACCGCCCGGACCAGCCGGGCGCCAATAATTCCAGGCCGGGCCGTCAATTTTGCGGTTGGCGAAGACCCGCAGCATCACCGACTCACCGGGTTGAAGCTGCAAATAAACCTGGGCCTGCCCGCTGGTCTGGTTGAGCGCCGCGATGCCAACGCTGCCGTTCATCGGGTCGAGGATGACGGCGGATTTTGCGGCACAGGCAAGCGTCACCCACCCGTCGAACCTTTTGTCGCCACGATGGGCGATGAAATAACAATAACCACCGTCAAACGTGCGACGGACAAAAAGCAGGCTGTTGTCGGTCATCGGCTCGCGAGTGGCGCCTCCCAATGACAAGGCCATCCCGATGCGGCCGACAAAAATCTGGCCCCGGCCGACTTTCGTTTGCTCCAGCAGGCTGGCCGGGTGGCTCCGTTCAAGGTTGACCATGGCGTTCTTATATTCTGCCCGTTGTTTTTCCAGGTTGCCCCAACCCGGAACATCCGTCGGAAAATCATCCTGAAAAATCACCGTCGCGCCGGACCGGGCAAGGGCGAGGAGTTTTTGGCCGGTCTTCAGCGGCAGGTGCCCGCAGGGGGGCACGACGATGACTTTATAATTTCCGCCGGGCATCTGGATTTTCCCATCAGTCACTTTGGCCGTTTGCAATTGCCGGTCGGAAACGTAGTCGAAGGCGTAGCCGCGGTTCCAAAGTTCATGCGCGGTTTTGCCGATGGGCTGATTTTCAAACCAGATTTGCTGCGACTCCACCTGCAGCGTTGGCAGCCGGTTGGTGGCCTCGTTCCAATAATCATAAACCGGCCAGTAGAGCAGCACATCGTTGTCCGGTTTGCCCGACTGCAAAATGGACTGGCAACGCGCAATGTAATCGTTGAGCGCAGGCGCGTCACGCCAGATGGAATTGCGCGGGTTCATTTCCGTTGAGGCATAAAACAACCAGCCCGGCCAGCCGGCTTCGTCGGGCGAATAACAGGTGCCGTGGTAAAAAATGTGGTTCACGCCCGAGAGAAACATTTCATCCACGAGCGATTTCATTTCCCCGAGGGTCTCGGTGAAATGTTCCGCCAGCCACGTGCCGGTCTCGGCCGCGACCAGGTTGTCACCCCGCAAGTGCGCGGCGGACGAGGCGAATTTGGAAACCAGCGGATTTCGATTGGTGCGGAAAAATTCCGTCTCGGGGATGTCGGCCACGGCGTAGAGGTCGAGCAGATTGCCGGGCGAACCGTGCGCCTCGTAACGGGTGATGAAACCGTGTTCATGCGACCACTTAATCCAGCGCGGCTCCGATTCCTCCACCATGATGTCGGAAATGGTTTCGCGGTAATCGGATTGGACGCGCGCGGCGTGGTCGTCCTGATTCGTGCCGAAGAGCGCGGGCAGTTCGGTTTGCAACTTGTATCCACGCCTCTTTTCAAACTGCGCAAAAAAATCCGGCGCCCAGTCGGATTTGTATTCATAGGAATCCTGGTACTGTGCGCGCGGCTTCGGCCCGTCGTAATTGGCGAACGCATCGGTGAAGCGGCGGAGATAATCGCTCATCGCCGGCGGATAAAACGGGTTCAGCATCCAGCCGGCCCCGCCCGGCGCGGCGCGTTTTACCTTTTGGCCGGACGGCTTTTGCGAAATCGCATAAACTCTCCAGGTTTTGGGAGGCGCGGAGGTTTCGGTTCCAACCCGGTTTCCGGGCGGAGAAAAGAACACCTGGCCATTGGTGGAAATGGAAGCTGTCAGGTCAATTGATTTTCCATCTGGCCCGAAGGCAACGAGTGCTTGAATGGATTCGCGTTTGAATTTTTCTTTTAGTCTTTCACCAACGCCAAGGTCGTAAGTTTTCACGACGACATTCGCGTTCGCGTCTTGATCGGAAACCTGCGGCCCGCCGAAACACCAGCCCGTGCCGGTGGTCATGTCCACACCCAGACCCAGCCGGTGCGCCTCGGAAACGGTGTAGCCCAGCATCGCCATCCATTTTGGACTAAGGTGGCTGATGTAATTCGACTCCCAGCCTTTCGCGCCGTAAATCGGGATGATGTGGACGCCGCCCAGCCCGGCGTCGTGGTAACGCTGCAATTCCCGGGTGAGATTCGTCTTGTCCACCGCGCTGCCCATCCACCACCAATAGGTCCACGGCCGCGTTTGGGAAGCAAGTGCGGGCCAGGCCAAAGTGTCACCGGCCGCTGGCGCCAGGGTGGCCATCCCGGCAAAAAACAGCAGGGAAAGTACGCAAATGAAATTGCGCTTGCCGGGTTGTTTCATGAATTGATCCGACACCGATTTTTTTGGCGCATCCGGCAGGACTCGAACCTGCAACCTTCTGATCCGAAGTCAGAAGCTCTATCCAATTGAGCTACGGATGCCTGCACGGACATTGTGCTGATTTTGCAGTGGTGATAAAGCGGATTTATCGCGCCGGAATTTTAATGAAGGCGGATTCGCCCGCCGATTGACTTGGCGAATGGGTTTGTTAGCGTGGCGCAACGCATGGCAATAAAGCCGTTCTCACGTCTCATTAAAATTTTGACCGGCGTTTACTCCGGCGCGGAAAGCGAACTGAGCCGGCTCGAGCGGTTCGCGCACCTTTGCGCGCTGGTCATCAGGAGTTTCGTGCGCAACCGCTGTCCCGTCCGCGCGGCGGCGTTGTCCTATACGACGCTGCTGGCGCTCATCCCGTTGCTCGCGGTGGCCATCAGCGTCACCAGCAGCCTGCTCAAAAACGAAGGCGAGGAAAAAATCTACCAAGCGATTGACAAATTGGTCTCCAACTTCATGCCGCCCGCCGGATTGAATACGAATGCCGCCTTTGTCCCGCTGAAATTCAACCCGGGCCTGGCGGTTGCGCCGACCCTGACGAACACCGAAACGGGCGGAGCCCCGACCAATTCCGTTGCGGAAACCAACCTGGTGGTGGCCGCAACCGGCGTCGAGGACCGCGTGGCCAACGCGCAAAAGGAAGCCGCCCAATATATTGATAAATTCATCCAGAAAACCCGCAGCGGCACGCTCGGCGTGGCCGGGACGGTCCTGCTGATCTTCGTGGTTTTCTCCCTGCTCGGCCGGATTGAGGAGACCATGAACGACGTCTGGGGCGTCACCCGCAGCCGGAGCTGGCTGGTCCGCATCGAACACTATTGGTTTGCCATCGGACTGGTGCCAACGTTGCTGATCGCCGGCCTGATTCTCGCCACGGGTCCACGGTTCGCCGGCGTGCGGCACTTCGTCGAATCCATGCCGTTGGCAAGTGAAGTGATCTTTAAATTCCTCCCGATGGTCCTGCTATGGCTGGCATTCGCAGCCTTCTATAAAATCATGCCGAACACCCGGGTCCGTTTCAACGCGGCGCTGGTCGGTGGCTTCGTGGGCGGTTCGCTCTGGTACTTGAATAATATCTTCGGCTTCCTCTACGTTTCCCGCGTTGTTTCCAACAGCAACATTTACGGGAGCCTCGGCCTCGTGCCCGTGTTCATGATCGGGCTTTATTTTTCCTGGCTGATTTTGCTCTTTGGCGCACAGGCCGCCTACGCCTTCCAAAATCGCGCGGCGTATCTGCAGGACAAACTTGCGGAGAACGTCAACCAGCGCGGACGCGAATTCGTCGCGCTGCGGCTGATGACGTGCATCGGACAGCGCTTTCAACGCGGCCAGCCTCCGGTCACGATTCAGGGAATTGCCACCGAGCTGGGCATCCCGACCAGGCTAGCGCAACAGGTCTTGCAGACGCTCCTCGCCGCGCGGCTGGTCACCGAAATCGCCGGCACCGAATCCGCCTACGCGCCCGCGCGGCCGCTGGATTTGATCAACGCCCACCACATTCTGCATGCCATGCGCACCAGCGGCGGACAGGAATTGCCCTCGCAAAACGAACCGGTGCGCGCGGAAGTCTATGGTGAATTTGCGCGCATCGAGGAAGCTGAACGCCAGGCCGCCGTGTCTGTCACCATGCTCGCGCTGGTCAACCGCGCCCAAGCCCGGCTCGAAATCGCCGCGCCTTCGCCAGCCGCAACACATTCAACCGACGCCAATAAAAGTTTTCCCCTGTGATCCTTGGCGTTCCCAAGGAAATCAAGGAGCAGAAATCCCGCGTGGCGAGGCGCACGGCATAAAACGGGAGAAGCCGAAATTGGATTAGCAACAGCGATTTAACCGGCTGCAAGGCTCGTCCAGAGTCAGTCGGGGTTCTCCTTGAATTGACATTTTTATGAAGCCGTATTGCGCACCATCTGCATTTGGGCTAAAACATTTTAGGAACGTCAAAGTTCCCAATAATTACACCGTGACCAAACGCAAAACGAGCAAGCATTCAATCAAGGTGACAAAACCATCGCGAAATGGTTTTTTGAGCCCATTTCGTTACCCGGGTGGAAAGCGTTGGTTCATTAAAATCGCTCGCAGGTGGTTGCAAAACACCCCAGCCCGACCAACGGTGCTCGTCGAGCCCTTTGCAGGCGGAGCAGGTATTTCCTTGGCCGCCGTACATGAACGGCTCGTGAACGGTGCTGTCTTTTCGGAACTTGATCAGGACATCGCAGCCACATGGCAATCTATGCTAAACGGTCATGCGACATGGCTTGCTGACAAAGTCCGGTCGTTCCAAATCAGCCGGACGCGGGTCGAAAAGAAGCTCAAACGAAAACCACGTTCCCAACACGAGCGAGCTTTTCAGTGCCTGCTTAGGAACCGAACTGCACGCGGTGGTGTGATCGCAGAAGGCGCAGGCCTTATCCGTAGAGGCGAAGACGGGAGGGGCTTACGATCTCGTTGGTATGCCGAACGCTAAACAAGCACATTCATTCTATCTCTCAAATTCAAATCATGCTGAACCCGCGTTTAATCTATCGCGCTGGAATATTCCCGCCGGAATTCTTCATAAACGATTCTCAATATTTTCTGACGGTCTTCCGGCTCGTCGAAATTTAGAGCCATTTTGAGAAGGTCTCTGGCTGAGTTTCACTCATTGTCATGCCTTTGTTGATTCTGCGATTTTTCCCAATAGCTAACAAATTAAATGTGGAAATCAATCGTTCCGTTGGCCACGTCACGCATTTTTACCAAATCAAATTTTCGCAATAAACTTTTTGAGCCGGGTCAGCGCTTCCTTGAGATTTTCCATGCTGGTCGCGTAGGCGCAACGGACGAAGCCTTCGCCGCACCCGCCGAACGCCGTACCGGGTACCACCGCCACTTTTTCCTCGTGCAGCAACTTCAACGCAAAGTCCTGCGACTTCAGGCCAAACTTTGCCACGCTCGGAAAGGCATAAAATGCGCCGAGCGGACGGTGACATTCAACGCCCATGTCCGCAAACGCCGCGGCGATGAAATTCCGGCGGCGGCGGTATTCATTCACCATCTCGCCCACGTCCGCATCCGGCCGGGCGAGCGCTTCGATGGCGGCTTTCTGTCCCATGGAAGAGGCGCAGAGCATCGTGTATTGATGAATCTTCATCATCGCTTCAATCAACTCCGCCGGGCCGCAGGCGTAACCGAGCCGGTAACCGGTCATCGCCCATGCCTTCGAGAAGCCGTGCAGGAAAATCGTGCGGTCGCGCATCCCCGGCAGGCTCACGATGCTCGTGTGCGCTGAGTCGTAGGTCAGTTCGCCGTAAATCTCGTCCGTAACGACGATGAGGTCGCGCTCGCGGGCGAACGCGGCAACATCCTCCAAATCCTGACGGCCCATGACCGCGCCAGTTGGATTGTTCGGAAAATTCAGCATCAACACCTTTGTCTTCGGCGTCACCTTTGCCTCCAGCATTGCGCGGGTGAGGCGAAATCCGTTCTCCGGCTTCGTCTCGACGGCCACCGGCACCCCGTGCGCGAACAGGATTGTTGCGCGATACGACACGTAGCACGGCTCGTGGTAAAGCACTTCGTCACCCGGTGTGACCAGTGCGCGCAAGGCAAGGTCGAGCGCCTCGCTGACGCCGACGGTGACAAGAATTTCGTTGTCCGGGTTGTATTCCGCGCCGAATTTTTTGCCGACGTATTTGGCCAGCGCCCGGCGGAGTTCGAGATAGCCATAGTTGCTCGTGTAATGCGTCACGCCGCGTTCGAGCGCGAACATCGTGGATTCCCGCACGTGCCAGGGCGTATCAAAGTCCGGCTCGCCGATGCCCAGGCTGATCACGTCCTTCATCGTGCTGACGATGTCGAAGAAGTCGCGGATGCCCGAGCGCGGGATGTCGCGCACCGTCGCGTTGATGCGGTTACGGAGCGATTTTGAATCGTTCTTTTGCATGGTCAAATTCCGTCAAACTGGCAACAACGTATCTGTTCAACATAGGGTTCGTCGAGGAGGAACAAATATAGTGCGCCGAGGTAAAAATTTTCTCAAATCGCGGGGTGTGTACGTGACACCCGAGGAAAACGTCCGGTCCTGTTTGTGCTTGTTGTAAATTAGTGGCGAGATGACAATCACCTTAAGAAAACAACAGGTGTAATGCTTTTCTACAAATACCAAAAGCCGGGAAATCTCGAGTTTAGCATGTTGCGGCGGGGCGAAGTATATTTCGCATCTGTTGGAGAGCTAAATGATGCCAGCGAATGCCGCCCCCGCTTCATTTTGAAAGGGAGCGAAGAATTATGGCAACGTTTGGCGCAATTTGTTTTGGAGCATGCGTGCATTTGCTCCGGCTATTTTCAGCCTGACAAGGCCGACGAAATTCGGGAGATAGTTGGTTTGAGCGATGCGATTGGGCGGCAACTGAAAAAGAATGCACGGAATCGGGATTTTGGGGTAGAGGATTTAAATTCGGCATTCCTCAAAGCCTTAAAACTTTGTGGGGCGGAAAAGCTACAGCCTGCTTTGTTGCGCACCGCAGAACATCTCGCCAGCAGTTTTATTGAACAAGGGTTGCCACGTGCCCTTCTGGACGAAAAGTATATCGCATCGTTTGCGCTAAACGCCACCAATCCGACAATGTGGGGCCACTATGCAGACGCGGAAAGAGGATTTGTGAGAGTGTTCGGGACTGATGACGGCAAGGTGACTGTTTGCTCGGATCTAAACATTCTTCACGGTACAAGGCCGTCAAAAATGGGTATCGGCATTATCGAGGTTGGCACGTACAAGGACGAGCGTTTGGAACTGAAGGAAGTCAAGTATGGACGGAAACTGCCGAAGGTGAATGCCTTTCATCGTCTTATCCATCAGTTTTCATATACAGAAGAAGAAAATCACTACGACGTCCCGCTTCAAATCGGCGGAGACGCAGAACAAAAGAAGGAGCATCTTATCGGCTTGGTTAAACACTCCGACTGGCGACACGAAAAAGAAGTTAGAGCATTTTTCCCTGCATACGAATCACTTCTGCCAGACGTTCGCACTTTGAGAATTTCACTGGAAAACATTAAAGGTCTCGTCTTTGGGCCAAAGATGTCTTCGGAGAACAGGGCGAGGGCTGTTCTTAGTTGTCACTTAATGAAGCAAGCTCGCTGTTCAGAAATGGGTACGGAATGCGAATTTTCATTCTTTGAAGCGCAGCAGGCTGTGGACAGATTTAATTTCGCGATTCGGCCCGTCGGAATTCTCGCTGGGCATTACTTCGGTCGCCGCCTGCCGTTAAAGCCAATTCGTGAGTTGGACGATACGACCGTGGCGAGACTGCATGCTACCGCAGACCAAATTGCCGGGCGTAAACAGCCAAGTTCCTGCTAGATTCTTACCCCATTCCCGACACAACCAGAGTTACGGAGCGACACTGAGTCTTTCTTCTGCATGGCCGGATTCCATCAACACGCCGAGGCGCTTGTAGGTTTTGAGCATGAAATGGGTGGACGTGGAGAGCACGCCTTCGAGCGGCGACAGCCGTTCGCTGACGAACGCGGCGACTTCGCGCAGGTTGCGGCCCTCGATGAACAACAGCACGTCGTAGGTGCCGCTCATGAGATACGCCGAGCGCACTTCGGGAAAACGGCTGATGCGGGCGGCGACGGTGTTGAACCCGCCTTCGCGCTGGGGCGACACCTTGACCTCGATGACGGCCGTGACCGTATCAAGCCCGAGTTGATCCTCGTTCAGGATGGCCTGGTAGCCGCGGATGACGCCGCTCTTTTCGTATTTGGCGATGCGCTCGTTCACCTTCGCGACAGTGGTGTTCAGCATCTTCGCAATGTTTTCACGCGACTCAGTCGCGTTGGCCTGCAAAATTTTTAACAGTTCATCCATAATTCACCTCGTGGTGAGACGGACGGGAAAGTAGCGGCTCACGGCGGCCTGGTCGAGCGCGAATACAACCGCTTGAACACCCGGGCCGCCGGGAACCGTGGTTGAGCGGGAAACGGGTCCGGCTATTTGTCCATTCCATACACCAGAATCTTGAATGTGCCGGGAACCATTCGCGGACGCTGGCGCGGCGTGGCCGCGGCCTGGTTGGTCGAGGTCTCAAACTGCGCGGCGGCCAGGTAAATTTTGTGCGTCTTCGGATCGAGCGCCATCGTGCGCGAACCGCGTTGGGTTTCCAATGTCTGCACCACAGTTAGCTTGTCCGGCGTATCTTCGTGCGCAATCGTGGTCGTGCCGTCGCCACAGGAAGCAAAGGCGAACCCGGTTCCCGGGTCAAACACGTTGGCGTCCACACCCTGTCCGATGGGCACCGAGGTGATGACCTTGCCGCTGGTGCTGTCCATCATCACCATCGTCTTGCTGCCACCGCAACCGAGGAACAGCCGGTGATTTTTCAAATCAATCGCCATGCCGGAACCTTCCTCGCCCGGTGCGATGGGCCAGTTGGTGACGACCTGGTGCGATTTCGTGTCAATTACAGCGACTTCATTTTTATCTTCGATGTTGTTGTAAACGCGGCCTGCCGCCGGGTCGGCCTGGGCAAACTCCGGTTTGCCTCCCAGCGGAATGGTGGCGACGACCTTGGCTGACTTTGCATCAATGACCGTTGCCGATTGGCCGTGTCCGTTAAACGTGTAAAACTCCCGCTGCCCCGGTTCGTAGAGCATTCCATCCGGGTTTTGACCGGTGTCCACCTTTGAAAGCGTTTGCAGCGTCTTCAAGTCCACGATGCCCGCCTTGTTTTCACGACCGTTGCTGGTGACGCCCAGTCCCAGGTCGGGCGCGGGCGCCAGGCCATGAACTCCGGGTGTGTTCGTGATTTCGCCGACGACCTGATCCCTGGCGAGGTCAATGACCACAACCTTGGTCCCGTGCGAGACGTAGAGACGTTGCGCCGCCGAATCCACGGACAGGTAATCCCATCCGCCGTCGCCGCCGATGGGAATTTCCTTGATGAAATGGCAAGGCCCGTCGGCGCGGCAAACCGCGACGGCAACAAGGCTGAACATGACCGGCAACAGAATTTTTTTCATAACGCGACTCCTTTGGGTTGAATTTACCCCGACAACTTTTGCGCTTCCGGACGCTTAACGTCAACAAATGTTTGCTTCTTGTCCTCGGCAGCCTCCTTTGCTTTGCTTTCCACCGATTCCTTTTCCAGGGAAATCGTATCGCCAGTTAAAACCGAGCCGTTCAGCTTATGCTCCCTGCGAATTTGCTACCACAGGGGAAGCAATCCGTACTCGTTTCTGCCCCGCAATGAAGTGATTCCTATGGCAAACGCGATGTCAGGCATGTCTTTTTCCTGAAACCCAAACCAGATGGCATAGGTTTTACCCGGTTCCAATCGGTTGCTGGCTAAAAACTGGTATTTTACTTGGTGAGTATATGGGAATTGGCGTTGAAGATGTGAATATCTCGCAATACTGTCGGAATGGAAAGATTCAAATCCAGCTGAGGGTCCGCTTTCCGGGATGATATTCCAACTCATCCCGTTCGCGGTGAAATCCTTTTCCGCCTCGGTTTTAGCGAGGATATGCACCAATCCAAAATCGCCGTCGAGCCAGGAAGGAACGGTGAACTTGAAACCGCAATAAAATCTATCCCGGTATGCAAACATGTTCTCTTTTACATGCAGCCGCTGAATGAGCGCCCTTTTGTCTCCGTTCGTATTCTTTTGGAATTGAACCGGCACAAATTTGGCGAAGTTTTTTTGGAGAAATTTCCGCTGCTGCTTGTCAGCCATTGGTTCTTGGAAAGGGCCTTCTTTTTGGAGAAATTCCTGTTGCTGGTTGTTGGCCATTGGTTCTCGAATAGGGCTTTCTTTTTGGACAGGCGCCGTGTGACCGGGCTTGGCAATCCAGAATAATTCAGATTCGCCGAAATAATAACCGTCGGCAATGAATACCACCTTGTCAGGTCCGGCAAAAATCCAACGGACACATCCACCCCCCAATCCCTCAGGCAGGTTGCACACGCCAACCATTTTCATGGTGGCCACGTTAAAGAGCACGATTTTTTTATCACACCCGATCCAGAGAAGCTGGCTGTCAAAACGATCGGCACAGATTGAAAACGCCTCGTTTTCATTTATATCCTTCGACACATTCACGGTGGTCCATTGATTTGCCGGCGGTTTACAGATTGCCACACACCGCATGGGAACCAACGCCGCCACAAAGTTGGCATTAGCGGAAAGGCTTTGGGCGAAAACCCCTGAATTTTCCCAATTCCATTTTTGCGACGGGAGGTCTAGCCGCCAAATGCCCATGTACGAAGCGATCCAGATGTTGGTGTCATCTGCGGTCTCGATAGCGAGAATGGAACGGTCGGGTGCGCTGTTTAATATTTCCGTCTGGCTTTTGAAAAGGCTCGTATCGGACATCAAGCCTGTAAATTTCTCCGTTTGGGTGTCAAGATAACCGAATGCGCCACTCTCACGAAACCCAAAGCCAATCAACAGCCGGCCCGGAACCAGCCGCAAAGACCTGATGGCAGGCATGGGGAAACCGTTCTTTTCGCCAAACACGCGCGGCGTCCCGCCTGATTTGGGGATCCGGATCAACCCGCCGCCATCGGTGCCCAGCCATAAATCATTTTCATCGGTTTCGATGGCAGTGATGGGATGGTCGGGCTGCAACGGCAGATGAACATCTTCCAATTCCCCGGTCTGCGGATGGCAAAGCTGGAGAACATTGCCCGCTACAACCACAATCCCGCTTGGTACGGATTTGGCCAGGGTCAGACCGTTGAAATGTCTCATGCCCCAACCCGGGGGTGGTATCAGCAAAGCCGACTCGGCTGTCGCGACGTTTGTGATTCCCCAATCCGGTTCCGGCTGGTTGGTACGAACCACCGTCGGGCGCCAGCCCGGAAAATGGCTGGTTTGATCGATGTTGGTAAGCCAGGTTCTGGCTTTGGCTGCGTTCGTTGCATCGTTGGAGGCAGCGACTTCCTCCAGCAAATCCCTGCCGTGTTTCTTTTCCACAGAATCGGAATCGCGACTGAGAAGCAATCCTCTTCCGAGCATGAATTTTGAACGCATGTCGTTCGTATTCAGTAAAATCGCCTGTTCGAAGGCATTGCGCCAATCACGGCCTACATTCCGAGACCAAGTCCCCTCGAATGCTGGGGTGTTTTGATCCTGGTTTGTAATGACAAATTTTTTCCCATTTTGATCCCAAAAGCTGAACGTAAAAGAGGTTTTGTTCGTGGTGTAGCGCGAAGGGATCCAGGGTTCTCCAAGTCCCAATCCCAGCTCCCGCGCGCGGGCCGCCCGAAAGTTTGCCTCCGCCGCCTGCGCCTGTTCCAAAGTCACCGGCGTCGCATTCGTCAGCGCCGATTGAATGGCTTCCACAACCGCCTTTTCCAATTCAGCTCCCGGCGGTTTGGTGAAACGGAAGATTTGTTCGCCACCCCCCATCTTTTGGACGCGCAGCGCAACGCTCAATTTGTCCTGTGTGTCATAAATCCACTTGCACCCGCCGTCCACGACCCAAAATGCCGGCTTGAGTTTCACCTGGTTGGTGGAATCGCCGGTCAGCCCCGCTGTTTGCAGTTGGAATTCCGAAAAAATCGGCGACACCGCCTCGCGTTCGACCACCCCATAACCGGCGGCCAGAAAATGTTTTTCAATCAAAGCCGACAGGCGTTGTGACCAATCCTCACGCGTGGAGGAAATACTCTGGTCCGCAAATCTTCCCAGCGTGATGAACTGACGCGATGAGGAGCGTGGACTGGCCGAGGCCAGAAAAGCGGCCACACTGCTGATGGTCGCGGGAAAATCGGTCGGATTATACCGCACGGATTGCAGGTCCAGCACGACGCTGTTTTGGGTGTCAATGACCTTGACCCACACCTGCGTGCCGGATTCGGTCTGCACGAATGAGCCGCTGACCAGCCAGTCGCAGGACAATATCCGGCCCAATTTCCCAACTGTGTCCACCGACGTCAGGCCGGCTTCGGCCAGATGCAACTCGCTCCAGATCGCATTGATCTTCTCCCGCTCGACCAGTTGAAAACGGCTTTCGTGCGACAGCGAAGCCGTCAGGAGATCGGGCAAATCCGTCGCGGCCTTTTCCAGGATTGTATTTCCAACCGGCGCAAAAAACGGGCCGATGGCCAGGCGAACGGTATTGGTCTCCAACACGCCGGCATTGGTCGCGAACAACACCGGCACGATTGAAACCAAGAGCAGCCCCAAAAAGCGGAGCAATTTTCCGGTCTTCATTTGGCCAATTTGGGAACCACGCGTTCCGCCAGCACGTCCGCCGCGTTTTGCAATGCGGTCTTGGCGGCGGTCTGCTCCGCAATGTCCACACCGACGCTGGTTTGACGGTCCACGTCCAGGATGTTTCCGGTGGCGACATCGTGGACTTTGATTTCGATGCGCGATTTGCAGGAAATCAGGTTGCCCTTTTGCATGCCGTAAGCGCTGAAGGCTTCGCCCGATATTTCAATGGCCGGTTTGTTGGTGGAATTGTCGTCCGCCAGCGTGAAACCGCATTGCTGCAAAATCACTGACAGTTCCGTCTGCGCCGCCGGGTCAATGATGTGCGGCCCGTAATGCCGCTCGCTGATTTTTACCGAAACCACCGGCAATTTTTTCCCATCGAGGGCTTTTTTGAGTTTGGCGATCCGTTCCTCGCG
The DNA here is from genome assembly GCA_049510295.1 of Verrucomicrobiota bacterium. GTDB lineage: Bacteria > Verrucomicrobiota > Verrucomicrobiia > Limisphaerales > UBA11358 > UBA11358. The sequence continues at coordinate 53,710 of JBEKZC010000004.1, read as the reverse complement.
CGTCTCCACCCTGGCCACCAAGGTGTCGCTTTTTTCCGACACGTCCGCGGCGATTTTCTTCGCGAGACTGGACGAGAGATCAACGATGGTGGCGGACGATCCGCCTTGCACCATTTCGCCATAAACCCGGCTGGTCTCGGTGCCGATGACCTTGGCCACAATGATGGTCTGACCATCTGTCTTGAACACCCGTCCGGTGATGAGCACTTTGGCACCGGTCAGTTGGCCGATTTTGGCCGCGCTGTTGGGGTCAACGGTTCCGGACAAGCCCAGTTCCTGTTCGCCCAGGACCTTTTCCAGTTCCGCGCGCTCGACGGTGATGATTTGCGGCTCGGCGGACAGGCTGGCGTTGACCAGCGTGGCCACCTTGGGGCCGAGACCGCTCACGGCCTCATCTTTCGATTCAAAGTCGAAGACCGCGACGGTGAGAACATCATTGGTGGCCGCCCGGACGATCGTGCCAGCGGCCAGCATCAGGGTCAGGATTAATGCGATTCGTGTTTTCATAATGTATTTTGGTTTCATGGTTGAGTTTTCAAATCAGGCAGCGCAAACGGCGTCGGATTCAACGCCAGTTTGCAGAAATAAACCAGGTTGAGCTGGGACTTGAGATTTTCGGGCAGCTTGGCAACCAAATCCGCCTGGACCACCACGACTGAGCCTTTGCCTTCCGGCACAATATAAAACGACGGTTTGATTTGGTCTTTGGGCCCCGGCGGCGGCTGAATCCAGACCACGGCCACGCCTTTCCGGGTAATTTTCTGAATGGCCGGTGCCAAGCCTTCACGCATTTGCGCCTTTGTTGAGAATGGCCCGATAATGGCCAGTTTGCCCTGGAAATCTTCCAGGGCCGCCTCTCCCAAATCCGAAAATTCCACGTGGTTCTGCTTGAGCAACGGTTTGAGTTCATCGTTCGGATCAAGAACGCCCAAACTTTCTTCACCCAGCAGCGGTTTTAATTCACTCAACAAATTCGTCGGGTAAACCCACACCTCAGTCTTGCCGATGACCTGATTGGTGCCCTCCAGCCATTGAATCAGGAACCGCGTTTCCGCGTTCACGGCGGGGAAGTCCATGGGCGCGGATTCGAGCACGGTTTGCCCGGGCAAAATTTCGATTTTCTTCCAGGCTTTTTCGGACAGCGGGGCCGCCGTTGCGGAACTGGCTTGATAAAGCCGCATGCGGACATCGGCAACTGCGCTTTTGTCGCCGGCATTGTGCCAGATGACGGTGATTTTGCGCGCAGCACCGGCAAATACCCGCTGCGGTTCCCGGTCGGGCAGCAGTTGCAACTGGGCGCAGGCCACACCCGGCCAGCAAGCAGCCATTATCAGCGGCAACCATGGGTTGAATGCTCTCATTTCCAATAATTATGACCATTCGTGACGGCGAATCCTTTGATAAAAATCAGGGATAAGTTCATTGAGTTTTGCCGCTTTTCGCTTCGGCATCGTCTTTTGACTTTTGCTCAAGTTGTATTTGTTTTTGCGCGGCGATGGCAGCTTCAATTTCAGAAAGAGGAATTGTCCAAATTCCCGGCGTGTCTGGCTGACCAATGTAAAGTGTGTCTCCTGCAAAAAATATCCACGTTGAACCTGTCAGCCACGGTGCCGGTTCAACCTTTTCGCCGAGACTCTCGAGCGGAGGTTGCCCGCGCTGCAAATCAAACTTTAGTGGCACGACAATTGGCTCCGGCAAATCGCGGCTCAGGCAGACCAGCTTGGCATGATAACCGTCCATTTCCGCCACCGTCCAGTGGCCGGAAACATTTGTGACAATGCAATGATCAACAAAGAAATAGAGGTTCGATTTGTAAAACGTCGCTGCTGCACCCGTCAGGTAGTCCCCTTCCGGAGATTTCCATAGAGGGCACAAAGTTTGTTTGTCCGGATTATCCCGGCCAAGATTTATTTGGGGATGTGGTTTTGGTTTGTCATGCAGGCACAATTCCGGCGCGGTTTGGTTCTTTTCCCAAACCCACAAGTTTGCCGGATCACCACTTCCGTAGGAAGGTACTAAACGAAAGATCACTGTGTCCTCAAAAATCTCCGGTGCTTGGGAAATATTTAGTGTCAAAACTTCATGCCAGTCATTTCCGTCCCAGCTATAAATCTTGTTTCCGATGCTGGCGCAGAGCAAATGGTTTATCCCAGAAAAAAGGATTGGCGAACCGAGGCTGTCCAATGCATCGAGTGCGGAAGCCGCCGGCCGCCGGCGGGTACTGGCAAGGATGCGCGTCCCTTTGCCGCCATCAATAATTTCCAAAATACTTTCACCGCTTGCCGCATAAAGCTGCCCGTCAATCGCGAACAATCGGGACCCGTTTAATCCCGAAACATTCAGAATTTTCCATTGGCGGGTCTTGATATCATAAAATGATGGAAAGTTGGTATCTGGATAAGGAATGATTTCCCAAGCCTCGCTTTTGGGGTCCCAAGCCACAACCGCTGCACAGTCGAAGTTTGTCCCCCCGGTTCCAGTCCAATCTCCTGCGGCATTGAAAAAGTAGATGCGATACCCATGTTGATAACGAAAGTCGAGCCATAGCCTTCCTCCATAAAAACGGGGGTTGGAAAACCTCAAATCAGAAAGCCTCTCTTCAGGTTTGTTCAGTTTAAGTCGTTCTGGTGGAATTGTCAGATAATTTTTTACCAGCAAGACATTCGTGACGATTTCCGGAAGCGCTTGGGACGACCGGGGAACGCCCGGCGGGGGCGCAATTGCAACCGGCCGGGGATTTGTATTTTGAACCGTTTCAACTCTTGGTTTTGGCGCTGGCGGATTCAATATACGGTTCACGTCATCTTCCAAAAAACCGACCTGGGCGATGGCACCCATCAGCTTGCCTTTTGCATTCCACGGGGCTGTTTGGGATTGAGCAACCAGGTTAGATTTATACGCGACAATCAGCGGCTGGATTTCAAGGGCTTGGGTTTTGGAGTAGTTTTTTTCCTGAAAGAGATTCACAAACTCAATAAAATCGTAGGGTTTGTTTTCCTTCAAATACTGTTTTTGTTTCACGAATGCTGAAAGGACTTGTTTGGCGGGGACTGTTTTGCTCCTGTATTCCTGATCCATCGCCTCCAGTTTGGGGCGGTATTGGGAATAAAAAAGTTGCTGCAATGAATTCTTGGTGTCCGTAACGATGCCATTGCCGGTCTTCGCATTGACAAGATCATCCAAGCCCCAATTCAAATACAGCACCTCAACCGAGTTGGCCACCAATGCATCGCGGTTTTCAAAAATACAGTTAAAGAGATTAGTGAACGACGCGGCCATTTGCTTTTCGCTATCCGCATCCGCAAACGCGAGGGCGTTGGCTTCCAGTTGCAAAAGCACGTTGGTGGAAGCTTTTAGTTCCCGGACAAAGTCATTCCATACCATCGGAACGCGCTGGCGATCATTTTCATTCCAAGCCACCAGTCGGGGTGTTTGCAAATCACGCAGCCAAAGATCCTTGTGGATGTAGCTAAAAACCGGGCTGCTCATCAGTTCGTTGTAAAGCGCAATGCAGTCTTCCGGCCTTTCCTGCCAGAAACAACCCCACTTCACTTCACAATTGAAAATACTTGGCTTTTCTTCAAAATGATAGAGTTCATCATAAACGGCAACCCGGTCGCCCACAAAATAGCTGTCATGCACTGATGGCGACTTGGAAACCCATTCTGCCACCGAACGTGTCAGCGCGCGCAGTTCGGCCAGTTTTTCGGCGACCGGTTTTTGAGATTCAGGAACAAAATTGAAGTTTTGCAAAACCTTCGACGCGGTAATTAGGTCTTCAACCCCCAAATCATACCAGTCTGAATTCCTCCAGTTGGATGTTGCCGAGGGGAACTTTAATATGTCTGCGGATGAAGTCTGGCTGAACTCGTTGTAAAGCTCCAACGCGTGCATCGCGCGGGCGATGTTTTTTGGGGCGGGCGGTTGATCAATAAAAACATATTCAACAGTCTTTATTTTTCCGAAATCTTGAATTTGATATGCTATCCCAAGGTGGTGTTGAGTTGATAGTTCCTTGATGTAAGCCTGCACGTCGGCGTCAGTTGGTAATGATCCATCCGTCTTGCCGTCGGCAAAAAACCCCGGAGACATTATGTTTATGTTTTCACTGGCTTGATACCTTCCAGCATCTGCCGAAACTTCTGACACATAGGATTTCACCCGCACTAAAGCGCAGTCCAAATCTCGTTTTCCAAGCGCCCACGCTGAATCCGCTGCCGCCTCCGCCTCCGAAAACACTCCCCACCTTAATGCCCATCTCGTCTCCTCATAATATTGCTGCGCCTCGTCAACGGCATTCCATTCCTTGATGGCGGAGTTGACCTTCAGCAATTCAGTGACTTTTGCCGCCAGCCGGTTGATGACCTCGGAATAATTCGTGCGGCTGCCACTGACTTCCATCAGTAATGGCGCACCTCCCTTTGGCGGCGTCAACCGCGCGTTGATGGTAATGGTTTCCTTAGAATAGCCGTTTTGATCCACGACGCCTTCCAGCAAATAACTGCCGTTCCAAAACGCCGAGTCGTCCACTTTTAATTCCTTTTCCTCACTCAATAATTGCATCTGTTGCCGCTCCAAAACAAAGAACTGACGTTCCTGGCTCAAGCGTTGGATGGCCAACAACTTCAATTGCCGCTCCGCTTCCTGCCCGTCGGCGGACTGGACGGCAGAGCGGAGATTCACCACCGAAATCGGAATCGCATCCTTGGGCAGCAGCGCCAGCTTCGGCAGAAAGGAATTGAGATAAGTGGCCACCGATTCCGCCCACGATGGGATGTCTTTCAGCGGCCAGGGAAAACTGCCGTCCGTCAAAACCACCCCCGGCTTCACTGCAATCAACCGCGTCATCAAATTGGTCGCCTGCGGCGTCCGAACCACATCCAGCAGCAATAACCCGTCCGCGCCGAGAATTTGGCCCAACTTCAGGTAATCCTTGTTCACCGCCGGCAATCCCTGCTCGCGATAGACCTTTTCGATTTCGTTCCGCTCCAGCAATTGGATTTTTTGATTGCCGGAAAGCTGGGCCGTCAAAACATCCAAGGCCGTGGCCGCTTCGTCTGTTTCCGCAACCAGCGCCAGCCGGACCGGCGCGTTGGACTGCGCCAACAATCGGGTCGCCAAAATCACAATGGTCAAAGCCGACAGAAGTTTTTTCATGATTTTCAGTTACAGCGTTATCGAATTCAAAGCCTTGGCTTCAATCTTCAAGGCACCGCTCGTGCTGGTCAGCTGGTCGCTCGACCAGGCAAACCGGCTTCCCGCTACTATCACGCTGCCTTGCGCATCCGAAAGGATGGTGACCTTCTGCCCGGCGATTTCGAGTTCCTGGCCGCTGAAAGTCACCAGCGATGAACATTGTTTGCCATTGCAGATGTGAACATAAATCGGTGTCGAGGCCGGCACGTCGGCTTGGTCGGCCAGCACCAGTTGCACCCCGTGTTCATCCTGAACGATGGCCCGGACGCGGTTGGGAAAAAGCGTCAACACTTCGCGCAGCGCCTTTTCATTTTGCAGCAATGCGTAAGGATCGCTCTTTTCCACCCGGCCACGCCAATGGCCAACGGCGAAACCAATCATCAGGCAGGCGAAAGCGATGCCGCCGACCCACGCCAGCCGGGGCAGCCAATGACATTCAACCGCCGGACGCTCCGCCGGAGTCGAGCGCAGCTTTGCCGATACCAGCCTCGGAAATGATTCCCAATAATCTTCGTCCCGCGCCGGAACCCGCGCGGCCTTCAGTTTTTTGTCCAGGTCTAAATCATTCATTCCGACCTCCTTTGGCGCTCAGCCATCGTTTCAACTTCCGGCGCGCGGCAAACACCCGCCAAGAAACCGTCGTTTCGGAACAACCCAGGATTTTCGCCGCTTCGGCATGGTTATGCCCGTCATAAACAGTCAACACGATGGCGGCGCGTTGCTTGGCCGGCAGCTTCATCAGGGCCGATTGCACCTCCCGGCCAGGAGCATCCTCGCCGGCCAAGGGTTCCGGCCCCGATCGCAGGGCATCATTTGACTCAGCCCAACTGGCATAAACTTGTTCGCGGCGCATTTCCCGCTGCCGCCAGTTCAAGCAGGCGTTGACCGCAATGCGATAAAGCCAGGACGAAAACTTCGCCGTGCCCTGATAGGAATCCAATTGCCGGTAGGCGCGGATAAAGGCTTCCTGCGCCAGGTCCTCGGCGTCTTCCATGGAGCCCGTCATGCGAAAAGTGAGCGAATGGATCATGCGTTGATGCGTGCGAATGAGTGCTTCAAAAGCCGCAGGATCGCCATTCCGGCTCTGCAACACCCAGACCTTATCTTCATCCGTGTCGCCCATGCGGCTTTCTTTTACCAAGTAGGACAATCCGGAACGACAAATCCTTTGAAATTATTCAGCTCCAAATCTGCCGGTCGAGGGAACGATATTGAATCGCTTCGGAAATGTGGTCGCTCAGGATTTTTTCCGAGCCGGCCAGATCCGCAATCGTCCGCGCCACCTTCAAAATCCGGTCGTAGGCCCGGGCGCTCAAATTCAAATCGGCCATTGCGTTTTTCAGCAGTTCCTTCGTCCCCTCATCCAGTTCGCAGCATTGCTTTAATTCGCGCGTGCCCATCCGGGCATTGCAGGTGATCTTCGGTTTGGACTTGAACCGTTCGTGCTGGCGGCGGCGCGCGGCCACGACGCGCTCACGGATTTGCGCCGAGGTTTCACCCGTGCGGTCGCCGGCGATTTCCCGGAATTTCACCGGCGGCACTTCCACGTGCAAATCAATCCGGTCGAGCAACGGTCCCGAAATCCGGCCCAGATAATTCTGGATTTCACGCGGCGAGCTTCTCGATTCGTGCGGCATTTTGCCGTCAGGTGTGCGCGATGTTGCCTTTTTGCGACAGGCTTGTGAGCGTGCCGCGCAAAGACGTAGCCCCGGTTTGGACTCGCAGTTTTCCAATCGCAAAAGAGCCTACGACCCTCGGCCAACATCTCAAGAAGAAACGGTTTGGCGCGGGAATCCGGCAATCGGAAGCCGCTCAAATACTAGGGGTTAGCGCAAGGTCTCTGAGTCTTTGGGAATGCGACAGGCTGTTTCCAACCGCTCCCTATTACGCCCGAATCGTTGCGTATCTAGGCTATGACCCTTTCAAGAAGTCAACGAAATAAGGCCCAAAACAGCCAAAGGCAACGAATCCCTAGTCGTTGCCTTTTTGTGAAAGGCGGTCATCCGATATGAGGGTACGAATCCTGTCGTTTTTGCACCCCTTTTGCCATCTGGTGACCAGGGTTATAAGGGTGGATTCGCCACCCTTCCAAACCGCCAATTCTATGAATGTTCCGTGTCTGGGGTCAGGAAGAGCGACTTGGAATCCATCAGATTTTCAAAGATTAAGTCCGCTTTGCCCGGACAGACTTATTTGGCATCCAGGGCGTCGCGCACGGTTTGTGCCAGCTTGAGCGAGGAGAACGGCTTCTGAAGAAAATTTCGCCCTTCGATCAGGGAAAGTTCTTTTTTGGTGAACTCTAGGCTGTAACCGCTGATGTAAATGACCTTCAGTCCGCTTTGTTCCCGGCCGAGCTGTTCGGCCAGTTCCCGGCCCGTCAAACCGCCCGGCATGACCATGTCCGTCAACAGAAGTTGGATTTGCCCCTTGTGCTCCCGCCATATTTCCAGCGCCGCCGTTCCCGAGTCAGCTTGCAAGATATTGTAGCCGCAGCGTTGCAGAAGGAGGGTCGTCAGCAGGCGGACCGACAAATCATCTTCGACGACCAGAATGGTTTCCTGGCCGCACGGCGGTTGTGACACGGCCGATACATTTTTTTCGTTGGCCTTTGCGCCGGTCGCGGCAGGAAAATAAGCACGAACCGTGGTGCCTTTGCCGATTTCGCTGGTCACGGTAATCCAGCCATGATGTTGTTGTACGATGCCATAAACGGTGGCCAGTCCAAGGCCGGTGCCCTTGCCTACCTCTTTGGTGGTGAAAAAGGGTTCAAAGATGCGCGGCAGATTTTCCGGGGCGATCCCGCAACCGGTGTCGCTGACCGCCAGCCAGATGTGCAATCCGGGCGAAGAGTCGGGATTTTGCAGCGCCTGCTTTTGTTCCACCATTTCCGCTCCGGTGGTGATGGTCAATCGGCCGCCCCGGAGCATGGCGTCGCGGGAGTTGACGGCCAGGTTCAAAAGCACCTGCTCGATCATGCCGGCATCGCCAAACACGGGCGGCAAATCCGGCGCGAAATCGGTCTGCAAGGCAATATCCTCGCCCAGGATGCGCTTAAGCATCTTCGTCATGCCGCCCACCACCTCGGTCAAATCCAGGTTGGCCGGTTGCATGGCCTGCTTGCGGCTGAACAGGAGCAATTGGCGGGTCAGGCTGGCGGCGCGCTCGGCGGCTTGGACGACCTGGTGCACGCAGTCGGTTCGTTCAGCGGGCTTCAATTGTTCGTCAAACATCAGGGAGGCATTGCCGTGAATCACGGTCAGGATGTTGTTGAAGTCGTGGGCCACACCGCCGGCCAGCTGGCCAAAGGCTTCCATTTTCTGGGACTGGCGGAATTGGGCTTCCAGCTTCCGGCTCTTGGTGATGTCGCGGAAGGTCCAGATTCTTCCGTAATATTTTCCAGCTTTGTCCCGGACGGGCGACGAATATCTTTCCAGGATCGTTCCATCAACCAATTCCAGCTCGTCCTGGCTGACCTCATCCGGATGGGAATTAAGGTAGGCCACTTTCTCGATGAACTGCTTGGGGTTTTTAGTCTGGTTTGTGACGAACTGGAGCTGCTGGGCATCATCCTTGTTCTCGGCAATATGCCTGGGAATTTTCAATAATTCGTTCATCCGCTCATTCTGGATAATTTTCTTTCCCTGACTGTCCACCACCAATATGCCGTCAAGGGAGGAATCCACTTCGGCTTCAAAGAAAGCCGTCCTCCAGCGCAACTCATCCTCCGCTTGTCGGCGTTCTACTTCGCGCTGATTTACTTCCATGGCAAAGGAAATGTCTGTCGCCAGTTCATCCAGCAGACGCAGTTCATCCTCGTCGAAAAACCCCGGTTCACTGGCGTAGAGGTTAAAAGCGCCGATGATCCGGCCGCCGACCTTGAGCGGGAACGCCGCCGAAGCGCGATAGCCGCGCCGCAATGCCTCTTCCCGCCACGAGCCCATGCGCGGGTCGTGCTCGATGTCATTACAGACCATGTGTTTGCCACAGCGCACTGCGGTGGCCGTCGGGCCGTCGGCGTTGATATTCTCACCGAGCACGATGTTCAATTGCTCCAGGTAACCTTCGTTCACACCGGTGTGGGCGACCGGTTCAATCTTCCGGGAGGTTGGATCCAGCCGGCCAATCCACGCCAAGCGAAATCTTCCGGTTTCAACCGCGATGCGGCAGGCGGTGGTAAATAATTCCTGCTGGTCACGCACCCGCACGATGGTCTGGTTGATGTCGCCCAACATGGCATAGACCCGGTTAAGGTATTGAATGCGAATCTCCGCCCGCTTGCGCTCGGTCACGTCGCGGGACACGACCACCACTTTGGAGACTTTTCCCTGGCCGTCTCGAATCACGCTGCCTTGGGATTCAATCTGACGCGCCTGGCCAGCCTGGTCCAGTAAGCGGTATTCCAGACGCTGTCCGACGCCCGTCCGGACTGTCTCCCGAAACACTTGTTCAACCCGTTCCCGATCTTCCGGGTGGATTTCAGTGAAAGAGGACGACCCACGCAGCTTGTCCGGGTCGCCCAGGATGGCCCGGTAGGAGGGGCTGTTGTAAAAGCGGTTTCCGTCCAAATCAAGCACGGCCACCATGTCCGCCAGGTTCTCCATGATGAGCCGGAATTGCACCTCGCTCTCCTGCAAAGCGGTCGCCCGTTTTTTGACCTCCCGGCTGAGCGCGCGGTTCCAACCGAGCAAAACCAAAACGAACAGCACCCCTGCGGTCGCAACGTATCCCAGGTAGCGCAAATAAAAACCGCCGGCGAGGGTTGTCCCGTACCATTTCTCCTCGATCTGTTTCAATTCACCGGGCGTGATGGCGGCAAAGCCTGCTTCAACTGTTTTTAGCAGGGCGGTATTTCCTTTCCTTACCGCCCGATGAAATTCACCCACGTTGATTGGCGCTGAGCGTCTGAACTGGGTCCCGATGTCCAGTTTGTTGAGAAAATAAAGCGCCGGCGGAGCATCTACGACAAACACGTTGACTTTGCGCTGTTGCGCGGCCTTGACGATACTCTCATAGTTGTTGAACAGCAGCACTGTGGTAATGTCATTCTGTTTGAGCAGGTCGATGGCGGCATCTCCCGCCTTGGCGGCGACGGGGAATCCTGTGAGCGACTTCAGGTCAGTGATGCCGGAGATGTCTCTTTGGAAGAAAATCGGCACTTCAATCCGGGTATACGGTTTCGAAAAATCGAGGAAGGCGCTTCGCGCCTCGGTCTTGAAAACGGTGTCGATCACATCGAACTCACCGGCCTCCATGCGACGGAGTGCTTCGCTCCAATCCATGCCCTGAATCTCGACCTTGATGCCCGTCTTTTTCTCCCAGAGCCGCCATTGATCAATCAGTATCCCCTGCAACTTCCCGTCATTGTCCTGAAACACATAAGGCGGGTAATTGTTGTCCACCACAACCCGGATTGATTGGGGTGGCAGGTTTTCGCCAAAGGCCGTGACCGGCGTGAACAGGAGGAGGAACAGCGCGGGAATGGTTTGCCGCTGGCAACCGGCTAAAGACATCACCCCCAGGGTGCGTAATTTTGCCCCGAAGCCAACAACATCGGCCACGCTCATCGCAACCACAGTTTTCAACACTTGCCACATACCCTGGTGTCTAGTTATTGCCAAGCTGGCAGCGGCATCTCCCCGTTGCAAATTCAGCTCGCCATCTTGCAAAACAACTTCAATATCCCGTGGTTCATTGGGCAGCGGAGTAACAGATTTTATTCTCCGAGCCACCGAAAACTACACCTTTGGAATCCATTAGAACATTACTCTTTTTTTGATGTCTGCGCCAGAAAAATAGAGCGCCATCACCGAAGCTGTTTTAAATTCTCACTAGAAGTCGTCTCAGGAATAGTGATGGTTGCATGATAATTTATGCAACCACTCCATATAAAAAACATACTGCTCCTTCTCTCGCTCTGTCCTGTTCAGACTTCCCGGCCACGCCGGCCATACCCACGGCATTGGAAATTGAACCAGCGAATTCCGGTACAGCCACAGACACTCGGCGAGCAAATCAAAAAACACCGCCTGGAATTGCACTGGTTGCAATCAGACGTTGCCGCAAAGATTGGAATTTCTTCCGCATCGGTCAGCAATTGGGAGCGCGGTATCACCCCTCCATCGCGCAGGATGACAAAGAAGATTCGGGAATTTCTTGGCTACACACCACCTGTGCCGGTTCCGAGAAAACGAAGCCCCGATTCATACTGTTGGAAATGTGGAATTTCTGAAACCTCCCCCGAACGTTGCCTGTTTGAGAGGTTTTGCAAGTGATTCAATAAAAACAGCATGCAATCACAAGTTCATACAACTGACCTCAATAAAGTCGGTGCGCGATGTTGCCTTTTTGCGACGGGCTTGTGAGCGTGCCGCGCAAAGACGTTGCACCTGTTTGGACTCGCAGTTTTCCAATTGCAAAGGAGCCTACGACCCTCGGCCAACATCTCAAGAAGAAACGGTTTGGCGCGGGAATCCGGCAATCGGAAGCCGCTCAAATACTAGGGGTTAGCGCAAGGTCTCTGAGTCTTTGGGAATGCGATAGGCTGTTTCCAACCGCTCCCTATCACGCTCGAATCGTTGCGTATCTGGGCTATAACCCGTTCGAGAAACTGGCGAAATAATGCCCAAAACAGCCAAAGGCAACGAACCCCGAGTCGTTGCCTTTTTGTGAAAGGCAGTTACCTTATCCAGCGCCCCCGTAGAGGCCATAGATTACAGCATGGTTTTTGGCTTTTATCCGCCGAGTCGGTAACAGGAATGTATCATTATCGTGACAAATCGAATTATTAGAAAAGTTCTTGCATTATTTTTCGAGCAGTGTAAAAAGGAATTCGCCTTTGAGGCATCATGTTTTGGGCGTGTCATGGGGCTAGGCATGAAAAGTAAAAGACGAAGGGATTTAGGCGAACGGCTGATGCGTATACAAGGCTGGCAGGCAAGAATTATCTCTCTTCTGATCAATTTTCCCCCGTTTCAATTCGTCCGTTGTCTCCCGCATGAGACCTTCAAGCTGCACATGGAGAAGACCGAAAAGGAATTTCGGATTCCCACCAAGGGGAACACTTTGAACGAGGTAGTGCTGAAGCTTTGGTGGCCTTGGTGCCGCATGAACTGCGTGAGCGGCACAGTTGTCGATAATGAGGGCTGCGCCTTCAGTTTTGGGCCGTCGGTTGATAACGTATTTAGCATTTATAAATGAGCCACCATAGGTACCATATGATAAAAAACAAATGGAACATTGTTACAATAATAGTTGTCAGGATGTTTGTGGCGTTGGTTTCTTGTCTTGTTTTCATGACACCCAATGCCAACGCTGGCGAATTGCTCAATTTCACGAATTCCTGGCGATACGACGATAGTCAAACCACGAGCGGAAAGCCTGAAGAACTAATCCGCCTGAAACCAAGTGCCGGCAAGGGCACTGTGTGGAGGAGTGCTGTGTATGACGATTCCGCCTGGCAGCAGGGATCAGGTTTTTTCGGCCATTACACCGACGTGCGCCACCCATACCCGGTATCGATTCGAACCAGGCTGACACCTGAAGGAGGCCGGATTACGCATTACTTCAGGACTCATTTCACGCTCCCCGCCAATACTGTCGGTTTCGCGCTGATTGCGTCCAATTACGTGGCCGACGGGGCAGTGTTTTACCTGAATGGAACGGAGGTCGGGCGGTTGCGGATGCCAGATGGGGTTGTCACCGATCAAACTCCTGCTGCCAGCGCGTCGTCCGGAGAAGAGGTGCAGCCCTTGACTTTTTCAACTGGAAGTCTTGTCCAGGGTGACAATGTAGTGGCGGTGGAAGTTCACCAGACTACACCCACCAACCCGGACGTTGTGTTCGGCATGAACCTGAGCGCCATTATAGAGACGAATCTTGCGCACAAGATCCTGGTTGACAGAACCGACACCAACCGGACCAGTCAACTGGCCGCGAGTGGAGCCGTCAACCTCGCCAATTACACCGCTTTTTCGCTCTGGAGCGTGACGGCCAGCCAGGCTCCACCAGCGCTGTTGAACGCGCCCAGCGTGACCATCCGCTATGATTTCGACGCGATGCCTCTTCGAGGCGGGCTTCAGATCAACACTCAGACGGGCGAGCCGGGCATTCCGCCCAACCTGAGTGAGGCGCGCACAAATGGCTTTCAATTTTGGATGGTGCAATACGCCGGCCCGATTCAGAATGCCTGGCTGTCCGAGCTGAAGAACACGGGGGTGCAGACAGTCTGGTACATTCCTGCCAATGGGTACGTCGTGTGGGGAAATTTGCAGAGCCTGGCCAGACTGGACAAACTGGCGGCAACCCGGTCCTACATCACAGGCCATCATGCCTATCATCCTTATTACCGGCTGGAGGCCTCATTGCAAGAAATCGCTTCGAGCCAGCCTTCCAACCAGATGGTCAATGTGACCGTTCAAGTGTTCAACTCGCCCAACGTCAACCAGACGCTGGCCAGCCTCCGGTCGCTCGGCGGCCGGGTGTGGAGGCAGCCAGGCAGGGTGCAACAACTCACGAGCATCTCGCTCCAGTTGCCCGCCGGCCAGCTGATTGCCGTGGCCAATTGGAGCGACGTATATAATGTGGAACCCTGGATTTCTCCGACCCTTCAGGACGAAGTGCAGGGCCAGATCGTCGCCGGCAACGTGGTGACCTCCGGTGTAAACATCGTTCCCCAACCGACAACCAATGCCACTTATACCCCCTACCGGCTGTGGCTTGTCTCAAAGGGTTTTCCCCTGAACCCGACCAACTATCCCATCGTGGATGTTGTGGATGACGGGGTGGATAACGGCCAAGCGGCCTCTCCAGGCCATCCGGACTTTTATTATTTTGGCATTACCAACAATGCATCCCGCATCGCGTACATCGGCAGCCTCACGAGTGATCCCTTGGGGGACGGCCTGCAGGGACACGGGAACCTTAATGCCGGCATTGTCGCGGCTTACGATACCGGGACTCTTTCGCCCGATTCGATTGATACCAATGGCTATAATATCGGCATGGGTATTTCACCCCTTGGCCGGGTGGCCGGGACGAAGATATTCGGCAACACGGGCGATTACACCAGCCAGAGTGACGCAGGCGTGGTTGGCTACAGCTATGGCCACGGGGCCGGCCTGACTTCCGACAGTTGGGGAGCATCAACCTACGGAGTGTACAATGCGGAGGACCAGGCCTATGACAGTCTCACGCGCAACGCTTCCAATTCCAGCCCCGCCGCCTTGCACGAGATGCTGGATGTTTTCGCGGCTGGAAACGATGGTAATAATACCATGACGCCAGCCCCTCCCTCCACGGTTGCTAGTCCCGGCTCGGCAAAAAACGTGTTGACTGTGGGAGCGACTGAAAACGTGCGCGTTGTTCCACCGGTTTATGGTAATGGGAATTGCTGGCCCGATACAGCGTCGAACGCGGACAACGTCGCCTATTTTTCAGAGCGTGGTCCGACCGCAGACGGACGGTATAAGCCGGACATTATGGCACCCGGCACGAAAATACAGGGGCTTGCGTCCCAAGATCCGGGTTATAATGGAGGCAGCGTTTGCTTACAATATTACCCCCCTGGCCAGACGTGGTACGCCATGTGTTCCGGCACCAGCCAAGCCACGCCGGCTGTTGCCGGATCGGCTTCTCTAATTTACGAGAATTATCACAATTTATTGAGCTACCAAAATGAAGGGAATCCGACAACTCCCAGCCCAGCGATGTTGAAGGCCTTGGTGATCAACAGTGCCCGCTATATGGCATCAGGCAACTATGGAACCGACACCCTGCCGAGCGACAACTTTGGTTGGGGTGACGTGGATTTGGGCTTGGCCTTCGATGGCCTCCCGCGGTTGCTGGTGGACCAGACCCAAATCTTCAATAGCTCGGGGTCAAGCTACACTTATCCTGGCACGTTGTCGGTTTACGATACCACCAAGCCCTTGCGTGTTACCTTGGTGTGGAGCGATGCTCCCGGCAATACCACGGGCAACGCCTATGTCAATGACCTTAACCTCACAGTTACGGCTGGTGGCACATATCTGGGCAATGTGTTTAGCGGCCAATATTCCACCCCCGGCGGGTCCGCGGACACGAAGAACAATGTCGAGAATGTTTTTCTGCCAGCGGGTGTCACCAATCCCATCACAGTCACGGTTACCGCAAACAACCTTGCCGCCGGCGCCATCCCAGGCAATACAAATCCTGTCAACCAGGATTTTGCTCTGGTGATTTACAATGCCATACAGGCAACCACGCCGGTAGCCGACGTTTACATTCGCGACGATGCCGCTGATAATGGGACCGAACCGAATCCTAACTATGTCAACAATACTGCCAACATGTGGGAAAGCCCGGACATTTGGAACCGCCTGGATCCGGCTCCTGACAGTACACAAACTTACGAGCAACCGGAGTACGGAGTGGACAACTACATCAATGTCCACCTGTGGAACCACGGAACCACCAGGGTCCCGACGTCCGTGACGGCCACGGGAGTGGTGAAGTTGTATTGGGCTTACGGCTCCAGCAGTTTGTCCTGGCCTAACCAGTGGAACTGGTTTGCTGATATTCCGACGACGGTCCCGGCGAATTCGGATCAAATTGTGAACATTCTCTGGCATCCCCCCAGCACGGGCCACATTTGCATCATGGCCCAATGGGTTTCCGGCCAGGACCCGCTCCACGCGCAATTGACCAGCGACGTCAACTTTAATACGGGTGAAAACAACAACATCGCCTGGCGCAACATGGAGATCGTGACAGCACCACCCAACACACCAATTATCTACAGCTTCATCATGCGCAACCCTGTCGGCTCGGGGACCAGCGCTGTGGTCTATAACCTGCGGCTGAGAGCGCTCCCCACAACGAAATCGGATACGTTCCTGGGCAAAGGCCAAATATTCTTTGACCTCGGCCCAACCCTCCACCAGCGCTGGTTGCGAGCTGGCGCGCAGGGCACGGGCTTCAAGCTTGTCACCGACAGGCAGACGAGCATTATTGGTTCCTCGACTTTTTCAGTGGGTGACCTCGTCAATCTGCCATCGCTTGCCAGCAGATTAAAGCAGCCGGCAGACGCTGTTTCCCTCTACCTCAAGGGCCGGTTGTCTGCGGCGACGCTGAAAACTCTGGCGAAATACCAGGGCACAGACCACGACCCCAGTTCTCAAACAGCACTCGTAAAGGACTTTAACAGGATCATTCGGGGCCAATCAATCTATGATGCTCAGCGTTTTGCGGGTGTGGTTTTGCGTCCGGAAACACAACTACTCCTCACGCAGAACCCGGAAGGAGACGACCTCTTGCGCCTCAACAGGCTGTTGCTTGAGGACGCTTACCCGATGGAAATATCGAGGAGCCGCATTGTTTTTCAGGTGCTCAACGCCGCCGGCACTTACATCAAAGGTATTCCGATCAATCCCGGCGAAGATGTAATGGTCAACTTGAAGTTCATTTCGCAGACCAAACAGGCGCGAGTCTTCAAGGTGGACGCCACACAGATGACGGTCTCCAACACTACAATTGGAGGTATGACCTGCTTGGTCAACACCGGGCCCAAACACCGGGCTCATTGAAGGTGTGAATGGTCAGCCGTTCGCACAGAAAGGCGATTCGGGGTCACTCGTCGTTGACGCTGCAACATTACAGCCTGTGGGGTTGGTATGCGCCACGGATAACCAATCCGGCATCACTTTGGTGAATCCGATCGATGTCGTGTTAAATAATTTGGGAGTGGTTCTCGCGTGAATGAACACGCCGTTGGCGGCTATTTCCGCCGCTCGTAGTCAGCCATTCTCGCGCAACTCACGGGAGAAGGGCTGAATTTTTCGTGCTGTCTGCGTCCAAAACGGGCGTGCGTATAACGCCGCAATTGCCGTGGGGAGACTTCCAGTTTTTTCGACAAGACACGGGCGCTGTAGGTTGATTTCTCAGCTATTTTCAGCCACTGTTGAAGATTATTGAGCTGGGCCGCCCGCGCCATAACCCCAATGATTCTTCGCCTGCGTTCTCCATTCGTCTGATACGAAAAAAGAGGCCCAACCTTTCAATATTTAATCATTTCATAGGGGTATGCACATGACTCAACCAGGCACAACGGGTAGAGTTTTCGGATATGAACGAAGACTACCCGCGAACATGGATGGAACTGGAACAGCGTTTTCACGATGAGACCGATTGTTTGGCCTATATTCAAGCGTTTCGCTGGCCGGAGGGCTTGCGTTGTCCGCGCTGCGCAAGCCAGCGCACTTGGCCGATGAAACGCGGCTTGTGGCTTTGTCAGGATTGCCGGCACCAGACTTCGGTGCTGGCGGGAACGGTGTTTCAGGACACCAAGCTGCCGCTGACGACGTTGCGGGAGAAACTGATCAAGATCGGCGCGAAGGTGGTGCGCCATGCCCGGCAGGTGATCTTCCAGATGGCGGAAGTGGCGATTCCGCGTGAGTTATTCCGAGCGATTCTGGAGCGGATTGGGCACCTGCGGTTGCCCACACCGGTACCGGGCTGATGCCCACGGAACGAAATAGGGGGAAGGAGTGCGGGCTGAGGGAAGGATTGTGCCGATGATTGGTCAAAATTCGCGATGGAGCCCGTTTGCAAGGAAGAACGACGATCCCGGAGGTAACAATCCGGCCTTGAGATAGGAAAATAAGCTTGCGGACACAGGCAGCGAGGATAAAATGACGGCCAATGAAACCAAATGCTTCGCGACAGTGGCGAGCGTAGGTCATATGGGAAATGTCGGGTCATATGTGGGAAATATCCGCTTAATTAATTCAAAACATCGAAGCCAAATTTCCGGCGGCGGACCGGGCAATACTCTTGGAGGGAGACGATGAGAAACTCAAAGAAATGCAATAAATCAAAGCCGACCTATGAAAAACCAGATGTTGGTGGCATAGCGAAAGGCATCAAACAAACCACACCTCCTAATGTGAATGTGGAATGTGAATGCACCATTTGCCCCTCTAGCGAGAGACCGTGCACAAACTGCGGGCAAGTGTTGGAATGTGCCGGTTGCGGCGACCATTTCGAATGTCGCCCATGCGACGGGGAATCTGCCTGATGAATGAATTGTAATTAACCCATAGCTTTTCAATTTTATTGCATGGGTGCCGGATGGGTGACGGGTTACTATCTGGGATGCAAGATATTCATATATATCGCAGAGGGCAGAAATCTTTTGCCGTTAACAGTAAGACGAGGACTTTTCTTTGTCTTACTCCAGACGAAGAACTGTTGCTTACGTCCGGAGCATGGAAGAGTTTGTATGAAACCCGAGGAGTGTCGGCCGCGGGTATTACATCAGAGCCGTTAGAACACACAGCAAGCCGATTGGTTAATTCAAAAATATTGAGCTTAAGGGCGGGGAGCTGCCGAAACCCAGTTAATTATCTTTCCCTTGAACTTACCAGGCGATGCAATCTATGCTGCAAATATTGTTACTTCAGTGCTCAGCACGAGGGATCGTCTTCTGTCGACATGTCCCTCGAAATCGGCAAAGCCGCAATTGATCGCCTTATTGATGAGCCATCATCTCGGCACAATGTATCTTTCTTCGGTGGAGAACCGCTACTGAATTATTCAGTCATGAGGGAACTTGTTCTCTATGGCGAACAAAAGGCTAAGGAGCAGAAATGCCATATTGCATTCGGACTCACAACCAATGGAACAATGCTGATAGAGGAGATTGCTAAATTCATCCATGAACATCACATTGCAGTACTGTTCAGCCTTGATGGAAACGCTGAAACAACTAATCGCATGAGATTATTCCCGAATGGTCAGGGCATATTTGACGTTGCATCGAGAAAGCTTAGTATGCTGTTGCGAATCATGGGAACTGATACTGACCGTGTAATGATCCGTGCCACTTTTAGCCGTCTCAATCTTAATTTGCCGGGGATTTATCGTTACTTACAAGGGCTGGGTGTTCGCAGAGTTGCCCTCGTCCCCGCGTTTGTGGCGGGGAAACCAGAGTTTAATCTCCAAGAAAACGATCTTCCCGCCTTGCGGGATTCCTATGAGGCGCTCTTTACTGCATTCTGTGATGATGTTGTTGCCGCCGGCTACTCCGGGGACATTCAGAGTGCAAATTGGCTTCGCCGTGCACTTTATGGACGGCGTTCGAGACAGGTGTGCGGCGCTGGATGTTCATATTTAGGAGTTTCTGCTACGGGTGAGTACTGTCTCTGTCATCGCTTCTTTGATCTACCAAAATTTCATATGGGGACAGTTTTCACAGGATATGATGCATCGCCTGTAGATAAGATAATAATGGGCGCTGAAAATGCGAGTTGTTCCGCATGTTGGGCACGCCAATATTGTGGTGGCATGTGTTACCACGATGCGTACATGGATAGTGGCTGCGTTTCAGTACCAGTGCCAGAACAATGTCGTTATATTCAATGCACCATTGAGATGGCAATTGCTGTATTATCAGAAGCGGAACGTAAAGGTTTTATGAATCTCGTGTGTCAATATCTAGACGCCTCCGGACCTTGGGCAGATGCGGAGAAGTTGCGACCACAACAGGCAAGTGGCCTCTTGCTACGAAAGGTCGGCGAAAAATACGTGGCAGTTAATCAGCGAGAAAGTGTCGTTATTAATCGAACAGCGCGGGAGATTATTGGGCTCTGCAACGGCAGCCGCACGCCTGCCTCCATCGCAGCCCTCCTTGCCAGACGTTATCAAATTCAGCCCAAGGAAGCATTTCCTGACGTTCTTACTTGCCTTTATGATCTTAAAGAAAAAGGAATTGTTATGTAAATGTGAAGACATAAGAAGCGTTCATGTTTATTCTGGCACTATCGACGCGCGGTGTTGCATCACACAGTCAATTTACTACGTTGAATTCATTTGTATTGGCACCGGTGTTGTCAAATATGTTTGGCACCAGAAATCTTTGGGGTCGAGGCTGCAATAGGTTAACTTAATTTAGTTTCAGTCGGCACTGTTTCAGGGAGTGTGAGGCGGGTGTTCGGGGACATTCCCCTCTCGATTCCTCGGCTAACCAATTTTTGTCACCGGTCACTTCAAAACCAGCCAGCCGGGGTCGAATCAAAACCGGTCACTTTGAGGCGGTGATTTCATAACATATTCAAGGGTTAATGCAAGGGATGTTTAATTGAAACCAGCCGGGATTCCATTCTTAGCCTATTTCATTTCTCGACTTCGTAAGACAGAGCCGACTCCTCACCAGGCTATTCCTCGTTCATATCACCGCAAACGCTTGTCCCCGCCGTGCGCCACTGCCTCGACAGAAAACGAATCTGATTGGATTTACCTTTTCGAATCACCAGAGAGTCAGTTTGAGGACTGGGTCTAATCATCAGAAATGCGGAATTTCTGAAAACCCCGACCGTTGCCTTTTTTGAGGGGTTTACAAGTAATTCAACACGAGCGGGATGCAATCACAAGTTCATGCAACTGACCCCAATAAAGTCGGTGCGCGATGTTGCCTTTTTGCGACAGGCTTGTGAGCGTGCCGCGCAAAGACGTAGCACCGGTTTGGACTCGCAGTTTTCCAATCGCAAAAGAGCCTACGACCCTCGGCCAACATCTCAAGAAGAAACGGTTTGGCGCGGGAATCCGGCAATCGGAAGCGGCTCGAATGCTTGGGGTTAGCCCAAGGTCTCTGAGTCTTTGGGAATGTGACCGGCTGTTTCCAACAGTTCCCTATCACGCTCGAATTATCGCGTATATGGGTTATGACCCGTTCGCGACATTGACGAAACAACGTCCAAAATAGCCAAAGGCAACGAACCCCTATTCGTTGCCTTTTTGTGAAAGCAATCACCTGCCTTCGGTGCAAAGAGCATCAATGGCAGAACATGCGGAATGCTGCCTTGGCACGATTCATTAATTCCGAGTCAATATTCACAAGATCGCGGGTCACTTGCGCATACAACACTTCTGGGTTCGTACCGATGTTTTTCTCTGCATAATGAATTGCAGCTACTACTCCGGTAAGGATATCGACAATGGCCTGATCCGTTTCCTTCGTTCGTCCCGCGTATCGGCGTAAGTAGTTCGCAGCACCAACGAGACGATCGTCTCGTTTTAGCTTTCGCTCGGGATCTCGGCACAGCCGTGTCACCGGGTCTTTTAATGCTTTATTGCAATAGCGCTCCCATCGCCAACTGATGTATTTCGCTAGTGTTGGCTGCTTGGTTTCTCGATAACTCCAGCGACGGTAGAGTTCATGCCCGACCGCACGCATCGCTCGAATCGTAAGTTCTTTGATTTTTTGATCCATCACGGCATCGTAAACAAATTGATGACCGGAAAAATACCCCAAGTAGCCAATGATGGCATGAGCCATATTGTGGACCCAAAGCTTCCTCATGTGAAGAGGCAAGAACGACTCTGTAAAAGCAAACTGGTTCCCAAAGTTTGGCTCCTCTTTGTGATCACGCTTGGAGCGATAGCACCATTGACGACGATCGACAAACAGCACGGCGCAATTCGCCTCGATGAAAATAGGATTTTTAAGTGACTCCGTTTTCACCTCCGGCACCACTGCTTCGTCGATCGCGGGGACTAGCCCGACGAACCGGTCAAAATACACCTTCAACTCGGGACTAGCCAGCATCTCACGCAAGCGATGACGGTTGTGCGCGAGCGGATTTTCTACAACAGGAAAATTCTCACTGAACACAATGTTTAGTGGAACCTCTACCCGGAACTGATATCGGACTATGATAATATCGGCGATGGTTTCGAGCAGCGACTTGACGTTGTCAACACCGACAGCGGTAAAAATCGTATCAACCCGCAACGCGTTCGCGGTTATTGAATCTCGTTCCTCGCTCGAAATGACCGACACACGACCTATTGCAATGTTGGCCATACATTCTTCACAGTCGCCAACACAACGCACATCATATCGAAATCCAACTTGTTGCATTGTGCGAATTCGTTCACGGTCCTTTTCGACGAACAAAATCTTCTTTCCAAGTTTGCTGAAGATGGGCGCTAGATAAGCAAGGCCAATTCCACCCATACCGAAAATCATGACCTCTGAACCAACAGACGGCCCAGAACTGCGCCGGTCATATGAAATCAGGTGCTCCCCGGTCACTGGAATAGCAACTTTGCCGGCTGGCGGATTGTTGATTTCCGCAAGCTTTTCGGGATTGGATGCAATCTGGTGGGCAAGATCTTCTCCAAGTTCGCTCAGCAGTTTGTCGTCCAAACGCGCTTGCGCGCGCGCGGCCACACCTCCCCGATGGCCTTCATACATGAAATCCTGAGTAGTTCGCCCCAAGACTTGGCCAAGAATCACGGCCAGAGCATCACCAACCGTTAAGTTGATGAAAGACGAGAGCAATTTTTGATCAGGGATTGCACAGAGGTCGGTATCATCGGCCCCCTCTCCGGCTATCAAGCAGAGGCCCGGCGGAGACTTACGCGCGAGCGACGAATTCCTCTTGGCTGTGATTACTACGCAGTCAACTTTTTTGTCCTGGGCGACCTCATGAATGTGGAGAAGTTGCCGCGTCTCACCGCTGAACGAGATGATGACCAGCAAATCACCATGTCGAATGTGGGCAAAATCACCATGCGGTAATTGCGCTGAATTAACAGCGGAAGCATCGATACCGATGCTGGTGAGCGTCGCAGCAATCTTCTCGGCAACCCGTAACGATGCACCTGCGCCAGTAAAGAATATCGTCCGCCCGTTGTAGTGCGACGCGAGGATTCGTTGTGTCAACGAGATCATCGTTGGCACAAACTCATGATCGTCGCGCAAACCTCCAATCGAAGCGGCAAACCGCTGAAAGATGTCTTCCACCTTCGTGAGCCTGTCGAACGCGGCGTCGGCTCGCACTCCAGACACGGGAAATTCCACGTTAAACTGGAGGTTGGGGTGGTCGAGAAAGAAGTCGTTAGCATCGTAATCAAACAGATATGAGACCACCATTCCAATCGCTGTGCCGGCAGCGAGTGCAGACATCGTGCTCGTAGTCGGCGCTTCCGGTATAGGATGCGGATTCACATTCACGTGAGTGTTGACGAAATACGAGCACCAATCAGCGAGTGGTGACGTCTTATCCCCCGTAAGTGCAACAGTCAAGCAACGCTTGCGGTGAATATAGGGAACGAGCTGGAGCAATTCGGCAGCATGGCCACTATTTGAAATCAGAAAGACGAGATCATCCTCGTGAAGATTCGTCAGATTCTCTGAATTCGCACCTGTCAGTTCACAAGACGCGCTGTCAATGCCAAGATTGTTGTAAATGTAAGCCAGATCCCTGCCGATCGAGTGGGATTTGCCAATACCAATAAATTGTACGCGACGACCGCGGCGCTTCACGCAGGCGACTTGTTCGATTACGTCCGCGTAAGCGCATCCGCGAACGTTGTCTCGGAGCGTCTTGCCAAGTTCATCGGCCATGATATCCAGTGTACGATAAAGCTCCCTCTCCAGTTCTTGTCGTGACCGCTCGACGATCTCTTCGGTTTTGGCAGTTACGACTTCCTCGGCGAGTATTTCGTTCAGGAGGACTGCATTAAGCGGGGAGATTCTCACGTCTGCCGCGAGTAGCGCTCGCTCCTGTGTCCGCTGTCCAATTAAACACCCCGCACTGGAACAGGCCAGAAACAACGTCGGTTGGCCATTGTCAAATCGCGTGAGATCAACGTCGCGCATGAATTTTCTGAAAAACTTCCCGGATAGCAAGTCGCCGTACTGATAGGGCATTGAGAGAACTGGCTTGGCCACGTGCTCGGAGGCCGGAAGTTCCTCAAGTTTTTTGTCGGCAAGAATATCAAATGCGTTGTGCATCGAGAACGGCTTTACGTAACCATCTTTGTCGATCTTTCCAAATCCGGCTCCCAAACCAGTTCCTAGGCCTAGGTAAGCGACTTTGTGATCGTGGAGATCCTTCCATCTCTGAAGTTCGCTTTTACGGCCTAGAACGCCAATCCCGAGAAACTGGCAGCGCCCATCATTCGCGCAATAAACATCGATATCGCCAAAGTCTGGTTGCAACGACCTGGCAAGAAGCTTAGATGGAACACAACCAGGAAACTTCGGCCCAAGATCCTTGGCAGTGCCAATGCCTATCTCGCCTTTCGGATCTTCGAAGCGGCCGGGTTGCCCAACCGCAAGCACGGGAATGAGTTCAAAAAGGTCATTCGACCGGATTGCAGCCAGTGGTGCGGCCAGAAGTGATGCTAAGCGAGGATAAAAAACCTCTGGCTCACTAATTGGGGTCACATATCTGTGACTTTCAAGAATGTCTAAGGTGAGCTCCCCCTCCTGATCCAAGTACGCAAGCACCAAGTTGACCTTGGTGCCACCAATATCGATGAGCGGCAGAATAGGTACCTTGTTCCTAGCGTAAATATCTTCCGCCTTAGATCGCAATTCCTTCCTCACGTGCTCAGTGAGTGCCATAAAGTAGGCGCCAAAAGCTCCTGCATGACCAGACTCCATATACGGCGTGAAAATGCGCACTTTGCCTGCAAAGTCTGGGTCGATTGACAAAAGCTGCCTTTGCGCAATAAGTGGCAACAGTTGCTGCGTGTAGCCGTTCGTGCAGATGGAACCGCCAAGAAGAAACACGTCCGTACCCTTGGCGTTTTCTCGATCCGTGGCGTTCCAGTCTGATTTGTGGATTTCGCCCCTGTAGATGCGATACATCAGATTTCCAAGTCCGAACCCGACTAACCGGACTGCCTCTTTAGCTGCACGCACCGTTTCCTTGTTAACTGGGCAGGTCATTTTAGTAGCCATTGTAGTCTATCCTTTGTTCAACTGGGTCATATCTCGAATAATAGTTCATTATCAAGGTAGTAAAGCCTGATAATGCCCTAAAGCCAGTTTTATGCGCGTGCTTGAAGAAGCCGAAAGGCAAGCGCCGCCACTCGATAACTAGCATAAGTGCGCTTCTAGCCACTTTCCTCTTCAACTCCATTTGCCGCACTGAGTTTTTGTTGTTGAACCTTCGCATACGCCAACATATCAATCGTGTCGATGTGCCGTTCAATCTCCGCCTTATTGAGGGCTACATCCACTTCGAGCTGCCCCTTTTCAAGTTGCTTGAGCCAATTCTGCAGGCTCTTACGAAGTTTCTCTGGCGTGTACGTCAATGGCTTGCTCCCCGCACTATGCCAATATGCTTTACACTTGCCAATTTTCTCGTACCAGGGGATATCCGCTCCGCGGTGCTCCACAGCCGGGACTTCAACATCTATAACGCCACCGAATGGATGTTCTTCAAAATTCGTCGGGTCAGACAGAAACTTTACCGCATGTGCTGTTCCTGGGAGGTGAACCCCTGCAGCGAGAATCGCAAATTTCGGATCACTCTTTGCAGCCCAAGGATTTCGCCCTAAGCTGATGACTCCGAAGTCCATGTCTTGAGGTAGATCAACTCCCAGCGTAAGATATTCGTAGTTGTAGTCAACAAAGCCTGGTGGCTTAAACCGGTGCATTTCGTATTTCAGCCTATCCCTCTGCTTTTGAGCGTAGTCAACGAGTTCGTATTGGGGCATCTTCTTGATTTTGTCACGATTCTCCTCCCAGCTGGCTTTGCTCGCGCGAGTAATGTTAAAGCGGAAGAGAAATGAATCGTTGAATTCTCTCGCGTAAAGGTTTGCCGCACCCGATCCGACGCACAGTATGTGCTTATTGCCTAGGTTTTCTCGTAACCACTTTTCCGGAGCGGTCATTACAACTTTGTCTGAAATCTTTTCGGTGTCCGGGGGTAAACGAAGTGAACAAATCCAACGCTCGTCGAGCGAACTGTTTGAGAAGGCAAAAAGATCGCCCGCGTTCTTTGGGGGATCCTCTCTCTTGTCACCCGTGATAATCACCATAGGAGAGTACGCCCGAAGCGAATCCACCAGACTCAAATGACTGGTAGGTTTATGTAATCCCCCGTGACGTGCTGCCAACATTCCCTTTTCTTCAAGGAGTTCAAAAACGAACGTCTCAAGCTCCGCTGACAGCGAATCCGTAGTGGCTGCCTTCTGGTATGTCGCCAAAAGGAAGAATTCGATGGCATCGGAGTCCAGCTGCTTGGCCAACTTCAAGGCCATCGCGCCATCGGGGGCAGAGTTGCCGGCCTCCCAACTCGCCAATGTCACGCGTGATACACCGACTTTGTCTGCAAGCACTTTTTGAGACCAGCCGATTCGTTCCCGTGCTTTTTGCAGCTTCCTACCAAAACGCGATTTGCCAGAAGCGTTCATATGTGTGTTATTTCGACATCAATTCGAAACCCAATCTTTTGCATGCCAGTCTGGAGCGTGCTCACAGCTTATACCCAGCATTTGTTATCAGCCAATTCATTCATAGAATGATGAGTCTTAGTTTGCACGCCGGCGCTTGTTTGTCAAGTAGATATTTACATAAACGAAAAGCAAAGCTTGTCACTCGGCCGATAATTGTGCTAACCGCACCATAATGATCAAGCAAAACGCTTTCCGAGGCGGCCATTGAACCATCTGGCGGGTATTCCCTTCCGATGATATGCAAATACCTCTGGCAATTGAAGTTGCAATCGCAAATTCATGCACCTGACCCCCTCAAAGTGCGTCGGGTTCATCGCCGCGACGAGCATGAATTGCGAGGGAAACGTCATCGTGCCCGCCGCGCGTGAAATGGTCACGCGTCCGTCTTCCAGCGGCTGGCGCATGGTTTCCAGCACGCTGCGTTTGAATTCCGGCAGTTCGTCCAGAAACAAAACGCCGTTGTGCGCCAGCGAAATTTCGCCCGGCGTCGGGTTGATGTTGCCGCCGAGCAAACCGGCGTCGCTCGCGGTGTGGTGCGGCGTGCGAAACGGCCGCCGCGTCACCAGCGCCTGGCCCGGGGCCAGCAATCCGACGATGCTGTGAATCTTCGTCGTTTCGAGCGCCTCGTCCAGGGTCAAGGGCGGCAGAATCGTCGGCAGCCGTTTGGCCAACATGGATTTGCCGGTGCCGGGCGGACCAATGAGCAGCGCGTTGTGTCCGCCGGCGGCGGCGATTTCCAATGCGCGTTTCACGTTTTCCTGTCCTTTGACCTCGGCAAAGTCCAGGTCGTCGTCGTGCGCTTGATCGAAGATTTTGGCAATGTCCACCTTCGCCGGCGCAATTTTTATTTCACCTTCGAGAAAGCCCGCGGCTTCACGCAGATTTTGAACGGGGATGACCTGCAGCCCTTCCACGACGGCAGCTTCGGCGGCGTTTTCCGCCGGAACAAGCACGCCGACCCTGCCGTCGGCGCGCGCGCGCAGGGCGACGGGCAA
The DNA here is from genome assembly GCA_049510295.1 of Verrucomicrobiota bacterium. Lineage (GTDB taxonomy): Bacteria > Verrucomicrobiota > Verrucomicrobiia > Limisphaerales > UBA11358 > UBA11358. The sequence continues at coordinate 26,288 of JBEKZC010000004.1, read as the reverse complement.
AACGCCCTTGCACGGACGCACCGCGCCGGTGAGCGCGAGTTCCCCCACGATGACAAAATTGTCGAGCTGGTCGGTTTCGATTTGTTCCCCGGCGGCGAGCATGCCCAGCGCGATGGGCAGGTCGAAGCTCGGCCCTTCCTTTTTCACGTCGGCGGGCGCGAGGTTGATGGTCGTGCGCCCCATCGGAAATTTGAAACCGGAATTGGTGAGCGCGGTCGAAACGCGGTCGCGCGATTCCTTCACCGCGGCATCCGGCAGGCCGACAATGACAATTATTGGGTTGAAATAACCTATTTCATGCAATACCCTATTCGTCACATGAAAGCGTATAGTTACATCCGGTTTTCCCGTCCAGAACAAATTCAGGGTGATTCTCTCCGGCGTCAATTGGAGTCCACACGGGAATACTGCTCGAAAAACGGTCTTGCGCTTGATGAAAGTTTGAGCTTCCGCGACTTGGGAGTGTCAGCATACACGGGTGACAACATCCACAGAGGCAGGCTTGGAGCATTTTTGCGGGCCATAGATGAGGGGAAAGTCCAAAAGGGGAGCTGCCTTATTGTAGAAAATTTAGACCGGCTCAGTCGCGGACAGATTGACGATGCGACGGAATTGTTTAAGCGCATTCTCCGCAAGGGTATTGACATTGTAACTTTGACCGACGGAAAACGGTTCACGAAAGACAGCCTCAATAACCCGGCAGATTTGATGCTCTCCATCCTGTATTTCCATCGGGCTTACGACGAGTCAGTCCAAAAGGGGAAACGGATACGAGCAGCGTGGAACAACAAGCGGAAGAATGCCGCTGCTGAACCGCTAACAGCCGTTTGCCCGTCATGGCTGCGGCTGAATCGTGACAAGGGGAAATTTGAAGAAATCCGAGAACGCGTAAAAACGGTGCGGCACATTTTTGAATTGAGCAAGAGCGGCATGGGGAACGGCTCAATCGCCAAGCTTTTGAACGCAGATGGCGAACCGGGAATTGGCAGGGTAAACTCATGGCACGCCAGCGTCGTAGCGCGTATTTTGACCAACCGGGCAGTGCTGGGAGAATTCCAACCTTGTAAATACGTCACCAGAAACAAACGCGAACCGGAGGGAGAACCAATCAAAGGCTACTACCCAAGAATTATATCCGACGAGTTGTTCAGCACCGTCCAGTATCGTCAAAAACAAAGACGTGTTGCGGGTTCTGGCAGGCGCGGAAATATGTTACACAATTTGTTCTCTCATATTGCAAAGTGCGGATTCTGCGGCGGAACGATGGTGTCCGTATCAAAAGACCCGCGTTACCACGAGTTAGTGTGTGACGGTGCGCGCCGGGGATTGAAGTGTCGTTACGTGTCCTATCCATACCACGAATTTGAAACCTCTTTCCTCACATTCGTAAAGGAGTTGGACTTGAAGGCCGTGATGCAGCCGTCGGGAAACGGAAGTCAAACCGCTGAGGCCATTGAGCAGTTAAGAGCCTCTATCGCAGAAAGGGAAATGAAGCTCAACAATCTCGGTGAAGCAGTCGCTTTGGCCAAAAAACCGCTTCCAATGCTCGTCAGCATGATGGAAAAAATCACGACAGAAAAAACCGCCGAGGAAAAATCTCTGGGAGAACTAATCGCAAAAGAGGCCGAGGAATCCAAACCGATACAGAAATTAGAAGACTTGAAGACTTTGATTGCCACGGCCCAAAAAACCACCGGCCCAAAGGCAAACGAAATGCGGCTCGCCCTTCGGGAAGCAATTCGCGGGTGTATTGAAAAGATTTTGGTCTGGCCATACGACATAATCAAACCGCCGCCACCGGGTTCAATTGGTTGGAAGGAAAGGCGGGAATTGACCAAAACCGGGTGGTCGCTTACGTCAGAAGTCCAGCGCCGGGAACGAATGTATCATGTCTATTTCAAGAACGACCCGAATCATCGCGTCGTCATGTCTCACCCAAAGTATGGCGGGCCTCCTTCCATGAAGGCGGTGCCAGTGAAATTCAAAGGGAAGCTCGGCAAACAATTTTCAGGGATTTACATGCCGGATTATCACAAGGGGAAGACGAAGGGAATTTGAGTCGGTTCAGCCTCACGCCATCACGGCGCAAAAAATCTATCCCGTCGCTTGCCAGTTTTGCGCCCCCGTGTCAGCGATCCAGTTGCCGGATGACCCGGCATCAAAAAACCAAAATACGAATATGAAAAACGACATCAAGAAAACTGGTGCTGGAACCAAAAACGCACAATCGGCTTTGGCCGACATCAACACCAAGATCGCGGAACTGCAACAGCAACGGGTCGGTTTGGCCGAACCACTGAAAATCCGTTACGCAGAACTTCGCAATGAACTCGCCGCCATGGAGACGGAAATAAGGAGTCTCGATGGAAACTGGAAACCGGAACCGATGAAGCCCAAGGCGGAAACCAAGATTGCGGAAGTCATCACGGCACACGGCTCGCCCATGACCGCCGATGAAATCGTCGCCACCGTGGGTGACGTGTTCACGCCTTGGAAGGTGCGGAACACGCTCAAGAAAAAGTCCATCGGCGCGAAAGCGGTATTCAGCGTCAACGACGGGAAGTTTTCCTTGAAGGCAGCTTAATCCCCTTACCCGAACAAAACCCCCGGTGGGATGGACGCCGGGGGTTCTTACTGCGCCAGCAGTTTGTGGTCTGACTAATATCCCGGCACGCCGTGTTTCCGCATGATTTCATCCCATTTGATAAGCCGCTTGAAGTAGTCCTGACGCTCTTTAGCGGCGGTTGTTGTCGTGCTGTATAGCAGGCAGCCAACATCATCAAAGTCCTTCTGCTTTTTCGCAATCTGCTCGTTCAAAATGGCTTGTTTGCTCGGAATAAGCTCATCCCCTCTTTTCTTCTTCAGCACCCGCACTTCATTCCGCAGAGTCGTTTTTAGTTTGCCCATCTCTTCTTTGATTTCCGCCATTGCATTCTGCCGCGCTTTTTGCTCCGGGGTTAGCGGCTCCAAGAAATTGTCCATCGTGACGTTATCGCTCATGCGGCACAATGTATGAAAACCAAGCCCAGCGTCAATCCTGACCGACCCGAAGCCGGATGTTCCACCGGGATGTTTACCTTTACGGTGGCATAATGGAGGGAGAGGGAAGGGTATATTGTAATAAAGGATAAGCGGTATTGTGGTTTTTAGCAAAAAGTTGACTGGTGCCAGTGGAACGGCCTATTTATTGGCAATGGCGCGAATGACACAGCAGAACAAAAACATTTTCCCTCCCGGCACGCGGTAACAGGTTTCAGTCAATGCTGTGGAACAAAAGAGTCGCGTCTTAACGTTACCCGCCGGGAGGAATTTTATACGCACAGCATGAATGAGCACAGACGCGACCAAAACAGCAGCCGCATCGCCCTACAGGGTTTGGAACAGGGTGAAGGTTAGCCGGAACTTCTTTGACCTGCTCATCACCCATCCCGTTTTCGCAGCGGAGCCGAAAGCCATAAACACGGCGCAGTATTGGCTGACCGCCATTGATGCCGGCATGGAGCGGAACGATGACAAGCCGGTGACGTGGGATTACAAGGACATCGCAGACCGTTTCCGGCCATATTCTCAATCATACACAAAGTTTCGTAATGCGCTCCGCAAACTTGAACTGATAGATTTTACCACCTACCGGCCACCACCCAATTACGGCATTCCCGGCGAGTGCCGCAAATACACCATAACCCCCCTTGGCCGGAAACTGGTGCTGGAAGGAAACCACCAGTGGCTCTACAAACTATTGAAAGACCCGTCCACTTGGCGGCGCAATCAGGTGGCCATTTCCAAGCGAAAGGTGAGGGACAGGGTTTACGCGGAGCCGGAGAAGCAAATCGTCAACGCCTTCACAACGGCTGTCACGTTTGACAGGGATGCGGTGTGGAGCCGATTGGAACAGGACAAGGTTGAGGCTCCCGGCACATACCGTTCAGCGGTTCACCATGTATCCGCCATCGTGGAGAAAAAATTCAGTGATTTGGAAATCAAAGATGGCAGGATTTACAACAACTTTGTCAACCTGCCGAGGGAATACAAACCATTGGCGCGGTTCAAGGGCAAACCATACGTGGCGATTTTGGACATCCGAGCATGTCACCCGACGTTCCTTGGCGAATTTCTACGCGATTACTTCCTGTCGTCCATCGCCGAATACGACGGCAGAACCACCGACACGCATCCGACTCCAAAAGACCTTGAAGTGGCTGCCAAATTGAAGCGAGAAGTAAACTTGCTGGCTCTTCTGGTTGAGCATGGCCGATGGACCTACATTTTCACGCATCCGACGATTGACCCGCGGGCCACAATTATGAAAGAGGCTGGTCTGAGCATTGACCTGAGCGACATGAAGGAGTGCCTGAATACATGGTTGAACGGGGGGAAAGAATACACACGCCGGACTGATGGCCAAAAAAACAGAACCGACATGCGGGCACTTGAACGATGGTTCAGGAGGTTCTTTCCTGAAATGGTGAAGGTCTGGGCTACGATGCCGCGTGAACGCACCGGCTGCTGTATTTCAGAATACTACGAGGGGGTGCTGATGCTGGACCCGGCACTTTACAGTTACGCCGACGGATTAGGGCTGACGCTGGCCTATGAATATGACGGCGTGGGCGTGTTCGCGGAACCGGATGATCCAGAACTTCCGACCAAACTGGAAAAGGTCAAGGCGTTCATCCAGCGTCAATCCGTGGAAAAGTTTAAGATGCCGGTGGTGGTGAAGGGTGAACTGCTGACACGGTAGCCACTTCCCCCCGCTCCCGCGCTGGTGCCCACCCCCGCCATCCGTGGTGGCCTTCTGATTACGATGATTTGCGCGGGGTGCCACCCCCAAGGATGGCCGTTCTAATTCCGGGTTCGGTTTGGCATTGGGGCCGGAACACGTATTCAAGTAAAGACGTGGAGAAAAGCGGCCCATACGCAAACTGGCGCAAGGCCAGACACATTCCCATACGCTTGTCCGTAGCCACGTTCCAACCACCGATGTTTACCTTTACGGTGGCATAATGGAGGTAGTAGGGGTGATGGATTAAATTAAGTGGTGGCGGCTGGTTAAAAATCAGCAGCATGTCTGGAACATCTTCCATACCACCGTCGCAGCAAAAGGAGCATTTTTACGCGGTTTTACAGGCACTTTGCCACCGTATAGTTTTTGTAAATCCTCGTTGCCGGGGACAGAGCGGGCCGTTTACCAGTGTCCCCATGAATAAAAACTACATCGCCTATTACAGAGTGAGCACCAAACAACAAGGGATGGACGGGAGATACGGAATGTCGGCACAACGCGACACGGTTCGGCGGTTCGTTGAAGGCCAGCACGGGGTTTTGGAAAAAGAATTCGCCGAAGTGGAATCCGGCAAATGGACGGAGGATGAACGGCCACAGTTGGCTGCGGCACTGGATTACGCCAAGAAATCCAAAGGCACAGTTGTAATCGCCAAGCTGGACAGGCTGGCGAGAAACGCCGAATTTCTCTTGCGGCTCCAAAACAGCGGCGCAGATTTCATTTGCTGCGACTGCCCGAATGCTGACCGTTTCACCATAGGGATTTTGGCGCTGGTCGCCCAAAGAGAGAGGGAACTGATTTCAGAACGAACCAAGTCGGCATTGGCCGCAGCCAAGAACAGAGGAATGCGGCTCGGAACACCCGAGCCAGAACGGGCCGTGGCCGCGATGGTAACGGCAAACAAAACGGCCAAGTCGGAATTCGCAGCCAAAATTCTGCCGGTCATTGAGGAAATCCGTTTGGCGGGTGTTCAGACATTACAGGGAATTGCTGATTGTCTGAACCGCAGGGGAGTTGCGACCCGTTCCGGCAAGACGTGGTATCCGTCCACGGTCAGCAACGTTCTCAAAATTCAAAACGCATGAAATTGCGGGGTCACGATTTTTTTGCGCCATATTTCCGATACCCCCAAACCACGCACAACAATCCACTGACAATATCCAGAATTCCGGTGCCGATGTTTCTTTCCAATGCGTCCTCTGCCAAGTCGTTAGCAGCCAACAAACGGATGATGCCGAGGACACACAAAGCGCATCCAAACAAGCCACGAGTTCCGATTTTTTGTATTCCATGACGAGTTTCACCCGGTGTTTCGCCTGATTTTTCCTTTTGAGGAATGATGCTTGCCGTTGGCGGTTCTGGGGAAATCGTCTCTTCGGGAATTTTCCGCGCCACCGTTCTGGTGATAATCAGCGAAATAATCAGAGCAAAAATCGCGGCTGACCAATTGACAAGAAGCTGCTGGTCTGAGATTAGCGAATGTTCATCTGAATATTCCGCCATGCCTGTGGTCATCAAAAACAGGACGATAGTGGGTCTGACAAGCCCGAAAAGCGGTATCCAGAACAGAATTGGCAGGCAAATCCGAGCCCTTCGTCTGTTGGTCGTCGCCCACTTCCAAAATTCAGTGAAAAGTTTATACAACGCAGCCGCCACGATGAACACGACAACCAAAAAGGCAATCGTCTCCAAGAGGCTCGGTTTTTTATCTTTGTCAGCCATAATTTTGTAATTTGCTGGTTCTCCGTCAGTTTTCTGGGAGCCGACTCCTTTCCCCGTCAACAGGCAAGCATAAACTAAGCCTGATAGCTTAATAAGCCCGTAGCTTATGGAATGTTCGTCCAAAACCTGCTTTTGTAAGCGCCAGTGTCCACATTTAAGGCGCACAAACGAATTGGCGAGAATGTCCGCAGGTTCCGCAAGAAACGCGGGATGACCCAAGAAAAGTTGGCGGAAAAGGCCAATCTGCACCCGGTTTACATCAGCCAAGTGGAGCGAGCTGACCGGGCAATCACGATTGATGCCCTCCTGAAAATTACCAAAGTCCTTGGCATCAAATTGCGGGATGTGGTTGGCAACCTTTGAGGTAAAGCCGCCCCCTCCAACGTGTTTATTAGCCGAATTGAGCGGGGAGTTGAATCACCGTCGGTGGACAATCTAGTGAAAATCGCCAAGGCTCTTGGTGTTCGGGTGCGGGACTTGGTTGCGGGGTTTTAATCGGGGCCAAATTTTGCTCAAGTTGTAAATCGTAGTGCAAATAATTCATGAGTATTTTTGGCGACTATTGAATTAGCAAACCTTTAACGACAAGGCTTCTCTTTTCACCCGATTCCAAATAAACATCAACTTTGACCGGCACGCGACTATTACTATACCCCTTGCCGCACCGGACAAAACCTGTTTTGAATTGTCCCATGCCTAACGGCACGTCACCGTAGCTAATCACATATTCTGTGGATTGATCAAGTTGTTCTCCGGTCAGTGAATACCATACACATTTAACATCAAGGCTCTGTATTGGCTCGGAACTGATATTTTTAACTCGATAATCTATCCGTGCTGATAACATATCTTTAAAATCTTCGCTTGTAGCTTGATCAAACTGCGTGCCGACGATTTCTAGCTTTGCGAGTTCTGAAACAGGGTGGACTTTGAATTCCAAGGGAATATTTTGCACAAGCTGGATGTTGTTTTGAAATCCATCTGGACAACTGACGTCTAGATCGTATTTAGTTGTTTGTTGTGGCTGGCCTGCGAGAAAGAATGAAGTGCTCCGCTGAAGCTCCTGACCACTTTGAACATTTGGCAATAGATCGTTTCCGCTCAAAACAATTTTGCCGCCCCTTTTCAAATTAAATTCAAGCAACGGTGAGGGCCACGGCGTTGAGGATTTATTACGAATACTGTAATTCAAAACCAACGTCATGCCGTCAACCGTATTGCTTATAATAGCAAATTCGAGATCCCAAGGGAAAACACCATCGCGTCCTTGGTCAAATTTGAAAATCGCTTCAAAGGCATTTGTGTTGTCCTTATTCCAATCGGTGAAGGGATCGCCGTCTCGCAGCAATTGGATGTCAATATTAAGCTGGTCGGTGAAACCAGACTTTATGAATTCGCTTACAATTTTTCTTGCAAGGTCGTTCATGGGAAAATATTTCCAGCCATCCGACTCTTTGACGAATTTCAAATCTCGCAAACCTTCTTGTGAGCCAACAAAGTTGCTTTGCACTCTGCGCCTTACTTTTGCTAACGCACTCCTTCCAAGATTTCCGTTCTGATATTGGACAGATTCCAAATTCTCAAAATCATATTTTGCACCGTCAATAAATATGTCCTGTGGATTTAAGGCTTTCTTGCATGATTCAGACAGCAACCCGTAAATAGATTTGGCGTCTTGCGCAGACAAACCATCATAAAATTCTTTGCAAAGATTTTCAATGGCTTGGTCATCTGCGCCTTTCGATACTTTTACGTCAGGCTGTGCTTTTGTAGAATTTTCTGTCGTTGTGTTTGGCTTTGCAAACGAATGAGTTTGTGGCTCGCTGATTCCCTTGTGGCGTTGGAAAACAAGTAACGAACCGAGACAAATGGCAATTAAGGCGAATACGGCTGTAATTACCCAAGGAGTGACAGATTTTAGCTTAGGCAGAAAAAATGTTTCGTTGCAATGTGGACATGCAATTGCTTGTCCCGATAGTTCATTCGGGAAAATGACGTGCCCGCCACATTTTGGGCAACTGGTTTTAGATTCAGTCATAAATGCAGGTTCGTTAGGGGTTATTGTTGCATCAATTTACCGAAAATCTGGTCGAGCATGGCTTTGACGTAGTGGCTGGCGCGCCAGTCGCAGTGGTATTTGGCGGTTTTTCTGCCATGCCGCGATAATAGTTGTTTTCAATCGGCTTGCAAGTTCGCGTCGTTGTTCGGTGCGCAGGATGACCCGCGCTATTATCAAAATCGCTTTCGTATTCTGCCACGCCACCGCCGTCCTCAAACTGGAAAAATCAGGTGACCGAAAATCTCTTAACACTTCTGGTGTTCCTGATTAACCTGAATGCATGAAATCAATCCTGCTTGCCCTTTTTTTAGCCGTCTCAATCCAAGCTGCTGACATTCAGGTTTTCTTTTCCCCCAAGGGTGGTTGCACTGAAGCCGTCGTGGAAAATCTTAACAAGGCAACGAATTCTATTTTAGTTCAAGCGTATTCATTTACCAGCGCGCCGATTGCCAAAGCCCTCGTGGATGCACACAAGCGCGGCGTAAACGTGGAAGTGATTTTGGATAAAAGCCAACGCACCGAAAAATACAGTTCTGCCGATTTTGTCCAACATGCGGGCATTCCAACATTTATTGACGCCAAACACGCTATTGCTCATAACAAAATCATGGTGATTGACGGCAAGACGATCTTAACAGGCTCTTTCAACTTCACGAAGGCCGCAGAAGAAAACAATGCCGAAAATTTGCTGGTGATTCAGGATGCTGATTTGGCTGAAAAATACACGGCCAACTGGCAGGCGCATTTGAAACATTCAGAAGCTTACACGGGCAAAGTCCTTTCAAAACAAAACTTGCCTTGAATGACCAGCGGCAACCTTACGCCGCCGAAGGCTGGTTCACGACTATTAACGACGCCGTGTATAGGCGTTAACGTATGTCCCGTTCTTGCGATAATATCCGCGAACATAAACAGTGCCGCCATTATTTGAAGAATCAGACGCGGTTGGACGAGCACTTGAAATATCATCAGAAGACCAAGCCGAATCTGCCACTGATGTTGTCGCAACCGGATGCACTTTTGTTACGATGCGAGGCTGTGTAATAGAGAGCAGTTCTGCGCCAGTAGCCCGTGCATTTGTTAATGCGTTTTCATCATAGACTGAAATCCACCAACCACCATACGCATCAGGTTCAGACGGAAGTGTGATTTCAAACGTCATCCCGTTTGTTTTTTGCACGTCTTTTGGGTTCCAGTTTAATGCATGTACGACTTTTTCATCCTTGTCAGAGGGAAGCACAGAACAGATAAAATTCACGCAATTGCTTTTTGCCACGCCACTTTTCACATTGTAATTGATTGCTCCAATTTCAACACCCGCAGGATTATCTAAGTCACCGTAAACATTTATTTCGTAGCCACCAGCATTACAACGAAACGAAATGTAAGGAACATTCTGCAAAACACCATTATCAATCACCGTTGCGGGAATTTGCTTCAAATCGTGTGCCCATCCGTTTGTTGCAAGCTGAGAAATAATTTTTGCCCAATTGGGAATTCTTGAAACGGCTAGAGAATTAGTAGCTGGCGCGGCTTCTCCTTTATGCACGTCCTTAACCATTGAAGATGGATAACGAAGCGTGCCGTAATCCATCTGAATTAGAACGCCATCATCGTCTTGTTGAAGAACATTGCCAACAACAACGGTTCCACTTTGGAAGATCACAACATCGGCTTTGAGCGGCCCGTTCAACAGCAAAGCACCAATGATTATTGAAATTGTCGTAACCGCCAGTTGTGTCCTTTTCATATCGTGTCCTTTCAGAAACCAGAAGTCCGTCTTTTTTAATGTGGACTAATTGCCATCTCACAGCCGAGACCAAACAAAGTCAAGCGTGCAAAATGCCACACGGCTGAATTGCCGTGAGGCATTCGCTGACCGTGGAGCAATCCGCTTTCGTGTTCTGCCACGCCGCCGCCGTCCACAAACCGATAATTTCAGCGTGTTCGTTCAGGAACGAGGGAGAGCCGATTGAGTGTCGGGACCGTCAAAACCGTTTGACGATGTTGACGGCCAATCGGTCTGGAAATCGGCTGGCAATTGGTCTGGGGCGAGTTCTGGCGCTGGGAATGGTACGCCAATATTCCCCAACAAAACCAAGGCTTCTGACTGGTTGCTTCCAAAATGGGTTATATCGTCTCAATTATTACGACGAGGGTGTCGCCATAACCGGCGTTGACTTCGACCTCGACGGGATACGCTTCAATGCCATTGAGCGCGGCGGAACAGACCCGGGCTAACATTCAAAAGTTATGGTCGAACCGGGCCCGGACATCAATCCGGTTTTTTATCCAACCACGGATGAACACAGATGAACACGGATTTCAAATTGCTGACAGGGGCCGGCACCGTGACGAGGACTGGGCCAGCATGAATCGTCCTCGTCGTCGTTCTCGTCCTCGAATTTGCGGGAAAAATGCGCGCCCGGCCGCAGACAAACCAAAAGGGGTTGACTGGTCATGGCCGGGGCGCATCATGCCCGCGAAGTCGGGATAACGCGGGAAGGGACAAGGCATTCGGACTTTGGCTGTTTCCGGTAAAAGACATCAAATGACAAAGTGATTTTGTCCTGAAACACGTCGGGGCGTAACGCCCACCCACCGGAAACTGAATGAGCTGCGCGGAATCGGTGGATTGACTGGGAAAATCTGATGTGACTTGAGAATGATTGACAGCGATCCAACGGGAAAGGTATTAGTTCCCCAATTCCTTATGTCTTCGGGATCTCGGCTCACGTTGAATCCGCAGGCGTCGGTGTTCAGGCATAACGGCGGCGTTTACCTGTTCGACCCCGCCACTCGCACTTGTGCTTCGATGAATGAAGCCATGCTGGCATTCATCACCCAGCCGGACAACGCCGGCTTTCTTGAAAAACTCTCCAACCAGGACCGCAAGGGACTGGCGGCGGTCACCGGGCAACTGCGCAAGCTTGGCATTTTGATGGAACCGGAAACCGCCAACCAGAGTGACCGACGGACGGTTCCCGACAGTTCGGCTTCAATGACTCATTTGGCCATCTTTGTCACCACCAAGTGCAATCTCCGGTGTGCCTACTGTTATGCCAACGGAGGAGATGCGGGAAAGACCATCAGCAGGGACCTCTGGCGTCCCGCACTGGACCATTTCTTTTCGACCCTCAATTCCGTCGCTGCCCCAGGGCGGGCCGCCCGCAAGAGTGTAAACCTGGCCATCCACGGCGGCGGAGAGGCGACCGTTGAATTTGCGACGTTGAAGGACATTGTCACGGAGTTCTGCGGGCGCGCCCGCGCGGCGGGGTTGCAACCGTCCGTGGGCATGGGCACCAACGGCACATACGGCAAATCGGTGCACCGGTGGATCGTTAAGAACAACATTAGCGTGAATATAAGTTTGGACGGACCCCGCGACACCCAGAATCGTCAGCGCCCCTTCCGTTCCGGCCAACCGAGCTATGACGTCGTGGTGCGCAATCTGCAAAGTCTGGTCCAAGCGGGCAGGCGCGTTTCTGTTCGATCCACGATTACGAACGAGGCCTTGGCGTCAATGGAGGACACCATCAAACTGGCGAAACAATTGGGTCTTGCTACGGTTCACTTCGAGCCTGTCTCGCTTACGGGACGATGTGCAACTACCGCTATTACGAGACCGGACGCGGAACAATTCGCCGAGAAGTTCCTGAACTGTTTTCTGTTGGGTCTCAAACTTGATATTGATGTCCGTTACTCGGGCATGCGCTGTTTTGAGCCTTGCCATCAACGATTCTGTTCCGCCTGCGGCCAGAATTTTTGTGTTACACCCGACGGTAATATTACGACGTGCTACGAGGTGCTCCATTCAAAGGACCCGGCTGCGAATGAATTCTTTGTCGGCAAAGTTGATCCGATCCAAGGCCGGGTAGTGTTGAATCAGGCTCGGATTGAGCAATTGAAACAAAGGGTTACCGAGAACATGGACGCCTGCAAGGGCTGTTTTCTTAGATACCATTGTGCTGGGGATTGCCCTGCAAGAAGCTTCAGGTATTCGAATCGTGACCTGTATTCCCCGGATCCCTATCGCTGTCAGATTGCCGGCCTGGTCAACAAGCAACTCATTGTCTGGTTGGCAGATGGTGTGATTGAACCTCGTGACGTCGAACAAATAAAAGTCGTCTCGTTAAACCACAATGTTTGTTAGAAAGGACAGTTGCCATGGCAAAGAAAAAAGCGCCAAAACCTAAAAAGAAAATTGGTAAGATAGCCAAGAAGACCCCTAGAATCCGCGTGGTCACGCTTGGCGGGACGCCGTCGGCTAGAAAAGACGTCAGTCAGGAAGCCAACTGCAATTGTGAGCCTGTCGAGACCTGCTCATGCAATTATGAAGTCCAATGTTCCGGGGATGATCCACACTATCCACCATCTTCTCCTTAAACCAAAACCCAAACTAGGAAAGGAAACTCGCCATGATTAAAAACGAACGTCCTAAAATTCGGATTATTTCATCCAACAAACAATCTCGCGCTTCCGCCGCCAAGTTGAAGGCCGGCATTGACTGCCCACCGGAGTGCGCCGGCTACGATCCTCTGCCCCCCTGTGCCTGCGAGCCTGCAGGCCCCCTTCCTTGTGTCGATCAGCCAGACCCCCCTCCCCACCCCAGTCCCGATCCTCTGCCCGGGCCCGACAGTGACCGCGAAGCGGGGTCCTGTGGCTGCGATCCTCAACCCCCCTGTGATTGCGATTCGGGGCCACAACCCTGTGGTGGAGCGCATGACCCTTGCGACATCTACCAGATTCCCTGCCGATGCGAATGTGTACGTCAAGGTCCTTCGGATGAGGTTCAAGGCGGGACCGTTGAAAAAAAGGGCCGGAAGACTCCGCAGAAAGGCAAGCGAAGGCCCCGGACGTTTTTCAAGGTCGCATCCCAAAAGAAAAAGAAATCCTAGCACTTTCATCGTAGCGGCGGTCGGCAGACCGCCGCATTCCTCCGGCAAACTGAAGGGTGCGGCTCTCTGCCGAGAAGTCGCTACGCCGGTTGTGCAAAGGTGCAAAAGGGGTTGACTGGTCATGGCCGGGGCGCATCATGCCCGTGAAATCAGAATTGAGCGGGAAGGGACAAGGCCTTCGGACTTTGGCTTTTCCCGGCAAAAGAAATCCAATGATAAAGTGAGTTTGTCCGAATAAGACTGTTGACTCGCCGTAAATGACTGGAGGTTGAGTGATGACTATTTGGGCGCAAATGAAACACTTTTCTGACCGGTTTGGGAAGACGGTCATTGTCAACCATACCGCTTGGCATTACTGCCGCCTCGGCACGGGCGCGCCCATCTTTTTGCTCCCCGGCGGACTGCGCCGGGCGTCATTCGGATTCGCCTTTCTGGAAAAGTTGGCCGCACGCCATACCGTCATCGCCCCTGATTACCCGCCCGTGCAGACGATTGATGAGTTTTTCACCGCCTTTGACGCCATCCTGCAAACCGAAGGCATCGACATCTTTGCGCTTGGAGGCCAGTCGTATGGCGGATTGCTGGCACAGGCATATCTGGCGCACAAGACCAGGGGTGTGAAACGGCTAATCCTTTCCAGCGCTGGTCCGGCGGATTACGGCAAGGTCTGGCTGGCTGCGAATTATGCCGCCATTGCACTGGTGCGTCTCCTGCCTGAAAGGATGATCAAAAAGCTGCTGACCAGCGCACTGCTCAAAGTCATTCCCTCGTCGGAAGCCGGGCGCGCCGAATGGGTGGAAGCCATTCACGAAGTTATGCAAAACGATCTGTCCCGTGCCGATGTGGTGTCGCATTTTGCCGTGGCTGCCGATTTGATCCGGAGGGGCCTCGTCACTCCCGCCGCTTATCGAAACTGGACCGGCCGCATCATTGTGCTCAAAGCTGACAATGATCCGACCCAGAGCCAGCGGGACTTTCCCCGATACGAAAGGCTGTTTGGCCGCGCCGTGGAAGTGTTTGACATGGGCAACCTGGGACACGCCGCCCCGATCTTTTACCCGGACAAATACGCCGAATTGTATGAACAGACACTGGTCTGAAGAGAGTTCTTGTGCAAAACACATTATGAGATTGGATTCTGACAGAACGCTGCCTGTCGGCCTTCAAATATTATAACGCAGAGACGCGTGGATTTTGGACTGCGGTGGCAGAGCGCAGCAGCGACACCGCTTTGGAATCCCGACCAATGCTGCAAAAGCGGCGTGGCGCTTCGCTTCCCGCCGCACTCCAAAACGTTTGGTTGCGCCTTGGCGCCTTTGCGTGAAAATTCACTCACCCAACCACTGACAAACCAAAAGGGGTTGACTGGTCATGGCCGGGGCGCATCATGCCCGCGAAATCAGAACAAGCGGGAATGGACAAGTCATTCGGACTTTGGCTTTTCCCGGTAAAAGGCATCAAATGACAAAGTGAGTTTGTCCGAAAAATACTGTTGGCCTTGCAAACGGACGTGAAGGACAGAAAGAGCATGATTCAAGAGAGCGCGAGCATGAAGTCGGTCCCGTTTCTTACTGAAGATAAAGCACGTTCCATCCATCGGGAGTTTGGGACACCGGTTTTTGTATATGATCAGAGGACGTTGGAGCATCAGGCCTGCCTGGTCCTTGGCTTTCCCAATGCTTTCGGCCTGACGGCCCGCTATGCGGCGAAAGCTTGTCCAACACGCGCAGTGATCAAGGTGTTGGCCGATGCCGGTCTGCATATTGATGCCAGCAGCGGCTATGAGATCGAGCGCTCGCTCCGCGCCGGTGTTTCCCCTGAAAGAATCCAACTCACGGCGCAACAGGTGCCGGACAATCTGAAGGAACTGGTGACCAGGGGCGTCTTGTTCAATGCCTGCTCGATTGCACAAATCCACGCATTTGGGGCACTGTTTCCCGGCCGTCAACTGTCGATTCGTGTCAATCCCGGTCTGGGTTCGGGGCACAACAACCGGACAAACGTCGGCGGGCCTGCGGCCAGTTTCGGCATCTGGCATGAACACCTGGATGAGGCGCTGGCAGTCGGACGGAAGTACGGCCTCAAGTTCACTCGTCTGCACACGCACATTGGATCGGGGAGCGACCCGAAGGTTTGGCAACACGTGGCATTGATGTCATTGGACACATGCTCGCGCCTGTGTGACGTGACCGTGCTGAATCTGGGTGGCGGATATAAAATCGGCAGAGTGAAGGGCGAAGAAACGACAGACTTGCGGAAGATCGGCCTTCCCATCATGGAGGCATTTCGATCATTCGAAGCAAAACATGGGCGAAGGCTGCATCTTGAAGTGGAGCCAGGCACGTATCTGGTGGCCAATTCCTGCGCCCTGATCGCGACGGTCATCGACGTCGTGGATACGGGGCGTCGCGGTTATAAGTTTCTCAAGGTGGACACCGGGATGACCGAGATTCTCCGGCCCAGCATGTACGGGGCACAACATCCCATCGAAATCGTGCGTGGCGCGACAGGAAGACGCAGCCGTGTAAAGTATGTCGTCGTTGGACACTGCTGCGAAAGTGGTGATGTGCTTACACCCGCGCCGGGAAGCCCGGAAGGCCTGCAACCGCGTCTGCTCCCGGAAACACGGATTGGCGACCTGGTAGTGCTCGGCGGCGCTGGAGCCTATTGCTCGAGCATGGCAGCCAAGAACTATAATTCCTTTCCGGAAGCTGCGGAAGTCATGATCTCCGGAAACGGCTCGGTCGAGCTTATCCGAAAACGCCAGACGTTGGACCAAATCCTGCAGAATGAGGTGGTGCCGGCATTTCTGAAAGGGCGGGCGAAGTGAACGTTGCTTTGCCAGGCCCGGGGCAACGCCCTGGGTATCTGCCTTCAAATTCTTTAACGCAGAGACGCGAGGATTTTGGACTGCGGTGGCAGAGTGCCAACGGCGACACCGCTTTCGGACAACGCCCAACGCTGTAAAAGCGGCGTGGCTCCCGCGCTGCGGGATTCCCGCCGCACTCCAAAAAGTTTGCTTTGCGTCTTTGCGCCTTGGCGTGAAAATTCACTCACCCGGCCGCGGACAAACCAAAAGGGGTTGACTGGTCATGGCCGGGGCGCATCATGCCCGCGAAATCAGAATCGAGCGGAAAGGGACAAGGCCTTCGGACTTTGGCTTTTCCCGGCTAAAGACATCAAATGACAAAGTGAGTTTGTTCGGATAATGCTGTTCGGCGACAAGCTGACGCTAAACGACTATGAACAACGAAACATTGCAGTGTCCAAAATGCAAAGGTGAGATGGTTCAAGGGTTTGTGCCGGATTATTCATACGGCGCGGTTCTCGTCGGGGGCTGGCACGAAGGCCAACCGAAGAAGTCATTTTGGACCAGGACGAAGGCGCCATTGCTTGACGGTATGCCGATCGGAGCCTTCCGTTGTCAGAAATGTGGATTCCTGGAGTTCTACGCTGATCCTAAATTCGCGGCCCAATGACATCTCCGAACAAGATTATTGGAGCCAACGCCGGATGCCCGCGAAGTCAGGCTGGCGGGAAGGGACAAGGCATTCGGACTTTGGCTTTTCCCGGCAAAAGACATCAAATGATAAAGTGAGTTTGTCCGAATAATACTTTTAGACCACCAAAGTATGTCAGTCGTCCGCACCAAAATAGAACGTAGGTTTAATCCGCATCTTTTGCTTTTGCGAGGTGCGCAGTATCATCTAAGAACAGCAAAAGAAAAGAGGGATGGTTGCTATTACAGCTGGCTGGGGGCCATTTTGCTGTCAGCGTTGTCCATTGAAGCTATTGGCAACAGCTATGGAGAGTTTTTGATTCCCGATTGGAAGGACTTTGAGAGTGCCAGCCCGATAGCGAAGTTGCGACTCGTTGCCACGAGATGTGACGTTACACCAGATTTCGGGAGACAGCCGTGGCAGACTGCTCGCCTTCTCATTATTTTCCGTAACCGCATTGCCCACGCCAAACCGAAACATCTAAAAATAGAAAAAACCGCACCCTAGATGACTACGGACAGGTTTTCGCCATGAAGCTTGAGTCCAATTTGGAGAAGATGATCACTGAAGATTTCGCCACCAAAAGTTGCACTGCGGTTGAACAGCTTTTAAGGACGTTAAACAAGACGCTTGAGGCTTCAGAGCTTCACGCATTAGCTTATGACGGTCAAGAATCCCATGCACAGGTGGTCTAACAAATCGCGAGGCTGTGTGAAAAATGCTGACCTGAGATTCGGTAACGATCAAATTTTTGTCGCAAGGTGTTTTGACGAAACAAGCCGATGGATTGGATGGTCGAAAAATGAGTTTTCACACAGGCTCCAGCTACAGCCAACGCGAGATGGGCGTTCCAGTTCCGCTTTGCGGTTCACGTCATTTGGTCTCGCGTGGCTGATCTTTGGACGTTGGGTAAAAGAATGAACCGGCCTCACCAAAGAATCGGTGCGATCAGTAACGCACATGTCGGAGCCAGATTTGAAGGAGTTGCCTTGGGGTATTTCGCGAAGAAAGGCATCGTTCTCACGCCAAATTTTCCGCTTCACATTGGACTAAAAGAGAAGAAGAAGCACTGCTTTGATCTCGGCGCCTCAAACCCGAAGATTCTCGTCGAGTGTAAGTCGCACCGGTGGACGGAAGGCGCGAAGGTACCCAGCGCAAAGATGACAGTCTGGAATGAGGCGATGTTCTATTTCCAGCTAGCCCCAAGTGATTTCAGGAAGATTCTTTTTGTTCTCCACGACCGACGGCAAGGCAGCGGCGAGAGTCTGCTTTCTTACTATCGCAGGACATACCCGCACCTGATCCCGGATGGAGTCGAGTTCTTGGAGTTCGATGAGTCGTCTGGGGACATCTTGAAAGAATGAAAATTTTCAACCCGTAGTAGGGGGCAGCGAACGGGAGCCAGCCGTCTCGCCCGGAGTAAAACTCGAATGTCAATTCTTGCTGGCAAAAAAGTTTGCGCCGATTGATCCCGCTTAACGGGACGGCTACTTCGGTTTTGAAGTCAGCTTTTCTTCGCCGCCAGCAGTTCGTTCACTTTTCCCATCACGGCGAAGGCGTCGGCCACGTAGAGGACGTCGGCTTTGCCGCGGGCCCAGCCGCAGTTTGGGTCCAAGCTGATGGCGCGGCGCTCGTTGATGAAACGCCAGCCGACGGTGTGCGGTTCCTCGCCGTGACAGCAGGTGCTCAATCCCTTCGCATGACGCGGCGTCGAGCCGGTCTGGCCAATCTGGTTCAGGTGCGACAGGAACGACAGCACGGCCTGGCCTTCGCCGCCGAGGTCCACCAGCGATTTGCTGCTGCCCAGCGACGCGCGGCTGACTTGGAGAAAACCGCGGATCAATTTTTCCGCTTCCGGCACGTGCGTCTGGCCGTCGGCCTGTTTCTTCGTCCAACCCGCGCCGGTCACGAACAGCAGTTCTGCGTCGGGCCGGATGGTTTGGGCGTCGGCCTTCGGTTCGCGGATGCCAACCACTGTGGTGCGCTTGCCGGACTCCGGCAGATTCACGGTCACCGCTTCAATCTTGGCCGTGCCGGCGCCGCATTCGCACGCGGTCTGGCTGCCGGGGTCAACGAGAATGAACCAGGGTCGTTGCGCGCGGGTGAGCGTGGCTTCCATTCGCTGGCGGTAATACCAGCGGTTGATGGCCGGCTTGCCGCCCGCATCGGAAACACCCGTCACATGGGTGTCGGCTCGTCCGCCGAGGCGTTGCGCGACGCCGGGCAGCACGCGCGCCCAGCGCGACGTCGCCGGAGCGACGACGAGCGTGGCCTGGGCCGATTTGCAAATGGCTTCCGCCGCCGCTGCGTCGGACGCGTAGCGCGATTGGGCGAAGTCTTTGCCGGTCACGCCGAAATATTTCGTGGCGGGGCAGGCGGCGATGGAGTCCGCCGCCGCCTGGACGCTTTCGCCGACCAGGCCCACGACGAGGCTGGAGCCGGCGAGCAATTTGTTCAGGGTGCGGGCCGCGTGCAACGCTTCGCGGGCGGACTTGGCGAGCGAGCCATCGGGTTCGGTGTGGGCGAGAACGAGAATTGTTTCCATGTGCTTCAACAAATTCGTGTTAATTCGTGCAATCCGTGTCTCATTTTTTTATCCACTCGACGATTTCCTTTGCGATGTCGTCGGCCGACTTGTCCTTCACGATTTTGGTTTCGCGCAATTGTTTCGGGAGCGAGACGCTGGCGAAGCTCAAGCCTTCGCCGGCGAGTTTCACCGGCTTGGCCTTTTGCAGCGCGGGCATCACAGTGCGCATGTTCACCATGCCCACTTGCGGGTTGTTTTTCGGCTCCGGCAGATTGCCGGTGGCCCAGCCGAGCAGGGCGGGCGGGCCGGCGCATTTTGAAATCTGGTGTTTGCCGCACTCGATGCGTTCCAGAATTTCCAGCGAACCATCGGCTGCGATTTTGAGTTCATCCACGCCCTGGAACTGGTCGGTGATGCCGAGATGTTCGCCAACCATCTGCATCGTCGCGCCCGCGCCGCGCGACGCGGATTCCCAGCCGCCGAACACGAGCAGCTTCGATTTGTCGAGCCCGGGGATGGCCTGGATGGCCTCGGCCAGCGCCGCCGCGACCTCCGCCGCCTCGGTGAACCCGCTGGCGGGACCGTCGAGTGCGATCAACTCGAACGGCACCTTTTGCGCGATGGTCATCATCACCTGCTGGAGTTTGGCCTTGGGGCCGAGGCTGACGAGCCAGACTTTGGAGCCGGGTGCATTTTTTGTCAGGTTGGCCGCCTCGTAAAGCGCGTGGCCCGCCCACGGGTCGAGGATGGCGGGCAGCATCATTTCATTTTTCAATGCGGGGCCAGCCGGGCCGGTCACCGGCTCCAGGGTCTGGAGCGGGTCCGGCACGATGCTGCCACACACAACAATCTGACAGGCAATGCTCATGTGAAGTGGCATTAAAGCGGAGAGCACACGAACAGCCAACTGGATTCTACGCAGCCATGGGCGCGCGGGCGCGCTTTGACGCTGCCGCCGGAGCGCGGCTGTGTCCCGCAAAGCGGGACCCGCCGCAGCAGCTTTGCAAAACCAGTCTGTGGGACTACGCCTGATGCCGCAAAGCTTTTCCACGCGCTGCGGCTGGTGCTTTGCACACAGCCGCGCTCCAATCCGGTTACGTTCGGAAGCAGTGCCCGAATGTGTCCCGCTCCGGGTGCAACGCCATTTTGGTCTCGACCGTGCCGGCGGCCCGGATACAATGGCCGCCATGCGAACGGGCAGAATCAATTTCCACTTGGCCGCGTAACATCAAAACTCAAAGCCCCATCTTCCCCCAAATTCAGGCGTCAACGAACAAACCCATGAAACCTGAGAGGAACCGATGAGCAACGAAATCCAGAAATGTTCATTAAGGGAAAGAGCCGTTTACGGGTTTGGTGATTTGGCCTCCTGTCTGTTCTGGCAGACTATCACGTTGTATCTGCTTTTCTTTTATACCGATGTGTTCGGCCTGGCCGCCGCTGCCGCCGGAATCATGATCGGGGTCTCCCGGTTGTTGGATGCTTTTTTTGACGTGGTCATTGGCATGACTGCGGACCGGACCAACACCCGGTGGGGCAAGTTCAGACCCTATTTATTGTGGATGGCGGTTCCGCTGGCGGTTTCGGCGGTTCTGGCATTTACCACGCCCAGTTTTGGCGGAGCGGGGAAAATGGTTTACGCCTATGTCACTTTCATCTTTTTCATGTTCATGTATTCGGCCATCAACATTCCCTACACGGCTTTGCTGGGGGTCATCAGCGGGGACCCGGTCGAAAGAACGAGCGCCTCATCCTTTAAATTCATCGGCGCTTATTTGGGCGGTTTTATCGTTTCCGCCACGGCCCTGCCGTTTGCGGAACATTTTGGACAGGGTAACGTTGCCAAGGGGTGGCAAACGACCCTGGCCATTTATGGCGTGGCGGCAGTCATCCTCTTTTTGATCACTTTCCTTTCAACCCGCGAACGCATTCACCCCATCGCCAAGGAAAAAACCTCCATCACCCGGGACCTGGGGGACCTGACCCAAAACGTGCCCTGGATGTTGTTGTTTGGCGTGACGATTCTATTCATCCTGTTTGTGTGCATCCGCATGAGTGTGACCACCCACTATTTCAAGTATTACATCGGAGAACAGGAAGTCACCCTCTTCGGTAAAACTCATAAATACGGTTTTGAGGTGTTGGCGTCCGCTTTCAATACCATCGGGCAGGCCTTGGCCATATTGGGGGTGATTCTGGTCCCGTGGTTCGCAAAAGTCTGCGGGAGAAAGAATGCGTTGATCATTCTTTTCGTCACCGCCTTGATTTGCACCGGCTCATTCTATTTCTTCAAACCGGAAAACTTGCTGCTGATTTTCGTCTTTCAGACCATCGGCTCACTGGCGGGAGGTCCCATTGCCGCGCTGTTATGGGTTCTGTACGCCGATACCGCCGACTATTCCGAATGGAAAACCGGCCGCCGGGCCACCGGACTCGTGTTTTCGGCTTCCATCATGTCGAACAAGATTGGCTGGACCGTTGGAAGTGTGATCGCGGGCGTGATTCTTTCGCGGACCGGATTCGTGGCCAACGTGACCCAGAACCTGGATGTCCAGAATGGTTTGAAGGCGATGATGAGTGTAATCCCAGTCGCGATAGGAGTGTTCTCACTAATCATTCTCTTGTTCTACAAATTGGATGAACCGACCATGAAAAAAATCAAGGCGGACCTGGATGAAAGACGGAAGGCAAGCGGCCAGGCTGCTCCAACCGTGTAACCGATGCCATTTGCCGCAAAGACCGAAAAGATCACAGAGTATGACTTTGTTTTTTTCCCCTGCATCCCGGCACGCCCGGCAGTAAAATTATATTGTTTTCCATTTAACAACGAACCAGGACAAAAAGATGAAAAACACAATTATCGGCGAATCACTACCCAACATGCCGTGGGAAGATAAACCCCAGGATTGCATCGATGTGCTGTGGAGATACAGCGGCAATCCCATATTGAACTGGAACCCGATACCCAAGGCCGCAAGAATATTCAACAGCGCGGTCCTGCCGCACAAAAATGAATTTGTCGGGGTCTTCCGGGCCGACCAGAAAAACGGGCGGGCGACGTTGTTTTTCGGCAAAAGCAAGGACGGCCTCCTGTGGAAGATCGGACCCGACCCGATACAATGGGTTGACGAAAAGGGGAAACCAAATCCGCTCAGCTACGGTTATGATCCGAGATTTGTAAAGATTGACGACACCTGTTATATCGTGTGGTGCGACGACATGCACGGGGCGTCAATCGGCCTGGGCAGGACCAAGGATTTCAAGACCTTTATCCGCATGCCGAACCCGCTTATGCCCTTCAACCGAAATGGGGTTCTTTTTCCAAGAAAGGTCAACGGCAAGTATCTGTTATTGAGTCGTCCCAGCGACAGCGGGCACACTCCCTTCGGCGATATATTTCTTAGTGAAAGCCCCGACCTTGTCTATTGGGGAAATCACAAGCACGTCATGAGCCGGGGCGGCAGCGGCTGGTGGCAGGGCACAAAAATCGGCTCGGGGCCGATTCCAATTGAGACAACGGAAGGCTGGCTGTTGTTCTATCACGGGGTATCAGGGACGTGCAACGGCTTCGTTTACAGTTTTGGCGCGGTGATACTCGATATCAACAAGCCTTGGAAAGTGTTATCCCGGACCCGCGATTATCTGCTCACGCCGGAAAAGTTGTATGAGACCACCGGCTTTGTGCCGAACGTGACGTTCCCGTGTGCGAACATCTATGACGCCCCGACGGGTAGAATCGCCATTTATTACGGCGCCGCCGACACCTGCACGGCCGTTGCGTTCACGCAGGTTGATAAATTGATCAACTACATCAAGAAGAACTCGGAAGTTTGATCGCCGCAAACCAACCTACCAACAATTCATTCCCAATCAGGAACAAAGATGACACAGGAACCAACCGCAAATAATACCGGCCAGGTAATCCGGGATCGCATCCCGGTTCTTACCAAAATGGCCTATGGCCTGGGAACCGCTTTGGACATGTGGGGGCTTTGGCTGTATCCGAGCGTTGGCTTTGCGGTGTTTAGTATCTATCTGGGTGTTAACGCTTGGTGGGTGGGCCTGGCGATGACGTTAATCCGCCTTTATGACGCGTTTTCTGATCCGTTTGTTGGCTGGATATCTGACAACGTCCGGACAAAATACGGCCGGAGGCGCCCCTTCATTTTAATCGCCGGTATTATCTGCGGCCTTGGGCTCCCGATTCTGTTTTCGGTTTCGCCTTCCTGGTCAGATAAGACGTTCTTCGGAGTATCGGCTGTCTTCTGGTATATGATTTTTTCCAACATGGTTTACATCCCCATCTTCAGCGCCTTCACCGTGCCGTTTAATAGTCTGGCCAACGAGCTTACCCCAGATTACGAGGAGCGCACATCACTAATGACCTACAGAAGCGCGATGCAAAAGGTCTTCGAAGTGGCCACTTTTTACGCGCTGCGATTTACGAATCTCGCATGTTTCCTTATCCCAGGGACAGACAAGCATAATGTCCTTCGCGGAATGCAGGCCTATAGCTGTTTTCTCGGCGGCGTAATGGCAATTTTTGCCATAATAATCTTCCTGCGGGTCAAAGAGCGGTATTACGAAAAGATTGTTGTGAAAAGCCAGGCGCATATTTCGCTTAAAAGTGCCCTTTATGAAACCCTGACCTGCCGGCCGTTTCTGTTTATGCTTCTGGTTGGCGCTTCTTTTAATCTGGGCACGAGCATGCTGGGGACACTGGGTTATTACGCGACGGTCTTTTATGTCTGTGGCGGCAATCAATCACTCGGCAATGACTGGAATTTCTGGATGGGGCTGGCGTTTATGTTCGGTGGGCTTATCGGCGCTCCCATCCTCAACCGGGTCGCCTATTTTATAGGCAAACGAAATGCGCTGATTGTTACCGCCTGTATCGGCATGATTGCTTACGCTGGCTCCTGGTATCTTTATACCCCGCATATCCAGTGGCTGCAAACCGTCGCCTCCGGCCTGATGGGGCTTACCGCCTCCGGCCTTTGGATGCTGTACGGTTCAATCTGTGCCGACGTCATAGATTACGACGAGCTTCATACCGGCAAACGGCGAGAGGGTTCTTTTACTTCCTGTGGAACCTATATTCTCAAGCTGGGTAACTCGCTGGGAGGTTTTTTGGCGGGGATTATTATTAGCAAGGTTGGTGATAATGCTGCTCTCCAGGCAGGAAATCCTGAAACTATTTTCTGGATTCGCGTGATGCTTGCTGCTGTCCCTCTTGTCGGGATGGTTTTGGTGATAATCTTTATTTTGCAGGTGCCGCTTACCAAAAAGATTTGCGAGGAAATCCGGGCGACCCTTGAGGCGCGCCGGGGCAAGGTATAACAATGACATTGGAGAAACAGGTGGATTATGCGATTCGGTCATTTTGACGATGCCAACAAGGAATATGTAATCGAAAGACCCGATACGCCGCGGTCCTGGGCCAATTATCTCGGCTCGACGGAATACGGTGCCATCATCACCAATAACGCGGGCGGCTACAGCTTCTTTTTGTCGGCCGCACAGGGACGCCTGACGCGGCTGCGTTTCGACGACGTTCCGACCGACCAGCCGGGCAGGTATATTTATATCCGCGACAAGCAGTCGGGCGACTACTGGTCAAATGCCTGGCAGCCGGTGGGCAAACCCCTAGACCAGTATAAAACCACCTGCCGGCACGGTGCCGCTTACACAATCATCAATTCCCGGTATTCCAAGATTGAAACGGAAACCACCTATTTCGTTCCGCTGGGCAAACATTTCGAATACTGGCTTTTAAAGGTGACGAATAAAGACGCGGTAAAAAGAAACTTGAGCCTGTTCACCTTCGTCGAATACCCAAACCTCTGGAAGTGCTTCCACGATTTTCTCAACCTGCAATATTCGCACGGCATCGTGAAAATGGATTTCGTTGACGGCATCATTGATTACGGAAGCTCCGTTCTCATCAGCGGCCAGGATAACCGGTCTTTTCTAGCCTTCCTTGGCGGCAAAATAGTCGGCTTCGATGCCGACCGTGACGTGTTCATCAGCCCGTATCACGGCTATGCGAATCCGATGGTTGTCGAAAAAGGCAAGTGCACCGGCTCAAAGGCCGTCGGCGATGACGGCTGCGGCTCAATCCAGATCGATATCGAACTCGAACCGGGCCAGACAAAAGAGCTGGTTGTCCTGATGGGCGTCGGCAAGGCGTCGGTCGAAGGTAAAAAAACCGTCAAACAGTTTGGGGACATTGCCAAAGTCAAAGCCGAGTTTGAAAAGCTCCGCCGGTACTGGCACCACCGCATCGAAGGATTAAAAGTGCGCACGCCGGATCCGCAGTTCAACAGCATGATGAACATGTGGAGTCCGTTCAACTGCCTGACGACCTATTCCTGGTCGCGAATGGCCAGTCTGATCTACAGCGGCGAACGCGACGGGCTTGGTTATCGCGATACCGTCCAGGACTTCATGGGCGTTATGCACATCATTCCGCAGGAGGCGGTCAAACGCCTTGAGCTTATGATTACCGGCCAGGGCTCCGCCGGCGGCGCGATGCCCATCGTGATGGCCTTTACACACAAGCCGGGCAAAGAAAAACTGCCCAAGGAAGACGAATACCGCTCCGATGACTGCCTGTGGCTGTTCAACGCGATTCCCACCTACGTCAAGGAAACGGGCGATACCGACTTTTATAACAAAGTCCTGCCCTACGCCGACAAGGGCAAGGCGACCGTGCTGGGCCATCTCCGCCGGGCAATTGAATTCAATCTCAAACGCACGGGCAAACACGGCTTGCCCAGCGGCCTTTTTGCCGACTGGA
>JBEKZC010000039.1:0-37874 GCA_049510295.1 Verrucomicrobiota bacterium | reverse complement strand
TCTTCGAGCGCGGGTGGAAAAAGAAATTGTTGGCCGTAGTCGGGAGCGATGGGTTGTGCCATGTCTCTCAGACGCCAACCGCCGCGATTCATTCAAAAATTTGCCGGAGTTTTGAGACAGTCTCTGCTGCGCGGCCATCATACCTGGCGGCGCAGCAGCGCCGCCCTACCCATTGCACTGATTGTCTCTGGAAATTGATATGAAATGGTCGGGGCGGTGAGATTTGAACTCACGACCTCTTGCACCCCAAGCAAGCGCGCTAGCCAAGCTACGCTACGCCCCGGACCATTGGAGCACTGATTCTAGCCTGCTGACCGCCGCTTTCAATCACGAATAATTTTGGTTGGAGGGCACTGCTTCGTCAGTGCCCTGATTGTCAAAAAGTCAGGGAAGCAACAAAGCGCTTCCCTCCAATACTCTCACCGCCGGCCGCGGGTCGGAATGATCTTGGGGCGGATGGGCGGTGGCAGCGGAATTTTCGGCGGCAGGGTCGGTGGTTGCGCTCCAGCGGGGTTCGGCCAGTGCTTTTTAGCGTATTCAACCACTTGCTGGGCTACGGCCGCCTTCGTCTCTGATGCGCCGGGGATTGCCGCCTCAATCTTTTCCACCTTTTGCGACAGCCAGTCCTCGGCCTTTGTCGCCAGCTCTCCAATTTTCGTTTCGGGAAATTTCATTTCGCCGATGTTGAACGCGGCGAACGAGCCGAGCGCCTCGGCCATCGGCCCGGCGCCTTTTATCGCGTCGCTTGGGCTGGGCAACGTCTGCCAGGCTTCGTAGCCGTTCACAATCCATTCGAGCCGGCCGGTTTCGATGTCCACCAAAAAACCGTGCACCGGGATTTTCGGGCCGATGAGCGGGCTGTGCCGGACGATGTCGCAGGCCTTGATGACGTTTTGCCGCTCGCTGCCGAACATGCCGAAAAATTCGTTGATGTTTTCCGGCAGCAGATGCCGCTCGACGCCCAGGGCCTTTAATTTGTCGAGCAACTGCATCGCCGTCGTCTTGCAAATCTGGCAGTCCGTGTGGCCGATGATGGCGATTTCCTTGCCGCCCTTGACCGCACATGCCAGCGCCAGCGAACGCAGGGTGCTGCTCAACGGCCCGGTGATGATGTTGCCCGCGTTGCGCAGCCAGATGAACTCCTCGGCAGGCAACGCCAGCGCGTTCGGAAATAACGCATTCAACCGCGGATCAACACACGTCAGCGCGATGACCGGCAGTTCGTCCGCGAAATCCGCCGGATGCAAACCGGCGTCCGCGTCACCGGCCACCGCCCGGTGGTTCGCGTCAATAATGGCTTCAAAAAGGCGCATGGTTTTCAACGCAAAGACGCCAAGGCGCAAAGATACAAAGTCCCGCACACCGTATTTGCGGCTCCGCGTCTTTGCGCCTTTGCGTTAAATTTGTTTTTCACATTGTCTTTTTCCACGGCTGCAACATGGCTGGTTCAAAGGTGGGCGCGGGCGGCGGTTCTTCCGGCAGCAAATACCAAAGCGCCAGATATAAAAAGATGCCTGGAAAGGCCGCGCTGAAAAGCGTTCCCAAAACCCAGATCACGCGCAGCTTCGATGATGGCAGATCAAAATGTTTCGCCAACCCGCCGCAAACCCCGGCTATCTGGTGGTCGTCGCGTGAACGGCACAGGTTCATTTTGAATTTACGATTTACGATTGGCGATTTACGAGTTATTCCACAATTCACGCTGGTCGCGTAAATCGTATATCGTAAATCGGCAATTTATTTGTCATCCTTCCCCATCGCCTTCTTCAGCGCGGGGACCTGCTCCAGCAATTTTTCAAACTTCACGCCGGTCAGACTTTCCAGCACCGGCGGCAACTGGCTGATGATGGTGGTCACGTCGCCGGTCAGCTTGCTCGCGCCGCCGCCGGGGCCGTTGCCGCTGTTGATGATGACCATCTTCTCGGTCTTGCTCAGCGGCTCGCTGATCTTGCCCGCGATTTCCGGCATCACGCGCACAATCATTTCGATGACCGCCGCCTCGTTGTATTGCTTGAAGCTCTCGGCCTTCACCCGCATCGCCTCGGCGGTCGCCTTGCCTTGCGCCTCGATGACGGACGCCTCGGCCAGACCGCGCGCCTTGTTCGCGTCGGCTTCGGCCAGCCCCGTGGCTTTCACAACGTCGGCGCCGGCAAAACCGGTCGCTTTCGTCGCGGACGCCGCGCCGGCCGCCTCGGTTTCGAGCTGGAATTTCTTCGCGTTGGCCAGCGTCTCGACTTTGTAACGCTCGGCATCGGCGGGTTTTTGCACGGTGGCTTCGAGTTCGCGCGATTTGCGCTGGATTTCCTGCTGCTGCAACTCGATTTGCTTTTGCTTCTCGATGATTTGCACCTGAACTTCCTCGGCCTTCACAAGCTGGCCGGTCTTGAATTTCTGCAAATCATACGCGAGGTCGGCCTGGGCCTTCTGCTGGTTCACCGTGGCCTGATATTGCGCGACGTTCGATTGGTAATCGCGCTGCGCCTCGGCAATCTTGGTGTCGGCGGCGAACTGCGCTTCCTGCCCCGCCTGCTTCGCCTGCGCGGAACGAATCTGCGAATCGCGGTCGGCCTCGGCCTGGGCGATGATGGCGTCGCGTTTGACCTGGGCGATGCGCGGTTTGCCGAGGGCGTCGAGATAACCCTGGCCGTCGCGGATGTCGCGGATGGTGAAGCTGATAATGCCGAGGCCCATGTTCGCCATGTCGCCGGCGGCCACTTCCTGGACTTTCTGGGCGAAGGCGTCGCGGTTCTGATAAATCTCCTCGACGGTCATCGTGCCGAGGATGGCGCGCAAATGGCCTTCGAGCGTTTGCGTGGCGATGTTGCGGATTTCATCGGTGCTTTTCCCCAGAAATTGCTCCGCCGCCGTGCGGATGGAAACATCGTCGCCTTTGACTTTGGTTTGCGCGACGCCATCCACCTTCACCGGCACGCCTTTGCTGGTATAGACCTCCGGCGTCTGCACATCAATGGTCAGCAGTTCCAGCGACAGGACGTCCACCTTCTCGAAAATCGGCAAAACGAACGTGCCGCCGCCCTTGACGATGCGGAAGCCGACCCTCGTGCCATCCTGTTCACGGTGCTTGACGCCGGACACCACCAGCACCTGGTTCGGTCCGACCTTGGTGTAACGGCTGAACACCATGTAGAGGAGCAGGAACACCACGAAAACAATGACAATCGTGGCAATGATGACGATGCCGCCCTGGGCAAAGTTCAGTTCGGCGAGCATGGGAGCAAGGTTCAGATGCATAATGATTCAATGTTGATGGGTTCTTTGATTTAAACCGACGTGACGTAAAACTGGGTTCCCACGATGCGGGTGATCTTGACGGTTTTGCCATTGGCCACCGCCACATTGTTTTCCGCGCGGGCTGGCGCCGAATAACGCGTGCCGCCCACGACGTAGGCAATTTCGCCCACGCCATTTTCCGGGATGGGCGTTATGACATTGGCCTCCGAACCGATCAGAGCGGCCACTTTTGATTCGCTGGAACTTTGGGTATGGCTAAACACCGCGCGCAAAAAAACGAGCAATACCCCCGCCACCACCAGACCGCCGAGGACGGAGAGCGGCGCACTGACCACCGCGCTGCTCGTTTTGGGAAACTGCGTGAAAATGAGGCCGAACCCGCCAAAGGCCGTCACGAAGGAAGCCATGACCGTGGGGCTGAAAATGGAGATGCCCGGCATGTCACTGGTGTCGGCGCCCGCCTCCGCGTGACCGCCGCTGCCCGCCACATGGGCGTCATGCCCGCCGAAAAAGTGCCCGGCCAGCACACTGATAATAGTGAACGTTAAACCCACCACCAAGCAGATTGCGTAGATCATCATAATCCCTCGCCAAGTTGTTGTGGGCGCGAGTAGAAACCCAACCCGCCGCCAAAGCAAGTCCGAAAGGCATGCTGGATTTCGCCGTTGTGTTTCATACGCCGCGCTAATCAAACACCACCCTGACCCGCGCTGCATCTATAATTTGCCGGCAAGTTTGTAAGCCAAAGCGAAGCAGCCGCCGACGTCAGTCGGCGCAAACTTCTTTCTAATTGGCGCGGATTAACATCCGCGGCTACGGTCATTATTGAATGGCTTCTTTTATCGCATCGCTTCACGCTTGCCAATCCCGCCCCGCTTTTCCATCGTCTCGCCATGCATTCCTACGAATTGTTGCGCGAGGTTTTTGACAAAAAAGCCCCCAAACAGGTCGCCGCCGACCTCGGCCTGTCGCTCTCCATGGTCTATAAATGGGCCGAACCGCCGGACCATGCTGCGGGCAGCGGCACCGGCAACCCGCTCGACCGCATTGAGGCGCTGCTGACCAGCACCGGCGACCACCGGCTCGTCCAATGGATTTGCCAGCGCGCCGGCGGCTTTTTCATCCTCAACCCCAAGAACACGCCGCATCCGCATTTTCTGATTCCGGCCACCAACCAGATCGTCCAGGAGTTCGCCGACCTCCTCGCCGTCGTCGCCAAGGCCGCCGACGACAATCAAGTAACGCAGGCGGAATCCAAACAAATCCGCGCGCGGTGGGAGGAATTGAAAACGGTGACGGAAGGTTTCGTGGTCTGCTGCGAGGAAGGAAATTTCAGTCATCTCCGAAACCACGCCGCCAAACACGCAGCGGCGAATCAGCAGTGAGAGCATGAGAGTCAAACTCGCAAAACGTTGGACGAAACGGTTGCTGCAACTGCCGGAGACCGGCATGGGCTACCAGCGCGTGGACTTGCGACTCGCCGGCGGGCGCGAAATCAAAAATGTGCTCGCCTTCAACGCCGAGGAAGTAGAACTGCCGGACGAGTGCGCCGACGCCCAAATTGAGGACGTTCAACTACGAACGGCCTGACCGCCCGGCAAATTCCGACGCGCGAATTTTCAGGGGACGGCGAACGATTCTCCTGCTCCGTAGCGGCGCGTCGGCAGACCGCCGCAAATTTCCACTGTTATTTTCAGATGGCGGCGCTCTGCCGAGACGCCGCTACGCCTTCTCCCGCCTGTCGCGCCGTAGCGACTTGTCTCGCCGAAGTCAGATGTAGGCGGAAGCGAAGACGGGAGCGAAGGCGAATGGGAGAAGGCCGGGTGGAGGCGCAAATTCATAAGTATCCTTGCCGTGTTCATGAGGACTAGGCAACCGCTCGGGCTTCGTCAATTGGCAGACTCGTCCTTGGTTTTTATTTCAAGGACGATTTTTACTCCCCTGCCCTTTTCTTTGAAATCGTGTGCGTGGCGTGGCCGTAAAACACCTCGGCGCATTCCATCAGCGTCTCCGACAGCGTCGGATGCGGATGCACCGTCAGCGCGATGTCCTCGGCGGTCGCGCCCATTTCCAGCGCCAGCACCGCTTCGGCAATCAATTCACCCGCGCCCGCGCCCACGATGCCCACGCCCAGCACGCGGTCGCTTTCCGGATCAATCAACATCTTCGTCAGCCCGTCCGTGCGGTCGAAGGACAGCGCGCGGCCTGACGCCGACCATGGGAATTTTGCCACTTCATATTTCACGCCTTTTGCCTTCGCCTCGGCCTCGGTCAAACCGCACCACGCCAGTTCCGGGTCGGTGAACACGACCGCCGGAATGACGATGTTTTCAAACACGACGTCCTCGCCGTTGAGGTTCTCGACGGCAATGCGCGCTTCCTTGTGCGCCTTGTGCGCCAGCAAAATCCCGCCCGCAATGTCGCCGATGGCATAAATGGCCGGGTCGCCGGTCTGCTGGTGATGGTTGACCTTGACGAAGCCTTTTTCATCCAGCTCGACCTTCGTGTTTTCCAGACCCAGGTCGGCGCTGTTCGGCACGCGACCCACGGCCACGAGCACGCGGTCGTAAAGTTCGGACACCTTCTGGCCGTTGTGTTCCATCTCGACTTTGATTTGCTTCCCGGCGGTGGACATTTTCGTGACCTTCGCCTTGAGCCGGATTTCCTTGAACATCTTCTTCGCGTTTGCCACCACCGGTCGCGCAAGGTCGGGGTCGGCCCCGGTCAAAATATTGTCGAGCGCCTCCACCAGCACGGTTTTGCTGCCGAGCGCGGCATACACGGTGCCCAATTCCATGCCGATGTAACCGCCGCCGACGACCAGCAGGTTTTCCGGGATGTCCTCCACTTCGAGCGCCCCGGTGGAAGTCATGATGCGCGGATTGCCGAGGTCGAACACCTTGGGCATCGCCGCGAGCGAACCGACGGCGAGTATCGCCTTGTCATACTCGATGAACTGCTGCCCCAGCTCCGTCTCAACACGCAACGTCTGTGAACCTTCAAAATAACCGCGTCCCTGGATGACCTGCACGCCGCGCATCTTGGCCAGCGTGGCCACGCCGCCGCCGAGTTTTTCCAAAATGGACTCCTTCCACGCGCGGAGCTTCGGCAAATCCACCGTCGGCGGCGTGAACGTGATGCCGCGATGCGCCGAATCGTGCGCGGCGGTGATCTGGTGGGTCGCGTAGAGCAGCGCCTTCGACGGAATGCAGCCGCAATTCAGGCAAACGCCGCCCAGCCGCTTCTCGCGCTCGACGAGAATGACCTTCATGCCCAGGTCGGCCGCGTAAAAAGCCGCCGCGTATCCGCCCGGCCCCGCGCCGACGACCACGATTTTAGTTTTGATTGGGTCCATACTTAAATTTTCCTCCTCGTCCTCGTTCTCGTCCTCGTCCTCGATTTTTCCAGCTCGTAACTCACGTTCTTCATCGCCACAGGAGCATTCAATTGATCTGCAACCGGTTCGTCCTTGAATTGTCCCGGCACATCAAAGCGGTCAATCAGGCCACAAAGCATCGAAACAATTCTTACCAGCATCTTCTTTCCCTCAAAAATTCGTTCTTCAGTCGCCACCCGTTTGGCAACCAGCGCATCCAGGCAGGCCGCACATTCCGTGGCCGAACCACGCGCGTCATCAAAGAACTTTGCCCGCACCGGGCGCTGACGTTTGCCGTTGCCTTCCGCGGTGTTGAGCAACGCTGACAGGCTGGCCCGATCCAGTTGGTCACAAACCTCGCGGGTTTTGCCTTTCGCCGAAGCCGCAGCCTCTTCCAGCAACGGTGTCACCCACGCTATGAAACGCAATTCCAATTGATAAGCATCCAACTTCTCGTGGTCGAACATGGCCGCCAACGCCTTTGGCACCGTGCCGTTTTCTGTTTGATATGAGTTCATTCGATTACGAGGACGAGAACGAGGACGAGGACGATTTTTATAATTTCACATCGTCTTCGCCAAAGTCTTCCATCGCTTTTACGAGATCCACCATGAACCGCGCCGCCGCGCCGCCGTCAATCACCCGATGATCGTACGACAATCCCAATGGCGTCATCATGCGCACCTCCACCTTGCCGTCGCGCGCCACGGCCTTCATCGCGCCCCGTCCGAGCCCGAGGATGGCCACCTCAGGTTTGTTGATGATGGGCGTGAAATGCGCGCCGCCGATGGCGCCCTGATTGGTGACGGTGAACGTGCCGCCCTTCAATTCCTCCGCCGTCACCTTCCGGTCACGGGCCTTTTGCGCGAGCTGCTCCAGTTCCTTCGCAAGGTCGAGCACGCTCTTCCTGTCCGCGTCACGGATGACCGGCACGATCAGGCCCTGCTCGGTGTCCACCGCAATGCCGATGTGGAAATAATCCTTGAACACAATCTCCTGCGCGACTTCATCAAGGCTGGAGTTGAAAATCGGGTGCTTTTTCAACGTCCCGACCAGTGACTTGAGCACGAGCGGCGTGAGCGTGAGCTTTGCACCCTTTTTCTCGTAAGCCGGCGCGTATTTCTTCCGCAGTTCGTTCAGCCGCGTGAAATCAGCATCGTCAAACTGGGTGACGTGCGGAATGGCGTTCCAGCTCTCCCACAGGCGCCGCGCAATCACCTGGCGCAGTTGCGTCAGCGGCTTCTTCGTCACCGGCCCCCATTTGGAAAAATCAATCTGCTCCGCCGCCGGTCTGGCCGGCGTGCCGGCAGCAACCCTGGGTTTGTCCGTCGCCTTCTGCAAACGCGCAATGTGGGCGCGGATGTCGCCGGTGACGATTCGTCCGCCCGCCTCGCTGCCGCGCACCCTGGACAAATCAATGCGCAACTCGCGCGCGAGCCGGCGGACCGACGGCGAGGCGACCGGCGCGGCCACGGGCTTCGGAATCTCCTCCCCGGCCTCGGCTGCCGGTTCTTCAACCGGCATTTCGGGTTCCAGTTCCGGTGCGGCCCGCTTCGCGGGGGGCACGTCGGCGGCAACTGGCTGATCACCACTACTCAATGCGATAAGGCGCTGGCCGACGCTGATTTTGTCGCCCGCTTTGACGTAAATTTTTGTGACGACACCGGCGGCCGTGGACGGGATGGAAGCCACGGCCTTTTCATTTTCCAATTCGAGGATGGCCTGATCCCTGGCGACATGGTCGCCTTCCTTCACGAAGACATTGACCACGACGCCTGAATCAGCGCCCTCTCCAAGTTTAGGAAGTTTAACATCCATAATTAACAGAGGGGCAGATTGGCGGAAAACCCCACCGCTTTCCAGAAATAATTTTGCCCGCATCAACGCAAATCTCAATGCGCTGGCGCTGTGGACTGCGGCGACGTGAGGAGTCTCTAATTTTGATTCTGAATTCCGACTTCTGATTTCTGAATTCTGATCAGAGCCTCGTGACCTCGACTCCTGCAAAATCAAAATGCCGGGATGGAGAGGGGGTTCCATCGTTTGGTGGTACTGCCCGAAATCACTTCAAACGTTCCATCAAATCTGGCATCTAATCCGTGTGCGACGCATCGGAATCATTCTGACAGGCTGGTTTTGCCTCGTGGCCTTCACCATCAATGCCGCCCACACCCAGGTGCGACTGGTTTTGGCCGCTGACACCGCGCGTCCCGGCGACACCGTCTGGGCCGGGGTGGACATGAAAATGGAACCGGCCTGGCATACGTACTGGAAAAATCCCGGTGCCGCCGGCCTGGCCACCAAAATCGAATGGCAATTGCCGCCCGGCGTCACCGCCGGTGAAATCCAGTGGCCGCTGCCGGAAAAACTTCCACCCGCCGAAGTCACCACCTACGGTTACGACGACGAGGTAGTCCTGCTTGTGCCGCTCAAGCTCGCCGCCGACTTGAAGCCCGGCCCGCTCGATTTGAAGGCCAAGGTCTCCTGGCTCGAATGCAAGGAAGCCTGCATCCCCGGCAGCGGCAGCGTTGAGGCCACCCTCAACATCGGCACCGAAACCAAACCCTCCGCCGATGCCACGACGATTAAATTGTGGCAAAACAAGGTTCCTATAACCTTTGCCGGTCAGTATACCGGTCTGCACGCCTTCGCCTGGTGGGAAAAACCCGCGAACAGTGACACGCGCCCGCTGATTATCAAAGGAATACTGGACAGCACCGTGATGTTGCAGATTGATCGAACTGATTTCTTTCCCTACGCCAGCGATGACTTTGAAGTTCAGGCTGCGACTGAAAACATCGTTACCACTCCCAACAAAATTAGTTTTCGGAAGCTCGTAAAAAAATATTCCGGCGACTGGCCCAAGG
Organism: Verrucomicrobiota bacterium; assembly: GCA_049510295.1. Classification (GTDB taxonomy): domain Bacteria; phylum Verrucomicrobiota; class Verrucomicrobiia; order Limisphaerales; family UBA11358; genus UBA11358. The sequence continues at coordinate 28,379 of JBEKZC010000039.1, read as the reverse complement.
AAATCAGCGGTGTGATTGTCGAGGAAACCGGCAATCTACGAACCGGCTTTGAGGTCAAATTAACCGTCAGCGAACAAGCGCCAACCGTCGGGAAAACAATTTTGTCGGAGAGTAGCGCAGGCGTCTCGCCTGCTGGGACAGGCGGGACGCCTGTCCTACTTTCACAACCGCTCTGGCGAATGCTGCTCTACGCCTTCATCGGTGGGTTGATTCTGAATATTATGCCATGCGTGTTGCCGGTCATCGCGCTGAAAATTCTCGGCTTCGTCGGCGAATCCAGAAGCGACCCGCGACACGTGCGCAAACTCGGCTTGGTTTATGCGCTCGGTGTGCTCGTGTCGTTCGCCGCCCTCGCCGCCATCGTCATCGGCGTCAAAGCCGCCGGACACCGGGCCGGTTGGGGCATGCAGTTCGGCAGTCCGGTCTTTGTCGTTTGCCTCACCACGCTGGTCATGCTCGTGGCGCTGAATCTATTCGGCGTGTTTGAAGTCACGCTCGGCGGACGCGCGCTCGACGCGGCGGGCGGACTGGCGTCGAAACCTGGCGCGTCGGGCGCATTTTTCAACGGAGTGCTGGCCACGGTGCTGGCCACGCCCTGCACCGCGCCATTTTTGAGCATCGCGCTCGGCTTTGCCTTCGCGCAAAAAGCGCCGGTGATTCTGTTGATGTTTCTCGCTGTTGGCGTGGGGCTGGCCGCGCCGTATGTCATGCTGAGTTGGAATCCGGCCTGGCTGAAATTTCTGCCGAAGCCCGGCGCGTGGATGGAAAAATTCAAGATCGCGATGGGCTTCCCAATGCTGGCGACCGCCGTGTGGCTGTTCAACCTCGCCGCCGGCAGTTACGGCAAATCGGTTCTGTGGCTGGGCATTTTTCTGGTGGTCGTCGCGTTTGCGGCGTGGATTTTCGGCGGGTTCGTCCAGCGTGGACGTACCCGCAAAGGTGTCGCGCTCGCTGTCGTTTTGATTTTGCTGGTTGGCGGCTATGCCTTCGCGTTGGAAAACCAGTTGCAATGGCGCGCGCCAGTCACGGAAACGGACGCAACCGGTTCGCTGAAAGAATCGGCGGACGGAATTGACTGGCAGCGTTGGAGTCCTGAAGCCGTGGCAAAAGCGCGCAACGAAGGTCGCCCTGTAATCGTGGATTTCACCGCTGACTGGTGCCTCACCTGCCAGGTCAACAAAAAGACCAGTATCGAAATTCCGTCCGTGCGCGCGAAGCTCAAGTCCATGAATGCCGTCGCACTGCTCGGCGACTACACGCATTTCCCCGAAAACATTTCGGAGGAACTGAACCGTTTCAACCGCGCCGGCGTGCCGCTGGTCGTCGTTTATCCGAAAAGCCCCGACGCGCAACCGATGGTCCTGCCGGAAGTTCTGACCCCGGGCATCGTTCTGGACGCGCTGGACCGCGCGGCGCGTTGACAGTTTGAAAAAGTAGCGCCGGTGTCCCGCCTGCAAAATTCAGCGATCATGCAGGCCGGAGGCCTGCGCCACTCTCCTCAGTGGCAAATTGACACAACACCAGACTGCGCGCGGCATTGACATTTTGAACGGAACGGCTACATTGGTGTCTCTTAATTTGATAATTAAAAAATCTAAAATTATGAAAAAAACATTTGTTTTAATGACTACCATGGCCCTGGCCGCAAGCGCGCTGGCGCTGGAAATCGGAAAATCCGCCCCGGATTTTACGGCCACAGACATCAACGGCAAGACGGTCAAGCTCAGCGATTACAAGGGCAAGATCGTCGTGCTCGAATCCTACAACTCCGACTGCCCGTTTTGTAACAACCAATACAAGACCGGTGCGATGCAGGACCTGGAAAAAGACATGGCCAGCAAGGGGGTTGTGTGGCTCATCGTCAATTCCGTCAACCCCAACAATGCCAGCCATCGCACGCCCGACCAGGCCAAACAGGAAATCGCCGACAAGAAAATTGTTGCCACGGCCTGGATTGATGACAGCTCCGGCGCGGTTGGCCATCTCTACGGCATGAAAACCACGCCGGACATGTATGTAATTGATAAGAACGGCGTGCTGGTTTACCAGGGCGCGATCGACAACAAACCGGACCCACAGCATGACCCGCACACTGCGCGCAACTATGTCCGCGAAGCTGTGGACTCCCTGCTCGCCGGCAAACCGGTGCCCATGGCGGAAACGAAGCCTTACGGTTGCAGCGTCAAATACGCGAATTAATTTTGGCAGGACGCGTCACTCCGTGCGCGCCGGTCTTTACAGTGGCCACACACGGCGGGCAGAGGACTGCCCGCCCTACCCTGCAAACCCGAACTTCTTTAGAAATGGTTCCGTTGGCGCGTGGATTTCCACGCGCCTTTTTGTTTGACCCGGGTCAAATCGCATCGGCGCCATCCGGTTTATCATTTCGTAGTCGTGTTCAAATTTCATGTCGAGCCTGTGGCTCGATCAAATCGGCGCACAGCGCCGACACTACAACCCAATTAGGACATTACCTATTTCTTAGTTGCGTTTCCGGTTACCCGCCGTTTTGATAACGGCATCACCGACCCGTGGCCTAGCCACGTCAGTTGTAGTTTACAATCATGAAATCAGCGACACCCGGTTTGGAACCATGAAAATGATCTTGAAACCATCTGTTTTTGCCAGCCTTGCCCCGTTCGCCATCGCCGCACTGTTGTTCCTCATGGCGCGTGAAGCCGGCGCCACCACGGCACAACCCGTCACTGCCGCGCAAAACCAGGCCTGTGCCAATTGCCACGCCAAGACGTCTCCTGCTCTCGTCATGGAATGGCGGCGTTCGCGTCACGCGGAAGTCGGGGTCGGTTGCCTGGATTGCCACGCTGCGGAGACGAACCGCATCGGCGCGTGGCAACATCAGGGCCAGTGGATCACCACCCTCGTCACGCCCAAGGATTGCGGCCAGTGTCACGAGGCGGAGGTCCAGCAGTTCTCGCACAGTCACCACGCCAAGGCAGGTGAAATTCTTGCCAGCCTCGACAATGTGCTCGCCGAAAAGGTCGCCGGCATGCCCGGCAACAAGGCCGATGCCGTCAACGGCTGCTGGCAATGCCATGGCACCATCGTCAAGTTCAAGCGCGACGACAAAGGCGAAATCGTCCGCACCGGCGCGGAAGGCCGGCCCGTCATTGACGCCGACACCTGGCCGAACAGCGGCATCGGCCGGCTGAATCCCGACGGTTCCCGGGGCAGTTGCCACGCGTGCCACTCGCGCCACTCTTTTGAAGCCAAACTTTCCCGCTCGCCTGAAAATTGCGGCAAATGCCACCTCGGCCCGGACCATCCGCAAATGGAGATTTACAACGAATCCAAGCACGGCATCGCCTTTTACGCGAACCGCGACAAGATGGCGTTGGATCAGGAGAGCTGGGTGCTGGGCAAAAATTATTCCGCCGCGCCCACCTGCGCGAGCTGCCACATCAGCAGCTATATGACCACCAACGGCGTCGCCATCGCCAACAATCACGACGTGGGCGAACGCATCAGTTGGACGCTGCGGCCCGTCATCAGCACGAAGTTGAATCTGGTCATTTACACCGATGGTTACCGCGAGGATTATCCGGAAACCAAACCGCTGCCCAAGGTCGGCGCCGAGGTCACCACCACCGAGAACGTGGTGGAAAACGAAAAAATGGCGGGCAAACCCGTCAAACGCACGGTCGCCAAAATCGTCACCTGGCAGGAACGCCGCAACGCGATGAAAGGCGTGTGCCTCAATTGTCACGGCAACGAATACATGGACAATTTTTACCAGCAGTTCGACAGCCTCGTTGCGCTCTACAACGACAAGTTCGCCAGGCCGGCGCAAAAGCTGATGGACGAGCTGACAGCGGACGGCGTGTTGAATCCCAAGGCGCCCTTCGAACACGAGGTGCAATGGGTTTTCTGGGAGCTGTGGCACCACGAAGGCCGCCGCGCCCGCCACGGCGCCTCCATGATGGGACCGGACTACACGCACTGGCACGGCATGTATGAAGTCTCAAAACATTTCTACGAGAAATTCCTGCCCGCCGTCGTCGAGGCCGCGAAGCAGAAAAGCCCCGAGCTGGGGAAGAAATATGAAGCCGAAGTGCAGCAACTCCTCACCCGGGACGAACACCGCTGGCTCAGGGGCCTCAGCCCCGAAGAAGTCGAGGCGCTCAAGAACAGCTACAAGGAACGTTACAATCAGTAGCCGGCGCGGTTGTGTGCGTGGTGGAAAGGACGAAACATGACCTGGAAGGCCACAGGAAATTAGCCAGCCACAACGTGGCTGGTATTTGTTTCAAAACGAAATCCGTCCTGAAGGGACGTTGGAACTGTCCAACATTTTCCATCGTCCCTTCGGGACTAATTATTTTTTACGGCATTACTCCAGCCACATTGTGGCTGGCTAATTTCCGATGTCGCCTTGCGACATCCCCAAATTCAAGCCTCACCACCCGCCAGTACGCGTTGCTTCCGGACGTGCCCGAAAAATTCTTCGGCCACGATGTAGCCGGCGCAACCTGTCGCTCCGCAGCGGCAGGGATGCTCCCGGTAATCCTCGAGATCGTAACCGTAGTTGAACGTGATTTCCTCCCCGGCCTGGATGCCGCGCCGCGCCACAATCCAGATGCGCCCGCCGTCCGGTTCCGCCTCGCAGTTCGGGTCGCAACTGTGATTCAGGAATCGCGCCGGGTTCCACGCCACATTGCCGTCGAGATCGTGGGTTTCATCCAGCGAGAAAATGTATTCGTTGGCCGATTCGCACCGGCGCAGTGATTCAGTCTTGGTGATTTTTTCGCCGACGTATTCGATTACGCGTGTGCCGGCGGCGATGTCCGCCTTTGCATACCCGCCGACGCCATGAATGGCGGATGGGCGAAAACAAACCAGCGCCGTGTCCGGAACGATTGAACTGTTCAATGCCGGCGGCATGATCACAATTTTGGAGGGTCGAAACCAAACTCGCGGCAGAACGGTTCCACAGGCGCGCGAATCTCCACCCGCCGACGGTTGAACGGATCGGTGTATGCCAGCCGCACGGCGCGCAAACCCAATTCCAGCCTGTCGTCTTCGCGTCCGTAAAGCTCATCACCCACCACCGGACAGCCGGATTCCGCGAGGTGAATGCGGATTTGATGCGTGCGACCGGTGACCGGCCGCGCTTCCACCAGTGAAAGTGTCCCGTGTTTTTCCAAAACCCGGAAATGCGTTTCGGAATCTTTGCCATGACGTGAATCCACCTTCATTTTTCTGAATCGCTTTTTGTCCGGCGCGAGTTTGAGTTCGCACGTCCATTCATTTTGCTTCGGCTCGCCCACCACCACGGCCAGATACGTCTTCTCCATTTTGCGGCTCTCGAACAAATCAAAAAACCTTTTGACCGCACCGGGGCTTTTGGCAAGGAGCAAAACGCCGCTCGTGTCCGCGTCGAGGCGATGGACATGGCGAAGAAATTTCAGTCCGCGCGACTGCGCCCAGAAATCTCGCGCCGCGATGGAGGATTCGATGGCCACCTGCAAATTGCGCGACGTGTTCTGCCACGCCACCGGCGCGAGCATCCAGCCGCGCGGCTTGTCAATCGCGATGACCGACCGGTCCTCGTGTAAAATCGGGATCGGCTCACAACCGGGCAGTTCGATGGAATTCGGCTTAGTCACAATTTAAGGAACAAGTTCCTTCAATTTCCAATCGGCGGTATTTGGCAACTCACGCCGGTAATAACGTCCTTGATATGCATTTACAAATTTCTTTTGGACGTCTTTTGAAAGTGATTCCCACCATTCTGGCAAGAGAATGAAATTCTCGAAGGCACAAAACACATAGGTGACGATGGCATTTGTCTGCAATGGCATCTCGCGAAACGATTTCACGAATTCATGAAGGACAGGGCAGCCCTTTTCGCCACATAATAAGAACAATGCTCGATCATTTGTCGCAGTCACAGTGAACGAAATCCATTTGAGAGATAAAAGTGATTTCGTGTCTTGGAAAATCAGTCCGTGAAAATTCTTTCGAGGTGCAAAGAAATTGGCCGTTAGAATTTCTGGCATCTTGTCACCGAGAAAGGCGCAGCCTTCCACTGTTGACCAATCCTTCTTTTGGAGCCGCACATCAAGGCGCAATTTTTGTTCTTTTAGCTCATCTACGTCGTGCTGATTCAAATAAATCGTTTTCGCAAGTATGTTCAATTCGCTCGGACTAAACTTTTTGGCCAACTCAATGAAGACGTTTTTGATAATCTTAAATTTATAAGCTTTGTCGTAATACATTTGCGCAAAAGCTCGGTAATGATGCAGAAATTTTTGTTCCGGCGTATTCTGAAAAGAAACATCTTCGATAGGCGAAAAAACCTGTGAATCGTGGCGCTTACAAAAACCTAAAAATGTTGTGGCTTCGTTGATACCAATTAAATCCGGCCAAAGATTTCTATTGGCATCGTGTTGGCCAGTAAATGGGTCAAACTGGTAAACATGTCCGTTCTTTGCATGTCTTCTGAAGAGACTTTTTTGAAGCGAATGTGCCCGAATAATTTTTCCATCGCATTCTCCGGTATCTTCAAGCAGACAAACCTCTGTGAGTCCTTTCCGAAGCTCTTGATAAAGTGTAGGAAATGCTTTTTCTGGCTTCTCTCGTTTTATGCCTCCTAAAAATTTCTGTTCTTTTAGATGCGGGTTAAATGGTTCGTCCAAATGTCGCAATGCTTCTCTTATTCGGCTTACCGTCGTATCACCTGCAATAAGGATTTCCGACTCATTATTACTGCCAATAAGGAATGGTTGCGGGGCGTGAATGAAGCGAGGAAACTCGTCAAAAAAAGACAATATTTTGGCAATTTGCGTATTCCGCGCCCAATATTCCACTTGCCGTATTTCTTCTGAAGTCAGGACTCTCACGCTGGTTTTCCCGTTTGTACGTCAATGCTTCCGCCATTCCTTCTTCGGCGGCTCGGGTAGACCCTGCGCCCGGAAGGCGGTGCGGAAATGGACCTTGGCGATTTTCGGCAGATTCTCCGCGCCCTGCTCTGCCACAAATTTCTTCGCCGCCTCGTCCACAGCCGCCGACGCGCCTTTCGGCAATTCCACGTTGAATTGTTTTTCCAGCTTCGCCAGCCCTTTCACAAATCCGTCTCGCGCCAGAATGGATGCCGCCGCCACCGCCAGGTCCTCTTCCGCCCGATGCTTCTGGACCAGTTCAATCTCCCGGCCCAGCGACATCAGCGCCTTCGCCACGACTTCCTTGCTCGACGCGAACTGGTCACTGATGGCCTTGACCGGTGGTGGTTTCATCTGATGCCGCTGGCCCATCAAATTTTCAATCACGCGCGCATGGCCCCACGCCAGGATCGTATTCACGCTTTTCATTCTGGCGTAAAGCCGGTTGTAAGCCTCATCGCCGATCGTGACCGTGTTCACCACGCACCCGGGTGTTTTGCGGATCAACTCCGCGAGGTCGGAAATTTTCTTGTCGCTGGAAATGTTCTTGGAATCGCGGATGCCCTTGTCCTGCCACGATTTCACGACCGATTCGTTCAAATAAACCCCGGCGACGCACAATGGCCCGAAGAAATCGCCCTTGCCGCTTTCGTCCACGCCGATGCGCGGCAGCAGCAGGTCGGGATTCAAAACCGTCTCGTAACCCAGCCGGGCCTGTTTCAGGACCTCCGGTTCAAGGAGAAATTCGATGAATTCCTGCGTGCCCTTCCCTTGCACGACGAGCTTGCCGCTTTCGTAAAAGACCACGTTGACCTTTTCCGACTCGGCGGCGAACCGCGCGTAAGGCACCTGGCGGAACTTCCAGTTGCGCGCGCGCAGGGCGGCTTGCAGCGCCAACGCCTGTTCGTCGGTGAGCTTGCCCGTGTAGGAAGTCAGCGGTTTCACTGAAAAAGGATAACCACAAAGAACACAAAGAACACAAAGTTTTTTGATTTCCCATTTGGATGTAGTGTTCGGCCTGTGGCCGAAACAAATCGAGCCATAGGCTCGACACTACAACCACTTTTTTACGGCTTTTGCGACTCTTTGCGGCAATAATTCCGGCGCATGGCGGGCCGAACCCCGAACTCCGAACTCCGAACTCCGAACTTTAATCGGCTCACCGGGCTTTTGCTCGGCTGGTTTCCCGCCAACGCCCGCGACCTGCCGTGGCGGCGCACGCGCGATCCCTACGCCATCTGGGTCTCCGAAATCATGCTCCAGCAGACGCAGGTCAAAACGGTCCTGCCATATTGGGAACGCTGGATGCGCGAACTGCCGACCATCAAGACTGTTGCCAAAGCGGGCCCGGACAAAATCCACAAACTTTGGGAAGGACTCGGCTATTACACCCGCGTCCGGAATCTGCAAAAGGCGGCGCGGCAAATCGTGGAAAAACACAATGGCAAATTCCCGGATAATTTTGACGACGTGCTCGCGCTGCCCGGCATCGGCCGTTACACCGCCGGCGCGATTTGCAGCATTGCGTTCAACCAGCCGACGCCCATCCTCGATGGCAATGTCATCCGCGTGTTGACGCGAATTTTCGGCATCGGAGAAAACCCGCGAGAAAAGAAAACCAACGCGCGACTTTGGCGACTGGCGGAGGAATTGGTAGGGCGGGCAGTCCCCTGCCTGCCGCGGCGCGGTGGGGACACCGCGCCCTACCGGTCATTTTTAAACCAATCGTTGATGGAACTCGGCGCCCTGATCTGCACGCCGCGCCAACCGCAATGCCCGGTTTGCCCGGTAAAAAAACTTTGCGTCGCTTTCCGGGAAAATCGTGTGGCTGAACTGCCAAACCTTGGCCGACGCACCACCACCACCGCGCGTCGTTTCATTGCCTTCGTCATCGAGCGTAATGGAAAATTCCTTGTCCGGCAGCGGCCCGCCGGGATCGTGAACGCGCATTTGTGGGAATTTCCAAACTTTGAAATCGCGCCAAACCAACGTGGCAGTCCCGCAAAGCGGGATAAGTCCGCTCATTATTTTCGCAAGAAAAGTCAGAGCCGGCTGACGCCGGCTGCTACGGTTCAGGAGCCTGATTTGGAAATTATCCGCGCAGCAAAAAGCCTCGGCATTGAACCGCCGGTCTTTCAGCCGCTTTGCATGGTGAAACATTCCATTACGCGTTACCGCATCACGCTCCATGCCTGGCACGTCTCATTCGGAGGGGCGAGCTCTGCGAGACCCTATAATAAAATGGGGCGGCGTGGAACTCCGCCCTCCGAAAACAACGGAGTCTGGCTGCCACCGGCAAAACTGGACTCCCTCGCCTTCACCGCCGCACACCGAAAGATTCTCCGGCACCTGCAATCGCACTCGCAATAAAAACTCGCCAGCGCGCCCGACAACCGTATTTTGTCTGGCGTGATTTATTTCGACCATAACGCCACCGCGCCGGTGATGCGCGAGGCGCGCGAAGCCTGGTTGGAGGCCACCGAGCACAACCCGGGCAATGCGTCCAGCCCGCACCAAATTGGCGGGCGCGCCGACGCCGCGCTCAGGGAAGCGCGCGAAAAGCTCGCGCATTTTCTCGGTTGCCAGCCGGCGGACATCGTTTGGACGAGTGGGGCGACCGAAGCCAACAACATGGTCATGCATCATTTTGCGCGAACGCTCGATGCAAAGGATGAGGTCTGGATTTCCGCCATCGAACACCCCTGCGTCCACGAATCCGCAAAGCATTATTTCGGCAAACGCGCCAGATTGATACCCGTCACCCACGATGGCGTGATTGATCTGGACTGGCTGACGGTGGAACTCGCCGATACGCGTCCCGGGCTTGTCGGCATCATGGCCGCGAACAACGAGACCGGCGTCATCCAGCCGGGGCGCGAGGCGCTGGCAATCTGCCGTCAATACCAAGTGCCGTTCTTCTCCGACGCCGTGCAATGGCTCGGCAAAATGCCGGCCAAAGGACTGGGCGAATGCGATTATCTGAGCGGCGCGGCACACAAGTTTGGCGGGCCGCGCGGCGTTGGTTTTTTGAAAGTGCCGCACAAAAGCCACGTCACGCCCCTGCTGCTTGGCGGCAAACAGGAACAAGGCCGCCGGGCCGGAACGGAAAATGTCCCGATTATTTTGTCCATGCTGGCCGCACTGGAAGTGCGCGAAAAACAGATTGCCCGCAGCGAACACATCCTGCGCGGCATGTGGCGCGAGAATTTTGAGAGGCAGCTTTTGCACAAACTGCCCGGCCTGGTCGTCGTCGGCGCCAACGTACCGCGTTTGTGGAACACCGTTTCGGCGTTAATGCCCGAAGGCACGCAACTGCGCTGGCTGACCAGACTCGACAAGGCGGGGTTCGCGGTCTCCACCGGCTCCGCCTGCACCACCGGCAAGGAAGAACCGTCGCACGTGCTGGCGGCGATGGGTTTCAAGCCGGCGGAAGCACATCGCGTGCTGCGTTTCAGCAGCGGTTGGGAAACGACCGAAGCCGGCTGGGACGCGCTGGCCAGCGCCCTGGCGAAAGTCCATGCCGAAGCGCATCACGCCAAGGCGTGAACCTGCCAAACCGCCGTAGCGGCGCCTCGGCAGAGCGCCGCAAACCTTTGAGAATTTGAAGAGTGCGGCTTTCTGCCGAAAGCCGCTACGCTTAACCGCCTTAACGCAGAGGCGCGGAGAACGCAGAGAACCGCAGAGCTGGTTTAACTTGGAAATGAGAGGAATTACTTTTCTCCGCGACTCTTTGCGGCCTCTGCGCCTCTGCGTTTCTCGGTGAATCCCTCCCAAAAAAAAATGCGCTGACCGCCGGCCGACGGATAATCGCCATCAATCTTCCAGTTGTTGGGGAAGCAAAACAAAATTATCGGAAAGAAAACAACATGAAGCAGAAAATCACCAGCCTCGTAACCGCCTTCAAAAACGTTGACGCCTTCAGCACCAAAGGCGCGGCACTTGGTACAGGCCGGAGCCACCGGCGGCTTGGAGTTCGGTATAATCATTGTTAGCCCATAAAACACTATGAAAGACGACCTGCCTGTTACCGTTTTGAAATCGCTCGGCGACTGCGGAAAGGACGAATACTGGTTGCAAGATAAGATCTATGAAAATCCAAGTATCCTCGGCCTCGGCGATCTCGAGAGGGTTACTAATGAGAAAGTCCAGTCGTCCGGTGGTCGCCTCGACTTGCTTCTCAAAGACCCAGACGACGACTCAATGTTCGAAGTCGAGGTGATGCTTGGTGAGACAGATGCATCCCACATTATTCGGACAATTGAGTATTGGGATTTAGAAAGGAGGCGGTGGCCAAAGCGGAGCCACACTGCTGTGTTAGTCGCCGAGGGCATAAACACTCGGTTCTTTAACGTGGTGCAGCTTCTGAGCCAAGCCGTTCCAATCATCGGAATCCAAGTCTCAGCAGTGGAGTTGGAGGGAAAGCTCGGTCTCCACTTCACAACGATAATCAACTCCTATGAGGAGCCAGAAGAAGGTGACTCACCGCCCGTCGATGAAGCCTATTGGAAAAAGGAGCACCCTGACACCTTGATTTTCGCGAAGGGCTACGAGGCGTTGGCTAACACGCTATTCGAGGACGTCAACCTGCGCTTTGTTCAAGGTGATATTGCAGTTACGATTGGCGGGCGGATCCGCATTTGGATCTGGCCAGCGAGGGGCGGGCTGATCTGGGTCGGATATCGGCTGGAAGAGAAGGAAATTGAGGGCCTGAAGAAGGCGCTGGAAGCGAAGGGTATTCTCCCGAAGATACGGCATTGGCCAAATTACACTTATCTCGAATTTTCAACCGAAAAAGACTCGCCCACCAAGTATGCCGAAGAGCACAAGAGGCTACTCTTAGAGCTTTATGCTAAGGACCTCAAAAGGAAGGGCTAACAAGGCGAGTGCAGTGGACGGCAGGATGCGGCGTTTGCGAATTTATTCGTAGCGCAGCGATTCAATTGGGTCGAGGTTCGCGGTCTTCCACGCGGGATACAGCCAACGCGGGATGGCACATTCAGTTCCGCTTTGAAGTTCATGTCTTTGGCCCCGCGTGGTTGAACTCTAGGCGGTTGAAGTGTTCAGGACGGGTTGCCGAGCATCCGCACTTCGCGTTGCGGGAAGGGAATTTCGATTTTGTTCGCGCGGAATTGCTCGACAATGGCCTGATAAATTTCCGCCTGCGCCGGGCCGTAATCGGCCACCGCCGTCCACGGTTTGACGGCGATGTTGACGGACGAATCCGCCAGCAGGGTCACGCCGACGATGGGCGCGGGTTCCTTGAGCACACGGGTATTGCGGGTCAGCACACCCCGCACGATCACCAGGGCGCCGCTGATGTTTGTGTTGTAGGCGACACCCACCGACAAATCAAGCTGCCGGATGTGGCCATAGTTGTGCAAAATCTCGCCGACGACTTTGCGATTGGGAATCACAACCTGTGAATGGTCGGCATGCAGCAGCGTGGTTGTGAAAAGTTCGATGCTGGTCACCTGCCCCTGCACGCCGGCAATTTCGATATATTCACCGAAGCGAAACGGCTTGGTGAAAATAATCGTCAACCCGGCCATGAGATTGCTGAGGATGCCTTGCATGGCCAGACCAATGCCCAAGCCGGCCACGCCGACACCGGCGATCAACGCCGTCACGTCCATGCCCGCCGTGCCCAGCGCCACGACCAGGGCCAGGGCAAAGATAAGCAGCCGCACAATGCGCACCAGTAATTTGCGCATCGGCGGTTCCATCGCCTTGCGCTCCAGCCAGCGGTTCAACAGTTTGCCGATCCAACCGGCGACGATGAAACCGACCACCACCACGACCAGCGCCGAAAAGAGCGCGCCACTGTGGCTGATGACGTATTCGATGAGTTTGTCCTGCCAGGCTGGTGTGCTTCCGGTTTTATTCATGGGTCACCTCAAGTTCATGGTCTGTTGCCAGCCATTCGTTAAATGAATTCCATGCCCTTCGTCAATACTTGCTTTGCAAATAAATTTACTCACCACGATAAACGGCGCGCGCCGTGCAGGTTTCCGCCACGACGACTTCGGTGAGCAGCGGCAGCCGGGGCTTCAACTTTTTCCAAATCCACACCGCGATCTCCTCGCTCGTCGGGTTCTCCAGGCCGGGGATTTGGTTCAGGTAATTGTGGTCAACCTTTTCCCAGAGGGGCTTGAACGCTGCCGTAATGTCCGCGTAATCCATCAGCCAGCCGGGTTTCGCGTCGCACTCGCCCGCCACGACGATGTCCACCTTGAAGCTGTGCCCGTGCAATCGCCGGCACTTGTGCGCCTTCGGCAAACGCGGCAGCAGATGCGCCGCCTCGAATTGAAACGTTTTTCGCAATTCCATTTTCATTTTTTCATAGTCAGTGGTTAGTAGTCAGTAGTCAGTAGTTGATAGTTAGCAGGTGTCGCGAAGCTGCCAAGCCACTGACTACTGGCTACTGACTACTGACTGTTAAATTTCCATGTCCGTCCACGTTACCAAATCCCCCAGCGCCGGCCGGCCGTCGTGCCGCCAGGTCAGCGGCGGGTTTTGCATCCGGCCAAGCGGGCACACCCGCGTCGCGCCCCAGCGCGCCAGTTGCGTCGCCAGTTCCTCCAGTTTGTGTTCCGGCACCCCCAGGCCGACGGTCGAAACCTGGCCGCGTACCGTTTCGGCATGTTGCAAAGCCTCCGCCAGGTCCCGCACCGGCTTCACATAAATGAACCGGTTCAGACATGACAATTGAAACCTTGCGTCGGCTTCGTAAACCACCGTCCACGCCGTCGAATTCCGGCTGCACCAATGCTGCGTTGTCTCCGGGGAATGTGCCGCGCGGACCTCGTAAATTCCCCGGCGCGACGCGATGGCCGCCGCGTGTTCCGCCGGCAATTCACCGCGCGGTTCGGTTTGTTCGCGCCGCTCCAGTTCGTCCGCGAGCAGTTCCGCGAATTTCTCCGGCGACACTTCGCCGCCGGTCTGCGCGTAAACCACGTGCGGCGAAAGACAGCCCAGCTGGTTCCACGCCACCACGTCATCCGTGGTGCGCGACACAATTTGCCGGGTGTGAAAACCCGACAAAACCTCATGGCCCACAAAACCAAAGCTTACGCGGTGGCCGTAGCCGAGAAAACGGGTTTTGACCGGCAACCGCACAGGTATTGCCGCCAGCGTCTCGTCACTGCCGGTCGCCGTCACGCAATCGGACTCGGCGAACAATGCCATCTCCAGGTCCGCATTGCCGCCGCGCCACCCGGCAATTTCCAGGCAGGCGCCGAGTTTGGTATCCGCGTCGTAAATCGAGTGCGCAAACAAGCGGGGCAGAAACATTGAACCACTTGCACATTTGACGAATTGCGCCGAACGGGCCAGCAGGCCAAGCACCATGCTCATCAGCGCCGGGTTCGGAAGATTGCCCGCCGCAATATGCACCAGCAATTCCGGTCCGACGGCCAGTGCCGCCCGATTTGTTTTTTCCCCGCTGTCACCGGCGACAAACCGGTCGAGTCGCCGCGCGTCGCCTAACTCCTGCACCAGCAGCGCATGAAAATTTTCCGGCGTGAACTGGTGGAAAAAATTGTCGAGTCCCTTTTGCAAGGTTGCCTGGGAAAAACCGGTTTTCCCCGGCCCGAATTCGAGCGCCAGCCGGCGAAAGGCATTGTCCGGCTTGAGCCAGGCTTCCGCCACGTCGCAGAGCACCCCGACCAAGTTGGCTGTGGAACGCTGCGCCAGATATTGCGCGCGATTGCGCTTCAGCGTCCGGCACGCCTCCGTGACCATTGCCGGCAACAGCACCGCCTCCGGCGGCAAATCGGCAAGAAAATAGTTGGGCAGGTTCACAGGATTTACGATATTCGATTTACGATTTACGAGTTTCAGCCGTCATCAATGAACAGCCACGAGCTTCAGCCAATGTCGCCCGGCCAATCAATTCAAAATGTTCGTCACGGCGAATCCCCAAATCTTCCGTCTGGATCGCCATCACGGAAAAGACGTTCGCCAGATCAAGCACGCGAATCAGACCCGTTTCACCGTCGGCCACCTCGCGCCCGGTTTCGGGCGAAACAACCTGCACCCGCGCCCAGGGGGGAAAACGAAAGTGTCGAGTGTCGAGTGTCGAGTGTCGAGGTGCGTTGTCTTTGCCCGTCACCTGCCACCCGCCACCCGCCACACCATCGTAAGCCTGCGAACTCAACTCGCTCATGCCGTATTCGCAGATGATGTGCGATGGCGGCACGCCAAGCCTTTCGGTGATAAACTGGTGCAGTTCAGTCTTGGGCATCGAACGCGACCGGTTCTTGTAACCGCCAGTTTCCATCACCCTTGAACCGGCAGGCAAATCGAAACGCAGATTTCTCTCCGCCAGAAAATCCAGCAAGTGGACGAAGGAAAACGCGGTTCCGAGCAACAGCAAGGGTCTGGCGTCTGGCGCCTGGCGTCTGGGGGACAGAAGTTCGGCGGCGGCGGCGAAATCCAGTGTCCACGAACCGTCCGACGCCAGTTTGCCGACGAATGCCATTTCCGCCCCACCCAGTTTTTGCCGCACCGTTTCAAACATATGGACGAGGGACGAATGCGGTGCCTGCTTCGGTGGCGGAGTTAATATTGTGAATTGCGGATTGCGGATTGCGGATTGTTTTCCCGCCTTGCCAGCGGGTTGTTCCCATCCGAAATCTTCGTCACCACAACCGCAAGCTGAAGCTTGAACTCCAACGGGCGCAGCGGACGGTTGGAGTTCAAGCTTCAGCTTGTCTGCGAACAAATGAGGTCGAAACCATGCCTGAAGCGACGCCTCGTAAACTTTCAATGACTCCGCATTGTGAAAATGGCGGCTGGGCTTTTGTTCCGTCGTGCCGCTGGAGTGGAAAACTACGGTGCGTTCGTTTGGCACCAGACAGGTCAATTCCAATTCCCTGAACGCCGATGTCGGCACAGCGGGTATTTGTGTCCAATGTTCGACGATTCCGGGCGTGAGGCCGCGCACTTCGCAGATTTTCCGGTAGGCGGCATTGTGTTTGAACTGGAGTGCGAAGAGTTCGAGAGCCAGCCGGTTAAAATCTCGGAGGGGCGAGTTCCACGAGCCCCCATTTTGGCCTTTCAAGTCAGGGCCTCGTAGAACTCGGCCCTCCGAAAGAATGGTTTCGCGCAGGCGCGCGGCGAAGTTTGAAAGCTCGGTTGTCATGCGGTTTTTGTTTGCCGGCTGGTTTTCCGCCACAGCCGACCGGCATTATAACGCAAAATGCCCTTGCGGCAAGTGCGATTGCCGTTTCGTTCGCGCACTGCGCAGCATTGCCAAGGCCGTCTTTGTTCGTCACACTGTTTGTCCCAATGAACAAACAGTTTTTCATCACCACCGCGATTGATTACGTCAACGGCCAGCCGCACCTCGGCCATGCCTACGAGAAAATCGTCGCCGACGTCATCGCGCGGTCGCGCCGCAGCCTCGGTCAGGAAACCTTTTTCCTGACCGGGCTGGATGAACACGGCCAGAAAGTCCGGCAGGCCGCCCAGGCCGAGGGCAAATCGCCGCAGGCTTACTGCGATGAACTGGCGGCGGATTGGAAGGCATTCGCCAAAAAACTGGAACTGACCAACGACGATTTCGTCCGCACCACCGATCCGCGACACAAGGCAATCGTCCAAGCCGGCCTCGCGAAGGTGCACCAGGCCGGCCAGGTCTATAAAAAAACCTACTCGGGCTTTTATTCCACGAAGGAGGAAACCTTCCTGACCGAGAAGGACCGCCGTCCGGATGGGACCTTCGATCCCAGCTACGGCGAAGTCATCGAACTGCAGGAGGAGAATTATTTCTTCAAGCTGAACGAGCAGCAGCAGTGGTTGATGGATTACATCGAGAAGAATCCGACGTTTGTCGCGCCCGATCATCGCCGCAACGAAGTCCTCGGCTTTCTCAAGAACAACGAACTCGAAGACCTGTGCATTACCCGGCCGGCGGCGCGTTTGAACTGGGGCATTCCCCTGCCCTTCGACAAGGATTTTGTGACCTACGTCTGGTTCGATGCGCTGGTGAATTACATCAGCATCCCCGCCGCCCACGGCGATGCCACCGTCTTGTCCGCGCTTAACCTTCAACCATCAACTCTCAACCCTCAATTAAGTTTGTGGCCGGCCGACCTTCACGTCGTCGGCAAGGACATTGTGAAATTTCACGCCGTTTACTGGCCGATCATGCTCAAGGCGATGGGATTGCCGCTGCCGAAACAAATCCTCGTGCATGGCTGGTGGCAGAAGGACGGCGCCAAGATCAGCAAAAGCACCGGCAACATCGTTGACCCCATCGCAGTCATTAATGAATGGGGACTGGACGCGTTTCGTTTTTACGTTTTGCGCGAACTGGACATTGGCCCCGACGGCAACTGGACGGACGCCGGATTCAAGTCACGTTATCAGGCTGAACTTGCAAACGGTTTGGGCAATCTCATCAATCGCTCGCTCTCGATGCTGAAGCGTTATCGCAACGGCGTGGTGCCGGCGAAACATGACGAACTGGCCGCCGCCGCCGCGAAAGCCGCGGACGAAACGCGCGCCTTGTTCAAGCAAAACCAGCTTCAGGCCGCGCTGCAAAGCATCTGGGGACTCGTCACGCGCGCCAACCAATACGTGGACCAGACCGCGCCGTTCAAGCTCGCCAAAGACCCGGCACAGGCCAGACGGCTCGACGAAGTGCTCTACAACCTGACGGAAACCTGCCGGCTGCTCGCCGTTCTGCTCTGGCCGTTCCTGCCCGGCACGGCGGTGAAAATTTACGCGCAACTCGGTTTGTCCGGCACGCCGGACAAACTCGACGCCGCGACGTGGGGCGGTCTGCCCGCCGGCCACAAAATCGGCGAACCGGCGCCCTTGTTTCCGCGGAAGGAAGCGTGATTTTTCGTTCTCGTCCTCCTTCTCGTCCTCGTCTTCGATTGCTTCGGTTTCGATTACGAGAACGAGGACGACGACGAGGACGATTGGGTTGCGGCGTCAGTCGCGCCGCGTGTTTCGTAGTTCCCGCCCAGTTTCCGGATTTCAGTCAGGGGCTCGTGGAACTCGCCCCTCCGAAAGACGTTATTGCAGATGGCATGTGTTCTGCTAAGTTGTATTTATGAAAATGAACCTCGCCGTGAAATTTTCATTGCCGGTCACCCTGGCCCTGACCGTCGCGTTTCTCACCGGCTGCACAACACCACCACCGGTTGACTGGGACAGCCGCGTCGGTCATTACACCTATAACCAGGCCATAAGCGAATTCGGCCTGCCGAACCGGCAGGCCAGGCTCAGCGATGGCAAAGTCGTGTCCAAATGGTTTGTCCAACCCCCGGTCGGTCCCCGCTTCAATAGCGGCATGTCCTATTATGGCAACAACGGCTTCGGCGCGGGCCAAACCCCCGGTGGCGGCTACAACAACCAGACGCTGCAATTGACCTTCGACACCAACGGCACGTTGATTGCCTGGTCGAGGAATTACTGATCAAAATTCAATTCAACGCCACGCCGCGGCGGACATAGGTCGGGATGTCGAGGTCTTCACCCTTGTGAATCGTCGGCTCGCTTTTGTCAAAACGTCCCTTGGAAATGATCGCCAGCGACAACTGCGCCTGGCGCATCTTGGGATTGGATTTTCGCGCACGAGCTCCGGCGTTTTTGGCCACCGACTGTTCGCGCTGCTCAGGTGTCAATGACGACGAACCACAACGCGAACCCGGCCGCGCAATTATGCCACGCCCGGTCACTTGTTCCTCTGAATCACCGGACGCCGCGAGGGGAGGCAGTTCCATGGGAACCGGGCCTGGTTTTGCCGCAATCACCGTCACGGACAAACGGTTTTTCAGCGTTTCGTCCACGGCCGCGCCCATGATGATTTGCGCGTGTTCACATTGACGGCCGATTTGTTCCATCACGCGATTCACCTCGGCCATGGCCAGTTCCTTCCCGCCCATCAGGCTCACCAGCACCGCGCTGGACTCGGCCAGCGCCCGGCCTTCGTCGAGCAGCGGATGCGCCACCAGTTTTTCGACGACCTCGCGCGCGCGCGCCGGACCGGTGGCTTCAACGCAGGCGAACACACTCTCGGAATGGCGGTCGCGCAGCAACGCGCACAAATCGTCGAAATGAATCCGGATCAAACCCTTCCGCGTGAGCAAATGCCAGACGCCGCGCACGCTTTCAACGAGCAGTCCGTCAGTAATGCGGAACGTGTCAAGCACGCTGGTGTTCTCGTCAATCAGTTTGAAGGTCTTCTGGCACGGCAGGCAGATGACGCCGTCGGCAACGAATTTGAGCTGGTCGAGTCCCGACTGCGCCTGTTGCTGGCGGCGGTTGCCCTCGCACATGAACGGCAGGGTCACAAACGCCAGCACGAGCGCACCGGCTTCCTTCGCCGCGCGTGCGAGCACGGGGCTGATGCCGCTGCCCGCGCCGCCACCCAGACCGGCAATCACAAAAACGACATCCGCCCCGGCGCACGCGGTCTTGAGCGTGGCATATTGTTCCTCGGCAATGGCGCGGCCGCGTTCCGGGTCGCCGCCGGTGCCCAGGCCGCGCAGCAATTTCGTTTCGAGTTGAATTTTGATGGCCGCGGACGACGACGCCAGCGATGACGCGTCGGTGTTGACCGCCACAAAACCCGCGCCTGCAAAATCCCCGCCGTTCAATGTGTCGAGCATGGCGACGCCGGCGCTGCCCACGCCGAAAATTTTCACCGCCGGGGCCCTGGCCGGCTCGAGCATCGCCGCTGGAGTCTGGGGTTTGGTTTTCATAATCATGACCAGCCTTTCAATTTTCTCCCAAAACCTCTTTGGGCGTGGCGGCGTCTCGGCAGAGCGCCGCCAACCTCCTGATCTTGAGCAAAGAATGCGGCGCTCTCCCGAGACGCCGCCACGGGGTTTTGATAAAAGCTCATTAGGATTTGGAAATTAGTCATTGGTGGCTCATGGCCGCTGCAAAAACCGCCCAAGGGCGCCCTTGATTCCCTGTGCCAGAGACGGTTTGCCTTCGCGTTTGCGGGTTTTGAACGAACCGAATTTGACGAGGCCGATGGCGCTGACAAATTCCGGCTGGTCGAGCGCGGATTTCAGGCCGCTGATGGAATTGGTCTGGCCGGGCGACACCGGCATTTGCATCACCCGCTCGGCCAGCGCCGCAATTTGCGGGATGCGGGCACAACCGCCGCACAGAAAAATGCCCGCGCGCAGATAATCGAAGAGTCCGGCCTGCTCCAAATCCTGCGCGACCAGTTGGAAGATTTCCTCGAGCCGCAGCGACATGATGCGGCGCAGGTGTTCGACATTGACCGTTTTCAACGGCAGGCCGAGTTCATTCGTGATGGTAATCGTCTGACCTTTGGTTTCCTTGTCCACCAGCGCCGAGCCATGTTCGAGCTTGAGTTTTTCGGCGCGGCTCAAGGGCACTTTCAGGCCGTAAGCCAGGTCGTTGGAAACATGATCTCCGCCAATCGCCAGAACGCCCGTGTGCCGGATGACGCCATTGGTGTAAACGACGTAGTCCGTCGTGCCACCGCCGATGTCAATGACCAGCGCGCCCAGTTCCTTCTGTTCGTTGGACAGCAGCGCGAGCGACGATGCCAGGCCGTTGAAAACAATTTCATCCACTTCCAGCTGCAAACCTTTGACGAGGCGGATGGCGTTTTGGAGACGGTTCGTGTTGCCGTGAACGACGTGGACGTCCACTTCGAGCCGCGAACCGAGCATCCCGACGGGATTCGTGACGCCGGCCTGGCCGTCCACAAAAAAATGCTGGCGGATGGCGTGGACAACGTTGTTTTCCGTCGGCAAATTAATCGCCTTCGCATTCTTGATCACGTCCTGCACATCGTCCTCGGAAATTTCGCGGTCGGCGGAAACCACCGGATGCACGCCACGATTGTTGAAGCCGCGGATGTGCGCGCCGGTGACGCCGAGATAAACGTTCCGGATTTCCACGTCGGCCATCTGCTCGGCTTCGACGATGGCGTTGCGCACGTCCTCCTCGGCCTGCGTGGTGTCCACGATCTCGCCCTTGCGCACGCCGCGCGAGCGCGCCTGGCCGAGACCGATGACATTCAGCGAGCCATCGGCGTTTCGCTCGCCGACGACGGCGCAGACTTTGGACGTGCCGATTTCCAAACCGACGATGATGGATGAATCATCAAACATTTTACCTCCGGGTATTTGCGGGGTTGACTGTCTTGGGCGATGCGGACGGCACCGCGACCGCTTCCATCCAACGGACGGGAACGTTGTTGGAAACCGCCAGATTGAGCGACGCCACCGCTTTGTTCATGCGCTGTCCCAAATCGTAAATTTCGCGCCAACGCCGCAATTGTTGCTCCAAATTGTTCAAACCGAAAGTAATTTCGCCGCCCTGACCCGTCGTCGCGACCACGACTCCCGGCAAGGACACATCAACGCGCCGCAAATCCACCAGCCCGGCCATCGGGGAATGGCCGAACGCGCCGATCAATTCCAGTGCCGCCTGCACTTGCGGCGATTCGACGCGATGACCCGGCTGCAATTGATATACATTAAGCCCGGCAATCACCGGCAACTGGTCGCTCACCTGCGCCAGCGGAACCATGCACAAACGCGGGTCCAGCGGCAGCATCACATAACCGTCCGCGTCGAGTTGAAACACCGCCACGGTGATGCCGCCGGACGCGCCGGCGCGCGGGATGTTCACCTGCGCCACCGGATCGCGCTCGGTCACGCTGATTTTCAACGTGCGCGGCAGGACACGCTCGACGGAGACGGACCCGATCGTCGAAACCAGTTCCAGATTCCGCTTTACCGCCGTCAAATCGAGCGCAATCAAATTGTCGCCGAGTTTTACGCCCGACCATCGGCGCAGTTGATCCGGCGCAATCATGCCGTCGGTTTTCACCTCAACATGTTGAACCGCAAACTCGGAGTTTTGGTAAACGAATTTGTCCAACGCCCATTCGCCCGTGCGCCAGAGCAGATAAAGACCGAACACCGTGCCGAACAGGATGCCCGCTGTCAGCGCCGCCAGCCGCGTGCGCGTCGCGCGCACCTGGTCGGAACGCAGCTTCACGTCAAGGACATGAAAGCGGTGCAACCGCCGGTTTTTTTGTTCGTGCCTAAACCACATAGTCATTTTCCGCAGCCGCGCTTGTAAAAGCGCGGATAAATTCATCCAACGACCCGCGTTCTCACGAACGCGGCTACACCGTCACCGGTTTCCGTTTCAACGCCAGGTCCACCATCCGCTGGCAAAGCTGCGCGTAATTCAGCCCCGTCGCGGCCGCCGCCTTCGGCAGCAAACTCGTCTCCGTCATCCCCGGCAACGTGTTCACTTCCAGCACGACCGGTTTGCCGCCCGGACGCACCATCACGTCCACGCGCGCATAATCGCGCCCGCCAACCGCCTTGAACGCTCCGAGCGCCGCCGTTTGAATTCGTTTCGCCGTCGCGGAATCGAAATCCGCCGGACAAAAATATTCCGTGCAGCCGGTCGTGTATTTGTTTTTGTAATCGTAACTGCCAGTTTTGGGCCGGACTTCCACAATCGGCAGCGGCTGGCCGGCCAAAATGCCCACCGTCGTCTCCCGGCCGGCGATTTTTTCCTCGACCAAAACCTCCGAATCAAATTTCAACGCTTCCGCCAGCGCCTTTTGCCACTCTTCAGCCCGCTCGACGAATTGCAAGCCGACGCTGGAACCCTGCCGCACCGGTTTCACCACCAGCGGCGGCTGCCAGTTTTCCGGCCACGGCGTTTCTTCCGAATTCACGATCAGGAATTTTGCCGTCGGGACTTTGGCCTCCAGGCACCGTTTTTTTGTCAGCACCTTGTCAAATGCGATGCGGCTCGATTCGGCGTCACAGCCGGTGTAAATCGCGCCGAGTTCATCCAGCCGCCGCTGGACCGTGCCGTCCTCGCCATAAGTCCCATGAAGCGCGAGAAAAACCACATCGGTCTTTGGCGGCAGACTCCACGACCCATTGCGCGGATCGAGTTCATGGACTTCGTGGCCGAGCGAGCGCAGTGCCTTCGCCACCGCCGCGCCGGAGCGCAGCGACACTTCACGCTCGGCGCTCGGGCCGCCGAGCATAACGGTGATGTTCAGTTTCCGGCTCACTTTTTCTTCTTCGCAAATTTTTCCAGGGACACGGCGGTTTTCGGAAACGCGCGCAAAATCTGTTTGTCCGTCGTCACCAGCGGCACGCCCAAATCCTGCGCCAGCGCCACATATTCACAGTCGTAAGCCGTGCATTTCGAACGCACGGCCAGTTCCAAAACTTGTTCCGACGAGACGCGATACTCACGCCCGCCAATGACTTCTTCCGCCGAATGCAATGCCACCAACGCCGCTTCCAGACTCATGCCTGCGTATCGAATGTATTTTGTCAGCGTGCTTCGCAATTCCGACCGCCACAACAAAGGCGCGACCCAAACCGGGTCTGTTTCAAAAATTGCATCCGCCAGTTCCGAATTCGCATCGCGGACGGCAAAATACGCGATCAAATTGGTGTCAGTGACTATCACGGTCTTGACGGATAAGTTTCGTGATGTCCAACGACTTGCCTTTGAATTTCATGGTGTCCCGTCTTGCCCGCACCCGCGCGAGCAATGCCTGCGTGTCCACCGGCGTGCTGCGGACACTGGATTCCAGCACGGCAATCGCCTCGGTGTTCAAACTGCGCCCATGCGTCACCGCGCGCCGCTTCAATTCGCGGTGCGCCTCCTTCGATATGCCCTTGATGGTGATCGTTATCATGCCGCAACCATAACGCAACCATTTTGGATGTCAACACAAACCCGCTTAATCCTCGCCAATGATTTTTACTTCCGTCTGCAATTCGATGCCGCGCCCGGCTTTTGCGCGTTGCTGCAAAATCGCAATCAATTCCAGAACGTCCCGCGCCGTCGCATTGCCGTCGTTCACAATGAAATTACCGTGCTCGGCGGAAACCACCGCCCCGCCGACGCGCGTGCCTTTCAATCCCAGTTCGTCAATCAATTTGCCCGCCGGAATCGTGCCGGGATTTTTGAACGTGCAGCCGGCGCTCGGCGCGGCGGGTTGCGATGCCCAGCGTTTCTCGCTGAACTCCTTCATTCGCTTTTCGATTTCCTCGCGCGGCGCAGGCATGCACCTGAACACCGCGCCCAGCGCAATGTGATCTTTCAGCAGCGGACAGCAGCGATACTCCACCGACATCCCGGCACGATTGCGTTCCTGGATTTTTCCGGCGTGATCCATGAACCGCACCGACTCGATGACGTTAAACGTCGCCCCGCCCATCGCACCCGCGTTCATGCGGAGCGCGCCGCCGACACTGCCGGGAATGCCTTCGAGAAATTCCACGCCGCTCAGACCGTTCCGTTTTGCCTCGACCGCGACATTTTTCAATTTTGTCCCCGCGCCGCAATGCAGCCGTTCGCCGGCAACTACAATGCGGCTGAAACTCGCGTGTGTCAGGCAAATCACCACGCCGCGAACCCCGCCCTCGCGCACGAGGAGGTTCGAGCCGCGGCCAATCACGAAAAACGGCAGGCGGCGTTCATGGCAAAACTGCACCACCGCGGCCAGATCCGCTTCCGATGCCGGCTCGACGTACACGTCCGCCGGTCCGCCAACGCGCAGGGTGGTGTGTTTCGCCATCGGTTCGTCACGGCAAATGTCCGTCGCCAGCGAAACGCGCCCGGCCAGCTCACCGGCAATTTGCGCCCCGGTTTTCATCGGTCATTCCAAAATAGCGTTCCTGCGGCGGAAAAATCCTGTCGTTCAACCGCATCGGAGCGCGGGCAGCCTTGCCCGCGGGTTTGTCGGAGTTCGGGCTTTGGCCTGTCTTTTGCCGGCAAGCTGAAGCTTGAACTCCAACATGCGCTCAAAATGCTTTCGGCAATTTGTTCCGCGGCTTTCGGCGCGTGCCATTGCGCCAACGCGGCTTGAATTTTCGCGCGGGCGGCCGGGCCTTCAACCAATTCACACAGCAATGCGGCAACTTTCTCCGGCGTCGCATTTTTTTGTTCGAGCAACCGCGCCGCACCGGTCGCTTCAAAAGCCCGCGCGTTATAAAATTGATGATTATCCGCCGCGGTGGGATACGGAACCAGCAACGCCGGCAGGCGCACCGCGGCAATCTCCGCCAGCGACGACGCGCCGGCGCGACTCACGGCAATCGTTGCCGCGCCAAGGACCAGATCCATTTCCGCCAGGAATGGTTTTACCACGGCCTTGAACCCGCGCGCGGCGTAGGCTTGTTCCACCTTTTCCACGTCGCCCGGGCCGGTGAGATGCAGCCATTGCCAGGCCGAGGTTCGGTTGCCCAGCAACGGCAACGCGGATAAAATCATGTCGTTGATGCCGCTCGCACCCTGACTGCCGCCCATGACCAGAATGGTCGGACGATTGGACTCAAGCTGGAACGCAGCGCGGCAAGGCGCAGGATCGCCCGGCTGAAATTGCGGACGGACCGGGGTGCCGGTGGTTGTCACCTTGCGGGC
The DNA here is from genome assembly GCA_049510295.1 of Verrucomicrobiota bacterium. Lineage (GTDB taxonomy): Bacteria > Verrucomicrobiota > Verrucomicrobiia > Limisphaerales > UBA11358 > UBA11358. Next base: position 3,060 of record JBEKZC010000039.1, on the reverse strand, counting down.
GCGCAGGCGCGCCGCCGCCGCCGGAAACCCGACGAACGCCTCATTCACGAACCGGGCAAGAAAACGGTTGGCCCGGCCGGGAATGGTGTTGGATTCGTGCAGGAAAGCTTTGGCGCCGAATTTTCCGGCCGCGAGGATGGGCGGTGCGCTGGTGAATCCGCCCATGGCCAGCACGGCGTGCGGCGGACGGGATCTGAAAAAATTTCGCGACGCGCGCCACGATTGCCAGAAGCTGCGCGCAAACGAAAGGTGGTTGCGATTTTGCAACGCGACGGCGGGCAGCGTGACGATTTCCATGCCGCGCGCGGATTTCACGGCTTCCTGGTCCACATCCTTGGGCGAAACCAGCAGGGCCACGGCGCAGCCGCGTTTCTGAAGTTGTTCCGCCACCGCCAGACCCGGAAACAGATGCCCGCCCGTGCCGCCGCAGGCGATGGCGACGAAGGGCGTGTTGGCTCCGGGTGAAGTCATGTGGCTTTGGCGGCGAATGGATTTTCGTCAATTACCGCGGCCGTTGCCCGGACCTTTTCCCGCGCGGGCGCCTGACGGGCGATGCTGAACAACAGACCCACGCACGTGAGCATGGCCAGCAGGTTCGAGCCGCCGTAGCTGATGAATGGCAGGGGCAGGCCTTTGTTCGGCAGCGCGCTGGTAACGACGCCGATGTTGATGGCGGCCTGAAGGCTGATTAAAAACGTGACCCCTGCCGCCAGCAAACTGCCAAACGGGTCGCGCGCACGGAGCGCAATGTAAATCCCGCAAATAACGATGACGACAAACGCCAGAACGACGAGCAGTGTCGCGATCAAACCAAGTTCTTCGCCGATGATTGAAAAAATAAAATCGGTGTGATCTTCCGGAACGAAACCGAGCTTTTGCCGTCCGTTGCCGAGACCGAGTCCCGTCCAGCCGCCGGAGCCAAGCGCAATCATGGCCTGATACGCCTGATAACCGACGCCGTCCTTGTGCTGTTCCATATCCCACCAGCCGAAAATGCGCCGCAGGCGCATCGGGTCGTGCAGGATGGAAACTGCCAGGCCGGCCCCACCGAGCAGAACGGGCAGAACAATACATTTCAAACGGACACCGGCAATGAGCAGCATCATGCCGCTGACCGCGGCGAGCAGGATCGTTGTGCCGCGATCCGGTTCAACGAAGACCAAACCGAGCGTCAACGCAATGAGCGCGCCGGGAAAAATGATGCCGCGTTTCCAGGTCTGCATCTGCCGCTGGTAACGGTCGCCATACCACGCGAGCATGATGATGAGCGCGATTTTTCCGAGTTCGGACGGCTGAAAGCGCACGCCGTGAAAATCAAACCAGCGGCGCGCGCCATTGATTTTTCTGCCGATGTGCGGGACGAGCACCAGCAGGAGTAAAAACAGCGCGAGGATGAAAACCGGCACGGCGACTTTTTTGAGCCATTGATAATCGAGGGCGGTCGCCGTCACACAGAGGGTAAAGCCGAACGCGCACCAGATGAGTTGCATCATCAGGTAGTGCCCGCCGACTTGCGTCACACTCGAGCTGTAGAGCATCACCAGCCCCAGCGCCAGCAGGGCGGCAACACAAAACGCCAAAGTTGTGACGGCGACTTTCATTTCAATGCCTCAAAATCCCGCAAAGCGGGACCAGCCGCTATCAGTCCGGCGCTTATTGACCGGCAGGTGTGCCGGCTGGCGCGGGCGGCGTGGCCGGTGCCGGCATGGGTGCGGGCGCAATTGGAGCCGCGGCTTCGGCTTTTGCCGGAATCTTCAGCTTCTGGCCGACCTTGATGTGGTCCGTGTTCAGATTATTTTCGGCTTTGATCGCCTTCACGGTTGTGCCGTGCGCCTTCGCAATCTTCGTCAGCGAATCACCGGATTTCACCGTGTAAGTTTCGCCACCCATGCCGGTGTCGGGCGCGACGGAAGCGCCGTTCGCTGCCGGGGCCGTGCCGCCGGCCGGAATGGTCAGTTTCTGTCCGACTTTCAACTTGGTCGGCTCAACGCCGGGGTTGGCCGCTTTAAGCGCACTGAGTGTCACGCCATTCTTCTTCGCAATTTTTCCGAGCGTGTCGCCGTGGACGATGACGTATTCGGTCCCGGATGGCGCCACGGGCGGCTGCACCACGACCGGCGGGGCCACCGGCGGATTGGAAGCTTGAAGTGGTGGAGTATTCGTATCCATGACCACCGTGTTGGTGTCAACCGGCGGCTGGTTTTCCGCTTCGTTGTTCTGTTCGCGTTTGCAGCCCTGAATGAGCATTGCGGTCAGGCCGACGACTCCAACCAGGAGCACGCAAAACACGCCGAGTTTCATGTGCGAACGGCGTTTGCTTTGCTGCTCCAACAGGGAGCCTTGGGGTACGAATGGGTTCGGATTATTCATTGATTTGGCGCTGATTGCGTCCTTTCTTCGAGGTTGGTTGATTTTTTCCGCAGCGAAATTTTCCCTCGGCAAATTCCGCGGCGCGTTAAATTCATTTTGTTCATTGGCGACGGGCTGAAGGCGTCGCAAAATTTCAAACCGGCTGGTGAAACGAACACTCCGCCGGCCATTGCGCGTCTGGCCACTTCCGGCAAAGTTATTAACAGCCGGAGGCCGCTTGTGCAAGGAGCAAAGCGACCGGTCAAAACTTCATTATGGTCCAGTGTCAGCGTCATTTCTATCTCAGTTTCAGCGTCGCCAGGGCGACGACCGCAAACAGCACGCACAAAATGTAAAATCGCATCACCACTTGTGACTCGTACCAGCCCTTTTTCTCGAAATGATGATGCAGCGGCGCCATCAAAAAAATCCGCCGGCCGGCGCCGTAAAACTTTCGCGTGAAGCGAAACCAGCCGGTTTGTAAAATCACCGAAACGGCTTCCAGCACGAACACGCCACCCGCAATCACCAGCACGAACGGCTGATGAATCAGCACCGCGATGATGCCGAACGCGCCGCCGAGCGCGAGCGACCCGGTGTCGCCCATGAACACCTGCGCCGGATGGCAGTTGAACCACAAAAAACCAAGGCCCGCGCCGATCATCGCCGCGCAGAACACCGTTAATTCGCCCGCGCCGGGCACATAGGGAA
>JBEKZC010000038.1:0-38269 GCA_049510295.1 Verrucomicrobiota bacterium | reverse complement strand
ACAGATTGCCGTAACGGTCGCGGATGGCGTCTTCCCCCAGCCGCTGGATGGCATTCGAAAGATCAAGATAAACGCCCCGCCCGCCGGGGCCGACCCCGCACCCGGCATCGCAAACCTCCTTCGTCGCACGCGAAGCGATGTCGCGCGGCGCGAGGTTGCCGTAGCTCGGGTATTTCCGCTCCAGATAGTAATCGCGGTCCGGTTCGGGGACCGCCTCCGGCCCCTTGCCGCAATCTTCCTTGCGCTTCGGCACCCAGACCCGGCCGTCGTTGCGCAGCGACTCGGACATGAGCGTGAGCTTGGCCTGATGGTCGCCACTGACGGGGATGCACGTGGGATGAACTTGCGTGTAGCAGGGGTTGGCGAAAAACGCGCCCTGCTTGTAGGCGCGGTACGTCGCGGTGACATTGCAGCCGATGGCGTTGGTGGAGAGGAAAAAGACGTTGGCGTAACCGCCGGTCGCCAGCACCACGGCGTCGGCCGAATGCAGGGAAATTTCGCCGGTGACCAGGTTTCGAACCACGATGCCCCGGGCCGCGCCGTCCACGACCACAAGTTCGAGCATTTCGGTGCGCGGGTACATGCGGATGTTGCCCAGGCTGATCTGCCGGCACATCGCCTGGTAGGCGCCGAGCAGGAGTTGCTGGCCGGTCTGGCCGCGCGCGTAAAACGTGCGCGACACCTGCGCACCGCCAAACGAGCGGTTGGTCAACGTACCGCCGTATTCGCGGGCGAACGGCACGCCCTGCGCCGCGCACTGGTCAATGATGCTGGCGCTCACCTGGGCGAGCCGGAAGACGTTCGCCTCGCGCGCGCGGAAATCGCCGCCTTTGATGGTGTCGTAAAACAGGCGAAAGACGGAGTCGCCGTCATTCTGATAATTCTTGGCCGCGTTGATGCCGCCCTGGGCGGCGATGGAGTGCGCCCGACGCGGTGTGTCCTGGAAACAAAACGCCTTCACCTGGTAGCCGAGCTCGGCCAGCGTGGCGGCGGCGGCGGCGCCGGAAAGCCCCGTGCCGACCACAATCACGTCAAACTTCCGCTTGTTGGCGGGGTTGACCAGCTTCATGTCAGACTTGTAGCGGTCCCACTTGTGCGCGAGCGGACCGGGAGGAATTTTGGCGTCAAGATTCATGTCACCGGGCAGCCTCCTTTCCGGAAACCGCGCCTGCCGTGAGGCGCTGGAGCGCCTGCTCCCTGTAAGCCTTGCCGTAGCCGCACATCACGGCAACCGGGATCGACACATAAAGGATGAAAAGGATCAGGGCAAACCAGCGGGCAATCTTGTCGGGGAGTTGCGACACGCCCCCGAACGTCCATTTCCAACCGACCGATTGGAACATGGCGCGCATGCCATGGCTGAGATGCAGGCAAAGCAGCCCCATGGCGATGATGTAAAAGACGGAAATGGGCCAGCGGCTGAATCCGAGCAGCAGCATCAGGTAGAGGTCCGGCCGGCCCTGGGAGTCTTGCAGCGTGTTGAAGTTGATGCCGGTCAGGTTGACCGCCCGCACGCTGAGGGCGTAGTGAAGCAGATGGAAAATGACAAAGGCGGCGATGATGATGCCGCTCATCATGATCGTGCGGGAGGCATAGCTGGCGGCAAACGGGGCCGGGTTGCCGGTGTAACCCACGGGCCGGGCGGCCTGGTTCTCGGCCCGCAGCTTGGACGCCGACCAGATGTGCAGCACGACCATCGTGAGCAGGACGATGCGGGCGGGCCAGAGGATTTCATGGCGTTCGTGCAGAAACAGGCCGTAGGTGTTGATCCAGTAGGGTCCGACAAAGATCTGCAGGTTTCCCATCAGATGCGTGACGATGAAGAACACCAGCACGAAGCCGCTGATGCCCATGATGTACTTCTTCCCGAGGGAAGAGCACCAGATTTTCATCAAAAAATTCATGAAGCCCGTATCAGGGATACCACGAAGCCGAATCTATCGCCCGAGGGCCGTCGCGTCAAATCGGCCCTGCAGTACCTTGCAAGTATAAGCAGCGCCGATTTTCAAGCGCCGTTACATCAACCTGCCCCCTTTTTGCGGAATTTTTGACTCCGACTTGAACTGCTGATTCACGCCAATAATGCAGTTGGTTCCATCACCAACGGTTGATGCAGCGGTTTTGCGCCTGGCATCGTCCTATCCGGTTGTGTAAAGCGGCTGTGGACACGCGCCCCATTCATTCAATGCGCGCTCGTCGCTGGTTGCCGGTGATAGCCCGAAGGATTCCAGCGCCTCGCCCACCAGGTAAAGCGAGCCGGTGATGACCACGAAATCGTCGCTTGCAAGTTTTCCCAGCGCCTCGCGCAAAGAATCACAGGCGACAATCTCAGCCGTCAAATTCACCGCGCGGCAGGCGGCCGCCAGTTTGTGCGCGTCGGCGGTGCGTTCGCTGGAAACCGGCACGGTCAATATCCGCGCGGCCAGTGGCGCGAGCGTTTCGCATATGTGCCGCCAATCCTTGTCCTGAAGCACTCCCAGAACCAATATTCGCCTCGTTCCGCCAAAATATTTCTCCAACGCCTGGCGCAGAACCTTTGCTCCGGCCACATTGTGCGCGCCGTCCAACAAAAATTTTTGCCCAGATGGGCGCCTGACCAATTGCAACCGCCCCGGCCAATTGACGTTTTGCAAACCATTGCGCATGGCTACATCGCTCACTGGAATTTTATCCTGCAACACCTCGACCGTGGCCAGTGCCAGCGCGGCATTTAATTTCTGATGATCACCAATCAAGGGTGGGGCAGGCATCTTGCCTGCCGATGACAGGCTGGAAGCCTGTCCCACTTTAATCAGCGGCGCATGCTTCTCCCGCGCTGTTTTTTCGATGACGGCCAGCGCCTCCGGTTCATCCGCCGCCGTGATGACCGGCACGCCCGGCTTGATGATGCCCGCTTTTTCGGCGGCGATTTTTTCGAGCGTGTCGCCGAGCCATTGCTGGTGGTCCAGGGCGATGTTCGTGATGACGCCGGCCAGCGGCGTGACAATGTTCGTGGCGTCCAGCCGCCCGCCCAGGCCGGTCTCCCAGACCACCAAATCGCATTTTTGTTCCGCGAAAAATTTCAACGCCATGACGGTGACGAACTCGAAGAAGGTGGCGCAGGCGTCCCGCCTGCCCGTTTTTTCCGGATTGCTTGTTGGGGCAGGCGGGGCGCCGGCGCTACGTTGTAGTGCTTGCATTTCTCTCACCAACCGCACCATGTCCTGTTCGCTGATGAGTTGCCGATTGACCTGAATCCGTTCGCGGAACGAGACCAGATGCGGCGAGGTGAACAACCCGACGCGCAAACCGGCAGCGCGATAAATGCTTTCCAGCATGGCACAAGTCGAGCCTTTGCCATTCGTGCCGGCGACGTGGATGAAGCGAAGTTGGTTTTGGGGATTGCCCGCCAGTGCCGCGAGTTTGAATGTATTTTCCAGACCGAACTTCGCGCCAAAAAGCCGGAGGTCGTAGAGAAATTGGATGGCTTCGGCGTAAGTCATCGTTCGACGGTGAAGGTGATGTCGTATTCCGTTTTGTCGGAAGATTTCGCGTCAGGTGCCGCAATCGCAATGACGATGCACACCGCGAAACCGCACAGCAGCCGGAGGATGAATTTTGAGGTTCGCGTCATGGTTTCCCAGCGCCGTAGGCGCGGCATATTTGTAGTTTCAAATCCAATGCCGAACAAGCTCCATCAGGAGCGACATATGCCGCTCCGCTGGAGATTGGAAATTTGGTTTGGATCGTAACTACAAATATACCGCACCTCTGGTGCTGCCAAGGGGCGATCACAACGCCTTCTTGTGGATGTTCTGGTGCGCGGCGGCGATGAAACCTTTGAACAGCGGATGCGGCTGGTGCGGCTTGCTCAAAAACTCCGGGTGAAACTGGCTCGCGATGAAAAACGGATGGTCCTTGAGTTCAATGACTTCGACCAGCTTGCCGTCGGGCGACAGGCCGCTGAACACGAACCCGGCCTTCTCGAATTTCTCGCGGTAGGCGTTGTTGAATTCGTAGCGGTGGCGGTGACGTTCGTTGACCACGAATGAGCCGTAGAGTTCCGCCACTTTTGTGCCGAGCGCCAACTGGCACGGCTGCGCGCCCAGCCGCATCGTCCCGCCCTTTTTGGTCACGCGCCTTTGTTCGTCGAGCATGGCGATGACCGGGTGCGGCGTGGCCGGGTCAAACTCGGTCGAGTGCGCCTTTTCCAATTTCAAAACGTTCCGCGCAAATTCGATGGTGGCGATTTGCATTCCGAGGCAGAGGCCGAGATAGGGAATTTTGTTTTCACGCGCGTATTGCACGGCCTTGATTTTGCCTTCGATGCCGCGCTCGCCGAACCCGCCGGGGACCAGGATGCCGCCCAATCCCCTGAGGATTTTGGCCGCGCCTTCCTTTTCAATCTCCTCTGAATCCACGCGCACGATTTCCACGCCGCAATCGTTGCCGATGCCGCCGTGGCTGATGGCTTCATAGACGGACTTGTAGGCGTCCTGCAGGCCGATGTATTTGCCGACGACGCCGATGCGGACGCGGTGCTGCGGCGCGATGATTTTGCGGATGATTTCCTGCCAGTGCGTCATGTTGGCGGGCGGCACATCGAGGCGCAGCAGCCCGCAAATCAGGTCGTCGGCGCGCTCGCGCTGGAGCATGAGCGGCACTTCGTAAATCGAGTGTTCCACGTCCTGCTCTTCAATCACCGCCTCCACGGGCACGTTGCAGAACAACGAAATTTTCTGGCGCAGCTCCTTTTCCAGCGGCTTTTCACAGCGGCAGACGATGAGGTGGGGCGTGATGCCGATTTCCCGCAGCTTGGCGACCGACTGCTGCGTGGGTTTCGTTTTCAATTCGCCCGCCGCCTTGATGAACGGCACGTAGGTGACGTGAACAAAAACCACGTTGTTGTAGCCGGCTTCCAGCGCGAACTCGCGGATCGCCTCCAAAAACGGCAGGCCCTCAATGTCGCCCGTCGTACCGCCGATTTCGGTGATGATCACGTCGGCTTTGGTCTGTTCGGCCAGCAGATGGATGCGGTTTTTGATTTCGTCCGTGACGTGCGGAATCACCTGGACGGTCTTGCCAAGGTATTTGCCCTCGCGCTCATTGTTAAGCACGGTCTGATAAACCTGGCCGCTGGTGAGGTTGTTGAAGCGCGTGAGTTTGACGTTGGTGAAGCGCTCGTAATGGCCAAGATCGAGGTCCGTTTCCGCGCCGTCGTCGAGCACATAAACCTCGCCGTGCTGATACGGATTCATCGTGCCCGGATCCACGTTGAGGTAGGGATCGAACTTCTGGAGCGCGACTTTCAGCCCGCGATTTTCGAGCAGCGTGCCGAGCGACGCCGCCGTCAACCCCTTGCCCAGCGAACTCACCACACCGCCTGTGACAAAAATGTATTTCATGTTCGTTGAACCGCTAAATCGTTGAATCGTTGAATCGGCAGGTCAGCCAACACCGCGTCGAGTTCGTCTTCCGTCAAACCATAGGCGGGAGAGGATTCGTGCAATGCGAGGGAAGCTCCGGCTTTGCGATCTCGTAAATATCGGAGGTAGCCGTTAAGCAACTGACAAACCCGCCAGCCATGCTGTTTTAAATCCGCAACCTCGTTCGGCGGCAAATAATGCTCGTCATCGCAGACATTCAAGTCATCAAGGAGTTCTTCCAATGAGCCACGTGCCTGCAAGGTGAATTTGATTTGCTCCAGGTAGTGGTGGCGTCCGTGTCCTTCGGCGATGTTGTTGGTCAGCGAAACTGCCGCACGCCGGACCTGGCTTGCCAACTCAAATTTCTCATGGCTTGGAAGCCGGCGGGTGACCGCATACATCGCTTTGCGAAATTCTCTGGCCGCCTGATAAACTTCCAAATCTTCGAAAGTTCGAAATGCCTTTTCTCCGGTCTTCATAACCTTTTCTCAGCCTGGCCACGATTCAACGGTTCACGGTTCACGGTTTAACGATTCACGTTTCAACGATTCAACAGTTCTTCAACGCGTTTCACATCTTTCGGCACATCCACGCCCACGCTGTCGTAATCCACTTTCACGACCGCGATCTGAATGCCATTTTCCAGCGCGCGCAACTGCTCCAGTTTCTCGGCGTTTTCCAGCGGCGACACCGGAAATTTCACCAGCCGCAGCAGCGTCTCGCGCCGGTAGCCGTAAATGCCGAGGTGCTTCAAAAAAGCAAATGCCGCCAACCGTTCGCCCGCTGAACGACTGGCAGCCTCGCGCAGATGCGGAATCGTGCGCCGGGAAAAATATAACGCGCGGCCGGCGGCGCTGACAACGACTTTTACGACGTTCGGATTATCGAGTTCTTCGGGATTTTTGATGCGCGTGGCAGCGGTGGACATTTCGTCGCGCGCGAGTGCGCCGGCAACGGCGTCAATCACCGCCGGGTCAATCAACGGTTCGTCGCCCTGGATGTTCACCACCGCGTCGCAGGGGCAACGCCCGGCGACTTCGGCGATGCGATCGGAACCGCTCGAATGATCCGGTCGTGTCATTTCCGCGCGACAGAAATTCTGTGCCACTTCCCAGATCCGTGTGTCGTCCGTCGCCACGATGACTTCGCTCAGCGACCTGGCTTTCTGGCATTGCTCGACGACGCGCTGAATCAGCGGCTTGCCGGCAATGAGCGCAAGCGGTTTGCCGGGAAACCGCGTCGAAGCGTAACGGGCGGGAACGATGCCAATCGTGTTCACGCACCGTATTTAGCCACAGCCCCCGCCGACTCGTCACGCCGAAATGCAATGAAGGCGGAAGCCGGAAGCGAAGGCGCGGATTGAATTTGGATGAAACACCGAATTGCACGCCAACACCAAAATTCAGTCCGCCGGGATGTTATGAACCAGTGTGAGGCGGCGGCTTGGGTTCACTGACTTCATTTGTGGCGTTGCCGGGAGGAGCGGAAACATTGAGCTTTATTCCAAAATCGCCGTGTTCGCGCCAGCCGAAGTAGAAGTTAAAACTGCCCCGCTGGTAGGAAATGAACGGAAGCAGTACCAATTTGCGCCGGGCGACCGCAAAGTCCCAGCCGCCGTGCGGCCTGGAATTTCGCTCCGGATATTTGCCGCTCCGCACGAATTCCTTGTCGGCAACCCCGATGACGTAATGATCAAAGTTGTGGAACGGATTGCGACAGTGCCATTTCAGCACCCGATGCTTGTCCTCCGGCTTGTACCATTTCGGCGGAACCGGATTGTCAATGTTTCCAAACCACCAGACCGGGTTGAGCTTGTTGTAGGTGTGGATTTTGGGCAACCCGGGCCGCGGTGTGACTCTGACGCTGTGCCATTTGGCCGAATTCGTGTCGGCGGGCGGGTGCTTCATGGGCCGCGGCTGCCACGCCGCCGGCTCGGGCCGCGCAAAAGCGGATTGGCCGCCGATCAACAACAAAGCCACGACCAAAATCAGGCCGCGCCAGTTTCTGGTTCCACCAGTCATGATGGCATTCTAGCCCCGGAGGGAATACGGATGAAACGTGAAAATGGTGCAAACATCAGCGTCGAAAATCCAAAGGGATGACATAAATCAACCCGAGGCCAATCCTTGGGTTTCCGGTAAAACATTTAACCCGCTCTTGAAAGGGCGGAGGAGGCAAACGGCAGTCGTTCAACGCATTTCTTGACGGAAGGTGAGCACGGCAAAGGTCAACGCCACGACAAACGGCACGGCAAAAAGAATCACACTCATGTATGTCCCAATTATATCACGTTTCGGCCATTTGCAACAATTATGTTACAAGCATGTCACCGTCTCGTGGCCGACAGTGGCAGATGAGCAGGTGACGCGCCGGATTGATGCCGGCCGTTCATCGGGCCAGATTTGTCACTGGGAGATGATTGGCGTATCGACGCCGGCATGCGAATCAATGGAATTCCCCTGCCCGCCCGCTCCCGACAGCCAGGTCAACACCGGCGGGACCAGTTCGGCAAAAAAATACGTTACCGCCTCGTGAGTGGCATCAGGCACCACAATCAATTCGCTTCCGGGCGCCGCCAGCGCGTGCAATTGTTCCACATCGGCCACCGGTGTGATTTTGTCCTCCGCCCCGGCCACAAAAAGCGCGGTCACCGGACGCCGGGCCAGTTCGGTCGTGGTATCGAGTTCACCGGCGGGTATCTTCAAAACGGAAGGCAGTTTTTTCAACCCGGCCTTGATCAACGTTTTCGGCAGCCATCTGGCGTATTCGTGGCGGAGGTTCAGGACGGTGTTGGACAATCCCGCGTAGGGCGTGATGACCACCACCGTGCGAACGCGTGGTTCGACCGGCTTCCATCGCAACGCCATCACCGCGCCGTAGGATTCCCCAAACGCCGCCACGGGTTCTTTCAACCGGTCGTCCTGCGCCAGTTCGTCCAGCAACTGGCTCAAGTCGTGCGTCTCCTGGACGCCGTAATAAATCTGCTTGCCCGTGGATTTGCCGTGTCCGCGCAGGTCCACCAGCACACACCGCCAGCCTTCCTGCGCCAGCCGCAACGCCCAGGGCGCCATCGAAAACTGGGCCAGCCCGTAACCGTGCAGCAACACCACCGTGCCGCGCGGCGCCGACGTCCAGATATTCGACCGGCCGGGCAGGTCGGCATGGAAATCGAACTCGAACTGTTTCCGGCCGCGTTCCAGCCAGTTGGTCGAGGAAATTTCCAGGTGATAATCCGCCGGCTCGACAATGCGATAACACAGCCGCGCCGGTGGCGGGCCAACGTCCACAAATTGTTTGGGAAAGTTCGTGAGAAACTTCGGGCTGAACGCCACCTCCACGGGCGCCTCGGGCGCGAACCACTGCGGATACGTATTCGGCGCCTGCGCCATCCGATGGGCCATGAACGTGCCGCAGCCTGCCGTGCTCAAAACCAGCACGACGGGCAGGAGCAACCAACACAACCTTTGCCGTATCACCCTGCTTGCTTAACCTGTTTCCGCCCATTTGCCAAAAAAATCTTCTCCCGAAACCAAAGGGAATTCTCGATCATTGCTATCGTTCGGTGTCCCGCCTTCAGGCGGTCTGCGCGGCAAAACCGCGTAACTACAGATTGAAAAAACACCTTCAGCGGGCTTAGACTGAACACCAACACTGAACCAAAGGTAATTTTATGCCATTGCTGAAACTCGAAACCACCGTCGCGCTCGCCGATGACAAAAAGAAGGCGCTGCTCGCGTCCCTCTCCAAAATCGTGGCCGGGACGATTGGCAAACCGGAACAATACGTCATGGTCGTCGTCAGCCCCGCGGCCATCCTCATGTCCGGCAAACCCGGCGACGCCGCCTTCGTGGACGTCCGCAGCATCGGCGGTCTGGGCGACTACGTGAACCACCAGCTCGCACAGAAGATCGGCAGTTTGTTGAAAGAATCCCTCGGCGTGCCGCCGGACCGGATTTACCTGAACTTCACCGACGTCCCCGGCGGCAACTGGGGCTGGAACGGAAACACGTTTGGGTGACCTGCCTCCGCGCAATCCCGGGGGTTGACGGTGGTGTGAAACATGTTATACTTTGCCTGTGAAAACGATCACCATTCGGGATTTGCGCCAGCGCTGGCCGGAGGCGGAGGCGGCATTGAAGATGGAAAACGAAATCCTCATCACGCGCGATTCCAAGCCGGTCGCCAGGCTGATGCGCGTCGCCGAGCCACCCGCCAGACGAAAACGTTGGACGCCGGAAGCGCACAAAAAGTGGATCCGGAAGGTTTGGGGAAACAAGGTGTTCCCCGGCAGTGACGAACAACTGGCAGCGGACCGGGCGGACCGCAAATTGATGTAAGCGGATGATCTACGCGGACACCAGTTGCCTGCTGAAAGTGTTCCGGCCCGAAGCGTTGAGCGAAGCCGTGTGGAACGCCATTCATCGGGAGGCCTCGGTCATCGTCTCGGTACTGACGGAATTGGAGACCCGGGTGCAATTAAAGGCGGCCTGGACGGGTGGCAGCTTTACTCGCGCTCAATGGCGGCACCTGGAAGCGCAACTGGGCATTTTGAGAAACCAGCCGCCTTTTGAGTTTCGGATGCTGCCGGGCACCGTCTTTCAAACCGCGTTGCGTCAACATCGAAATTCGGGCGACCAGCATTGTCGCACTTTGGATCGCCTGCACTTGGCGGCGATGGAAGAACTGAAAGTTTCCCGCCTGATGACACATGATGAAAGCCAGGCAAAGGCCGCCATCGAGGCGGGATTTGAAGTCGTCCGCCCCGGCCGCAATTGAACAGAATCGTTTGCTTTTGAACCCGGCGTGCCGCCGGATCGCATTTACCTGAACTTTACCGACGTCCCCGCCGCCAACTGGGGCTGGAATGGAAACACGTTTGGGTGAAAAAGAAAACGCGCGACGAACGCTCAAATGAGATTGGCGCTTCCGCAAGCGGAATACTGCTCAATGAGCAATCCACGCCCCGGCACAAGGATCTCGAAGCCGGTATTTGGATGCGAACTGTTCGTCGCGCAATTCAACCCATAGCATACTGTTTCAGAAATTCCAGCACGAGTTATTCACAAGTCAGATGGCGGGGCAGCCGGTGAATCCGGATGCCGGCAAAAAAATGTTCGACGTCCTCCGCAGCGCCATCAATTAAAGCACGGCCGGAGATGAGGTGACGAGGCTCTGATCGGGTTGAGGGTTGATGGTTGAGCCGTCTTCGCTTCGCTTCGCCGCGCCAAGGAGTTGAGAGTTATGAAAAGTCAGAGGCTCCTCACCAGTCTTCGCTTGGACGATCTTGGGCGGTCTGATTAAATCCACCCGACACAACATGAGCGAAGGCAAACAACCATTTACTGAATATGTGACCAAGACCAGGCGCGGTTCGGGCGCCTCCCGGTGGGGCTGGATTGTCGCCGGCATCCTTGCCGTGCTGTTGGTTGTGTCATTGCTGCTCTGGGCCTCGGCTTTGGGCAGACTGCGTGGACTGGAATCGCTCCGTACCAGGCTGGATGATGCCAATGCCAGTCTCGCCAGCGCACAGGGCGAAAACCAGAAGGACAAAGACCAGATTGCGGCCCTGCAATCCAAGGTTGCCGATCTGGAACAGGAAAAGGACACAGCCGCCCAGATGGCAAAAGGCCTCGAAAATGAGATGCGCGCAGACCTCGAATCCAAGGATGTCACCATCTCCAGTCTGCAAGGCAAGCTCACCGTAAACATCCTCGACCGCGTCATGTTTGATTCCGGCGAGGCGATCTTGAAACCGGCCGGAGAATCCGTGATGCGCAAGATTGCAGCCATTCTCGCCGGACATCCGCAACTGAAGATTCACGTCATCGGTCACACGGACAACGTGCCCATCCGGCCCGAAGCCCGCAACCGGTTCGCCAGCAACTGGGAACTTTCCACCGCCCGCGCCCTGGCGGCCGTGCATTTCCTCACCGAAAAGGCGGGCGTGGACCCGCGCCGCGTCGGGGCCATCGGTTACGGTGAGTATCGCCCCATCGCCGACAATGCGACCGCCGAGGGAAGAGCCAGGAACCGCCGCATTGCCATCACCATTCTGCCGGATGAACTCGCCGGAGCCGACACCGTGCCGGCAGTGAAGCCCGATGCGTCCACCAATTCCCCACTGCAGTCCTCTGGAACTGAGACGCCCGAACCACCCGTGAAATAACCTTTGGTGAAGATGGCCCCCAGTGGCGACCGCCGGCAAAAAATGTTCAACGTCCTCCACAGGCCATCAGTTAATGCTTGGTGGGAGACGAGGTGACGAGGCTCAAACTAAAATGGCTAACCCGGCTTTACGTTTAGACGTCTAAATGTAAAGTCTGCTTTAGTGGTGTTTTACCGGTGTCGGCGCTCAACCACAACGCCCGCGGCGTCGCCGAGTGGAAACTGTTCTTGAATAAATGACAAGGCCAAGCCTTGACCCAACAGGGCGTGCAGGCGTCAAAGCTCGCTCTCCCAAATGAAAACATCTAAACTTTTATTCAAACCACATGAATTCTGTCGCTGATTTGATTCGAGACCACTGTGGTCTGGTGAATGAATTGGCGCGTTACGACTACGCCTCTGTCGCACCGCTCGTCGGAGGATTTCTTACGTTATTCCATTCATCGAATTGAAGAATGTTTTGAAATAGACTGAAGATATGAACGCCAAAATATTATTCGCCATTCATGCCGCCATGACCGCGGTTTCGACGGCGGGCGTCTCGTGCTCGGCGATTTTCACGCGCATTTTTTTCAATGCTTCCTCCTGAATCTGCCGGATGCGTTCGCGTGTGACGCCCAGCCGGTCGCCGATTTCTTCCAGCGTCTTGGGTTTGCCGTCATCGAGCCCGAACCGCATCGCCAGAATTTTGCTTTCCCGCGGAATCAGTGTGCCCAGAACTTCCCGGACCAGTGCCGAGTCGTTTTCCCGGATGAGCCGGTCGAAGGGCGGCGCGGCGTTCGGGTCCGCCACCACTTCGGAAATTTGTTTTGGCTCGTCGGCCCCAACCGGGGCGTCGAGTGAAACGGGCGCTTTGGACGCGTCGCGATACTGCTGGATGCGGCGCGGATTGATGCCCAGATGGTCCGCCACTTCCTGGTCCGTCGGGTCCCGGTCGAACGCCTCCCGCAACTTCACCTCCGCCTTGCGGATGTGCGCCACCTTGTCCACAACATGCACGGGCAACCGGATGGTTTTGGACTGGTTGGCCAGCGCCCGCATGATGCATTGCTTGATCCACCACGAGGCGTAGGTGGAAAGCTTCGCGCCTTTGCGGGGATTGAACCGCTCGACGCCCTTCATCAGGCCGATGTTGCCCTCATTGATGAGGTCGAGCAGCGGCAGCCCCAGGCCTTCGTAATCGCGGGCGATCTTCACCACCAGCCGCAGATTGGCCGTGATCATCTTTTCGCGCGCCTTCCGGTCGCCCTTTTTGATCCGCTTGGCAAGAGCGATTTCCTCCTGCGGCGTGATCAATTTCACCTGCCCGATTTCACGCAGATACAATTGCAACGTGTCGCCGTGTGGCACATCCGCCGGCCCCGGCTGCACCGATTCGCTTACGGTGGCCGCCGGCTGCGCGCGCAAGTCCCCGGTTGCCGGTGACGGTGACGCAATTCGATATCGCAGCGGCCGGCGTGATGGGGTCAAACGGATGCGGGACGGCTTGAGGCTGGCCGGCCTGGCCCGGTAGGTTCGTTTGAATGTCGTATTCATAAATCCCTTTCAGTTCCTTTGATTGGCCGGGGCCAATTCCTCCGGCGTGACGGTCAGGTTGAGCTTCTCCGTATGCCGGATGACCGTGAGTTGGACCGGAACACCAATCACCATCGCAACGAGGTGACGATGCAATTCATCAATGCCGGAGACCGGTTCGCCCTCGAACGCGATGATGATGTCGCCCTCGCGCAGATCGGCGCGGCCCGCGGGGCTGCCCGGCTCAAGGCCCACCACGAGGACTCCGTGGCTCACCGGCAGCCGGTGGAAACGGATGACGCGCGGATGCAGGGGCACGTTCTGCCCGGCCACTCCAATCCAACTGCGGCGGATGCGGCCTTCCTTGATCAACCAGGCCGCCACGAACTCGGCGGTGTTGCTCGCAATGGCAAAACAGATTCCCTGCGCCGGCAGAATGACGGCCGTGTTCACCCCGATGATTTCCCCGCGTGAATTGACCAGCGGGCCGCCGGAGTTGCCGGGATTCAAGGCGGCATCGGTCTGAATGATATTGTCAATCAGCCGCCCGGACTGGGAACGCATCGAACGACCCAGTGCGCTGACGATGCCGGCAGTCACCGTCTGGTGGAATCCAAACGGACTCCCAATGGCGATGGCGATCTGTCCCACCCGGACGGATTTGGAATCACCCAGGCTCGCGTGAATGAGATTCGAGGCGTTGATGCGGATGACTGCCAGATCGGTCTCCGGGTCGTCACCCACCAGGGTCGCGCCGAACACGCGGCCGTCCGCCACCGCCACTTCCATGCGGCTGGCATCGTGGACCACGTGGCTGTTGGTCAGGATGTAGCCGTCGGGCGCAATGATAAAACCCGAACCGGTGCCGCCGGATTCCCCTCCCCGGCGCCGGTCGCGGGTGTCGTGCTGAACCCGGATGTTGACCACGGTGGGGCCGACCTTCCCGACGACTCCAGCGATGGTCCGGGAATAACCGTCCAGTAATCCGTCGTCGGTCCCCGATGATTGGGGCGGCGCATCCGTCACCAACGGGTTGCGGTCGTGATCGAACACGCGGACGAGGCCGGTGTTCCGATGTCTTTCAAATGTTTCCGGGATTTTCATTTTCCCTTTCAGTTTCGTTCCACTCAAATCACATCATTCAATTCATGCCTTCCCATCAAAGCTGACATGGTCGTCACGCCGCAACGGCAAGCGCCTCCAGTTTCAAGGAAATCGCCTTTTTGCCCTGGACGCCAACGCTTTTGTCCCGCGCTTCGCCATCAGCAAAATAAAGCAGCGTCGGGATGGACTGGATTTGATACTGCGCGGCCAGCCCGGGATTTTCATCCACGTTGACCTTGGCGACCTTGACGCGGCCGGCTTGTTCCGTGGCAATTTCCTCCAGCACCGGGGCGATCATTTTGCAGGGACCGCACCACCCGGCCCAAAAGTCCACCAGCACCGGCTGGGCGGATTTCAGGACCTCGGCTTCAAAATTTGTTTCGTTCAGTTCGACGATTGATTTCATGTTTTCCTCCTCATTGATGATTCTTCGATGTTCGAAATGCGCGGGGAACCGGTTACGCCGCCAGGACGATGACCGGGCTGTTCTCCCGCACGGATTGCTGACGGGCGTTCCAGGCGGCCACTGCCCGGACCTTCTCCGTGGCAAGGGTGGGGAAAAACAGGTGCGGATACTTCGTTTGCCAGGCCGCCGCCTCGGCTTCATTCAGGGCCAGCCGGACCAGCCGTTCCGGCGCCGGAAACGCGCGGCTGGATTCCGCAAAGATCGCCTCTTTGACCCCGGCAATCTGCGCCCGGATTTTCCGGCAGGATGCCCGGCAGGCGCTTCGGGACAAACCGCCTTTTCCTCGATTGTCAATTGTGCTTATCTGATTCATCATTTGTTTTCCTTTCAATTATATGTAATATCAACGGTTACATAATCACACAAAAAAAGAGACTGTCAACCGGTTTTTTTGGCGGCGGCCGGACACGCGGCCTTGATCATGCCCATCACCCCGGCCAGGGTGGTTTTCTCCAGGTCCCGTTCCAGGGCGTTCTCCGCCGATGCAAAGACCTCGTTCAAGGTCTCCCGGATGCAATGGCCCACCGGGCAGGCCGTGTTGGCTTTTCGGGCGGGACTGGCAAAAGGCTCAATGGCTTCCACGGCCCGATAGACTTCAGCAAGATTGATGCGGCCCGGGGATCGGCTTAACCGGGAGCCATACCCGGCCCCCTTGCGGGTCTCCACCAGCCGGGCCCGCTGCAACGACAGGAGGAGCCGCCGGATGATGACCGGGTTGGTGTTGACGCTGGCCGCCAGCATGCCCGACGTGACCGGGTCGCCCTCCTTGTAAGCGAGGACGGCCAGCACGTGCACGGCCATGGCAAAACGGCAACTGGTTCGCATAATCGATGGTTAATTAGTAACCGTAGAGATTACATTTGTCAACCGGTCTTTTTATTCAGATCACCCCACCGGCACGCTTTTGGTCAGATTTCTGGGCTTGTCCACATCGCGGCGGTCGCACCTTGACACTGCGATAAGCCAAGTTGCACGGTTTCGGAAGGAACGCCGGATTCATCCGGCAGGACATTTAATCACGCGTGCCTGCTGCCGCATGAATGCGGCGTTCCCGTCACAGCCGCGTGGTGCAATTCTTCAAAGTTTCCCGGTGGGGGTGAAAGGCAGGCCGCGTTCGCCGTTGAAAAGTTTCTCCAACCGCCGGTTTCCGCCACTGCGATGAATCACGCCGCGCCGAGCAGCGCGTGCACCTTGGGCATCCATTCGCTGATCGGGATTTTCTGAGGGCAATGATCTTCGCAGTCGTGGCAGGCAACGCAAACACTGGCCCGCGCTGCTTCCGTGATGAAAATCTGATACTTGAAGCGCGCGCCGGGAATGTCTTCGTGGAGAAACGCTTCGTTGTAAATTTCAAAATTAGCCGGGATGTTCACCCCGTTGGGGCAGGGCATGCAGTAGTTGCACTTGGTGCAGGGAATGGCGGCTCGTTCCCGGTACTTTTGCTGCAAGTCTGCGATCACTTTCAGGTCCGCCGCCTGAAACGAATGGCTGCGAGCGTGAGCCGCCGAATCCAGGTTGGCGTTTACCTGGTCCAGGTTGCTCATCCCGCTTAACACCACCGACACTTCGGGCTGATCCCATAGCCATTGCAACGCCCAGTCCACCGGCGAACGCTTCACGCTGGCGCCCTCGATCACCTCGCGAATGGACGGCGGCGGCTTGGCCAGCCTGCCGCCGAGCAGCGGTTCCATGATCACAACGGCCAGGCCCCTGGCGGCGGCGAGCTTCAAACCCTTGGTGCCCGCCTGGTTCTCCGTGTCCATGTAGTTGTATTGAATCTGGCAGAACGTCCAGCGATCGTAACCGTTGACGATGTCAGGGAAGCTCTCGTAATTGTCGTGAAACGAAAAACCCAGGTGGCGGATGCGACCATCGTGAATCGCAGCCTCGGCCTTTTCCAGGAGTTTAAATTTCGGCACGACTTCGCTCCAGCGTTTTTTATCCAGGCCGTGGAGCAGATAAAAATCAATGTGATCGGTCTGGAGCTTGCGCAATTGTTCGTTCAACATCCGGTCAAAATCGGCTTCCTTTTGGATCAACCACACCGGGGACTTTGTGGCTATTTTCACCTGGTCTCGATGGCCGCGCAACGCCTTGCCGAGAACGGTTTCGCTGTTGCCTTCGTGATAGATGTAAGCGGTGTCGAAATAGTTTACGCCCCGATCCAGGGCGTGATGGATCATGCGCACCGCTTCCGCTTCGTTGATATTTGGGCCATTGGCTTTTCCGTCCGCGGTAGGCAGGCGCATACAGCCAAAGCCCAGAACCGACGCGTTCCAATCCAGCCTGCCGAATTTTCGAAATTGCATGGTCATTGTTTCACGGGTGGAGGTTTGAGGAAGCTCATTCGCAAACCAGCACAGCCGGGCGGCTCCCGGCGTGTTGATGGATGGCTGCGCCCAGCCAGGCAATGGTCTGGCCCAGGTCATTCATGTTGCGCGAAGCCTCGTCGTCCTTGGCCACCTCGCCCTTGTCCAGACCAAATCCGAGGTTCCAATATATGGATCCCGGCACGATGACGCCGGACATGAGAAACATGTGGTTCATCGTGTCAAAGGCGTGCGTGCCGCCGCCGCGTCGGACCGCCACCACGGCAGCTCCGATTTTTCCGCGGAACAATCCGCCGTTGGCCAGCGCCACCAGCCCGGCGCGATCCAGCAACGCCTTCATCTCGGCGCTCACGTCGGAGAAGTACGTCGGTGAACCAAGGATGATCGCGTCGGCCGCAACCATTTTCTCGAAGCACTGGTTGAAAACATCATCCTTCTGGCTGCACCGGGAGTTTTTCTTCTTGAAACACTCGTAACAAGCCTGGCATCCGCGGATGGGTTTTCCGCCGAGCTGGATGAACTCGGTTTCCCAGCCGGAGGCGGTCAGCGGCGCAAGCGCCTTTTTCAAAAGAATTTCAGTGTTCCCGCCCTTGCGCGGGCTGCCATTTATGGCGACGGCTTTCATGTCTCTAAATTCTAAGCTAGAATCACAAACAGTTCAAATTTCCTGCTTTAACCGGGCCGGGTCAATGACGAACCAAAGCTGAAAAAGGTTTTTGAACTGACACAGGGGTCTGCGTGCCGGACAGCAGCCAGAAGCCAGATGCAAAAGCAATTGTAGTTCGCCTCCTGAGCGACGGACCGAATGAAGCCGCGGCCCGTACTTGTTTGTTCCCGACCGTGGGTGGACTGGCCAGAACTCTCTGATGCCGTCGTCTGGCAAACCTCAGTTCTTGCCAGTCTTTTTGCCAAACTCTGGATGCGGGGAATGGTCTCACCCCACGCGCCTTCAAGCCCTTGGAGAAGGCGCCCCATTTCGCCGAGAACGTGGCCCATGCCGTGGGCATGTCCTGCCGGCGCCTTCGGCAATGGCCAAAGCCGCCATCATATTTCCACGACGGCGTCCCGATGAAGACGCCTATATTTTCTTTCCACACCGACCTGTTTTTCGCTTCTTCGACGTTTGTAATGGGCATCAATAGTATGGGATTCCCAGCTTGCCTGCGACAAAGTACAGCACGACCAAAGCAGCCTGGCCATTCTCCTTGTAAGGGTCTGTTTTGGAAAAGTGGCATAACGAAGGCCGTTTTGAATCAAGGCCCGGACGCGCAGCAGCACGCCCCTGCCATTTTATCCAAAACCTTCACCCGTCTCCGCTTTACTTCCGCCTTCGTGGAGCTTCGGCGTGACGAGCCGACGCGGCGAGCAGGAGAATTGTGAAACACATTCTGCACCTGAATCTGCACCGTAAGTGGTTCGCGGCGGCGGCGTCAATCCCGTCGTGTTGCCGTTGCGAATCTGCAATTTGAGGCTGGATTTTCAGCGACAGTTTGGCTGACACTTGCATGGCCACCCGGCAACCAACATGAGCGAGTCCAACCCATCCCACTCCCGCACGTCCAGCGTCGCCAGTGTCCTGCTGCGCACGCGGTGGTTCCTCCGCACCCAGTTGTGGGTCTGGCCACTGGTTGCGGCGCTGGTTCTCGTGTTCATCGGCGTCTGGCTGCGCGTGAAAATGGAGGGCGCCACCAAACAGCAGATTGCCGACATGCTCCAGACCATCCTGAACGCCAACACCGAGGCGCTCCGTTCGTGGTCGGTCACCATGAAAACGGACGCGGAAAACCTCGCGGAGGACGACCGCGTGCGCGAATTTGTCGTCGGTCTGATTCAACAGGCAAAATCCAGCCCGCAGGTCCAGGCGGCGCTGCTGACGTCGCCTAAGCTTTCGGCATTGCGCGCCCATCTGAAACCCGTGCTCGAACGCCGCGGCTTCAACGGGTTCCTGGTGCTGGACACGAATTTTCTGGTGGTCGCCTCGGGGCGCGACCAGCTCGTGGGCATGCAATCGCCACCCGGCAACGTGGAACAGTTGGCGCCGTGCCTGGCCGGCAAGGCCCTGGTCACGCAGCCCTTCCCCAGCGTGGCGCTGTTGCCGGACCAGCAAGGCAACCTGCGTGCCGGCGTACCCACCATGTTTGCCGCCGCACCCATCCGGTCGGCCGACGGCCAGATCATTGCCGTGCTCGGGCTGCGCATCGCACCGGACACGGACTTCACGCGCATTCTCGCCACAGCGCGCGCCGGCCAGACCGGCGAGACCTATGCCTTCGGCCGCGATGGCAAACAACTTTCCGAAAGCCGTTTCGACAACGATCTCAGGCGCCTGGGATTGATCCCGGACGCGCCGGACGCGCGCTCGACCCTGACCCTGGAGTTGCGCGATCCGCTGGTGGACCTCGGCAAAGGACGCCAGTCGCCCAAGCGTCGCACGGAACTGCCGTTCATCCACGCGGTCAGCAAGGCCCTGGACGGCCACGCGGGCGTGGATGTCAACGGTTACCGCGATTACCGCGGCGTGCCGGTGGTGGGCGCGTGGACGTGGTTGGACGATTTCAATATGGGCCTGACCACGGAGATGAACCGGGCCGAGGCGTTCCGGCCATTGCGGATCCTGCGGGTGGGTTTCTGGTCCATCTTCGGACTGCTGATTGTCAGCGCGGTGCTGGTTTATGTGCTGATGCGCCTGGCCAACCGGCTGCAGGCAGCGGCACGGAAGGCGGCCTTGAAAGCCAAACATCTTGGCCAATACGCGCTGGACGACAAGATCGGCGAGGGCGCGTTCGGCTCGGTTTATCGCGCCCATCATGCGCTGATGCGCCGGCCGGTCGCGGTGAAATTGTTGCAGACGGAAAAGCTGAACCTGTCCAGCGCCGCGCGGTTTGAGCGGGAAGTGCAATTGACCAGCCAGTTGACCCACCCCAACACGATCACCCTCTACGATTACGGCCGCACACCCGAAGGCATTTTCTACTACGCGATGGAATATCTCGACGGCCTGACCCTCGGCCGGTTGGTGAAACAATACGGCGCGCAACCGGAAGGCCGGGTCATTTCCATCCTGCGGCAGGTTTGCGGCTCGCTCGCCGAAGCGCACGCCATCGGCCTGGTGCATCGCGACATCAAACCGGCCAACGTATTTCTGACGCAGCGCGGCGGCGTGACGGACTTTGTCAAGGTGCTCGACTTCGGCCTCGTGAAAGTGCGCGACCCCCAGGGCGCGGCGGAATTGACCATGACCGAGGCCACGCTCGGCACACCGCTCTACATGTCACCCGAGGCCGTGGAACATTCCAACGAGGTGGACGCGCGCAGCGACCTCTACTCGTTGGGGGCGGTGGGTTACTTGCTCGTCACCGGCGAGGCGATGTTCGACTGCCTCACGCTGGGCGAAGTCTTGATGCACCAGGTGAAAGACCTGCCCATGCGTCCTTCAGAGCGGTTGGGCAAGCCCGTGTCCCCGGATTTGGAGGAACTGTTGATGCGTTGTCTGGCCAAAAACTCCGCGTCGCGTCCGGCCAATGCCCGCGAGCTGGACGACGCGCTGGCCCGCTGCCGGAGCGCGATGGACTGGACGCGCGAACTGGCCGACGAGTGGTGGCGCAAATTTGCCGCAACGCAAAGCGAGAAAACCGTGGTGACTACCCCGCCTGCGGCAAAATGACCGGCCCTGAAAGGGTCCTGGAATTGTGACCGCGTAAAGCTGCGCCACGCGGCAGGCCAGCGTAAAGCTTCCAACTTCGCCGAGGCTTCGATGGACAGGTCCAACTTCGTCCTGTATTGCAGGACTACGATGGACAGGACGCCACGAGACAAAAAAAGAGGTCGGTCCCGGGTTTGGGATTTGGAGCCGCCGCCAAATTCGACGCCACTTTGAAAATCCTCATTGCATGAAATTTGATCCAAAAAAGCTGCGATACAGCAAGGAGGGCGGTGGTCGGTATGTCAGTCTTTCGACAGAGCAGAAGCCAGAGGGCATCTTTCCGTCGCCAAGGCTATGGAGGACGGGGGGCAACCGCGATTACGGACAACGGCAAATTTTGTAATTGTTACCCGGCACGGAAAAGTTTAAGTGTGACGGTTGTTATGAAAAAGCTTGCCATTATTCTGGGTGTTTTGATTGCACTCGGCCTCTTGGTCTTGATTTTGATTGCGGCGGCGGGCGGGAGTTATAATCGCCTCGTCAAACTGTCGCAGGCGGTGGACAGCCAATGGGCGCAGGTGCAAAACGTCTATCAACGCCGGGCCGATCTCATCCCCAATCTCGTCGCCACCGTTTCCGGCGCGGCCAATTTCGAGAAATCCACGCTGACGGAAATCACCGCGGCGCGGGCGTCGGTGGGGCAGGTGAAGATTGACCCCAACACCGCGCCGAACGATCCCGCCAAACTGGCTGCGTTTGAACAGGCCCAAGGCCGGCTTTCGTCGGCCTTGTCCCGTTTGCTGGTGGTGGTGGAGCGGTATCCGGATTTGAAGGCGACGGAGAACTTCCGCGATTTGCAGGCGCAACTGGAGGGCACGGAGAACCGCATCAGCGTCGAGCGCCGGGATTTCAACCAGGCGGTCCAGAATTACAACACGGCCATCAAATCGTTTCCGGCGCTGTTCTATGCCGGTTTCTTCGGCTTCCACGAGAAACCTTATTTTGCCGCCACCGCCGGAGCCGGGACACCGCCCAAGGTCCAGTTCGATTTCAACAAACCGGCGGCGGCCCCGGCGGCGACCAGCCCTTAAACCGTGTTTTCAAAATTAAAAAACGCTTTTGCCGGAGCGCGCCCGTCCCCGGGCGCAGCAATATCCGTCTGTCAACACTGGCAGGAAATAGCGGAAAACTTATGGCAGGCGAAAATAGCTGTGGCCGGGGACGGCCACACTCCGCATTTTAACCCTACGTCCTAAACCGTGAGACGTCTCTGCGCCAGCCTGGTTTTGGTGTTCGGCTTCCGGCTGTTCGCGGCTGAAGTCATCCCGCCCCCGCCGCCGGCCTATTTCAACGACTACGCCCACGTCGTCTCCGCCGGCACGGCGGTACAGTTGAACCAGACACTCGAAGATTTCGAGCGCCAAAGCTCCGATCAAATCGTGGTGGCCGTTTTCCCCAAGATGCAGTCGGACTCGTCCATTGAAGATTACACCGTGCGCGTGGCGCGGTCATGGCAGGCGGGACAAAAGGGAAAAAACAACGGGGCGGTGCTCTTCGTGTTCGTGCAGGACCACAAAATGTTTTTGCAGGTGGGCTATGGACTGGAAGGCGTCCTGCCCGACGCGCTTTGCAAGCGAATCATTGACGAGCAAATTGCCCCGCGTTTCAAAGCCGGCGATTTCGATGGCGGCCTGACGGCGGGCGTGCAGGCCGTGATCGCCGGCGCCAAGGGTGAATACAAGGGAACCGGAAGAACGGTGGCTGAACACCAGCATGTGGCATATGCCAATAATGGCGGGGATGTGGTGTTTCCGATCATTTTAGTGATTATCGCGGTGGTCGTCATTCTGTCTCTCCGCAGCCGGGGATATCGGTCTGGCGGCATACAATATTGGGGAGGCGGATGGACGGGAGGCAGTTTCTCTGGCGGCGGTTTTTCGGGCGGCGGAGGTTTTAGCGGTGGAGGCGGTGGATTTTCAGGCGGCGGCGGCAGCTTTGGTGGCGGCGGTGCGGGAGGGAGCTGGTAACTTATGCACCCACGAACTTTCTCCAAACATCTGCACCACGACAACATTGTCGCGGCGATTCGTGATGCCGAACACAAGACCTCCGGCCAAATCCGGGTCAGCATCAGCCACAAACACGTTGACGACCCCGTCGCCGCCGCGCAGGCGGAATTCCTGCGCCTGGGCATGAATCAGTCCCCCGAACGGAACGGCGTGCTGATTTTCGTGGCCCCCCGCGCGCACAAGTTTGCCGTCATCGGCGATGAAGGCATTCATGCGAAGTGCGGGGATGAATTCTGGCGGAAACTGGCGGACGCCATGACCGGTTACTTTCGCAAATCCGAATTCACGCCGGGCATCATCCACGGCGTGCAAAAGGCCGGCAACCTGCTGGCGGAGCATTTCCCGCGTCAGCGCGGATGACCGGGCCGTTGGCCGGGCTGGTAGCAGGCGATGGACAAAAAGGGATCAGTCCTGGGATTGGGACATTTTTCCCACTGCCGCATTCTTTAATTTCAGCATTTCAGAATGTAATTGGTGCGCCAACTCTTTGCGGCTGGTGTCAATGGATTGAATGGGGGCAAATCGAACCGAAGCCCGGAAGGTGCGCTTGCTCAACAGGTTCAGCAGGTGCGAAAAAAATGTCACGTCGCCCCAATAACAAACGTCTTTGCTCGCGTCGCCATCTCCATCGTCGAGTTCATACTGAATCAAGCTGATGGAAAGGGAATGAACTTGCCGCGTGGCCGGCTCAAGCAACGATGACTTGAACGGCAAGACGGTCTGGCCGTCCGAACTCGTTCCTTCGGGAAACACAACCACCAGCGCGCCGCCATCAAGCGCGGTTTGGACGGCGGCATTCACCGGCGCGACGTCCATCCGCCGTCCGCGATCAATAAACAGCGTGCCCGCCAGCCGGGCGAGCCAGCCGATGACCGGCCACGATTTGATTTCGTGTTTCGCGACAAAAACCGCGGGCGTGAGCGACGCCATCACCGGCACGTCGAGGTAGCTCAAATGATTGCTCACGAGCAGGCCGCCGGACAGAACCGGCCCGGCGACTTGCGCTTCGAATCTGAAAATTCGCAGGTGGCGGCGGGAAGCCCGTTGCAGCCACAAGGCACGCGCGGCCAGCGCGGATTTTTTCGGACGGAACGCGCAGCGGATCAAAAAATCAAATAGCGCGATAATAACTTCGCCGGCAAACCAAAGCAGCCGCCCCAAAACGCGGAATGGATGTCGGCGCAATCCTTTCATGCGCAAGTTTCAAACACGATGACGGTGGCGGTCAACCAAGAAAATGAAAGCTCACTCATTCAGCCTTCCTCAAGCCTATTATTATTTGCACCGCGCCGTTCAGCTTGGCCAAATCAAACCTGTTTGATGATGCCCATGGCGATGATCATGACGACGGTGAAAGGGTCGCCCATTAACGTGAGCGGTCAAGAACGGAAAAGCGTCTCCAGCAAACGGCCTTTTCTTAAAAGCTGTTTCTGTCTTTGCTTGGTGCGGGTGTCGGCGTCCAGAACCGTTCGCACCCAAAAAAAATCAAACAATTAGCAATAATGGTTAAGACCGCAGGCTTGTTTTAATTCAACTTGTAAGGCGGAAGATGTGCACCGCGTGCCTTTGATGGCGGGCGTCCGCAGTGCGGACCAGCCCCGACGTGTCGGGGTGGGGCAGCCGCTGGGAAGACGATTCCGGCCACAAGGGTTGCGCCTTGATGTAAAGGCACGCTTGGGGTATTAAAAACGCAGCACCCAGAAGCAAATGACGGTGGAACATTTTGTCGGCGGAGGCGTAGTTGCCGCCGGGCGGAATGGCATCACAACTGGTCACCGGTCGCGTAAAAGGCCTTCAGCCCCACGCGACAGGACAGGATGAGATGGCCTTGAAACGCAAATATACAAAGACGCGCGAAACAGGGGAGTTTCTCAAATTCCCCGGGGCGAATTTCATTGCTTCAATCACTGGCCGTAACGGCATCACCTCCCTTTCCGCATGAGAGATCGCAAACTGGCCTTTCTGTACTCGCCCGAAATCGAAGGGTTGAGTTATCCGCCGGATTGCCCTTTCAAAACCCAGCGCGCCAGCCTCACGCGCCAGCGTCTGAAATCGTTCGGATTGCTCGGCGGCGAGGGGTGCGTCGAGGTCGCTGCGCGTAAAGCCTCCCTGGCCGAGTTGAAAAAGTTTCATACCGCCCGTTATCTGCAGGAACTTCAACGGGTCGCCGGCGGTGATTTGACCGTGGAAGGCTTTCACATGGGCCTGGGTGGGCTGGACACGCCGGTGTTCAAGGACATGTTCGAATGCGGCGCCTGGGCCTGCGGCGCGGGACTGGTCGCCGCCGACTTGTTGCTGGAGGGCCGGGCGGACATCGCTTTCAATTTGCTGGGCGGTTTTCATCACGCGATGCCGGAGCGCGCGGCGGGGTTCTGCTTTTTGAACGACGCGGTGCTCGCCTGCATGAAACTGGCCGGGGCCGGGAAGCGGGTCTTGTATCTCGACGTGGACGCACATCATGGCGACGGGGTGCAGTCGGCTTTTTATCAGCGCAAGGATGTCCTGACCGTCTCGTTGCATGAGACCGGCCGGACGCTTTTCCCCTGGGGCGGTTTTGAAAATGAAACCGGCGAAGGGCCGGGCCGGGGATATAACGTCAATGTTCCGCTGCCGCCCGAAACCTATGACGAGGCTTTCCTGACGGCGTTCGACGGCGTCGTGGTTCCGCTGGTGGAATTTTTCCGTCCCGATGTCATGGTGTTGGAACTGGGGATGGACATGCTGGCGGGCGATCCGCTGACGCATCTGCGCATGACCAACAACGTGGTGGTGGAGATCATCGAACGGCTGTTGCGGTTCAATCATCCGATGCTGGTGGCGGGCGGCGGCGGGTATCACGTCGAGAACACCGTGCGCGGCTGGGCATTGGCCTGGCGGACATGTTGCGGCGGGGATGAGGAATGTGATTTTGGCCTCGGCATGGGCGGCGTGATGCTGGCCAGCACCGAATGGGCGGGCGGCCTGCGGGACCGGACCCTGGCCGTCACGACGGAGCAACGCCAGGCCGTTGAACCGGAGTTGCAGGCCACCATTAAAATTATCATCAATAATGTCTTCCGGCTTCATGGCATTCAGGCCGGCCCCGATCAGGGGGTGACGACGCCCGGCCGGTTCAGCTAAATTCACGACCATTCACGACAACATCAAACAACAAAGAAACCTACCATGACAAATCCAACCAAGACCGTTTCCACCAGTTCGTTGATGCAGGAAAACCGGACGTTTCCACCCAGCCCGGAAGTGATCAAACGCGCCTACATCAACGCCGAGCAATACAAAAAGATGTATGAACGCTCGATCAACGACCCGGACGGGTTCTGGCTCGAACAGGCCGCGACGCTCGACTGGTTCAAGAAACCCACGATGGGCCGCAAATATGTGTGGGACACCGCCGCCAAACGCATCGAGCACACCTGGTTTGAAGACGGGCAGCTCAACATCAGCGTCAACTGCCTCGACCGCCATCTCAAGACCAAGGGCAACAAGCCCGCGATCATCTGGCAGGGCGAGCCGGAAAACGACGTGGTCACACTCACCTACGAACAGTTGCACCAGCAGGTCTGCAAGTTCGCCAATGTGCTGAAATCGCTCGGCATCAAGAAAGGCGACCGCGTTTCGATTTACCTGCCGATGATCCCCGAACTGCCCGTCGCGATGCTGGCCTGCACGCGGATTGGCGCGATTCACTCGATCGTTTTCGGCGGATTCAGCGCGGATGCGCTGGCCGGACGTATCACTGATTCGGCGTGCCGGCTGCTCATCACTTCCAATGTTTCCTTGCGTTCGGGCAAGAGCATTCCCTTGAAAGGCATCGCGGATGAAGCCTTAAAACAGGCAGCCAGCATTGAGAAAGTCATCGTCGTCAAACGCAACGACACTCCCTGCAACATGGTCGCTAACCGCGACATTTGGTATCACGACCTGATGAGCAAGGCGAACGCCGACTGCCCGCCGGCGGTCAACAACGCCGAGGATCCACTGTTCATCCTCTACACTTCCGGTTCGACGGGCAAGCCGAAGGGTGTCGTCCACACGACGGCGGGTTACCTGCTGCACGCCGCCCTGACCCACAAATACATTTTCGACGTTCACGACGACGACATTTTCTGGTGCACCGCCGACATTGGCTGGGTCACCGGCCACAGCTACATCGTCTATGGCCCGCTCTGCAACGGGGCGACCAGTTTGATGTTCGAAGGCGTGCCGACGTTCCCGGATGCCGGACGTTTCTGGCACATCGTGCAGAAGTTCAAAGTGACCGTTTTCTACACCGCGCCGACCGCCATCCGCTCGCTCATCCGCCTCGGCGAAGAATGGCCGAACAAGTACGACATGAGCACACTCCGCACACTCGGTTCCGTGGGCGAACCCATCAATCCCGAGGCGTGGGTCTGGTATCATCGCGTCATTGGCAAGGGGCGTTGTCCCATCGTGGACACGTGGTGGCAGACGGAGACCGGCGGCATCCTCATCAATCCGTTGCCCGGCGCGCACACGCTCAAACCCGGCAGCGCTAATCGTCCGTTCTTTGGCGTCGAACCGGTCATTCTGCGCGACGATGGCAAGCCGGTCGGGCTGAACGAAGGTGGCAAGCTCTGCATCAAAAAACCCTGGCCCGGCATGATGCGCACCACCTGGGGTGACCACCAGCGCTTCATCGAAACCTACTTCACGATGTATCCGAACATTTATTTCACCGGCGACGGCTGCCGGATTGACGAGGACGGCGACTACTGGTTGATGGGCCGCATTGACGACGTGGTCAACGTCTCCGGCCATCGCATCGGCACGGCGGAAGTCGAGAGCGCGCTGGTGAGCCATCCGAAGGTGGCCGAGGCCGCCGTGGCGCCCATGCCGCACGACATCAAAGGACAGGGGCTTTACGCCTTTGTGACGCTCAAGGACGGCGTCAAGGAAAGCGACGAACTCAAGAAAGAACTGGCCAACCACGTCCGCAAGGAAATCGGGCCGATTGCGGTGCCGGACAAAATCCAGTTTGCGCCCGGCCTGCCCAAGACGCGTTCGGGCAAAATCATGCGCCGCATTTTGCGCAAGATTGCCGAGAACGCCGTGGACCAGATTGGCGACACGTCCACCCTGGCCGATCCGCACGTGGTGGAAGCGCTGGTAAAAGGAAAACAGTGACAGTTGATGAGGGTTGAGGGTCGGGAGCAGCGGACATCGCGGTGAATCGTCCCTTGGCGCGGCGACTTGTCTCGGCGAAGTCCCGCAATGCGGGACGAAGACGGAAGTGTA
Organism: Verrucomicrobiota bacterium; assembly: GCA_049510295.1. Lineage (GTDB taxonomy): Bacteria > Verrucomicrobiota > Verrucomicrobiia > Limisphaerales > UBA11358 > UBA11358. The sequence goes on along the minus strand of JBEKZC010000038.1, from coordinate 10,316 downwards.
ACGGAGACGGCTCGTCCTCGTTCTCGTCCTTCGTCCTCGACAACGGTTTTCGGGCGCTGATGGACGATGTGATGTCCGGCAACCGGTTTGACCGGGCCGCCTAAAGGCGGGACACCGAACGAAGTCCTACAGCGACAACAACAATAACCGAGAAAGAACAAGACTTATGAGCGACACAGCAAGAATTTCCAAGCCCTCCATTCCGTTAAACCAATCAACTCCCACCATCATGAGCGAACCAACCGTCATTCAAACCAAAGATACCACCGCGAATCCCGCACCGCTCGGCCTGCTCGGTTTCGGCATGACGACCGTGCTGCTGAATCTGCACAACGCCGGCTTTTACGAGCTTAACGCCATGATTCTGGCGATGGGCATTTGTTACGGCGGCATCGCGCAAGTCATCGCCGGCATCATGGAATGGAAAAAAAGCAACACCTTTGCCGCCACCGCTTTCATTTCCTACGGTCTCTTCTGGCTCTCGCTGGTGACGCTGATTGTTTTGCCAAAATTGAATTTGATCGCGCCGGCGGATGAAACCGCCATGTCCGCCTATCTCGCCATGTGGGGACTGTTCACCGGGGTCATGTTCCTCGGCACGCTCCGCCTGAACCGGGCCTTGCAAGTCGTCTTTGGCACGCTGACCATTCTTTTTTTCCTGCTGGCGTTTGGCGATTACACCGGTGCGGGTGCGAATTTCAAACATTTCACCGGCTACGAAGGACTCGTTTGCGGCTTTTCGGCGATTTACACCGGCCTCGCGCAAATTCTGAATGAACTTTACGGGAAAGTCGTTCTGCCGCTCGGCGTGGTTAAAAAATAAATCTTAATTAACGGCAAAATTTTCGCCACTGCCCCGGGAAATGGACATTCCTCCAAGCCGCACTCACAAAGCCGCGTTGATGTTCATTGCCATTCCCGTGACGGCTTCCACCGAAGGCGCAAAGTTCGTGATCGTGCTGGTGGCAACGCTGATTGGCTTCAACTACGGCGCGAACCTGTCGCTGTTCCCATCGTTCACCAAAGACCTGTGGGGTCTGAAAAGCTTCGGCGTGAACTACGGCATCCTCTTCACCGCGTGGGGCGTGGGCGGGTTTGCTCTGAAGGCCGGGATACCAACGTTCAAGTTTTGAGAGTTTTCACTTTCTTAATTTTTGGCTTTGGAATTCCAGAATTAAGTTCAACAAGCTTGTTCCAGTCAATTGCACCGTTGGGCAGACAAAAATGTTTGATGAATTCGGCGGTGAAACAATTTTTCACTTTGCCATATTCTTCGTGAAAAATGTCATTGCGTTCTTTGGCCCGATGCCCCAGCGGTTCAATGATCGTGGTGAAAAGTGTCGCATCACCAGAAACGAACTCCCAAAAACTTTGCCCACATTTTTTGATATATTCCCCCTTGTCTTCTTTACTTAAACGCCCATAGCAACAGCCATTCACTGCAACCACGTTTCGGGCTTGTGCGTTTGTGCCAAGGATTCGTTTCGCTTTGACGAAATTGTCTTTCATCTTTTTAACCTGTGAACTATTTCCCCAATTCGGGCCGGATTTGATTGAAACAATGTAATAGATTCCGCCCCGCTCGAATTCCAAATCTACCCCTTCTGCGGAAGATTTTTTTCCGCCAAACACTTTGCCGCAAATGAACACAGCCAGTCCTTCCAAAAACGTGCCGAAAATTGTTTCTTCCTGCGACGACAAGTGGGCGTCGAGGAAAAAGTGAACCAATTCCGCAGCGGTTGTAACGGACTTGGCTTTGAAAAGGTAGGGGTTCTTCCGCTTGAGAACCTTTTTCAATTTGAGCGTCGCCAGACTTTCCAATCGTTTTGTGTGGAAATCTGGAATGTTCTTCTCAATATAATCAGTGATCTCTTGAACCGTTACGCTTGGCATTTTTTGTCCCTTTCTCGAAAAGCTGGAAATCGCCAACCTCGATTTCCGCTTCGGCCAGACCACAATATTCAGCCAGAATTTCAATCCCGACGGAATTGCGCCGCATTTTTTGCGCGACTATGCAAGTCGTTCCAGAACCGACAAATGGATCAAGCACTGAATCGCCTTCGTCGGTGAAAAGTTTTACGAACCACTCAGGCAATGCTTCGGGAAATGCCGCGCTGTGACTTTTGTTGCCACACTCGGTAGCTAGATGCAAAACATTCGATGGGTAAGCCTTGTCGCGCCCAATCCAGTTTGTGATGTTTTTCCCAAAGCCGCTGCCAACTTGGGAATCAAAACGCACAACGTCATTTTTGCCGAGCGACTTCAATCGGGTATCCGCCCAATCACCCATCGGGACCATGACCGCATCTTGGTTCATTTTGAAATGACGGGTCTTGTTGAATTGCAAACAACGCTCCCACGCATCTCGAAAACGATTCGGCCATTTGCCAGGATAGCAATTCTTTTTGTGCCAGATGAATTCTTCCGTCCAGAGCCATCCCTGTTTGCGAAGTGCCAAAATCAATTCGAGAACAAATGTATGCCTTTCGCCATTCTCGGCTTTTTCTTTTATGTTGAGAATGAACGTGCCGGTTGGTTTGAGGACGCGCAAAAACTGTTCGCTGCGAGGAAGAAACCATTCAACATATTTTTCGGGCGCGATTCCGCCGTAAGTGTTTTTTCGTTTGTCCGCGTAAGGTGGTGACGTAACAATTAAATCAAACGTATTGTCGGCATAATCCGATAAGACATTCAGGCAATCGCCCTGTTTGATTTCTGCTTTAATTTCTCGCATCGCAATAACTATGAACTGTTTTTAATTTCACTCAAGATGGAAACCATTTAATTGACTGACGTCCTGTTTATGCCGGGCCGGTCAAATCAAGTTTCTTGATGGCTGCCTGTAAAACGGCGGCGGACTTCACCAGGGCGCTCTGCTCGTCGGGCGGCAAAGCTACCTCCAAAACTTTATCAACGCCCTTTTGAGAAACGATGCAGGGAACTCCCAAACTCACACCGCTCAGCCCGTATTCCCCTTCCAGCACGGATGAAACGGTGAGCACCCCGCGTTGATTGCGCAGGATGGCCGCGGCAATTCGCGTCAAGGCCAGGCCAACCGCGAACCAGGTGGCTCCCTTGTAATCAATGATGTGATAGGCGGAATGTTTCACTGCCTCCACGACCTTGCGGCGGGCTGCCTGCCAGTCGTCGCATTTCAAACACAGGCGGCAAAACTGTTCGATGGGCATGCCGGCCATGTTGGTCATGGACCAGGCGGCAAATTCACTGTCTCCGTGTTCACCCAAGATGTAAGCATGGATGTTATGCACATCCACTCCGCAGTGCTGGCTCAATAAATGACGGAAGCGCGCGCTGTCCAGCACGGTGCCGGACCCGATGATGCGTCCGCGCGGCCAGCCGGACCGTTTGTGGGCGACATACGTCAGGATGTCCACCGGATTGCTTACGATCAAAACAACCGCCGATGACTTCTGGAGCACGATTTCATCAATGATATCGTGGATGATTTTGACATTGCGTTGAATCAACTCCAGACGCGGTTCGCCGGGCCGCTGTTTGGCCCCGGCCGTAATCACAATCAGGCGGGCATCCGCATAATCCGCCGTCCGGGCTTCACGAATCTGGACCGAAGGGAAAAACGCCTGGCCATGAACCAAATCGAGAACCTGCCCCATGGCCAGTTCATGGTTGGCATCGCGCAGGGCAATTTCATCGGCCAGACCGCTCTGGGCCAGCGCATAGGCAAAAGTGGAACCCACGGCGCCCGCGCCAACAATCACCACTTTTCTCGGTTTCCAAGGTTCATCATTCATTTTTGTTCCTCCGTTGGGATACAGACTGTCTTTGGCAATGGAAACGTCAAGCATTTGCCTGGACTTCAGATTGCCAACTGACCGGCGCGGTAGCTGTTGACTGCAGCGATTTGTTAGGCGGCAAATTTCGAGTGATCAATTTCCGCTCCATTGGTAATCGTATCCTGCGGGCGGATCGTAATAAGCTGCGACTGAATAGCCCCCATTGGGATAGCTAATCGTGTTGTTCCAATAAATATTGATGTAGCTGACGTGGCTGTCCACAAAACTGACCATATTTCTCGAATCGTTGTAAATTCCCACGCCTCCCAGCACAGGCGGTTTCGGCTGATGCCATGAATAGGGTAAGATAGCCGACGCTTCTACAACCAAAAGTGTTTTGGTGGAATTTTTAATAGCACTGAGTTTTTGGCCGCCGATGCCGGGCAAGACTCCATTGTAAGCGAAATTGGGATAGTTGGTGAGCAGGTTCGCGCCGTTAAACGTATAACTCGAATAATCATAAACAACTTGCTCGTGTCGGCCATGCGGCACATAGACACCGGAAGACTCATCATAATAGTATGTGTCGACAGGGCAGGTGAAAACCTTGTCCTGCGATGACGACGGCCCGTGCAGGCCGACGTAGCTTTTCACGACCTCTTTGTAGAGGATATATGTGGCGGTGCCCGTGTTCGGCAGCGTATCGCCATTGTCCCCGGCATACATGTGGACGCCGAGATTGATTTGTTTCAGGTTGTTCAAACAAGTCGTTCGCTTCGCCTTTGCCTTTGCACTGGAAACAACCGGCATCAACAAAGCAGCAAGGATGGCGATGATGGCGATCACCACGAGCAATTCCATCAGAGTAAATCCTGTTTCAAAACCTGAACGTGGCTTCATGCCTGTTTAGAAAGTGCCGAGTTTTTAAGTGATGTAAGCCATTTCACAGTCTATTCCAACACCACGAAAGCCGCGGAGTTGCAGCCTAACGTCCAGCCACGCCGGGCCGGTGATGTCAACCGCGAAAGCGGAACGGAAAGCGCCATCCGGCGCAGGCTCCAGCGACTTGGGCGGTAACATCGTGGTTACTAATGTTGCATACGAAAGAGGCGGGCGATGTCCTGAAGAGAAAATTCGTCTGCCCGGTTAAAAAAGGCTTTCAAAATATCTTCTGTTTTTTGGCTGAGCTCTTCGCTTTTGGGACGCGCATTTTGAAGCTGTGTTTTAAGATTGTCATTCTCCGTTTTAAGATTGCGGTTCTCCTTTTCGAGCGCCGCAACTTGCTCCGTGAGCAGAGAGAGCTTCGTTTGAAGCGGGTCAATTACATCTTTTGCATGGCTGCCGGTGGTAACGATGCGAACAACATCTTTGACCGTATCACTCGCACTCATACAACCGAATTCCAGCCGGGAGAGGCCACCCCACAAAGAAGAAATACCTGGCCGGAAATCTTCATCGTGTGTCAGCCATTTTATCCGATAAAACCGACCGCGCCGGGCTTGCCGCAGAACCCGATGACAACCCGCACAGACCACTTCACGTGCTCAACGACATCGGCGCGGCAGCTTTGGCGTAAATCTGGCGCTTCGCAGATCGCTGAACCGGCATCCAAATATTGACCTGTTCCGGTGTTGGCATTTGAAGCGTTTGAGAAATCGCTTCCGTTGCGACGACTTACGGAGCCGATGTGGCTGCCACTTGAAAGAAAACCGGCGTCGGCAGGCTCTGGGCATCGAAATAAACCGTTGCCGAATTGCCCGCCGCCGTCAATGGCTGGGTTGCTTGGACAACTTTGTGACTGTCCAACGCACTGACGCTGTAATGCTGATTTGGTTGTGTGGCGACACTCACCGCAATTTTTCCTTTGATCATCTGGCAACCGGATACACGCGGGATGGCTGCGAGCGGGGCCACGCTCACCCTGGATGCAGCCGGTTTGGCCAACACCGCGTTTGAGGTCAAAGGCGGCAGATTTGTTTGATAGCCGTCTGCCACCAACTCAAGGCGGAAAAACTGCCCGAAATCATTCAGCGGCGTGTTGGTTATCCAGAGCGTTTCCGGCGGGACACTCCAGATGTAAGTGACATTCGTCCACGTCGTCAGGTCTGTGCTGGCTTGAAGCAGGAGGGTGGAATCATAATCCCACAAAAAATCCACGCCGGAAACCACGCCATTTGATTGGATCAATTGTTGGATGGAAATATCCGGCAGCAGTTTAAGCGTGTAAGAGAAATTCGTTGGTGAACCATCCGCTTGTTCGGGAGGGCATGGCACAAGACAAGGAAAAGCCGCGTAACCCACGATGTTGGCACTGACATCTCCGTTCAACACCCACGGATTAAAATCCGCAAGGTATAAAGAAAAAACCACGAGGACACCGTCTAAAACACCATTGTTGGTTCCCAGCCGGTAGGAAGTCTCGGCACTGCGAACCAGAAAGACCTCTTCGTAAGGACGTGCCGGATAGCTTTGGCTGAAAAACCAGCAGGAATAGGCATTATCTGAATCGTAATTAGTCCAATTTTGCGAGTCCGTGCTCTGATCAATCTGGTTGGTGAAATTGATCTGCAGTCCGATGATGTCGGCCTCGGTGAAAAAAGGGTCATTCATCACCTGCATGCGATATTGGAACCAGCCGTCACCCAGATAAGTGCTGTCAAACTGCAAAAAGGTCGTGGCAAAGCTATTTCCCAACCCCAGTAGAAAAACCATTAGAAACCATGTCGCGATTGACTGATGAATTTTCAGGAGACGGCCCAATCCCGCTGGCGTGTAGGTTTGCATTTCAAATTTGAAAATCCACCACGGCCGTCTTGTTCGTTTTGTTCAACACGCGCATGTCAAGGCCGCCGTAAATAACCAGTGACTTCGGCGCGACGCTGTCCATGAGAAACACATTGCCGCCAATCGTGCTGCCGGCGCCGATGACGGTCTCGCCGCCGAGAATCGTCGCGCCCGGATAAATCGTGACGCGGTCCTCGATGGTCGGGTGCCGTTTCTTGCCACGCAATTGCTGTCCGCCGGCGGTGGACTTCGCGCCGAGCGTGACTCCGTGATACATCTTCACGTGGTCGCCAATGATGGCGGTTTCGCCCACGACCGTGCCGGTGCAATGATCCACAAAAAAGTGCGACCCGATTTGCGCGCCCGGATGCAGGTCCATGCCCGTGCGCGCATGCGCCCATTCGGTCATGATGCGCGGAATCAGCGCGACGTCCTTCAAATACAATTCGTGCGCCAGCCGTTGCACGGCAATCGCCTCGATGAACGGATACGAAACGAGCACCTCCTCCTTGCTCTTCGCTGCCGGGTCGCCGTCGTAAGCCGCCTCGACGTCCGTCTGCAGCACGTCCCGCAACCGCGGCAAGCTGCCAAGAAATTCCACCGTCAGGCGGTGCGCCACGGCCGGCGCGTCCTTCTTCGGCAAATCGGCGGGCGGATTGTATTCGAGGCTCTTGCGGATTTCATCCTCCAGCGCGCCCAGCACCGAATCGAGCAACTCCGCCGTCACCACCTTGATTTCCGAGGAATGGATGAGTTTTTCATCGAAATATCCGGGGAACAACAGCCGCAGCAAATCCTGCGTGATGGCAGCAATGGCGCGTTTGGACGGCAGGTTTTTGCCGTCCAGATGATTGATGCCGCCCACGCGCGCATACGACGCGACGAGCTGGTTCGTAAGTTGGGTGACTGTTTCCACGAAGGCGAATTTACCACGGAGGCGCGAAGAAACAAAGATTTTGTACCTTCGATCTTCTTGCTTCCCAATCGTTGTAGCCGTGGACGTCAGTCCGCGCTGATTTTCCGGAATAATGGCACCGACTCACGTCCACCCTCCGCAGTACTGCTACGGAGGACGGGTCGGCGGCTACGCGGTTCTTGAAATGGTCTTCTTTATTGCTTCGTTTCTTTGTGGTTTAAACCACAGACAAAACCGCCTCAACGACGCGCTCGACGCTGATGCCGTTCAGGCAGCGGAAATCAATCGGGCATTCGCGCAAAAAGCATGGTGAACACGGGGCGTCGGATTTAAGCAGCCGGTGCCGCGGGTCGCCCGGCAGTCCCGGCCCGGTCAGTTCCGGTGATGTGCTGCCGAACGGGACGACGACCGGCGTGCCGAGCGCGGCGGCAACGTGCATGGGGCCGGAATCGTTGGTGAGCAACACGCGGCAAAGTTTCAGCAGCGCCATGAATTCGCGCAGCCCGGTCCTTCCGGCCAGGTTCCAAATTGCGAATGGCGGATTGGCGATGGCGGATGCGATCCGGCTGGCAACGGCCAAGTCAGCTTTGCTGCCGAACGTCAACCAGGTGCAGCTGGTGCGATTTTGGATATCGCGGGCGGCGGTGATGAATTTCTCCACCGGCCAACGTTTGGCGGGGCCGTATTCCGCCCCGGGGTTCAACCCGAAGACCGGTTTCCCGATTACATCCAGACCAAATTTTTTCCTTGCGGCTTCGATTTCGTCGGGGTTCACCACCAACTGCGGCGGCATCGGTTCCGGGTTGGCGCCCAGCACAGCAACGAGATGCAAATACTCGTGAATCTGGTGCGCGTTTGTGGCTGCGTTCGTGAGAACGCGGCCATTTGAATCAACCCGCCGACTCACGTCAGCGGCTGCCAGTCGTTGGATTTCGCCAATGGAGCGTTTCTGCATTTTCACAGCTTCCGCACGCGCGACGACTGCATTCGTCAGAAAAAAATTCCGCCACGGGCGCGCATAACCGATGCGTTGGGGAATCCCCGCGAGCCAGACTTCCAGCGCCGAACGTGGTGAGTTTGGGAATACCAGTGCGAGGTCGTATTTACCCGCCCGTAATGTGTTGCCGACGGAAAACACGCTTTCATCCGGCGCGAACGGAATCGTTTCGTTGAGAGCGGGATGATTGGTCCACAAATCAGCAAGCTTTTCCGGTGCAAGCAGGGCAATGTGCGCATCAGGATATTTTTCGCGCAGTCGCATCAGCGCCGGCGTGGTCATCACCGCATCGCCCAGCCAGTTGGTGCCGCGCACCAAGATTCTGCGCGGATGGAGGATGGAGGATGGAGGATGGTTTTCCATTTTCTATCCTCCATCTTCAATCTTCGCTTTGGCCGACGAATCCGGTTTCCACCGTTTGTGGACCCAGAACCAGTTGGCCGGGTCGCGGCGGACGGCGGCTTCAAAAGCGCGATTGACGTCGCCCATGATTTCCCCGGACGGACGGGGACGGTTGTTTTCGTGCGTGGGAATTTTTTCGCCGAGTTCGATCCGCCACTTCGCCAGTGCAACGCGGTAGCAGAAGCCGGTGAAGAGTTCGCACTGATAACGCAAGGCCAACACGGCGGGCGCAAGCGTGGTGGAACAGTCGTGGCCGAGGAACGGTGCCCGGAGGCCGTTGGAGCTTTGGTCGGTGAGCAGGCCGAGAAGGATCCCCCCCCGGTTCATCGCGGCGCGGAGCAGTGGACCGTCGGCGCGGCGCTCGAAGTAAAGGCAGCCGCTGCGCGTGCGCAAATCCTGCATGAGCCGGTTGAACGCAGGGTGCTTGAGTGCGCGGTAGGTCGTGGCGCTCTGGTAATCCGGCCGGACGTCCTGGATCCGCGCGTTAAGCTCGAAGTTGCCGAAGTGGCCGATGGCGACAACGGCGCTGCGCGGCGGCTCGTCGCCGGATTTTTGCGGCAGGCGGTCAATGCCGGCAAATTCGATGTGCGGCCGCAATTTGTCAAAAGTCATCACGGCGGTTTTGATGGCACCGGCATAATTTTCGCCAATGCGCCGGAAATTTTCCCGGGCGAGCGCGCGGATTTCATCCGGCGATTTTTCCTGGCCGAAGCACAGGGCCAGGTTTTTCAACGCCACGCGCCGGTGCCGCGCGTCGAGCCAGAAGGCCAGTCCGCCGCCCGCGCGACCGAGGCGCGCGACGAGGGTGAGCGGCAGCGCTTGAATCAACGCCACGAGCGCGCGGGCGGGCCAGTAAATCAGCGTGTCCATTTTCAACGAAAGCAGATTTTGCGGACGCAATCCTGAAAGTCGTTCGCGCCGCTGACAATCTGGATTTCGACGCGCATGAAATAAATCGGCAGGTCGCGCCGGTCAATTTTGGGAAAACGCACGGCGTCTTTTTGCGTGGTGATGATGGTGGTGGCCTGGCGTTTCTTGCCACGGTTGATGACGTTGAGAATTTCCTGCTGGGTGAAGCGGTGATGATCGGCAAAGCGTTTGGAATAAACCAGTTCCGCGCCGAGTTTTACGAGGCTTTGCTCGAAACTTTCCGGTTGCGCGATGCCGCTAAGCGACGCGACTTTGTGCCCTTGCAGCAAATCCAATTTTCGCCGCTGGCCGGTGAACACATCTTCGAGGAAAAGCGGATGATGCACACATTCGATGATGGCGGCGTCGGAATTGAATTCGGCAATGCGCCGGCGGAGTTCGGCGGTCTGGCCGTCGCTTTTGGTGATGAAAATCGTCTGGGCCCGCGCGAGGTGCGACGGCGGCTCGCGCAACGTGCCGCGCGGGAGCAAATGTTCGTTGCCGAACGGCTGCTGGCGGTCAACCAGCACCACGTCGTGCCGGCGCCCGCGCA
>JBEKZC010000037.1:0-39194 GCA_049510295.1 Verrucomicrobiota bacterium | reverse complement strand
AACAAAGTCCTGCCCTACGCCGACAAGGGCAAGGCGACCGTGCTGGGCCATCTCCGCCGGGCAATTGAATTCAATCTCAAACGCACGGGCAAACACGGCTTGCCCAGCGGCCTTTTTGCCGACTGGAACGATTGCTTGCGGCTGGGCACAAAGGGCACTTCGGTGTTCGTCGCCCTGCAGGTGCGTTACGGCCTGAAGACCTATGTCGAGATTTGCGAGATGTTCGGCAAGACGGCCGAAATCAAATGGGCGAAACCACAGCTCGAAATAATTGATCGGAAGCTCGACAAATTTGGCTGGGACGGCAAATGGTACGTCCGCGCCTACAAGGAATCCGGCGAGAAAATCGGCTCGCACGAAAACAAGCAGGGTTCAATTTATCTCAATACGCAGTCCTGGGGCGTTATCAGCGGCCACGCCGATAAAAATCGCGCCCGGCAGGCGATGACATCGGTCAACGAAAAGCTCGCCACCGATTATGGCCTGATGCTTTGCGCGCCGCCTTATGAAAACATCCCCTTCACGGAAATCCGCTCGGTTACGTTCAACAAAGGGGTCAAGGAAAACGCCGGGGTGTTCAACCACACCCAAGGCTGGGCGGTTATGGCCGAGACGATGCTCGGCCATGGCAACCGGGCATTTAAGTATTTCCGCAGCAGTATGCCGGCCTCGTTCAACGACAAGGCCGAGATGCGCGGCAGTGAGCCATACGTTTACTCGCAACACACTCACAGCCTTTACAGCCCGCGTCATGGCGCATCGCGCGTCCCCTGGCTGACCGGCGCCGCCACCTGGGCATATTATGCAGCGACGCAGTATCTCCTCGGTATCCGCCCCGATTACAAAGGCCTGCTCATCGACCCCTGCATTCCCGCTTCGTGGAAGGAATTCACCGCCACCCGCCGGTTCCGGAACAAGACGATTAACATCAAGGTGGTGAATCGCGCCGGCGTCCAGAAAGGCGTAAAAAAAGTCACGCTCAACGGCCAGCCGATTGACGGCAATCTTATTTCCGTCTCCAAAATGAAAAGGGAGAACGATGTTCTGGTGGAGATGGGGTAATCCCCTTTACCGTTTGATTTCGCACTGTGGCGGCGGTCTGTGACCGTCGCCATTGATTTCACCGTCGCTCACAGAGCGCCGCTACAAAAAATGCGGAACGGCAAAGGCTGCGGGGGACGCAGGAAACCAAAACCTGCCGGTGGCGCAAAAATTGTCAATTACTGGGATCCGTTCATGACGCTGATGGCATTGGCTGATCGCATGTCATTATTCTGAAACATGTTTCTCCATCCCGAAGGGAACTCTGAGCAACTTGTTCTTCAAAAGCTTGATTGTGTCGGGGTCGAGACGCGACACTTGCCGGAAACGGGTGAGGGTTGAGTCATCCGCGCTTGGGGAAGAAATGTTCCACCGTCTCCCGGACCTCCGCCAACCATCCGGCGCGCTGTTGCGCCGTGCTGGTGACAACCACCGCGAATGTCCGGCGATGCACCTTCCGCACGCCGCACAAGTCGAACACGCAGTTTTTCCAAAGCGTTTCCAGCGGGTCGCCGAACACTTGCCGCTCGCGTTCATCAGGCGTGTTGGCGGTGTTGAAAACAATCGCCCCCTTCGCCTTGAGCAATCCGACCGGCACGCCTTCGCCCTTGTCACCTTCGACGAAGCGATACGCCACTTCCGGTCGCAACACGCGGTCAATCCAGCCTTTGAGGATGGCGGGTGGCATGCCCCACCAATTGGGATGCACAATGACGATGCCGTCCGCGCTGGCAATTTCTCGGCAATGTCGGGCTGCAACCAGATCGAGCTTTGCGTCCTTCCGAAGTTCCGCCGTGGAGAGCAGCGGTGGAAATTGTTCCTGGCAAAGGTCGTGGAGAGTGGCCTCGTGACCGTTACGGCAAAGCGTATCCGCCGCCGTTTTGGCGATGGCGTGGTTGAAGCTCCCGGGATCCGGATGGGCAAGGATGATGGAAATGTTCATCAATTCGTTGCGCAGTGTAATCGGCCAAGGCTGTGACCGAAAAGCGATTTCAGCCCGGACGGACAATGGCTCCCGATCAGAAGCCGATGCTGGCTCCGCCGTCAACGGGAAGGACGACTCCCGTGACAAATCGAGCTGCGGGGGAACACAGATAGGTCGCCGCAAAACCAATATCCTCCGCTTTTCCGTAGCAATTCATGGGCGTGCGCCCGAGTATTTTTTGGGCACGCCCCGGGTCGCCGTTCAGCGCTTTGCGCATCATGTCCGATTCGATCCAGCCGGGCGCAATGGCATTCACGCGAACCCCGTGCTGCGAAACTTCAGTTGACAGCGAGCGAACCATTCCCAGATAAGCTGATTTTGCCGCCGAGTACGCCGTTGCCAGCGGAATACCGAACAACGATGCCATCGAAGCGATGAACAGAATATTGCCCTGTCCGCGCTTGATCATATCCGGCAGCACGACCCGTGTAAGACTGAATGCCGCAACGACGTGGGTTTGAAGCATGGCATTGAATTCAGCGGGCGTTGTGTCCACCGCCGGCTTTTTGAGGTGAATGCCGGCATTGTTCACGAGGATTGAAATGTGTCCGGCGCGTTTGTTGATGCGCCGAAGCAGCTCCCCAGCTTCGTCGAACCTTGTAATATCGTGCGGTTCAAAAATGGCGGCCTTGCCCAATTTACGCGCCGCTTTTTCCAAAGCATCCGCGCGGCGTCCAACCAGGACAACACGAGCCCCCGCCTGCGTGAAGCAGGTGGCGATCCCCAAACCAAGGCCGCTGCCGCCGCCGGTGATGAGTGCGGTTTCGCCTTTTAGTGAGAATGGATTTTTCATGGTGCTAGACTCATTCCTTTTCAAGGTGTTGCAATGCAGCCCGCATATAGCCCATGGCGAACGCCATTCCCGCGTGCCAGGGCGCGTTGCAGGACATTTGCGGAGTGTGATCGGGGATCAGAACGCCTTCGAACTTGTTCCTTTTCAGGATGCGCAGGATGCGGACCATGTCAATATCGCCGTCGTCAATGAAGGTCTCGCGATAGGAAGGCACTTTGCCGGTGACGTTGCGGAAATGGACGTAAGCCAGTTTGTTTTGCCGGCTGTATTGTTCCGCGGCTTCGTAAACGTTGCCCTCCGTCATTTCTGCGAGCGACCCCAGGCAAAATTCCAGGGCGTTGGCCGGGCTGGGTTTCAGATCGATGACTCGCTGGTAAAGGCGCGGCTGATAGACGAGCCGGGGCTGACCGCGCATCGTCGGCAGCGGCGGATCATCCGGATGCAAAGCGAGTTTGACGCCCGCCTGCTCGGCCACCGGCACCAGTGCTTCAAGAAAAACGCCGAGGCGTTTCCACAGTTCCTCGCTGGTGATGGAGGGGACGGCGCCGGGTGGAGCATCGGGGTCGTAAACCATGTTCCAGACCATGCCGTTCGGCATGGGCACATCGAGCGGACCTTCCATCCCCACTGACATTGCGTTGCCCCGCGCGTAGGGACGTTGTGTCCGCCCGCAGACGCCCGCGATGCTGAAATTATATCCCATGATCGGAATTCCCGCTTTGCCGAGGTTCCTGATTATGCTCTTCAGATTTTCGAGTTGCTGTCTTTTCTTCGGGCCATCCAATAGAACGTCGTACCAGTGGGCGGGGTCGAAGTTTTCAATGGCTTCCAGCGCCAGCCCTTCGGCTTCGACGGCCCGGCGCAATTCCAGCAACTCCTCGAACGTCCAAAGTTTATCGGGATCTCCGGCAAGTCCCCAGCCGCATTCGCCGCCGGTGGGCTGGTTGTCGCGGGGATTATGAGCGCCGCCTTTGAAGTAATCCACCAGATGCGCCACAATGTGCGTGGCCCCCGCCTGCCGCGCGAATTGGAAATTTTCGCGCGTCAGCATGTGCCGATACAAACCAAGTCCAAGCTTCATCTAAGTACATACAAAATCACAATTTTGCCGGTACGGCAAATTTATGTTTTCAATCCGTGTGCAGCGTGAGCTGTTAATTCTCCGCCGGGTGCAGGCCGCCGGTGCTGGCGCGGAAGGCAATATTTGTCTGGTCTGGGTTGCCGGAGACTGTGTCGTCTGTCCGTAGCCGTGGACGTCAGTCCGCGCCAATCCTCCAGAGTTTGCGCCGACTCACGTCGGCGGCTACTCCAGCTTTCGCTTTATTGCGTGCTGACCGTGGACGATTTGTGAGACTCCGCACTTGGAGCAGCAAATGATGAACCGTGTTGGTGGGATGGCACGATACTATTGACCGGCCCCTTCACGGGCTTTTGATCACCCGCCGGCTTTGCCTCGCTTTTTTTCCATGGCCACACAATAAACACCCCGCCCGTCGCTGGCGGGAGCGAAGCAACTGTTGCACGAGCCGCATTCCGATTCGCGGCGGTCTCCGTTGTGCCAGCGCTTGACCAGTCCCGGTTCGCAAATCAGCGGCCGGCTCAGAGAGATGTGGTCGGCCACCCCACTGCGGATCAACTCGTCGGCCGTTTCGTAGGAGCGAATGCCCCCGACCAGCATCAGGGGTATTCTGACCCTGGTTTTATAGAGCTTCGCGGCTTCCCGGTAGAAAACCTCGCCTTGCGGAATCTTCAGCTTGCCGGGACGCACCGGCGAAAATTTTTCCGGAGAAGCCACTGTGCCGCCGGAGAATTCAATGGCATCAACCGAAGCCACCTCGAGCATGGCCGAAACTTGCACGGCCTCGTCGCGCGCCAGCCCGCCCTCCAGGAAATCCTTGGAGTTGAGTTTGACAAGGAGTGGATAGCCGGAGCCGGTCGCTTTCCGGACGCTTCGCACCGCTTCGAGCAGGAACCGGGTGCGGTTTTCAAGCTTGCCGCCATATTCGTCCGCCCGCTGATTCAACGCCGGGGAAAGAAACTGGCTGAACAGAAAACCGTGGGCGGCGTGAAGCTGGACCGCATCGAAGCCGGCCTGTTTGGCGCGCACGGCCGCTTGAGTGAAGGCCGAGACGATGTTCACGATGTCCGGCTTGCTCATGGCCCGGCAGAGGGTCTGGCCGTCCTGCGCAACGGTGGATGGCCCAATTGTCTGCAATCCGGTGAGCGCAGGGTCTGCAAACCTCCCGCCGTGGACGATTTGCAAGGCGATTTTCCCGCCCGCCTTATGGATCGCCTCAACCATTGCCCACAGCCCGGCCACGAAACGATCGTCATGAATGGCGAGTTGGCCGGGACTCGACTGTCCTTCGGGGCTGACGAACGCGTAACTGCTGATGATCAAACCGACCTCGCCCCTGGCCAGTTCAACCATCATTTTGGTGAGCTTGGGCGTGACGGAACCCTCGCGGCTGGCCAGCCCCTCCCAGGTGGCGGACCGCACGAAGCGATTGGCCAGCGTCATACCGTTGATGGAAACGCTCTCAAACAATTCAGCCATAATCATCCTTCAGTTCAAGGCTTCGGATGGCCCACAGATTGCGCCAGAACGATCATCTGATCCGCGCGAAGTTTAAGTCTTGGCCCAAGGGCTGCCTTATCCACAGACATCCTTGCTCCGGTGACCAGGCCTTCGGAGGCGCAGAAGAGATAGACGTTTTGCGAGATATAACCGACATCAATATTGGCGGTGTTCTTTTTATTATCATCGTTTCCTTTACCCATTTTGGAGAGATCGGCGACGAAAACCAAAGTCACGGGCGCGTCCTTTACGAAAGCCTGGGTTCCCCCCAGCGCTCGTATGTCTTCGGCGACAACCAGATCGAGTTTGTTGGATTTAGCGGCGTAAACATACGCGCCCTGCTTGAGCAGCACATAAATGTCGGTCTCCTGAAAATTCATGGCGGAGGGAGCGGTGCGCTTGCCATCGGGCCGATTAATGCCGAAAGCCGCCCAGAGGAGGCTGGAGAGCTGTTGGGGTGAAAGCTCTTTGGAATCGAAAACTCTGGCCGTGGACCGTTTCGCCAGCGCTTTCATCAGCGGCATGCCGCCGGTTTTTTGCGGAGCAGGCAGGTCAATGGATTGGGCAAAAAGATTGCCGGCGATGAATAGAGCAATGAAAACAGGCAAGGTTCGTTTCATGGCACCACCTTGTGCCAAATGCGTTTCAAGCTCAACTGAAATTCAGATGCAAAAGACCCAAACGTTAGCCACAGATGAACACAGATTTTTTTAATGCCTAGACGCCAAGACTTGGCCACGGCCAAACACAGATTGCGGTGAAACATTGCGTATTTGCGCGAAAAGCGTCCGCAGGTCTGGCATCTACTTTACTCATTTGACCGTCGAAGTTCGGCTTAATCAGCTTTTTAAAAACCGGGCGTCAATAAAATTCGATAACTCAGGGAAAAAGGATAAATCATGATTCGATATAAATCTTCTGAAACCAAAGGAACATCACAAACCGGCCGGTTTGGGAGTGGGGCCAAAAATACATTTTCCATCTTCTTCTGCCTTGCTTGGGTGCTGGGCAACTTTTCCGCAATGGCCCAATCCGCGCCGGGCGATGAACATTGGGATTGGCGGTTTGGCCTGCCCGGCGTGGACGGGGCGATTCTGGCCATTGCCGTGCAGGGAAACGAGACGTACATCGGGGGAAGTTTGTGCACCTCCTTCGGGAACATAGTGGCCACTAACATCGCGAAGTGGGATGGACAAAATTGGACCGCCCTCGGGAGCGGCATCAGCGCCGCTGGCCAGGCAATGGTTATCCGGCTTGCTCTTGCGCCCAATGGTGATTTATACGCCGGCGGGGTTTTTACGTCAGCCGGTGGCGTGGCCGCCACAAATATCGCCCGCTGGAACGGCGTCAGTTGGTCGCCGCTGGGCGGTGGCGTCAACGCCAGCGTCGTCGCCATTGCGGTTAATGGCAACCAGGTTTATGTCGGCGGCGCATTCACCAACGCCGGCAGCGTTTCCACCAAGGGGCTTGCCCGGTGGGATGGTACGAATTGGTACTCCGTGGGCGGCGGCGTTGATGCCCCGACGAACACCGCCGTTTATGCGTTGTTGATGGATGGAAACAATCTTTACGTGGGCGGAACTTTCACCAATGCCGGCGGCCAAGTGATCAACCGGATTGCCAAATGGGACGGGACAAACTGGTCCACTTTGGGCAGCGGAATTACAGGCGCTACCAACGCCTACGTGAAGACCATTGTCAAAAGCGGTACCAATCTCTTTGTCGCCGGCTATTTCACGAATGCCGGAGGTGTCGTAGCCACCAACATTGCCCGCTGGGACGGTGCGAATTGGTGGCCCGTGGGCAGCGGTGTGAGTGCGCCGGTTTCCGCGCTGGCCGTCAACGGTCCATTCGTTTTCGCGGGCGGAACTTTCACCAATGCCGGCGGAATCACGGTTTCGAACGTGGCCCGCTGGGATGGAACAAATTGGTCCAACATCGGCGGTTTGTCTTCGGCCAGTTCCTCTGGCGCTGCGGGAACCTATGATTACACGCTGGCAGTGGATCAGCGCGGCGGATTGCTGGCCGGCGGGTACTTCACCATGGCCGGATCCGTGGCGATTCAAAGTATGGCTCGCTGGGATGGAACGAACTGGGGAACCCTGGGTACGGACAGCAGTGCCGGAATGGCTGGATATTCGTTGTTCACCGTCTATGGGCTTGCCGCTGGAACCAATGCGCTTTACGCCGGCGGTTTTTTCACCATGGCCGGGCATACGGTCGTCAATCAAGTTGGCAAGTGGGACGGGACGAATTGGTCGGCGCTGGGAGCCGGGATCGTCGGCAATATGACACTTGGCCGCGTGGTCGGCCTCGCGCTCAACGGTTCGGACCTTTACGTTGGCGGAACCTTCACGAATGCCGGCGGCGTCACCGTCAGCAACGTCGCCAAATGGAACGGATCGGCATGGTCGGCGCTCGGGACCGGCATGAATGGTGGTGTCTGGGCAATCGCCTCGGACGGGGCAAATGTCTATGCGGGCGGCAACTTCACCGTTGCCGGAGGAGTCAGCGCCAATTATATCGCCAAATGGAATGGTTCATCCTGGTCCGCCCTGGGTGCGGGGCTGAACAACGTCGTCACCGCCGTTGCAATTGGTTCGGATGGAATCTATGCGGCAGGAAGTTTCACTTCGGCTGGTGGAACCAACGCCAACTATATCGCCCGCTGGGACGGCGCGAACTGGCTGCCGTTGGGTAACGGGACCACGAATGGGGTTAATGGCAGTATTAACGCCATTGCCGTGAGCGGCTTGACGGTTTATGTCGGCGGTTCGTTCACCACAGCGGGAGGCTTGCCCGCGAGCATGGTCGCCAAATGGAATGGCACAACCTGGACAAATCTGGGCACCGGCATTCAAGGAAGCTCGGTTTATGCACTGGCTGTGGTCGGCAGCCGCTTGTATGCCGGCGGGCAATTCACCACTCTTGGCGGCCTTAGCACCACCAATTTTGGCTGCTGGGATGGCAGTTCCTGGACCACACTGGGCAGTGGCAACAGTGCCAGCGGCGCATCTCCGATCGGTTTTGTAACGGTCATGGCAGCCTGGGGTAATGACCTTTACGCGGGCGGCAGCTTTAAACGGGTGGGCCAGAAACCAGCCAACGGCATCTGCCGCTGGAACGACCAGACAACCTTTTTCCCACCGACAGCGATGCAGTTGGCTAATCCGGTGTTCCGTACGGATGGAAATTTCCAATTCCGTATCGGTGCGAGTGGCGGAGCCAGCTACGTTCTGGAAGCGACGACCAACTTCACCGCTTGGAAATCGCTGCTGACCAACAGCGCCGGCGCTTTTGATTTCGCGGATCTCTCGGCCTCGAACCTCCCGCTGCAATTTTATCGCGCGCGGCAGGTCCCGTGACGTTTGCTGACCGCAACCAGCATCTAACTTTTAATTCTCCGCCGAGTGCAGGCCGCCGGTGCCGGCGCGGAAGGCGTGTTTGTCTGTTCCGGGTTGGGCACGGGGTTGCTCGAGAAGTAGCGGCGTTGTAACTTTCGCCAACATGTTAACGGCAAGCGGGAACAACGCGCAGGCGTGAGGCTATGCCACCGAAGCTGTCCATGAGAAAGATAGATTCAAGCACTTCTGCGTGGAGCTTGGCGGCGCAGGCGGCAACGGACAAAGCCGTTGTGCTCGTGCTTCGCCTGGGGGACGCCGGCGACAGCCACCCATCGCTGGTGGGCGGCAAGGCGTTTAATCTGGGCAAATTGATTGCGGCGGGTCTGCCGGTGCCGCGCGGCTTTTGTGTCACGACGACGGCATTCGATCTCTTCCTGGCTTCGTGTTCGAGGCGGACTGAATTATCCAATCTGCTGGCGCAATGTTCCGGCGATGAGATTGGGCAAATCGCGGAATTGAGCCGGGAAGTCCGCTCCTGCCTGGCGGAGGTTCGCGTGCCGGAGGTGGTGAAGAATGCGGTGCTGTCCGCGTGGCGGGAACTGGGTGGAGAGCGGAGCTTTGCCGTGCGTTCCAGCGCGACAGTCGAGGACGCAGCCGGGATGTCTTTTGCCGGTCAGTTTGAATCCATTCTGAATGTGCGCGGGGCGGATGCGTTGCTGGCTGCCATCAAGTCGTGCTGGCTGTCGCTTTTCTCCGAGCGGGCGCTCGTTTACCTGGCGCGGCAGCAGGTGCCGGCGGAGAAGGTCAAAATGGCGGTGTTGGTGCAGGAAATGGTGGACGCCGAGCACGCCGGGGTGGTGTTCACCGCCGATCCGATGACAGGAGCAACAGACCGGTTCGTCGTTGAGTGCGTAAGCGGCCTGGGGGAAGGCCTCGTGCAAGGAACGATCCAGCCGGAACGGATGGTGGTTGAAAAGCGAACGGGGCGCGTGCTGGCTTCGCTTGGTAAACAACCGCTTTCGTCTGCAACTCTCGAAAACCTGTGCGATCTCGCCCGCCGGACCGAGCACCTTTTTGGTTCGCCGCAGGATATCGAGTGGGCGCAGCGGGAAGGCGGGGTGTTCCTGTTGCAGTCCCGTCCGATCACAACCAAAGCTTCGGCCCGGACATGGGAGGACCGGCAGGTCTGGACCAATCTCAATACCGGCGAAGTGATGCCGGACGTGGTGACGCCGATTACGTGGTCCATGATGCAATCCTTGCTTGGGGTGGTCGGTTCCATCTTTCGCCTGGTGGGCGCTGATATGACGCGCGCTCCGATAGCGGGTCTCGTCGCCGGCAGGCTCTATTTCAACGCCAACACGGTTTTGGCTGCGGTCAAACCATTTTCTTTCCTACTTAATTATTTCCTGCTCAAGGGAACTCCCGATTTTTTCCAGACGCTGGGAGGCATGTCGGTGGAGGCATACCGCCAGGGCCCGCTGGCCATTCCGCCGGAAGACCTCCCGGACCTGGGTTTCCGCTGGCCGAAATACATCCTCTCCTGGCCGTGCATTCTCTACGATGTCATCACCCATTCGTCCCGCCGCCGTGGCTGTGCCTGGTTGGCCCGCTTTAAGAAGCAAACAGACGAACTCGACTGCCTGGACCTCATGGCCGTGTCCACGCCGGAGTTGACCCGGCTTTGCGTCCAAGTCATTGGGGAAGTTTTCAAAAAAGCGGATGTTTTCTACTTGGCAACGCAGGGAGCGGCGTTGCCGGTGTTTCAGAAAGCCCGCCGCAATTGGTTGGGCGAACCCGGCCTGACGCTCCGGTTATTCGCCGCGTTGGGCGGCCTGCCGGTCGCGGAAGCCGGCCTGGCTCTCTGGCGGCTGGCGGTGCTGGCTCACGCCGACAGTGACACAGAGGCCGCTGTGTCTTCCGAAAATAGTTGGCCGGAGGTCCGCGCCAGGCTTTGCCACACCGAACACGGCCGGAAATTCCTGGCCGCCTGGGATGCTTTCATGAGCGAGCATGGGCACCATTGCCGTGGTGAATTCGAGCTGTCCAACGCCCGCTGGTGCGAGACCCCCGATTACATTCTGGGACTGGTGCGCGGCTATCTTCGCTCGCTGGGCCAGTCCGATCCGCTGGAAAATCAGCGGCGGCTGGCGGACGAACGGGAACGCTTGACCGTCCAATGCCGCGCGCGGCTGAAGCATCCGATCAAACGCTGGATATTCTCGCACTCACTGCGCCGTGCGCAGGAACTGACCGTCTTTCGGGAGCAATTGAAGAACCTCGGCATCCGGCGGTTCGCCTTCGTGCGCCGCGTTCTCCTGGTCCTCGGCCAGCGGCTCCACGAGCAGGGCAACTTGTCCTGCCGCGACGACATTTTCTTCCTGGAAGTTTCCGAGATTGAACCGGTCGCAACAGGCAGCGCTTCGTTCGATGGGCGCGAGCGCATCGAATTCCGCCGGCGGGAATATGAAAAGAACCTGAAGCTCAACCCGCCGCGGGTCGTGAACGGAAAATTTGATCCCAACGCGCCCGGCTGGCCGGTGGCGAACGCGGACGCGAAACTTTTGACCGGCATTCCGGTTTCTCCCGGCATCGTCACTGGGACCGCCCGCGTGATTTTGCGCGCGGATGACCACGCGCAGGTTCTCCCCGGCGAAATTCTCATCGCTCCGTTCACCGATCCGGCGTGGTCGCCATATTTCATCACCGCCGCCGGCGTGGTCATGGAACAAGGCGGGATTCTCTCGCACGGCAGCATTGTCGCGCGCGAATACGGTCTTCCGGCGGTGACCAACGTGGCTTCGGCCACGCGGGTCATTCGCACGGGCGACCTGGTGCAGGTGGATGGAAACCGCGGCTGCGTGAGCGTCCTCAAGCGTCTGGCCGAAGACCACCCTGCTGGAATCCCGCAAACAACGTGACGACCAACCGCGGTTGTTCAATTCTCCGCCGGGTGCAGGCCGCCGGGGCCGGCGCGAAAGGCGATGTTGGTCTGGTCCGGGTCATCGAGATACCCGTTTACGCCGAGGCTAATGGGTGACCCATTTTCCAGTCCCGACTTTAGAGCAACCCTCCCAATTCGAGCAAAAGCAGAAAAAGTGGTTGACACCTTGATTCTTCTGTGTCAATCTTATTAAAGTTTTTTGTAATGGATTATTATTGGTGATCCATTCAGAAAAGTAGCGGGAGAGTAAAAATCGCGCTACGGACGCAGTGGGCAAAAACAAACTTAAATGGTGAAACCTATGAAAAGACTTCTGATACTCGGCTTGGTCGCGTTGGTTTCGGGGACTGTTCTTAGCGATGTATACGCCGCTTGCACATGCAACCCCTGTCAACCACCCGAAGGAGGAACCTGCACGTGCCCGAAAGACTCGGTTAAGGAGACGTTCTCCTCCTCGACGGTATCCTTTGGCACTTCGAGTATGGTGAATCAAGCATCGGATCCAGTCTCGGTTAGTTCCACGGCGGGTGGCGGGGGCTGTCACTGAGCCAGTTTTGTTCTGATTATTAAAAAATGTCCAACGCCCTCTCTCCAGGAGAGAGGAAGGGGATTGATGTTGCAAGGACTTGGCGGAGTGGAAATATGTCCCTGTGTTTAAGACGCGGTTTGTGCAAAAAGTTATTGTGCCTGTTGCTGATCGCATTTCCGTTTCCATTCCGCGTCAATGGTGCGATCCAGATTGTCGGAGAAGTGGAAGTGCGTGCCAACGGAACGAAACAGGTGCTTCCCTTTGAAATTAAACTGGGATCTTCCTGCCAAATCAAGACGACGGCGAAACTCCCCGACACAGTTGAATTCATCACCGGATTCGAAGACCAAGACTGCTATCACTTAAAACGCATTCGGACCGAGTCCGATCTTAAGGAATTCGGCTGGGTGGCGGAAGGCGCACATCCGGTGCAGCACTATGGGAGCGGCCAGTTTTTATGGCTGGCGCTGTGCAGCGGCACGTTTCTTGATCAATTGACAAAGACCGAGAATCTCACGAGCAACGAATTCCCGATTTTCGATTGCTTCCGAAAAAACCCCGCCTTTTACCATGACGATATTCTCGTCCGGATCGTGCGCGACAACGGACGCGGGGAGTTGCCGAAAGAAGTTGAGTTTTCCGGGCCGCCCTACGTTGTGGACGGGAAGGGAAAGAGAACTGACCTGAAGGAAGGCAGATTCCTGGCGGCCAAGTATGACGTCACGCGCATGACGAACCGGTTCGGCTTAAATCTCCCGCTTGAATTCCGGCTGGTGCGCTACTTGCCGCCCGGGTTCAAGATGACCGATACGGGATCGTCCGTTGCCGAGGAGTTTTCCGGCCGGGTCCAATCTGTCGAAACCATCGACGAACCGGCGTCATTTCTGCCTGAATTCAAGACCTCCAATGTGGAAATCATCGACTCGCGGTTCAGCAACGTCACCCGGGGACCGGAGTTGGGTTATACCAGCACCAACAAACAGTGGTTGAAGCGAACGGATGCTCGTTTGCAGGAAATCGTAAGGCTGCAAAAGGAGCATCCGAAACAAAGGGACAAGCCGCAAACGATCAGCAAGACGGTTAAGATGGTTGTAGGGGGTTTGTTGGTGGCGTCGTTCCTCGGCTTTATCATACTGGCCGTGTCGATGCATCGCTTTTCGAAGGAGAGCGAAGCCTGACCAGACATTTAACGTAATCCTGTGCAGACGAAATTGGTTCGTTTCTTTATTCGCTCCGCGGCAGTCCTGCTGCTGATTACCGCTGTTGCCGAATGGATCGCCAGCAGTGGACCGCCAAAAACCCTGCAAACGCCCGATCCGTTTCTTTCGCTTCCCTTCCGATATCTCCTGTGGGCCGTTGGGGGGATACAGTTGATCATTGCGCTGGTCTGTGCGGGCAACAAACGGGTCTGGCTGCCGGCCGCCTCCGTGGTATGGCTCGCAACCAGTTTTACGTTCTACCGGCTCGGCCTTTTTTTGACTGATTATCAACTCTGCTGCTGCTCCGGCAGTTTATTGGGCAGTGCTCCGTGTTGTTCGGACAGCCCGTGTATCGGCGATTTGACCGTGGCCAACGTCATTTCGCTGCGAACCGCCGATACTATCGCCGTCGCTATGGCTGCTTACCTGCTGATTGGAGGTTGCTGCACGCTGTTCTGGTGGTGGAAGCGGATGCTTGGGGCCACCCATTAGCCGATCCGTGATTCATTTCAACGTCATTGTCGTCTCCTGCTCAACTGCCGCGTATTTTGCACGGTATGTTGCCCAAATTCCATGAACATCTTCGGAGCGCGTTTGTGGTCGCAGCCCCAGCCGCAGCGCGTTCGGTGGCTCCGAAATGCCGCGACTAGAGCGTTTTCAGTCACTTCGTAGCCACGCGAAACAATCAATTTACATTTGTTTTCAGGCGTTTTCTTGCGAAATAGCGGCTACAGTTTTGATTAAACCTCTCTAAAAGGGAAAACATCTCAGTCCCAACAAGTTGCAATTTTCTGTTTTTTCCATCGCCACCACGAGCAACTGCATAATGCGCCAAACGCATTTATGGCTCTACTGAAATTCAGCTCTCGAATGTCAGTTCTCCGCCGAGTGCAGGCCGCCGGTGCCGGCGCGGAAGGCGATGTTGGTGCGTTCAGGATTTTCCGGCAGCGGTTGTGCGCAGTTCCAGACGCACGCGCCGCAGTGGACGCATTTCTCGCGGTCGAAATTCGGCACGCCGTCGTTTCCCAGTGTGATCGCCTGGCCGGAACAAGCTTCAATGCAAATTTTTATCCCGCATTTCTCGCACAGTTCCGGGTTGAGAAACTCGACGTGGTCGGCGTAACCGGGGGGCGCCTGTACCTTGCCGCCCATGAGCAGCGCGTCCTGATGCGACATGAGCAACTGGCCGTCGTAAGGAATCGCGGGCCAGCCGGCCTTCTCCATCAACGCGCCGTGGAGCGAGCTGTTCCGCGCCTGGCATTCGGCATGAAGCTTTGCGATTTCTTCCGGTGACACCCGGCCACGGTAATATTCCTCGATGGACGGGATGCGTTTCCAAGGTGGCACGGGATCGCTGGAAAGCGCAAGTTTGCCGTTAGTCAGGCCGGCGAGCGCCATGCCCACCATGCCGCGCACCACGCCTTTTTGAAAACCATCGCGCGATTTCTCGGCCACGATTGCTTCCTTTTCCACCCAGCTCGCGCGGCGGCGTTTCACGTAAGCTTCGTCGAGGTTCTGTTTCGTGAATGGTTTCTTTGCCTTGAGCAATTCGAGCACAGCCTCGGCGAGTTGTGTGCCGGTGGCCCAGGCTTCATCCACGCCGGAGCCGGTGAGCACGTTTGTGCTGCCGCTGCCCTCGCCGACGCGTGCATAACCGTCGCCGACAAGATGCGGCTCGCCGCGGCGGCCCGATTCGCCGAGCGTCTTCGCGCCCCACGAACGGAGCTTGCCGCCCTTGAGGTAACGCCAAAGATACGGGTGCAGCATCCAGTGCTGGAGCTGGCGATAGGCCGTGCGCATCGGGCTGTCGAACCACGACGGCACGAAGACGCCGAGCGACGCGACGCGGTCGGGATGTACGTAGAAGAATCCAAAAATCTCCGGCTCCGGAAAACCGAACGTGTGCAACACGGTGCCGGGTTTGAGCGGCGTGTCCTCGGGCAAATCCACGACAAACTTCATGCCCACCGCCCAATCACGCGTGTGCTGGCCCTCGGGCAGGCCGAAGTGAGCATCCAATTGCTGGCCGATGGGACCAACCGGGCCGTCTGCGACGACCGTAAGCGCGGCATGAATGTCCATGCCGGGCGTGAAGCCATCGGCAGGCTTCCCTTTCTTGTCCACGCCCTGGTCGAGCAAACGCACGCCAACCACCTTGGAATTTGCAGCCGCCGAGGTGGGGCGCGTCACTTCGTGCGCGCCGGGGCTTGATGAATGTGGATGCGGCGCGCACGGAGTGACGCGCCCTACCTGATTTGGTTCGCCAGTCTCGATCAGCACTTGCGACACGGGTGTCCCGGGCCAGATTTGGACCGTGCCCGTGCTTTGCACCTGCGCGCCGACCCATTGCATGAACTGGCCCATCGAAAGCACCAGGCCGCCATCTTTATGCAGGAATGAAGGCGTCCACGGCAGATTGAGTGCTTCGTGTTCCACCGGGAGCGCCCACTTGAACGCACGAATCATCGCGTCCGCGGCGCGCAACGTGACCGAGCGGCGGCTGGCGCCAATCGGATCGAGCAAATAAAGAACTTTTTCTTCGCCAACCGGCACGGTCATCGGAATCTGCGCCTGGTCGAGATCTGGAAACGTTGCCCGTAAAGCCCGCGCTTTCGTCACGACGCCGGAGACGCCGAAGCCAATGTCGTCTGCGCGTTCGTAGCAGAGCACCTGCGGTGGCATGCCCGGCGCAGTTGTGCTTTCGACGGCGGGCGTACCATCCGTATTGACCAGTTGCTTCGAGAGCGTGGCGAGGAATCCCGCCGTGGCCGGGCCGAACCCGACGCAGACGATGTCCACGTCCATGCGCTGGCGGTCAATGGTTGGCGAATTTGGTTCAGTCACGGGCGAACTGATTACTAAGCCGGCCAACAAAAGCAATCAGCTTTATTAAAGAGTGCCGGCTAAAATGGCGTAATTTGACATGCGTACCGGAGCGCCGGCCTCCGGCCCGGCGTGGTGTTGTCAGCCTTGACTTGTCGAAGGGACAAGCTGCGAGTCCCAAATCTTTGCCGGATTCTCCGAAAAAGTCAGGGGCTCGTATAAAACTCGCCCCTCCGACAGAAACACCATTCTACATTTTAGGCCACACGGCTATTACAGGCCTTTTACCACGCGCATCACCTTTGTGGCGTCGGTTTCGCCATCCACGGAGATGTGGCAGACAAATTTCTTTCCGATGGCCGCCGCCGACATGCCGCGCAGGTTCAGTCCTTTCGCGGCCAGCGCTTGCGCGAGTTTCGCGCCCAGTCCGCGCCGGTCGGACCCTTCAATCCGCACCGTGTGCAGGTTCCGGGCCTTTTTGAATCCCGCGGCCCCGGCCGCGCCGCACTGTTTCGGTCCCTTGATGGGTGTGACGAAGATGACGCCCGTGCGGGGCTTCTCCGGTGCGCGCCGCGCGATGAGTAACTCGAGGTTCACGCCCGCCGCTGACAGCGGCTTGAGTTTGGCCGCCAAAGCGCCGGGTTTATCCGCAATTGAAACCGCCCAGGTATCCACTCGTTGTGCTTTCATAGAATCAGACTCCTTTCATTGATTGCCAAAGGCCTTTCTCACCAACGACGGCGAGCATAGGCAGTGCGCGAAAAGCTGTCAAACGATTCGGCGGCGGGTTCACTTAAGATTGCGTCCCTTGGCGTGAGTCTAAACCGGATAATCCAGCGTTTCGCGGGTCATCACCTTGGTCAACGCCTCGGCGGCGCGGTCCTTGGCCAGGCGGCAGCCGGTGAGGCAGCCGTCGAGCTTGGCACGCAGGCGCGTGAAGGTTTCGAGTCCGGCGAACTTCACGCACGGGCCGGCTTTCAGTGGATGCTCTTTGCCGGCCTCGAACACATCCGAGTAGGCACGGGCGGAGCCATCAATGCCGGGGATGATGCCTTCAAGCGATTCGAGTTCCGCGGCGCAATAACAGACGTGGCTGCTGGTTTCGTCCCACGCCGGATGACGGTTGTAGCCGTGAACGAGTTCGGCGCAGATGCGGCTGACCTCGCCGGCGGCGCGCGCGCATTGCACGTGGCACAGGTCCATGAAAAAATCCACCGTTCCGGCAAGCCCATCGGCGAGCGCGGGAATCGCGGCGCCTTTCGTTTCCAGTTCGATCACATCGAGGGTGAATTGCCGTGCGGCGAGCAGCCAGCACAGCGCATCGGCCAGCGGGAAGGTCACGCCCTGGCGCGCTTTGTGGTAAAGCCTCACGCCCTCGGCATCTTTGGCTTCCTGCACGTGATGGAGCGTCCAGAACCAGAGTTGCATGGCGCTGGCGAGCGTGCAGGCGCCGGTGCCGGGCCGGTCGGAGGCGATGCGCCGCATTTCCAGAATCCACTGCTTGAATTGCGCCAGAAACAACTCGTTGGCCATCGTGATCGAGAGCTGGAGCCGTTGCACGGCTTCCGGCCCTTCGTAGGTGGCTTCGAGCTGGGCGTCCATCCACTTCTGCCCGAGGAAGCCGGGGCAATCCTCCGTGACGCCATAACCGCCCATGAGGCTGACGGCCTCGCGCATCATGGTCGCGCCGTGGCCGGTGTTCCAAAGCTTGCACGCCGGGCAAAGGACGCTGGCGAGCGAGTCGAGTTTGACGAATTGAACGAGCAGGTCGGCTTCAAGTTCTTCCTGGCGTTTCAATTCCCGTTCGCCAACTGATTGGGAGGTAATCTGAAGCAGTTCCAACACCTCCTTTTGTTTCGCCGCCAATTCCTTGAGCGCGGCCCGACCGGTGAGTTTCCTTTCGGCCAGCAACCGGTCCTTTTGTTTTTCCAGCGGGTCAAGCACGTCGAACATCCGCGCGGCCTCGAAACCGAGCGAGGCGCTCGCCTCGCCAGCGGCCCAGATGTCCACGAGGCGATGCAACACGTCTTCCTTTTGCTGCAAACCGAGTTCGTAGCGCGGCGTGCCGGGCGCGCCTTCGCCGCCGCGGAAACGGCGGCGCTGGTAAAGAATCACCGGCTCGACGGCGGAAAGCAGTTTCGCGGCGGTCATCAGACCGACGGTTACGCGGGTGCGTCGAAAAACAGCTTCGATGATTTCGCCGTTCGAATAATTCGGGACGATGATGCCGTCCTTGACCGTGTAACCGCCGACGATACGGCTGGCCGGAACCTTGAGATTGAAAACCGGGTCATTTGTCGAGGAAAGCTGGTGGACGAGTTTCTTGGTCGGTGTGCCCCGGTCCCAAATTCCCGGGTCGCCTTCCTCCAGAATCACCATGCAACTGCCCTTGATTCGTTTGTCGTCGGAATCCACGGCCGCAGTTACGACGTTGGCGAAGCCCATGTTGGTGATGAACCGCCCGCGCTTGTCCACTTGCAACATCGGTTCGTGGCCGTCCTTCCACTCGGCAACGCGAATTTTGCCGGCGAGCATTCCGGTCTCAACCCCGGCAAACGGAATCGGCTCAGTAAGCGCAAATGCGGCGCGGACCTGCTTGCGTTTCTCGCCCGGTTTGAGCGGCGCGGCACCGCCGACGTATTTGGCGCGCTGCTCCGGCGTTCCCCGCTCATGAATCGGCGCCAGACCCAAATTGCCCGCAAGGCTGCACGTGGCCGCCCCGGCGTCCACCCACGAAAGTTCGAACGCCACCAGCGCCAGCGCGAGGTTCTTCGGCCCGGCGATGAAGCCGCCCTCCTCCGGGTCAAGGGCCGCGGCGGTGATGCCGCTTTCATCGAAGTGCTGGAGCAGTCCCGCTTTCGCGGGCGTCCACTCGTGCGAGTTGCGTCCGCCGTCCGCGACGACGCGGGCGACCGGCCCGCGCGCCACGGCGCGGCTGGCCTGCACGAGCATGTGCAATTCGTAACGGTCGGTGAAACGCCACATGATTTGGCGGACGTCGTCCCCGGGGAGAGTTTGCAATCCCGGCGCGGATTTTTTCCCGGCGATCACTTCCATAAAAATTCTTTCATTTTCGGGCGGTTCTTTTGTCATCTAAATTTTTGCACAACCTCGGCAACCCAAACAGACAACGAACCTTGCCTGAGAATTTGTCGTTTTTCCAGAATAAAAGGTGGGGTTTCCAAAAAATAATGCCAGAAAACTTTCCGCTGATTCCGGTTTTGGAGAATCGCCGCCGGCGGGGAGCTTATGAGAAGTGTTTTTGAAACCACAACAGTGTTTGCTTCAGCCAGTTGAAGTTGAAACAGCCGCGGAGGTATGCGTATTGGACGAACAGCAGTCCGAAAAAAACCGCCGTCCATTCCCAGCACAATTTTCGTTCCTTGCGGCCTTTGATCAGCCCCAGCGCGGCAACCGCGTTCCCGGCCACGGCGAGTGCCAATCCCCACAACATCAACCGCCGGGCTTGGGGAACCGAGGAAATCTGCCAATCCCCAAACTGCACTCCGGTAACCGCCGGGATGCCGAAGAAGATGATCGCCAGCAGAACACAGTTGACGCACTGGATCAGAAATCTTTGCATGAACAAAGTCTGGCGGGCGTCTATCGCCCAGTCTCGTGTTTGACCGGTTAATTGATTCTCTCCGCAATCTGGCAGTGGAACATCCGCTTCTTCATCCAGCGCACCGCCAGCAAATCATAAAATGATGCGAACAGGCGGTTCCAAACGCCGTAATGGCTCCGCCCGGCATGGCGGGGGTTGGCTGCAATGGGAATTTCGGTGACGGTGAAGCCTTCGATTTTGAACAGCGTCGGCATGAAGCGGTGCATCCCCTTGAAAAATTTCAGGTTCGCGATGCATTCGCGTTTGAACGCCCGGTAGCAGCAACCCGCGTCGCTGATGTTTTCGCCGGACAACCGGTTGCGGACCCAGTTGGCGATCCGCGACGACGCCACCCGGATGAACCCGTCGCTCTGGCGCCGCGCCGCCACGCGGGTGCCGCAGGCGCAGTCGAATTTTTCGAGCGCCGCCAGCAATCTCGGCAGGTCGCGCGGGTCGTTCTGCAAATCGGCATCGAGGGTGACGATGGCCCGGCCGCGCGCCGCCTGCATACCCGCCCACAACGCCGCAGACTGCCCACAGTTGAAGGCGAACCGCTGGGCGCGGATGCGTGGATCGCCCGCGGCGAGATGTTTGAGGAGTTCCCACGTCCGGTCCTTGCTGCAATCGTCGGTGATGACGATCTCATAGGGCCGCTTGAGCGGCTCCGCCGCCTCGCGAATTGCCGTGATGAGCGCCAGCAGATTCCCCTCCTCGTTGTAGCAGGGAATTACGAAGCTGAGTTCGGGTGTCTCGGGCATTTTTGTTTCCGTAAAACTCTGCAATTACATCGCAGACTTTGCCGGCGGCGTCGAGGCTCATTTCGCCACGAATCGATATCAATGAAACCGCTTCGTGACGACGTTGTCCGGCCGGAGAATCACTTCGCGCCCCTTCCAGCATTTGACGCCGATGTGGTTCATCCAGCCGAGATGATACCGCCAAGACATCCCGTAAAACGGATTGTGCGTTGGCCAGAACGAAATGATGTCCACGCCGATTTCCTTTGCCATTTCGATGGCGCGCTGGATTGCCTTCGGCTGGTCGTTCCAGTTAAACAGCAGATATTTCCATTCCAGCACCGGCTGGCCCAGGCCACGCGCGTCGCGGTACGCTACCATCGCCTTCATCGCAGCGTGGGCTTTTTCAAAACTGCCCTCCAGCATGTATTTCGCGCTCATCTTGTTGCTGATGCCGTGGACGGAAAAAAGGATGTGGCTCAGGCTCAACGCCGCTTCGCGCTTGGCATCGGTGTTCAACAGAATGCCGTTCGTGGAAACCAGAATCCAGCAGTCGGGATTTTTCGCGCGCAACAGCGGCAGTTCCTGGCAGATGGTTGGCGACAAAAACGGCTCGCCGAGGTTCAGGTAAAACAGTTTCTCCATTTTAAGCTGATGCACCAGGTCGGCCATCCGGCCGAGTTCCTCCAGGGGTATTCGTTTGCTCGAACGGATGTTGGCCGCGCCTTCCCGCGCGCAGCCGATGCAGTCCACATTGCACAGCACGGTGTTTTCCAGCAGCATCCCGCGATACGGCAATTGCGGTTTGGGTGGCGTGGCTTTTGGGGGCAGGCGCTTGATGGTGCAACGCACACAGGTGGGAATCGCCATTTTCCCCTTCGCCAGTCTGTCGCGAAATCGCTGCGCGACCGGCCCGAAATAAATTTCCTCAAACGTGTTTTTACGCAAATCCCCGATGTGCCCGCTGCCATCGTAATCCTGGCAACAACAGGAAACCGTCAGGTCGGAATTGACGGTGATGTTGTAATCTTCCTCACCCGCCAGCGTGGAACAATAATAACCGCGTCCGGTGATCCGCGCGCGGAGTTCAAACCACCAGACCATCATCCGGCGGATGAAATCGCTGACGCGCCAGTTGAAGCGCGTCTTCGGGTTGCTGACTTTTCGCGCTGTCGGTGAATCTGCCATAAGAAAGATTGCTTCTTTTTAAAAGCTTCGGGCAAGTTTGTTTTTGGCCGGGCGAGAAAATTTAATTATGAAGCGTCACGCTGACCCAGGCTTCGCCGAGCCGGGAGCGTGAACGCCAACGCCGCTACCAGGAATAATGCACCGTGTAAGCCACCGTCCGTTCCTCGTCGGGTT
Source organism: Verrucomicrobiota bacterium (assembly GCA_049510295.1). Lineage (GTDB taxonomy): Bacteria > Verrucomicrobiota > Verrucomicrobiia > Limisphaerales > UBA11358 > UBA11358. The sequence continues at coordinate 17,255 of JBEKZC010000037.1, read as the reverse complement.
TGACCGGCACGCGGAACTCGATGGTCTGGGAATCCGTCTTTTTGAAATCGTCGGATTTCTGCGTGATGTCCCAACTGCTCCAGCGATAGAGATGCTCGACCACGCGGATTTCCACCGGCTCCTTCTTGCGATTGCGCAATTTGATCTCGAACGACTCGTCCAGCCATTTGTCGCCGGTGTCCACGCGGAAATTCGTCTGCTTGCGTTCGCCCACGAGGTCGAAGGCGTTGCCGGTGGTCACACGGATGGTCTCGTTGCGCGGCGTGTGGTCAATCATGTCCTCGCCCACAAACTCCATCTGGCTGTCAGCGTCACGGCGGTAAAACCTTAGCTTGCCCTTGGGCAGCGCAATGCCGAGATGATTCGTCTCCGCATTCACGAACTCACGCATGACCCGAACCTTTTTGTTGCCCTCCGTTCCGTAATTCTGGTCGTAATTCAACCCGCCGTAAAAGCGGTAGTCGGACGAGCCATCGTAAACGTAAATCACCGGCGCTTTCACGTCCGTGGCGCGGACAAACTCCACCTGTTTGGTCTCGCGGTCGAGCAATGTCGTGGGCCGCGCCAGCGTGTAAAGATGAAATTCGTCGAAGGTTTTTTCGGTCACAGCCGGTGCTTCCCCCGCCATTCCGCTTAACGTCATCATTCGGTTTCTCATTCCGTTAAATGTTGGCGGCTGGATTTTGTTTACGTCGCCGGCCATCAGTTTTATTTTGGCATCGCGGAACGTCTTGCCACTCTGGTTGTTCATCGTCACCCAGCCGATCAGGTCCACCGTGTCGCCCTTTTCCGGCGAGACGAGATTGTAGTCCGCTTCCCAAGTGAATCCACCGGTGATGTAGCTGACCTCGGCGTCGAACTTGCCTGGCTGGTCGGATTGCAGCAGCCAGTTCAGGGTCGGCTTGAGCACCGTGTCATCACCCAGATCGGGAAACCGCGGGGTTCCGGGCAAATTGAACTGCAATTTGCCGTTCACCTCGATGATGGGCTGTTCCGAGCCGCCGCCCGGCACATAGCCGCTGCGGATGATTTTGCCCGGAACGATTTCGCGCACCTGCGTGTTATCTTTCAGGCGCAGGGTCTCAAAATCAACCGTCTTGCCCTCGAACAGCGACAGCAGCAGTTCCTGCGTGATGGGATCGTTGCGGTAATTCTGCTCCCAGATCTGGAGCGAATGTTTCCCGGCGGGGTCGCGCAGAATCACCGAGTCCGGCTCGACGCGCGCGGTGGCGTCGGCGTAACGCACGTTGTTCACGCCGGACTTGAGGTCGAGTGGCACCGTGTCGCGCACGACGGCAAAGTCCTGGTTGTAAATGGTCAGCGCTGGTTGGGCGAAAGCGGCAAGCGCACCTGCCGCGCCGAGGGAAAGAATGGAAGCGAGTGTTTTCATAACAAGTTTGGCTGGTGGAATGGCATAACTGATTTAGGCGACTGTCCCTTGACGGCAAGTAACAGCCGGTTTTGTTAGGTTTATGACGTGACGTCATAACGTGTTTATAATCAACGAAAAACAATTACACTTTTTTGTTTCAAAGTATGACGTTACGTCATACAGTATAACCAGACAGTGAGAGTTAACCAACTCACTAAAACGAAAGGAAAAATATGAAACCGTCCGACAAATTGACCGACTCTGAATACCAACTGGCGCAACTCAGCAACATGTCCACGAACACCAGAAAACAATGTGCCGCCGTCCGTAAATATGCCCGTCAATGCGAGGCTGACGGAGAAAAACACGCAGCTGAACAGGAAGAAGACGCCGAAGAACAGGTTGGCCAATGAACGCCACCGACTACCAACGCGAGCGTCAGTTGCGCGGGACACAGACAGTAGTGGCCGCGCAACTCGGTGTTGCTCAAGAGACGGTATCCCGCCGCGAGACTGGCGCGTTGTCAGTAACCCAAGAGGCTTGGCTTGCTCTGTGCGCTCTGCCCAAAAAACGAAAGGCTCGCCGTGTATAACTTTAAAAATTTCGATGCCCAGTTCCCGGACGATGACGCCTGTTTGCACCACATTTTCCGCGCTCGTTACGCGGGGCATGTCTGCGAATGCGGCAAGTCCAACTGTTTCTACCGCGTTGCCAAGCGGCGTTGCTACGCCTGCTCGTTTTGCGGGGCGCAGTTGCACCCGACTGCGGGGACAATTTTTCACAAAAGCGAGACGAGCCTCAAAAGTTGGTTCTTCGCCATTTTCCTTTTTGCCAAGAGCAAAAATGGTGTCGCGGCCAAAGAGCTTGAGCGGCAACTCGGCGTGACCTACAAAACGGCGCACCGCATGGGGCACAAAATCCGCGAGCTTATGGCCAGCGGTGGAAACTTGTTGAGTGGTGTCGTTGAGGCCGACGAGACATACATCGGCGGTCGCCGATCTGGGCTGCGCGGACGCGGGGCGGTTGGCAAGACGCCGGTTGTCGGCGTTGTCGAGCGGCGCGGGGAAGTCCGCGCAACCGTCGTTACCAACGTGACGGCCAACAACGCTATTGGACACATCCGCCGCAACGTCGAAACCACGGCACAAGTTGTGACGGACGAACTGCCGGTCTATAACTTCACCAGCAAGTTTGGGTTCAAACACATTCGCGTCAACCACGCAAGCGGGGAATATGTTGTTGGCCGTGCCCACACCAACACCATCGAAGGATTTTGGGCGCAACTTAAACGCAGCATTGACGGGACGCACCACAGCGTCAGCCGCAAGTACCTGCAAAACTACGTCAACGAGTTCGCGTTCCGTTACAACCGCCGCTTCGACGGCTGCGACGTTTTGGGCGAGATGTTTTCGCGGACGGCGTTGGCGGGTTCGACGCCAGCCACAGCAGCCGGAGAAACTTCGACTTAACTTTGTCCATGTCACAAACTTTACCATGTTTCAAAAATCCGTTTTACTTGCCGTCAAGGGACAGTCGCCCTGATTTATTAGACGGCGTCCCGCCCAAAATGCTCACAAATATTCGGGTAGTCCCTGTGTCTCGCGGGTCACAACTGGTTGGTTTTTGCCCAAGCTGGGACGATGCCGTTGGAAATGGGGAGCGCCCCGCGTCGAACCTTCGCGATGCGCGCCACCAGATCAAACGGTTCATCTCTCGCCCCGCGACCGGCTGGCGGACGGGAGCGTCCGCCTAAACGCGCGGTGGCGCGCGTGCTCCCCCTTTATCAATTAAATCGTCCGTACAATGACGGTTTCGGGGCGTGACGCCCGAAACGACAGGCCGGAGGCCTGTGCCACCCAAACCAAAATTCAGTTCACCAGCCGATACCAATTGTCGCGCTGGTGCGGCTCGTAACCGAGGTCTTTGATGAGCCGATGCATGTCGCCCACGGTCATGCGGAAGGTGGTGCCGGCCTGGCTGACAACGTTTTCCTCGATCATGATGCTGCCGAGATCATTCGCGCCGAATTTGAGGGCGACCTGGCCGATTTCCTGACCTTGCGTCACCCACGAGCTTTGGATGTTGGTGAAATTATCGAGGTAAATCCGGCCCAGCGCCTGCGTCCGCAAATACTCCTGTGCGCCGACCGTCGGCGCCTTGAGTTTCGTGTGCCCGGCCTGAAACGTCCAGCAGATGAATGCGGTGAAATGGCCGGGGAGTGTGGCCATCCCGGCCACAGCAACGTTGCCAGCATGCGAACCTTTTGAAATTTCTGGCACCGCCGCCGATTTCACAGTCGCTGCGGCCGGGGACAGCCGCACTCCGTTGACGCGAGTTAGTGATTTGTCCTGCTGCGCGCGCAGCCGTTCCAGGTGTTCTATCCGATCCTCTACCGTTTCCACGTGCCCAAACATCATGGTGGCTGAAGAATGAAGCCCCAAGCCATGCGCCACGTCCATGACTGCGAGCCAGTCGTCGCTCATCGCCTTGAGCGGCGAAATTTTCTTGCGCACGCGGTCCACGAGAATTTCCCCGCCGCCGCCGGGAATCGAACCCAGCCCGGCCTTCACGAAATCGCCGATGATTTTCTCCAGCGGCTCGTTGAATACTTCGCGAAAATGGATGAACTCGCTGGGACTGAAGCCGTGGATGTTGACCTGCGGAAATTTGCTTTTGACGTGTGAGAGCAAATCGAGATACCACTGCTTCGTCAGCTTCGGGTGGTGCCCGCCCTGCATCAAAATCTGCGTGCCGCCCAGCGCGACGGTCTCCTCGATTTTGCGGTCCATCTCGTCGAACGTGATGACATAGGCGTCGGCGTCCTTTTCCACACGATAAAACGCGCAGAATTTGCAATAGACGTTGCAGACGTTGGTGTAGTTGACGTTGCGGTCAACGATGTAGGTGACGATGTCGTTGCCGCGCCCATTGAAATCCTTCGCCTTGGCCAATTGCCGGCGGTGGTCGGCAAGCGCGCCAAGTTCTTCCAGCGGCAAATGATAAAGCCGCAACGCCTCGGCCGGGTTGATGCGCTGGCCGTCCCAAACCTTTTGCAGCAACTCGTCCAATGAAGCGTCGTAAATCACAGCCTGAAATTATCTGGTTGCCGGTATCGAAACAAGCTGCCGGGTTCAGCGCCCGCGGCGGAATTTTTCCGGTTCGATGGTTGCCAGTTTGTGGCAAACCTCTTTGACGACGTCCATTTTTTCCAAGGCCTTCGCCGCGGTGGCTTTGTACAGATAAGCTTCCACCAGCTTTGGGTCCAGCGCGATGGCCCGGTCGGCATATTCCAGCGCCTTGTGATGCCGTCCCAGCCTGCCAGCCATCGTGGCCAGGTTTGACCATGCGATTTTATTGTGTGGATCCATTTTCAAACCCTGCTCCAGGCAGCGGATGCCCTCGCTTGGGCGCCGCAATTTTTCGTAGAGCAATCCCCCCAGGTTGTTCCACACCCGGGCATCGGTGGTTTCCAACGCCAGCGCCCCCCGGTAAGCCGTTTCCGCCATTGCAAATTGTCCCATCCCGCTCAAGCCCCGGCCGATGTAATACAGCGCCTGGTAATCGGACGGGTCTTTTTCACGCCAGCTTTGGGCGAACGCCAGCACTGCCGGCCACAATCCCTCTTCGCACATTTCGTGCGCAATCTTGACCTTGTTTTTTCCGTTCGGTTCCATGTCTGAAAAATTTTACTGTAACGACGAACAGCCTCTTCGACGATAAAAAAGTGCGCGGCTTCTGGCAGAACCCCAAACGCGGGCGTTGGCCTATTTGCGCAACGGCCTCATCCTGTTGCGAGGGCAATAAAGTTTCCGCGGTACGACGTCCGTATCGCCCCCGCCAGCCGGCTGGAACCGGCAGATGAGAATGTCCACTGAAAGCCCCAGCTCAAAGCTCCAGCTTTGGCCCGCGGGCCCAGAGGAGATTTTTCAACGCGTAAAGTTCCAGCGCGAACGGGATGTAACCGCCGTAACCCAGCAGCGGCATTTCGAAGACGTGCAGGAACTGCGCACCCGGGGTGTGATAAATCCATTGCGGCCAGGACCAGAAATTCCACATCTCCCAGAAAAACCCGCAGATCAGCGCGCCGAGTGACAGCGAAATCACCGGCCGCCAGTCGCCGTGTTGCAGCCATTCCAGAAAATGCGGCCGGCCCAGCCGGCGATTCACTGGCTCGAAGATGAACCCCAGTGAAATCCAGACTAGCGGATAGAAAAATTTCGGCCAAGCCAGGGTCAACGCCAGCATGACAAGTCCGGCGAACAACAATCCGAGACCAACCCGGGGTGTGTCCGGGACGCGCGCCCCGGCAGGAAGTGATTTCACCCAGTGAAACGTCCGCACCAGTTCCGCGGTTTCGAACACGGCCGGCATGACGGTGGAAAAGGACAGCGTGCAAAGCGCGAAATATTCGAGCGGGGTGAATGTGCCGGCACCGAGGTATTCCCAGTTGCCCGTCCGCCGGTTGATGATTTCAAACAGCCACCAGGCCGGCACGGACAGGATGAAGAGCCGGCCGAACCCCCGGCGCGAGCGCGTCCACAACGACGTGCCGGCCCGCCGCCAGACCAGCGCGTCCACCACCAGGATATAGCCCAGCCACAGCGGGAAGAACAGGTAGGCCGTCCGCAGGCCCGGCAGCGTCCAGTTCAACGGCCAGCACACCGCCAGCAGGAACAATCCCAGCCAGCCTTGCGGCGCCATCCGCGGCAGTTGTCGTGCAGCATCCATTGTTTTACCGGCAATAAAATAACCGGCGCTGTTCGTTTTGGAAAGCTGGGGAACAGCTCCGGAGGCGCGAGCCGTGGGTCAACGAACAAAATCAAATCAAGCTCCAGCTGGGGCGATAGAAGACATTCGTTGGTTGATTTTATGCCGCTCCTGCCGGGACTTGGATGGTTTTGACAACCATACCCACGGTTTTACCGTGGGTTGTTATCTATCGCGCCTCCGGCGCTTTATTTGCCGACGCTCGCTCGCAAATCTTTTTCCACACGGGCGAAGGCGCGTTCAACGGTGTTGTGGTTCTTCCGGTTGGAGAAATCGGGAATGTAATGTTTGCGCACTCCTTGCTCCGCCAACTTGTCGCGCCGAAATCCGATGAAGGTGGAATTCCCGCCGGCGTCCGGGGCTGGGCACTCCCGCGCACGCAACCTTGACCACGCGGTCGGGCGGGCTATCCTCCCGCCCCAATGAAAACGGCGGCCATCAGGTCGGAGGTGCTGGTCGCGGGAGCTGTGTTGCTGGTTGGCCTGGTGTTTGCCGCCTACACGCAACACGCGTGGGAGGATTATTGGATCACGTTTCGCGTCAGTCGAAATCTGGCGACCGGCCACGGCCTCGTTTTTACTCCCGGCGAGCAGCTGCACTCGTTCACCTCGCCGCTGGGGGTTCTCCTGCCGGCGGCGTTTTGCTGGTTAACGGGCAATCAATCAGACTATCTGGTTCTGTGGCTGTTTCGGGTGGTGAGCCTCGGGGCGCTGGCTGCAGGGGTGGTCCTGCTTTTCCGGGCACTGCTGTCTTTGCAACTGCGGCGGGTTTCCTGCTGGCTGACGGTGGCGCTGATTGGTCTGGATGCCAAGATTGTGGATTTCAGCATCAACGGCATGGAGACCGGCCTGCTGGTTTTCTTTCTGGCGCTGGCGATTCACGGCTTGGTGGTGCCCGGGCCGCGTCAGATGCTTCGCCTCGGCGCCGGTTGGGCCGGCTTGATGTGGACCCGCCCGGACAGTTGCGTTTACATCGCCATCCTTGGAGTCGGGACGCTGCTTTTCCTGTCCGGCAGGACGGCCGGCAAATCACGGATTGGGTGGGGAAAGATGCTCTTCGGCGCCGGACTGGTCTGTGCCGCTTTGTATCTGTCGTGGTTTCTGTGGGCGTGGTGGTATTACGGCACGCCGATCCCGTACACGATCACAGCCAAGGCGGCCAACCGGCCGCCAATCTTGTTTGATGTTCTCGTCACCGATCTGGTGATGTTCCCTTTGACCCTGCTGACCCCTTTTGCTACGAGCATGCAATTTACATTCCTGCCGGGTTATTCGGACCATGGCGGATGGCCGATTTCTCTCGCTGTTGTCAGCTATGCGCTGGGGTTGGCGGCGGCTTTTTCGTGGCTAATTCCTGGGGTGCGCCCGCAAACCCGGCTGTTCTCCCTGGCCTATTTCCTCGGCAACTTTTTCTTAACCGCTGTTCTGAAATACCATCCCCCGTGGTATTTGCCGACGGTGGCGGTGTTCGGCTATCTGACCATTGGTCTCCTCTTTGACCAGGCGCTTTGTCTGGCACCAAGACTGTCGCAACCTGGCTGGGCCCGTGGATGGTGTTGTCATCTTGCAAAGGGGTTGCGCGTTTCTGCCGTTGGGCTTGTGCTGGGCCAGGCTACGGTGACGGTTTGTGTTGCGCGGCAACTGCAGGTGCAACAGGAACTCATCGAAAACGGCCTGCGCCGCCCAATCGGCCTTTGGCTGCGTGCCCACGCGCAAACACCGCACGACACCGTGATGCTCGAACCGCTCGGGTACATCGGCTATTATTCCGGGCTCAAGATGCTGGATTGTCCCGGCCTGGCTTCCAAGGAAGTGGTTGAAACCCGGAAGCGGTTGGGGCCGTTCAGGGAACACCAGGTCGGTCTTGAACTGATGCCGGATTGGCTGATCCAGCGGCCGATGGAAGCTCAAGCCGGAACATTCCTCGACCCGGAAAGTTTGCAGAAATTCTACGATCTGGTCCAGGTGTTTGACGCCACGGACAAGGTTAACGCCATTCGCTGGTTGCCGGGAAGGCCCTATGTTCAGTACGACCAGACTTTTCTGATTTTCCACCGCAAACCGGACGCTGGCTCCAATTCTCCGGGCTGAAAATCACAATTTCACTTTCGCAGCCACCTGGGACACGTCTTTGTCGCCGCGACCGCTCAGGTTCACAATGATGAGCTTTTTCCCGCCCATTTTCGGCGCGCGCTTGATGACCTCGGCAATCGCGTGGGCACTTTCCAGCGCGGGAATGATTCCCTCAATCTGCGCCAGCTTCATGAATGCCGCCAATGCCGCGTCGTCCTTGGCATAGGTATATTCCACGCGTTTCCTGTCGCGCAGCCAGGCGTGTTCCGGGCCTACGGCGGCGTAATCCAATCCGGCGCTGACGCTGTGCGTGAGTTGAATCTGCCCGTTTTTGTCCTGCAAAATGTAGGAGCGCGTGCCCTGCAACACGCCGAGCGAGCCGCCGTTAAACCGCGCCGCGTGCTGGTTGGGTTTGATGCCGCGTCCGCCCGCCTCCACGCCGACCATCTTCACGGACTTGTCCTTGAGGAATGGATAAAACAATCCCATCGCGTTTGACCCGCCGCCGACACAGGCCACGAGCAGGTCGGGCAGGCGCTTTTCCTTTGCCAAAATCTGTCGGCGCGCTTCGTCGCCGATGACGCGCTGGAAATTCCGGACCATGAGCGGATACGGATGCGCGCCATAGACCGTGCCGAGAATGTAATGCGTGGTGCGGATGTTGGTGACCCAGTTGCGCATGGCTTCGTTGATGGCTTCCTTGAGCGTCTGCTGGCCGGCCTTCACGGACACGACCTCGGCGCCGAGCATTTTCATGCGATAGACATTGAGTGCCTGCCGTTCGCAATCCACTGCGCCCATATAAACCACGCATTTCAATCCGAACATGGCGGCGACGGTGGCGGTGGCCACGCCGTGCTGTCCGGCACCGGTTTCGGCGATGATGCGCGTCTTGCCCATGCGTTTGGCGAGCAGGATCTGGCCGATGGCGTTGTTGATTTTATGCGCGCCGGTGTGGAGCAGGTCCTCGCGCTTGAGGTAAATCTTCGCGCCGCCGAGTTCCCTGGTTAATCGTTCGGCGAAGTAAAGCGGCGTGGGCCGTCCGCAAAATTCCCGGAGATAATACTCGAACTCGCGCTTGAACGCCGGGTCCTTTTGCGCGCGGAAGTATTCCGCCTCCAGCTCGCGCAGCGGATGCATCAACGTCTCCGGCACGAAACGTCCGCCGTAAGGACCGAAATGGCCCCGGGCGTCCGGCATTTTGGCGCTGGAATTTTTGCTCATAAAACAGCGTTCAATCTCGCGCAAAGCGAAGGCCGGTGCAAAGGATTTATTTAAGCCACAGATGAACACAGTTTCACACAGATAAGATTTTTCATCTGCGTCCTTCCGTTCTGCCCGGTGGTATCCGTGGTGAAAACACTCTTGGCGTCTACCTAACCCACTTCACTTCTTTGGGCGACTGGAAGGTTTCCAGCCGATGCAGTAATTTTTCCACGTCTTCCTCCACCATGACCAGCTCGCGGTGCTGGGGCCGGATGAAGCCTTCACGCGTCGCGTGGTCGAAAAATTCAAGAAAGCGCCGGTAAAAACCCGCCACGTCCAGCAGCCCGAAAGGTTTTTTGTGATAGCCAAGCTGGCTCCAGGCGAGCACCTCGCAAAATTCCTCGTATGTACCATAACCCCCGGGCAACGCGATGAAACCATCGGCGAGTTCGGCGATCAGCGCCTTGCGCTCGTGCATGTTTTTCACCACTCGCAGGTCGGGCAGTTTTTCATGCACCACTTCCTTGATAACGAGCGTTTGCGGGATCACGCCGATGACGTGGCCCCCGTTTTGAAGCGCGGCATCCGCCAGAACGCCCATCAGCCCGACGCAACCGCCGCCATAGACCAGTTCGATTCCGCGTTTGGCCAGATGGCGTCCGAGATTCTCCGCCGCTTCGGCATAGGCCGGGCGTGCCCCTTTGTTCGACCCGCAATATACGGCGATGCGTTTCATTTTTGCTCCGCCCGGCGAACGTTGGCGATGAACGCGCGCATCCTGGCGTGATCCTTTTTCCCAGGCGACGATTCCACCCCGCTGGAAACATCCACGCCGAACGGCTGCACCCTTCGCACGGCGGCAGCGACATTTTCCGGCGTCAGTCCGCCGGCGAGAAAAACCGGTTTGCCAAATTTTTGCGCTTCGACGGCCAGGTCCCAATTGAATTTTTCACCCGTACCGCCGAGGTTTTCGGCCGAGTAAGCGTCGAGCAGCCAGGCCTCGGTGGGGTATTTCGGCAGCTCCTTCAGCGATTCGGCGTTTCGGATGCGGAAGGTTTTCATGCTCATCAGACCGAACCGCGCGCAAAATTCCGGCGGTTCGTCACCGTGAAACTGGAGCAGGCCCAGGCTGCATTCCCCGATGGCGCTCGTGACCAATTCCTCCGCCGCATTCACAAAAACACCAACGCGCAAAACGAACGGCGGCAATTGTTTTGAAATTTTAGCAACGGCTGGAATGGTCATGTGCCGCGGGCTTTTTTCGTAAAACATGAAGCCCAGCGCGTCCGCGCCCGCCTCAACGGCTGCTTGTGCATCGGCCAGATTCGTGATGCCGCAAATTTTGACCCGTGTGTTCATGGCTTCATTAGTTAAAATGGGCGGCGCGGCAGCATCGCCCTACCAACTCGCGGTAGGGACGCGCTGCTGCGCCCCAATTTTGTAGCTTGAGTTTGCTGCGGAGGCGAACTTTTTAACTCGTCTCCCCGCCGCGATTTGTCGCAAAATAGGCCGATGCCACGGACGATTTACTTCGATTACAACGCCACGACCCCGCTCGACCCGGCGGTGCGCGATGCCATGCTGCCGTTTCTCGGCGAGATTTGGGGCAACCCCTCGTCCGTGCATCATGTTGGCCGGCGAGCGCGGGCATTGCTCGACGACTCGCGCGCGCGCGCGGCTAAAGTCCTCGGTTGCAAGCCGAGCGAAGTCATTTTTACCAGCGGCGGGACGGAGAGCAACAATCTTGCAATCCTCGGCACAGCACGGCTGTTTAAACCGAAAGGCCGGCATTTGATCACTTCGGTCATTGAGCACCACGCGGTGCTGCATTGCTTCGATTTCCTTGAGAAAAAGGAGGGTTTTGAAGTCTCCCGGCTGCCGGTGGATTCGGAAGGCTTTGTTTCCGTGGACGATTTGAGGAAAGCCATCCGCCCGGACACGATTCTGGTTTCAATCATGGCGGCGAACAATGAAATCGGCACGATCCAGCCGGTCGCCGAACTCGGCGCGGTTTGTCGTGAGCGCGGAATTATTTTTCACACGGATGCGGTCCAGTGGTTTGGCAAGGAACCGGTTGAAAATGCCATCCAATTCAACGCGGACTTGGTTTCGACCTGTGCGCATAAATTCCACGGGCCGAAGGGGGCGGGGCTGCTTTATATCAGATCCCCGTTGCTTCCCGACCCGGTTTTGTTGGGCGGCGGGCATGAGAATGAACGGCGGGCAGGGACGGAAAATCTGGCGGGCATCGCCGGTTTGGTTGAAGCGATGGAACGGTTTGTCAAATCTCCGGTCTTTGACCGATCCAGGCTGGCTCCGTTGGTGGCAAAATTGATTGGAACAATTGAAAAAATAGATGGCGCTGTTTTTATGGGCTCGCGCAAAAGACGACTGGCAAACACAGTTGCGTTCGTTGTTCGCGGCGCAGACAGCATTGTGCTTCTGGCCGGGCTGGATTTGGAGGGAATTTGCGCTTCAAGTGGTTCGGCCTGTTCGGCGGGTTCTCTCGAGCCTTCGCATGTGATTGCCGCCTTGGGTTGGCGTACCCGGGCAAATTCACTCGTGCGTTTTTCTCTGGGGCGAGATTCGACAGCAGAGGAAGTCGCATTGGTTGGACGGTTGCTGCCTGAAATTATTTATCGCGCACAACTTGGAAAATAACCCATCTATTTCCTGTTAATGGAATGGGAACTTTGGGGAAAACTCCCACTTGCGGAGTTTGGCAGTTTTCAAATCCGGCAATCCTCGTTTTTCTTTCCTTTACAAAACCCAGTGGCCGCCTTGACATTTAAAGTTGTTTGCTTTATTCACAGCCCTTAATACTGATAATTTAATATTGGGAAAGAATTACTATTAAACGCTCATGAACCTTACCATCGCCAAGGAACAAATTCTCGCCGGCTTGCAAGCTGTTCAAAATGTCGTCAGTACGCGTACGACACTGCCCATTCTTTCCAATGTGCTGATGTACGCCGAAGACGATCGTGTGGAATTTACCGCGACAGATCTGGACGTGACGGTCGCTTGCAAGGTTGAAGCGAAGATAAAAAAGGGCGGCAGCACAACCGTTCCGGTAAAAAAGCTGTTTGGCATCGTTCGAGAATTGGGCGGCAATGAAATAGACATCGAGACCGACGATAAGAACGTCACCAGCATCCGGTGTAATGCCTCTTTTTATAAAATTAACGGCCTGGGGGCGGATGAGTTTCCACCACTGCCCAAATTCAAGGACGACAAGAAAGTTTCCCTGCCCCAGGAAACCGTGAAGGCGATGATGCGAAAAACCTCGTTCGCCGTGTCCACCGATGAATCGCGTTACGTGCTCAACGGCATTTTCATCAGTCTGAAAGACCACAAAATGACCATGGTCGCCACGGACGGCCGCCGGCTCGCGCTGGTGGATGAGGAAGTGGACATCGCCGAGAAAAGCAGCGGTGAATTCATCGTTCCGGCCAAGGCGGTGAATGAATTGAATCGCCTGCTCCAGGAAAAAGGTGACGTGGAAATCAAGTTCGGCGAAAACCAGGCGTCGTTCGCGCTCAAAGACGACAAGGGATTTTCCGTGCTCGTCATCACGAAATTGATTGAGGGCAATTACCCGAACTACCGCCAGGTCATACCCGCCGAGGTAAAGGAGCGCGTGCCGCTCAGTCGCGAGGAGTTTCTGCAAGCCCTGCGCCGCGCCGAAATCATGACCAGCGAGAAGGCCAATTCCGTCAAGCTCACCTTCGGCAAGAACAACCTTGCCATCACCGCCAATTCACCGGAGGTCGGTGAGGCGCGCGAAACGCTCGCCGTAAACTACAAAGGCAAGGAAATCGCCATTGCCTTCAATCCGCGCTACCTCATCGACCCACTCAATTCACTGACCGAGGACGAGGTATTCTTCGAGTTGATTGACGAGCTCAGCCCCGGCGTGCTCAAGATCAACGGCCCCTTCCTCTACGTCGTGATGCCGATGCGGTTGAGTTGAGGAGCGCAGCAGCGGTTTCAGAAATTCCAAAAAAGCGGCTTAAGAAAGCCATGAAGTAATGCGCCTATTGCGGCGGAGAAAATGACAATGATGCCGTCCGCTGTTCCGGCTGTGGCACCGAAGAGTTCAAGACTGAAGCGCCAGTCGAGACTCCCAAACTGGATGAGCGGGAAGAATTTGCAACCGTGTTTTCGTGTCAAAGACTGACCGACGCGGATATAATAATGGGGCGGCTTGAGGCTGCCGGCATCGAAACGTTTGTGCCCGACGAGTTTTTGATGCAAACGATTGGATTTAACCTGAACACTTACGATTATGTTCGGGTACAGAAGCGCCGGAAAGATTATGCGAGCGCCAAGGAACTTTGTGCTGTTGCAGTTGCCCCGGGGGAAATGCCGTCCGAGGGGAAAGATTATGCGGTAAGTTCCAACGTCGGGGAAGCATCCGAAGACGAGCAAAGAGGCAAGCAATGCGTGGCTTGTAATGCAATGATCCCAGAAGAAGCCAAGCTGTGCCCGAAGTGTGAATGGACGCAACCTGGCAATTGATAAATCGGCCTTGAATCAAAAACTTGCGGCCGGATTTTTCTCTTGGAATATCCACCTCACCTCTGCTCGACGGGTTCGATGCCGAGGACGTCCAGCCCCTGCTTTAAAACCTGCACAGTCAGGTCGTACAACGCCAGACGGCCGGCACGCGTCGCATCATCAACCTTGAGCACTGGACAATTTTCATAGAACGCCGAAAAATTCAGGAAAGGAGATTAGCACCTGCGGCGAGACGCGACCAGAAAAGCGGCAGCGCCCACTGCCACCAAAGTCAAGGTTGCTGGCTCCGGCACGGCGGTTATTGTTGCGTTGACCACGAAATTATCAATTCTGTCAGTGCCAGCCGTCCCAACATTGCCACCATTGATAGCACCGCCGGTTGTTGCGCTATCGTCCACTACACGGAAATAAATAGTGCTGGCAGTATTGAGTGCTGTAATCGAGGAGAAATCATCGCTTAACTGGGTTGCTTGGTTTGGGGTGGCCGCAGCCCAAGAAATTCCAGAAGTAAGTCCATAATCAGACCCCAATTTGGTAAATGATGAACCGTCAGTGCTGTAGGCAATGTAGTATGTCTTCGGACCAGTAGCACTCCCATTTTGGTCATAGGACACATTAATGCCGCTGTAGGTATTATCAACCAAATCCAGAGTGACAGAAAACTGATAATAATCACCAACGGCCCAAAGAGCGGAACTTAATGACTTGGTTGATCCGTTGCCGGCTGGGCCGGTGTATGCCGCATTACCCGCGTGCAAACCGATGGCCGCTGCAGTTCCTGCTTCCAGCCCCAGTTCGGCATAAAAATTAGTAGTCGCGGTGTTTGCTCCCGGTGAAAAAGAGGGAGTTGAAGAACCTAAGCCACTGTTTTCAAAAGTCCAATCGGCAATGACATCCGCCTTGGCGGCAGCGAGAGAAAACACGGCCAAAACAACTGAGAGAGAGGCAAAATTTTTCACAGAATATTTCCTTTCAGAAAGCAGCTTTTCCAACCGGCTTTTTGTTTGGAAAACCACTTAAAAAAAGCATAGAATTTTTGGAGAAAAACGCGGCGAGGTCAAGTCACCAGCAGGAAAAATTACTAACACCTTATTCACAAAAACACACCTACATCTGCTCGACGGTTTCAATGCCGAGGACGTCCAGCCCCTGCTTCAAAACCCGCGCGGTCAGGTCGCACAAAGCCAGCCGGCTGGCGCGTGTCGTGTCGTCGGCCTTGAGCACCGGACAATTTTCGTAGAACGACGTGAACTTGCCAGCCAGTTCGTAGAGATAATTGCACAAAAAGTTCGGACGATATTCCTCTGCCACCGCTTCCAGCGTCAGCCCGAAATTCAATAAATGCCTGGCCAGCGCAATTTCCTCCGGCGCTGAGAACGCCAGCGTTGTGGAGTCGGCGCTGTGCACCGAACCATCGGCTCGCAGAGCCGACGCTACATCTGATTTGCGGAAGATGCTTTTGATCCGGGTGTAGGCATATTGCAGATATGGCGCGGTGTTGCCTTGCAGCGCGAGCATCTTGTCCCAACTGAAAACGTAATCACTCTGGCGGTTCGGCAGCAGGTCGGCGTATTTCACGGCGCCCAGCCCGACGACCCGCGCAATCTCGCGGCGTTGCGCCTCCGGCAAATCCGGGTTCTTTTCGGAAACGATTTTGAAGGCCCGTTCCTCCGCTTCGTCGAGCAAATCGGCCAGCTTTACCGTCTCGCCGCTGCGCGTTTTGAACGGCTTGCCGTCCTCGCCGAGAATCGAGCCGAACCAGACGTGCGCCAGTTTCACATCTTTCGGAGGGACGAACTCCGTGAGTCCCAGACTTTTTTCACTGGAAGAATTGGGGGCTCGTGTAACTCGTCCCTCCGAAGTAACGGATTGCCATTTGCGAAACGCCGCAAAAACCTGCTGGAAGTGCAATTGTTGCCGTCCGTCGGTGACGTAAATGATTTCATCCGGCCGCCAGGTCTCCAGCCGGTACGCCAGCGTGGCCAGGTCCGTGGTGGTGTAATTAAATCCGCCATCGCTCTTGCGAATAAGCGCGGGCTGTTCCTTGAGTTGGGGCGGGTCGTCGAAGAAAATGGCAATCGCGCTCTCGCTTTCGCGCGCGATGCCTTTGGCGACGAGTTCGTCCACCAGCGGTTTGAGGCGCGGATTGTAAAAGCTTTCGCCGAGCGTGTGGTCGAATTTCACGCCGAGCTGGCCGTAAATCATGTCGAACTGCTTTTGCGACAGCGCAATCATCTCACGCCAGATCTTCAGGTTTTCAGCGTCCCCGCTCTGGAGTTTGACGAGTTCCTGCCGCGCCGCCTCCAGAACTTTCTCGTCGGCTTCGCTCGCGGCATTGACAAGCTTGTAAAGCCGCTCCATTTCGGCAATCGGA
The DNA here is from genome assembly GCA_049510295.1 of Verrucomicrobiota bacterium. GTDB lineage: Bacteria > Verrucomicrobiota > Verrucomicrobiia > Limisphaerales > UBA11358 > UBA11358. The sequence goes on along the minus strand of JBEKZC010000037.1, from coordinate 943 downwards.
TCGGTCTTGAGCGCGGCGGGGTCCAGATGGTTCTTCCAGCCGACGAGCAATTTGCCGAACTGCGTGCCCCAGTCGCCGATGTGGTTGTCGGTGATGACACGGTGGCCGAGCAGGCGCAACGTGCGCGCGAGGCAATCGCCGAGGATCGTTGAGCGGATGTGGCCCACGTGCATCGGCTTGGCCACGTTTGGCGAACTGAAATCAATCACTGCGGTCCGTGCCCGCCTTCGCCCGGTTTCGGCGCGGGTGTCCTGTGCGCCCCCGCCAATTTTTTCAAAGAACAGGTGTTCCCCACGGACGGCCGATTCCAGGGATTGTACGAGACAAGAGCTTTTCAGCCGGAAATTCAGGAAGCCGGCGCCGGCGATTTCAACCTTCTCGCACCAATCGCCGACGTCGAGTTTGGCGAGCACGTTGGTGGCAAGCTGCCGTGGATTCATTTTCCGCGCCTTCGCCAGCGACATGAGCGCGTTGCTTTGGTAGTCGCCGAATTTAGGATCGGGACACGGACGGACGAGAACGACGGAAGTATCAGCCTTAGGCAGGATCGCGCGGACGGCTTGTTGCAATTTCAGTTCGATTTGTTTGTTCGGCAGCACGGGCTTGATTTAACCACGGCATGTCGCGCTGAAGCAAAGCGAAAGCGGAATGAACACAGATAAAATTTCGGAGGGGCGAGTTACACGAGCCCACTTTCACACAAAGCTCTTGAAGTTGGGGACTCGCAGAGCTCGCCCCTCCGGAGAATCATTTTTTCCCGTATTCCTTGATGATGTTGAGCATCACGTCGGCGTCGGGAGCTTGTTCGAGCGCCTGGCGGAAATCGGGTTTATGGAGGAACTTGGCGATGTTGGCCAGGGTGTGGAGATGTTTCTGGAACTGGCCCTGGGGCACGAGAAAAAGCATGACGAGTTTCACCGGCTGGTTGTCGAGCGCGTCGAAA
>JBEKZC010000036.1:0-39608 GCA_049510295.1 Verrucomicrobiota bacterium | reverse complement strand
CCCGGTTTTCCTTGAGCGCCAGCCCAAAACCCAGCGGCACGCGGCCATGATCGCCACCCTGGCAAGGCCCGCGCTGGATTTGGTCGCGGGCAGCCTGATTCGCACCTGGTTGCTGAAAAAGCACAAGACCATGCTTGTGGATTTTTTGAACGTACTGGGGATTAAAAACGAGGAGGGCGTGGTTGAAAATTTGCCGGAGAGCATGGACGACGTGAAATTGAAGCCCGCGATTGAAACGCTGCTCGCGAAATATCCGCCCGAAGCCGTGGCGGTTTATCTGAATGCGTTCAACGACATGAACGAGGCAAACTGGGCGAATCTCAAAAGCATCCTGGAATCAGATCCCCGGCTGCAACTGGGGGCAAATGTTTGAAGATTGACCGGGATGTTCCGGCTTCGGAAGATTCCTGAATGAAGAATTTGACGGGCAGGCGGGCGCAAATCCTTGAATGGAGCCGCTCAAAATGGGCGGGCTTGGCGCTGGTCGGGTGTGTGTTTGCGCTGGCGGCGGCCCTTTCCTGGCGCCGTTGGCCGGACATCCTGGTTGACTTCGGGATACAACTTTACCTGCCCTGGCGGATTTCCCAGGGAGACGTGCTCTACCGCGACATGATGTATCTGACCGGCGGTCCGCTGTCCCAATATTTCAATGCGCTGCTCTTCAAGATTTTTGGCGTTTCATTTCGGACACTGATTTTTGCCAACCTGACCATCACGGCGGGGATGTTGGTTTTGGTTTACCACCGTTTTCTGGCGGCGGCAGACCGGTTGACGGCGACCATGATTTGTCTGGGGATTGTGCTGGTGTTTGCGTTCCAGCATACCGTATCGGTCGGCAACTACAACTATGTTACGCCCTATTGCTGCGAGATATTTCACGGGCTGGTGCTTTCCCTCGTGGTGGTGATGTGGTTGTCGGATTGGGTTGGAAAGAGGCAAATTCGGTTTGCCGTGGCGGCCGGCTTTGGTTCCGGGCTGGTATTTTTGACCAAGCCGGACGTTTTCCTGGCGTTGATTGTCTGCGTGGTGGCGGCTTTTTTTGTCGTTGTTTTTTTTCACCGGCGTACCGGCTTCGCGGCAAAGTCGTTGGCGGCATTTTTGCCTGCGGGACTAATCCCGTTACTGGCCTTTTTTGTACTTTTCCTGCGGGTGGAAGACTGGCGGGCCAGTGCGCGCTCGGTGGTTTCGGCGTGGGTGCCGTTGTGGCATACGTCCATAACCCGGGACCCGTTTTACCAGTGGTGCCTGGGATTGGACATGCCAGTTCTTCATCTCGAAAAGATGGCGGCGCATTTTATTTTTGTCGTGATGATAACCGCGATTTACGCCCTGGCCTTCCGGTGCGGGATGGAATCAAGGTTCAAATGGGTGAGACCATCCTGGATGGTTTGGCCGTTGTTGGTTGCGCCACTTTTGATTTTGGCCGTTGTCTGGAATTGGGTTGATTGCGGCCGGTCGTTGCCCCTCCTGGGTTTGTCCGCCTGTGTATTGCTGGGTTTGAGCTGCATGGAAATCGCGCCCGAACCAGCGGCGATCTTTCCGTTGCTTTGGAATGTGTTTGGCCTGGCGTTGCTGGCCAAGCTGGGGCTTTTCGCACGGATTTGGCAGTACGGATTTGCGCTGGCCATGCCGGCGTTTGCGGGAACGGTGTACTTGTTCGTCTGGCTGCTGCCGTTGCGGCTGGAACAAAGATACCGGGTCCGTTCCCATTGGTTTCGTGTGACTGCCTGTCTGACGCTGACAGTGGGGTTTGTTCATCTGTTTCTGCGCTCGGAATCGTATTATCTCCAGAAGAATTTGCCCGTGGGAAGCGATGGAGATAAAATCGTGGCCTACAGTCCCACGGTGGACCCTTTTCATGGCACTGTCGAAATTGCGCTGTCCTGGATTGAAAAAAACGTCCCCCCGGACGCGACGCTGGCGGTTCTGCCCGAAGGGGCCATGATTAATTATCTGAGCCGGCGGGTGAATCCGACTTCCTGTCTCGTCTGGGTTCCACCGGTGATGGCGGTGTTTGGTCAAACCAACATGACCGCTGCTTTTGAGAAAAACAGTCCCGACTATGTCCTGATCATTGCCCGGAGTGCCTCCGAATTCGGGGTGGGATTTTTCGGCTACGACCCGCGTTATGGGATGGAACTGATGCGGTGGATTGAGGGTCATTACGACCGGGTTTATTCGTCGCCGAATCCGGCCGGGAAATCCGCACCTCAAGAGCAACCCAATTTTGAACTGCAAATCCTGAAACGGCGCCCGCTCATTTTGCCGGCAGGAAACAATTGAAACGATCTGCTGCTCAACTATACTCATGCTGCTTATGAAGAAACCAGCCAATCATGGTGAACAGTACTGATCGAAGATGCCTCTGGGATAATTTTGCGTCTCGGTATTCGGCCTGGTTGGGGTTGGCGGTGGTGGCATTACTTTTTGCGATGGCCGCGGCGCTTTCCTGGCGCAAATGGCCTGACATCCTCGTTGACTTCGGGATGCAGCTTTATCTGCCGTGGCGGATTTCCGAAGGGGATGTTCTTTACCGGGATGTGATGTATTTGGCGGGTGGTCCGCTGTCCCAGTATTTCAATGCGCTGCTCTTCAAGATTTTTGGCGTTTCGTTTCGGACGCTGATTTTTGCCAATCTGGCCATCGCGGCGGGCATGTTGGTTTTGATTTACCGCCGTTTTCTGGCGGCGGCGGACCGGCTGACGGCGACCATGATTTGTCTGGGGATTGTGCTGGTATTTGCGTTCCAGCATTTCCTATTGGTCGGCAACTACAACTATGTCACGCCCTATTGCCACGAGGTGTTTCACGGGCTGGTATTATCAATCGTGGTGGTGATGTGGTTGTCGGATTGGGTTGAAAAGAGGCAAATCCGGTTTGCTGTGGCAGCCGGCTTTGGTTCCGGGCTGGTATTTTTGACCAAGCCGGACGTTTTCCTGGCATTGGCTGTTTGCGTGGCGGCGGCTTTTTTTGTCGTTTGTTTTTCTCACCAACGAACCGGTTTTGCGGCAAAATCGTTGGCGGCATTTTTAACTGCGGGACTAATTCCGTTACTGGCTTTTTTCGCGCTTTTCCTGCGGGTGGAAGACTGGCGGACCAGCACGCAATCAGTGGTTTCGGCGTGGGTGCCATTATGGCATACGTCCGTTGTCAGGGATTTATACTATCAAGGGTGTTTGGGATTGGACACGCCGCTGCTGCATCTCGAAAAAATGGCGGCGTATTTTATTTTCATTGTTGCTGTGACCATGATTTACGCCCTGGCATTCCGGGGCGATGTGGAATCGAGGTTTAAGTGGATAAAATCGCCGCGGATTGTCTTGCTGCTGCTGGTTTCCCCTCTTTTGATTTTGGCGGCTGTTTTGAGTTGGATGGATTGTGGCCGGGCCTTACCGTTGCTGGGGTTGTGCACCTGCGTGTTGCTGGCGGTGAATTACCAGAGAGCCGCGGCCAAACCAGCGGCGATCTTTCCGTTGCTTTGGAATGTGTTTGGCCTGGTGCTGCTGGCCAAGCTGGGATTTTTTACGCGGATCTGGCATTACGGATTTGTGCTGGCCATGCCGGCGTTTGCCGGCACCGTATATCTTTTCGTGTGGCTGCTGCCGCTGCTGCTGGAACAAAAATATCGGGTCCGCTTCCATTTATTTCGCGGGACCGCCAGCTTGGTACTGATGATCGGGTTTGTCCATCTGTTCCTGCGCTCGGAGTCTTATTATCTCCGGAAAAATACGCCCGTGGGACACGGTGGAGACAAGATCATGACCTATGATTCGTCAGTGAATCCCTTTCACGACAATGTTCAACTGGCGCTGTCGTGGATACAAAAAAACGTTCCGCCGGACGCGACCTTGGCGGTGCTTCCTGAAGGAGCCATGATTAATTATCTGAGCCGGCGTGTGAACCCAACTCCCTGTCCGGTTTGGCTTCCCCCGGAGATGGAAGTATTCGGCCAAACCAACATGGCCGCGGCTTTCCAGAAGCACAGCCCCGATTATGTTGTGCTCCTTGAAAGGAGCACCGCCGAATACGGAGTGGGTTATTTTGGTTATTACCCCCGGTATGGGACAAAACTGATGCAGTGGATTGAGGACCATTACGACCGGGTTTATCCGGCGCCAGACCCGGCCGCAAAATTCCCGTCCGGAAATCAACCCTTCTCCGAGCTGCAAATCCTGAAACGGCGGACACCCATTTTGCCGGCAGGAAAAAATTGAAACAGTCGGGGTTCAATTATAATTATCCAGCTTATGAAAAATATCATGTTGAATTCATCGGCATATTCTTTCTGGTGCTCACCGTTGGCATGACGGTCATTGAACCCGGTGCCGGCGCGCCCGGCTGCTAGATTTTGCAAATTCTCGGCGCATTTGCCGCTGTATCATTGCGTCTGCCATCGAGCCGGGTTGTAGTCCATTTTGAAATATCAGTGCGGGGCTCTGCCAAATCGCGTGGAAACCAGCTTTAGAAACTCATTGGCGGCACGACCGGGCGGACGTTGCTTCGGCCAGACAGCGACGATCTTTCGCTCCGGCCTCGGTGACTGGAGCGAGCGATACTCCGGCAAATCCTCGCGCTCACTTCGCGCCGCCATTGCCGGAATCAACGAAATGCCCAGCCCCGAAGATACGAGCGCCTGAATCGTCTCGAGTTGGGCGCTGCGAAAGCTGATTTTGGGCTTCACGTTACGGCGGTCGCAGAAGCCCAGCACCTGGTCGCCAAGACAATGACCCTCTTTCATCACGATCAACCGTTCGCCTTCCAGATCGGCGATCGCCACGCTGCGTTTGCGCGTGAGTGGATGGCCCGGCGGCAGTGCAAGCAGCAGCTCCTCGGAAAACAACTCCTTCACCTCCAGACGCTCATCCCGAATCGGCTGGCTGGCCAAGGCGAAGTCTATTTCATACCCGTGCGCGAGCTTGAGCAACCGCGCCGTGGTGTCTTCCTGCACCACGGCCTCCACGCCGGGAAACTTTTCCATGAACTGCGCCAGCACCTCCGGGAGCAGATACGGCGCGATGGTGGGCAGCACGCCAATCGTCAATATGCCGCGCAACAAATCCTGCGCGTCGGTCATCTCGCGTTTGGCCGCGTCCGCTTCTTCGAGGATGCGGACCGCGTGGCGCAGGAACACCTCGCCGTGCGGCGTCAACCTCGCCTCGCGTTTCATCCGGTCGAACAGCCGCTCGCCCAATTCGTTCTCAAGCTTCTGAATCTGCTGGCTGAGCGAGGGCTGGGCAACGTGGCAATGCTCGGCGGCGCGGGAGAAGTTTCCGGACCGCGCCACGGCGACCGCGTAACGAAGTTGATGCATTTCCATAGGCAATGCCTATGATAACGAGAGGAAAAAAGTATTTCAACAATAGCTCTCGAAATGCTTCAATGAACAAAACACAACAACCGAAATTTGTTTTATGAGCACAAAACCGGGAATCATGTCAACCGAAGCTAAATGCCCCTTTCACCATGCCGCCGGCGGCGGCACCACGAACCAAGACTGGTGGCCGAACCAGTTGAAGCTCGAGCTCCTGAACCAGCATTCCTCCAAGTCCGATCCGATGGGCGAGGACTTCGACTACGCAAAAGAGTTCAAGAACCTCGATCTGGCGGCGGTGAAGAAAGATCTCGCGGCGCTGATGACCGACTCGCAGGACTGGTGGCCGGCGGACTTCGGCCACTACGGCCCGTTGTTCATTCGCATGGCGTGGCACAGCGCCGGCACTTACCGAACCGGTGATGGCCGCGGCGGCGGCGGCCGGGGTCAGCAGCGCTTCGCGCCGCTCAACAGCTGGCCGGACAACGTCAGTCTGGACAAGGCGCGCAGGCTCCTTTGGCCGATCAAGCAGAAGTATGGCCGGAAGATTTCGTGGGCCGACTTGATGATCCTCACAGGCAACGTTGCCTTGGAAACGATGGGCTTTAAGACGTTCGGTTTCGGAGGCGGTCGCGAGGACGTCTGGGAGCCGGATCACGACGTCTATTGGGGCACCGAGTCGACCTGGCTGGGTGACAAGCGCTACTCTGGTGACCGGGATCTCGAAAATCCGCTCGCTGCCGTGCAGATGGGTCTGATTTACGTCAACCCGGAAGGCCCCAACGGCAACCCGGATCCGGTCGCCGCGGCGCGGGACATTCGCGAAACCTTCGCTCGCATGGCGATGAACGACGAGGAGACCGTGGCGCTCATCGCTGGCGGCCATACCTTCGGCAAGACCCACGGCGCCGGCCCTGCGTCCCATGTGGGGCCCGAGCCGGAAGCTGCCGGCCTCGAAGCACAGGGCCTGGGCTGGAAGAGCAGCTTTGGCACGGGCAAGGGCGGTGATGCGATCACCAGCGGTCTGGAAGTCACCTGGACCACGACGCCGACGAAGTGGAGCAATTCGTTCTTCGAGATTCTGTTCGGTTACGAGTGGAAGTTGACCAAGAGCCCGGCTGGCGCGCATCAGTGGGTCGCCAAGGGCGCCACTGCAACGATTCCAGACGCGCACGATCCGTCGAAGAAGCGTCTGCCGACCATGCTGACCACCGACCTGTCGCTGCGTTTCGACCCGACCTACGAAAAGATCTCGCGGCGCTTCCTGGCGAATCCCGATCAGTTTGCTGACGCTTTCGCCCGGGCGTGGTTCAAGCTGACGCATCGCGACATGGGTCCGCGCGCGCGTTATCTCGGACCGGAGGTCCCGAAAGAAGAACTCATCTGGCAGGACCCCATTCCCGCGGTGAATCACAAATTGATCGGCGCCAAGGAAATCGCCTTGCTGAAGGCCAAAATTTTGGCGTCCGGGTTGTCCGTTTCGCAAATGGTTTCGACCGCCTGGGCGTCGGCGTCCACCTTCCGCGGCTCCGACAAGCGTGGCGGCGCGAATGGCGCGCGCATTCGCCTCGCGCCACAGAAGAATTGGGAAGTCAACCAGCCGAAACAGTTGGCGAAGGTGCTGAAGACGCTGGAAGGCATCCAGAGCGCATTCAACAAAACGGCGAAAGGAGGCAAGAAGGTCTCGCTGGCTGACCTGATTGTGCTGGGCGGTTGCGCTGGCGTCGAGCAGGCCGCGAAGAACGCCGGCCACAAGGTCACGGTTCCCTTCACGCCGGGACGCATGGATGCCTCGGCGGAACAGACTGACGTCGAATCCTTCGCCGTGCTCGAGCCCATCGCGGACGGCTTCCGCAATTACCTCAAAGGCAAATACACCCTATCGGCCGAAGCACTGCTGGTTGATAAGGCCCAATTGCTGACCCTGACCGCGCCCGAAATGACGGTGCTCGTGGGCGGCTTGCGCGTACTGAAGACCAACTTCGGCGGAGCGCAGCACGGTGTCTTCACCAAGCGACCGGAGGCGCTGACCAACGACTTCTTCGTGAACCTGCTCGACATGGGCACGGAGTGGAAGCCGGTTTTGAAAGACGCAGATGTGTTTGAAGGCCGCGATCGCAAAACGGGCAAAGTCAAGTGGACCGGCACGCGTGTTGATCTCCTCTTTGGTTCAAACTCCATTCTCCGCGCGTTGGCGGAAGTTTACGGAAGCTCCGACGCGCAGGAGAAATTTGTTCACGACTTTGTCACGGCTTGGAACAAGGTGATGAACCTGGATCGTTTCGACCTCGCGTAAACGCTGATTTCTCGTCAATCGAGCCATTGTCTGCTTGCCGGCCTCTCCGATGAAGGAAGCTGGCAGGCGGCTGGTTTGCGCGGCGTGATTCTCTCTCGCCGGCCCCGGCGGCGGCATGACGCCGCTGATGTTCGCCGCGATGTTTGGCCGCAGCAAAGTAGTTGCACAGTTGCAGGCACACGGTGCATCGCTTCAGCGCCGCAATCGGCTGGGCATTTCCGCAAGTTTCATGGTTCGCGTGTCACGATGGATTGCGCGCCTGTTTCAAAGACTCCAGTTCCAGGCCAACCACGTTCCCTGACCGCAATGAATATGAAAAACGAACTGCCCTCACTCACAGCCACAGCAGGCAATTCCTTCTACGCCCACCAAGGTGTCGAACCTGTGGATTTACCTCGTCGCCAATTTTGCCGCCGGTGCGCTCGCAGCCGTTGCTTTCAAACTCATTAACCCCGGGGACAAGTGATTTGCAGCACCCGAAGGCACAAAAAACTTTTTAATTTTTGCTCCGTATGTTTTAATGCGGCCGCATGACATCCAATACCCGGTACCTTCTTGCCATCGTCGTTTTGTTTATGAGTGCAAAACTAACATATGCCGCTTCAACCGAACTTGGAATTTTTTTGCACCAAAGCGACATCGGCAATGTCGCCAGGCCCGGATCGGTGAATTTTGATCCAGCCAAGAGCGAGTATCTCATCGCGGGCGGCGGCGAAAACATGTGGTTCACCAACGACGCCTTCCATTTTGTCTGGAAGAAGGTGTCGGGCGATTTCATGCTGACGGCGGACGTTAAATTCATCGGCACCGGCGGCAATCCGCATCGCAAGGCGTGCCTGCTCGTCCGCCAGTCGCTCAAGCCGGGTTCGGTTTACGCGGATGTCGCCCTTCATGGCAGCGGTCTGACGGCGCTTCAATACCGCGACACGCCGAACGGCCCGACGCATGAAATTCAATCGAACATTTCAGCCCCCGCGCGGATGCGAATCGAAAAGCGCGGCGATTACATTTCAATGCGGCTTGCTGCCGCGGGTGAAGACCTGAAACCTGCGGGCGGTTATCTGCGGATTCCGTTCAAGGGGAAATTTTATGTCGGCCTCGGTGTTTGCGCGCACGACAAGAAGGCCATTGAGCAGGCGGTTTTCTCGAACGTCGAACTCAAACCGGTTTCGACACCCGCCAATGCCCAGCCAGTCCTCGAAAGCACGCTCGAGATGGTTGCCGTCGCCTCCACCGACCGGAGCGTGGTTTATCGCATGCGCGATCACTTTGAGGCGCCGAACTGGTCGCGTGACGGGAAAATTTTTCTTTTCAACGGCAATGGACGAATTTACAAACTGCCCGTGACCGGCGGCACACCGGAACTCCTCGACACCGGCAGCCAGATTCATTGCAACAATGACCATGGCATCTCGCCTGACGGAACGCAACTGGCCATCAGCGACCAAACCAAGGACGGCAAGTCGCGCATTTACATTTTGCCGGTTTCCGGCGGCACACCCCGGCTGGTCACGCCGTTGGCGCCGTCGTATTGGCACGGTTGGTCGCCCGACGGCAAAATGCTCGCCTATTGCGCGGAGCGAAACGGTCAGTTTGGCATTTCCACGATTCCCGTTGATGGCGGCGAAGAAACCCGCCTGACCACCGCCCCCGGTCTGGACGACGGCCCCGATTATTCGCCGGACGGAAAATATATTTATTTCAATTCCGACCGGACCGGCAAAATGCAAATTTGGCGGATGGAGCCCGACGGCTCGGAGCAGGAACAAATCACTTCCGACGATTACAACAACTGGTTTGCGCACCCGTCGCCGAACGGCCAGTGGATGGTTTTTCTTTCCTACGCAAAAGATGTGACCGGCCATCCGCCAAACAAGGATGTGCTGATCCGGCTCATGTCGCTGTCCGACCGGAAAATTCAAGTGCTCGCGAAATTGTTTGGCGGGCAGGGAACGATCAACGTTCCGTCCTGGTCGCCGGACAGCCAGAATGTGGCCTTCGTCAGCTATCAAATGGTTTATCCGTGAGGTTCCAACCCGTCCTGAAGGCAAACAAAAATGTGACTCGTGGCGACAGCCTGCCGCTTCATGGCTTTCTTCGCGCGCAACCGGATGGGACATTGCTGTCGGTAAAACTGCAGCCGCGCGCCTCCGCCAATGAGATTGATGAACCGCTGGGCGATGAACTGAGAATCAGAGTCACCGCGCCACCCGTGGACGCCGCGGCGAACGAAGCACTGGTTCAACTGCTCGCCGACAGGTTGGATTGCGCCCGTGGTCGTGTCGAATTGGTGCGTGGTTACAAGTCACGGCACAAGGTGGTCAAACTCCACGGCTTTGCTCCGGAAGAAGTGTTTCAAAAACTTTTGGTATCAACAGCGGATTGATTTTTCCGTCAACTTTCCCGCTCCACCGGCCACTCATACGATGATATGATGATGGCCGGAACCATGTTCGTCACTGTGCCAGGTGATCATTGGCCGGAAAATTCGTGCAGCCAATTTTTCCACCGGATACGTCCAAATTTCCGCGAGTGTTGGATGATAATGCGGCGTCGCCTCAATCAATTCCATGCCGGCCTGCCCGGGAAATGTATCGTTTCCGCGCTCAGGTTGTCCCATTTGGGGACAAAGAATTGGACTGGCAGACTGGATAGCAATTAAACTAATAACTAGCGTTATCGGAGGGCAAGGGCACTTAAACTGCTTTTCATCGGGCTAAGATTTAACCCATGAATATAACAAGCAATCATCAAGATAAGATGCCGTCAAACGAAGTTGCCCCTTCGTCGCAGAACGGGCATTCGACGCGCGGCTTGAAAAGTTCAAGAGGCACGGGACTCAACGCAAAACTGGCGCAGGAAAATGCAAAACTGGCGCAGGAAAATGCGCGGCTTGCGCAAGAGCGGGATTTGCTGCGGACGCTGTTTGACAGCCTGCCCGATAATCTGTTCATCAAAGACCGGCAGAGCCGGTTTTTGACCAGCAACCTGGCGCACGTACGGACGTTGGGCGCGACCCGTCCGGACGAGGTGACTGGCAAAACCGACCTCGATATTTTTCCGGCAGAATTGGCCAACCAGTATTATGGGGACGAACAAGCGCTGATGGAATCGGGCCAGCCGCTGAATCGGGAAGAAACAGTGGTGAATCCGCGCACCGGCGAGAAGCGCTGGCTGCAAACCACGAAAATCCCGCTGCGGGACAAGAACGGAAAAGTCGTTGGTGTGATGGGCATCAACCGGGACATCACGGATCGGAAGCAAATGGAGGAGGCCCTGCGCCAATCGCGTGACGAACTGGAGCAACGGGTCATCAAGCGTACCGCTGAACTATCGGCGAAAAATGCCGAACTGGCTCAGACCAACGAGGCGCGGGCCAGTGCCCATCGGCTGTTACAGGCGATGCTGGATAACGTTCCCGACCGGATTTATTTCAAAGACACCGAATCCCGGTTCATTCAGTGCAACCGGGCGGTTGCCAAGCGCGTGGGCGTGGAAGAACCGAAACAGGTCATCGGTAAAACGGACTTTGATTTTTACCCCCGGGAAAAGGCCGAAGAGTTCCGGAAGGATGATCAAAAGCTCATCCAGAGCGGCGAGGCTTTGCTCAACAAGACCGAGCAGGTGATCAAGCCCAACGGCGAAATCACTTGGTCGTCCGTCACCAAAGTGCCGCTGCGAGACGAGAATGGGAAAGCCGTGGGATTGGTGGGCATCAGCCGGGACATCACGGAGCGGAAGCAGGCGGAAGAGGCGCTGGCCAGGGAACGCCTCCTCCTGCGCACATTGATTGACAATCTGCCGGACGGTATCTACGCCAAGGACACGGCCTGCCGGAAGACGCTGGTTAATCCGGCTGACCTGAAAAACCTCTGCTGCAAAAGTGAAGCCGAGGCCCTCGGCAAGAGTGATTTCGATTTTTACCCGCGGGACTTGGCCGAGAAATTCTACGCCGACGACCAGAATGTGCTTCAGGGTCAGCCGGTCATCAACCGGGAGGAGTATGTCTTGGACGAAAAAGGCGAGAAACGCTGGCTGATGACCAGCAAGTTGCCGTTGCGTGATCAAAACGGAAAGATTGTCGGGCTGGTGGGTGTTGGCCGGGACATCACACATCGCAAGCAGGCGGAAGAGGCCCTGCGTCAAAGCGAGGAACGACTGCGTGAAGTCATGCAACATACGCATTGCATCCTGCATTCCGGCCAGGTGGAAGGTCTTGAAGGCTGGCGGGAACGGGCGTTGGATCCGGTATCGCCGTTTCACTGGGATTTACCAGTACAAAATGAAGAAACAGCGCAAGAGATATTCCCGCTTGAACTGGCGCCGGGTGAACAATACCAGCAAGGCTGGTACCGCACCTGGAATCGTGCCGATCACATCCAGATGAATCGGAATTCAGGGAACGCCTTGCTGAACGACCTGCCATTTTACCGCAACGAGTTCCGATGCACTGACAAGCACGAAGTCGAGCACTGGATGCAGCAGTTCGTGACCATCCACAAGCTGGCGGAAAACCGGTGGCAACTCTTCTGCATAACCACCGACATCACCGATTTGAAAGCGACCGAGAGCGCGTTGCGCTCCAGCGAGGAAAAGTTGCGCCAGTTCACCGTGCAACTGGAGCGCAGCAATCGTGAGTTGCAGGATTTCGCCTATGTGGCCTCGCATGATTTGCAGGAGCCATTGCGAAAAATCGTGGTCTTCGGCGAACGGCTCAGGGAAAAGAACAGTGAAGCCTTGGGGCCGGAAGCGCTTGATTATCTGGAACGGATGCAGAAGGCGGCAGGGCGGATGCAGACTTTGATCAACGATCTGCTGACTTTTTCACGCGTCACAACCAAGGCACATCCTTTTGCGCCGGCTAATCTGGCCGAAATCGCCAGCGAAGTGGTGAATGATTTGGAGGGACGGATCGAACTGGTCAAAGGACGTGTCGAATTGGGGACGCTTCCGGTCATTGACGCGGAGGCGTTGCAAATGCGCCAGCTGTTGCAAAACCTGATTGGCAACGCGCTCAAATTCCGCCGCCCGGAAGAGCCGCCGGTGGTGAAAGTCGAAGCGCAGATCATCCCCGATCCCATCACGCCCGCGAAGAAACTTTGCCGGTTGACGGTCAGTGACAATTGCATAGGCTTTGACGAAAAATATCTGGATCGGATATTCAATGTCTTCCAGCGGTTGCACACGCGCAATGAATACGAAGGCACAGGCATGGGGCTGGCCATTGTTCGCAAGATTGCATTATATCATGGCGGTGACATCACCGCAAAAAGCAAACTAGGGCAGGGCTCCACTTTTATCTTGACGTTGCCTGTGGTTCATCCCAAAAAAGCACAAGACGAAAATAAGGAAACCACCATGAATAAGGAAACCACTACAAATAACAAATAAGGAAAACCAACCATGAAAACCGAAGGAAAAATGATTACAATTCTGCTGGCGGACGATGATCCGGACGACCGTAAACTGACCCAAGACGCGTTTGTGGAGAATCGTCTGGTCAATGTGCTCCATTGCGTGGAAGACGGCGAAGAATTGATGGAATATTTGCGCCGTCAAGGCCGTTACACCGATCAGAAAGATGCGCCATTGCCCGGGCTGATTTTGCTGGATCTGAACATGCCGCGCAAAGACGGGCGCGAGGCGCTCAAGGAAATCAAGGCGGATCCGGAACTGCGCCGGATTCCCATCGTCGTCCTTACCACCTCCAAGGCGGAGGAGGACATTTTGCGCACCTACGATCTGGGCGTAAATTCCTACGTGACCAAACCCGTGACGTTCAAATCGCTGGTGGAATTGATCAAGGTTCTCGGCCGATATTGGTTCGAAGTGGTCGAACTTCCACCGGGCGAGAGTTGAACGCTTTATGTCCGATGCCCCGGTCAAAGTCCTGTTGGTGGACGATGATGAGGATGATTATATCATCACGCGCGATTTGATTTTACGAATCGCGGGCCGCTATCATCTCGACTGGGTCAACAATTTTCCGGCGGCACTGGACACCATCCAGCGCCGCGAGCACGACATCTATCTGCTGGACTATCGCCTCGGCGAACGGACCGGACTGGAACTGTTGTGCGAATCACAACAATTCAATGCCCGGGCGCCCATGATTTTGTTGACCGGCCAGGGCGACCAGGAGGTTGACATGGAGGCCATGAAAGCCGGGGCCGCCGATTATCTCGTCAAAGGCCAGCTTAACGCCGACATTCTTGACCGCGCCATCCGCTATGCCATCAAAGGCAAGCGCGCCGAGGAGGACCTCCGCCGCGACCGGGATCTCATCAGCCGCATCATGGAAACCAGCCCCGTGGGCATTGTCGTTGCCAACCAGGCTGGAAAAATTACCTTTGCCAACCACCGGGCAGAAGAAGTTCTCGGCCTGTCCAAGGACGCCATCACCGGGGGAACTTGCAGCGTTCTGGACTGGCGGATGACTGATCCGGAGGGTCACCCGCTTCCGGGGCAGGCGCTGTCGTTGAAAAAAGTCCTCGAATCCGGCCAGCCGGTGCAAGACGTCCATCATGCAATTGACCGTCCCGACAGCCACCGCACGTTGCTCTCGACCAATGCCACGCCGTTTTTCAATGCCGCCGGTGAGATTAACGGAATGGTAATCACGGTTGAAGACATTACCGAGCGGCTGATGCTGGAAGCGCAACTGCGGCAATCACAGAAAATGGAGTCGGTGGGCCAGTTGGCCGCCGGGGTGGCGCATGACATCAACAATATTCTGACCGTCATTCAGGGACACGCGGGGTTGTTGCTCAACGCCGTTCCGCCGGGCGCCGACTCGACAAGATCAATAAAGCAAATTTCCGCGGCAGCGGAACGCGCGGCCAGTTTCATCCGGCAATTGCTCACGTTCAGTCGCAAGCAGATTTTTCGATCGAAGATTCTCGATTTGAATGCGGTGCTTCACAATTTGAAAAGCATGCTTCCGCGGCTGATCGGCGAGGATATCACGTTGGAAATCCACTGTCAGGCGGAACTGCCGTGCATCCAGGCGGATGCCGGGATGGTCGAGCAGATTGTGATGAATCTGGCGGTCAACTCGCGTGATGCCATGCCCAAGGGCGGCAAATTTATCATCACGACTTCCACCGCTGAAATTGACGCCGCCTATCTGAAGCAGCATCCCGAAGCCCGCGTAGGTTGGTTCGTCTGCCTGACCGTGACGGATACCGGTTGCGGCATGGAACCCAAGGTGTTGCAGCGGATTTTTGAACCGTTTTTCACGACCAAGGAAGTCGGCAAGGGAACGGGGCTGGGACTGGCCACCGTTTATGGCGTTGTCAAACAACATCATGGCTGGATCGAAGTCCAAAGCGAAGTGGGCGTCGGCACCACTTTCAAAGTGTTTCTTCCGATGGCCGGAAAAGCTGGCGATGCACCCGCCGCTCCGTCCGTTAAATCCGAGAACGTCCGGGGAGGCAAAGAAACCATTCTGCTTGTTGAGGATGAAATTGGACTGTTGGAACTGGTGCGGGAGATTCTCCAGCAATATCAATATCATGTTTTGATCGCTTCCTCGGGTGTCGAGGCTTTGCGGGTTTGGGACGAGTGCAACGGCGAGGTTGATTTGCTCCTGACCGACATGATCATGCCTGGTGGCATGACGGGCACTGACTTGGCCGCGGAATTGAAACGGCGAAAGCCCGGACTCAAAGTGATCTATGCCAGCGGTTATAGTTCCGCGCTGACGGGAAAAGATTTTACTCAAGGCGACAACATCTTTCTGGCGAAACCCTATCAACCGAACCAGGTGGCTCGACTGATTCGGGATACTCTTGATGGCGTTCCCAAAGACCGGCTTCGGCTTAATGGTGACACCGAGATGATGCGCGCCCGGATGACGCAGCCAGTGGGAACCTGAACCCCTTGTCATCCACAGGGCACGGCGTGGCAGCGGCTGCCAGGGCGGGAGATGGGCGGTCGGTTTTGCCGCCGATAAAACTCAAATCGGTGCCGGTGTTGAGTTTGTTTGTCACCACTTCGCACTTTCCTGCCACTGATGTGGTGACATGATGACAATTAGAGCCATGTCCACTGCAACCCGAAACGACGCTGAATTGGTGGGCGAAAGCCGGTCCGGGAACCGGGACGCTTTCGAGCAGATTGTCTCGCGTTATCAATCGCTCGTGTGTTCACTCGCTTACAGCGCCACCGGCAGCCTGAGTCAGAGTGAAGACCTGGCGCAGGAAACCTTTGTGACCGCGTGGAAGCAACTGGCCGATTTGCGCGAGCCGGAAAAATTGCGCGGCTGGCTTTGCGGCATCGCGCGGAATCTCATTCACAACACGTTGCGCCGTCAGGGACACGAACCGGTTCACAACGCCGAATCGCTGGACGAAATATCCGAATCCCGTTCGCCGGAGCCGTTGCCGGTTGAGCAAACCATTAGCCGGGAGGAAGAGGCCATTCTCTGGCGTTCGCTCGAACGCATCCCCGACCTTTACCGCGAACCGCTCGTGCTGTTTTATCGCGAACACAAATCCATCGAAGCCGTAGCGCAAAGCTTGGAGTTAACCGAGGACGCCGTGAAGCAGCGACTTTCGCGCGGACGGAAAATGTTGCACGAACAGGTCCTCGCGTTTGTCGAAGGTGCACTGGAGAAAACATCGCCGGGCAAAACGTTCACCCTCGGGGTTTTGGCGGCCTTGCCGATGGCCGCCGCTTCCGCCAAAGCGGCCGCGATTGGTGCGGCTCTTGCCAAAGGCGGCGCAGCGGCGAAGGGGGTTATGACGGTCGGTTCACTGGGTGGTTTGTTTGCGATGCTAGGCAGCGCTTACGTTTCTTTCAGGGCACAAGCCGATGACTCCAAATCGCCGCGCGAACGGCAGTTCATGCTTCAGGTCTTCGGGAAGCGGATGCTCTTGAGTCTGCTTTTGTTTGCGGTGTTTTTTGCGGCCCTGAAACTTGATTTTTTCCGCGCGCCAATCCGCTTCGATTTTTTGGCGGCCGCATTCGCTTTTTTCATCTGTGTTTATGGGGTGATTGTGTTTGCCTGGCACAGTCGTCGTCGGCAGCAGATCCAAATCGAGGATAACACCTTTGTGGAAGCCGAATGGACCATGCCCAGGAAGGTTACTGATTCCACGGCAGATTCAGTCGGCACCAAAGCGAAAGACCGACTAAAAGCGGTAAGATTTATGGCCTTTGCAATTGTCATGGCCGTATGGGTGATTACGCAGGAGTCATGGAAACAGCATTTGGGACACGCTATTTTAGTGACGGCTTATTTTACCCTGGCTTTATTTTGGAGCTTTCTGAAATGGCAAAATCGTCCGCGTTACCAATCCTTGCGGTCGGGCTGGGTTATTGCTTTTCCGGTGTTGCTGGGATTGATGACGCTGTTCTTTTTCAATCTTCACCAATACTGGGCGCGGGCAGGTTCGGACATTTCCCGCATCGCATCACCGACAGTTATTATTATTTTCAACCTGACTGTGATCCTGGCCTATGCCGTCTTCGCCGGAATTCTTGCTTGGAAACGCAAAGCAGCATTTCGGTCAATGCCGCTAAAATAAAATCACATCAAATTTCCCCGGCCAGTTCCTCCGCCGGATACGTCCAGATTTCCGTCAGCGTCGGATGATAATGCGGCAGGGCCGCCAGTTCGTGGACGGTCATGCGTTTGGCCATGGCCGTGACAACCTCGTGAATCAATTCGCCGCCGGCTGGTCCGACGCACGCGCCGCCAAGGATTTCGCCTGACTTCGGGTCGGCCAGCAATTTCACGAAACCGTCCTTTGCTTCCATGATGAGCGATTTGCCGTGGTCGTTGAACGGATAACTTGCGGTCAGATACGAAAGGCCGCGTGTCTTCGCTTTCTTTTCGGTCAGGCCGACAAACGCCACCTGAGGTTCGGTGAACACGACCGTGATGAGCAGCCGGTAATCCATCCGCCGCGGCGCGTTGGCACGGGCAATATTATATGCCGCAATTTCCCCCTGCTGAACGGCCAGGTGGACGATTTCGTGCGGCCCGGTGCAGTCGCCCGCCGCGAAAATGTGCGGCGCGCTCGTCTGCATGAGGTCGTTGGCCACAATGCGACCGCGTTCGGTGGCGACCCCGGCTTTGTCAAGATCGAGCGATGCCGTGTTGGGCATGCGGCCCAGCGCGAACAGGATTTCCTCGGCGGAGACGGAAACGGTTTGGCTGTCATGCTCAAAGGAAACCGTTTTCAATTTTCCTTTGCGCCGGGCTTCAACCAGCCTCGTGCCGGTGAAGACCTGGATGCCTTCGCGCCGGAACACCTTTTCCATTTCAATTCCGGCGTCCGTGTCAAACTCGCGCAGAATGTGCCCGCTGCGCTGGATGAGCATGACCTTGACGCCAAACCGCGCGAAAAATTGCGCAAACTCGCACGCAATCGCCCCGCCGCCGAGGACGATGAGCGATTCCGGCAGCCGGGTGAGCGTGAGCGCGTCATCGCTGGTGATATAGCCGGTTTCATGGAGTTGGGGCAGGGGCGGTGGCGCGACGATTGAGCCGCTGGCGATGATGAAGTTTTTTGCTGTAAGCGTAGCAGCCGGCGTGAGTCGGCTCTGATTTTTGTTTGATGAAGATGGAGCGGACTCATCCCGCTTTGCGGGACTGCCACGGAGTAAATTTAATTTCACCGTGTGCAAATCCACAAACCGGGCGGTGGCGCGGATGAATTTGAATTTACCACCGGCGAGTTGTTGCCGGCGATAATCTGCAAAATCCTTGATGAGCGCGTCCTTGCGCGCCATCACCTTCGCAAAATCGAAGCTTACGTTTTCGGCGCGGATGCCCCATGGCCCGGCGTGGCTGGCCAGGTGCATGACTTCAGCGGTATAAAGCAGCGCCTTCGTGGGCATGCACCCGCGCAGGATGCACAACCCGCCGACTTCTTCCCCGCCCTCGATGACGGCCGTTTTCAAACCGGCACCCGCCGCTGTCCGCGCCGCTGCGTAGCCGGCGCTGCCACCGCCGAGAACGGCCACGTCGTAATCAAACTTTTGCATGACTTGAAAATGACCTGCCGGACGGAATTTTCAAATTTAAATGTTTCAATTTTTGAATTGCGATGCGTGCCAGACCATTCCATTTTTCCATCATGAGCAGCATCATTTATCCGCGCAGCCCGCGCGAAACGATGGACGGCTGGAGTTACCTGCCGCGTTACATTGACAAAATCCGCCTGCACCTCGCCGGCAAACTGCACGCCGATTATCAGGAGAATCTGGGCAAAGGCTTTGACGGCATGTGGCTCCAGTACGCCGGCGTCCAGCACGAACAAATGATTGACGTGGTGAAAAAATCCATCACCGACGGCGAGGTGTGCGACTGGGTGCGGCGCAACGTAAAAAAATCCCAGGCCGAAAAAGCCGCGCACGCGAAGGACATGTTAAGCCGCCCGCCCGCCAACGACACGGAAGCCGTGGCGCGGCTCAAGATGCGCAAGGAACAGTGTGGCGCGGGAAACCGCGACGACATCAAATGTTTTGTGGATGTGATTGACGCGGATGAAAAACGCCTTTAGTGCGTCGGGAAAATCCCTTACTGCCCGGCATAGAAGGCATCCACTTTGGCCGCGACGTCCTTGTAGCCGATGTCTATTTCGTAGATGAGCTTGAGTTGCTCGATGGCCTCCTCTTTTTTGCCCATGCTTTCGAGCACGCAGCCGAGATTGTAAACGAGGTCCTTTTTCTCTTCGTCAAAAACGGGCTTTTCCTTGATGGCGCTTTGAAGCGTGCGCGCGGCCATGTCGAACATCTTGCGCTTTGCGTAGCACTGGGCGAGGTAATTCATCGCGGCGAGACCCTTGTGCGGATTGTTCTTCGCCTTTTGGAATTCCTGAATCGCCTCGGTGATTTTGCCCGTTTG
Source organism: Verrucomicrobiota bacterium (assembly GCA_049510295.1). Taxonomy (GTDB): domain Bacteria; phylum Verrucomicrobiota; class Verrucomicrobiia; order Limisphaerales; family UBA11358; genus UBA11358. The sequence goes on along the minus strand of JBEKZC010000036.1, from coordinate 20,144 downwards.
AAAATATAGCTGCCCCATCTCAAACCGGATCGCCAGGTCCGTCGGGTATTTTTCCACGCGCTTCTGGCAGTCGGTGACCTGGAAATTCAGCTTCTCCGCCTGGAGCTTCTCCGCCTGTTCGGTGTAATCCGGCGCGGCGGGATCGAGTTGCTCCAACTGATAATCGAATTGGCGCACGAGGGTGTCGGCAATGGAGCGTTCGAGTGACGGATCATTGCCCATCTCCGAATTTTTGACGCGGTCGTAAAGCGCCAGTGAGCGTTCGAACTGTTTTTTCTGCGCGTAAAGTTCCGCGAGCTGGCGCACCAGCTTGAGATTATTCGGCTCGGTCTGCAGCCGCGCCTCGTATTCGCCGATGAGCCGTTCGGCCACATCTTCAGTCTTCACGACGCGTTTTTCCTGTTCCAGCGAAACGGCCTGCTGTTTGTCTTTCAGAATGTCGCGGTAGGAGCCCTGGCCGCCTTCGAGCGCGTTGTAGCCGCCCTGGTCCAGCGTCTTGCGCGCGGACAAATCCTTGAGGGCCTGATTCAACTCGCCGTCGTTGGGTGAGTTGCGCAAAAGTTCGGCGAGAATCCTTTCCGCCGGGCCGGGGTCGCCGCCGGTCGTACCCACCGCATAAGCAAATTCAATCGCCAGATTTTTATCCTTGGGTGAATTCTTCACCATGGTGTCCAGCGACATCACGGCGGTTTGCGGCAGATCCAATGCATTTGCCGCTTCCACGATGATTCGATGCGCGGCGGAGCTGTTCGGGTCGCCGTTCAAAACCTGCTCGGCGATGGCCATGGCCTCGGCGGGATTTTTGCTCAATGCCATTTTGGCCTTGGCGATCTGAGGCGAGGAGCCGGCGCCACTCCACATTTTCTTGAAGAATCCGCCGCGGCCGCCGCATTTTTGGAACTGCGCCGCGCGCAGCGCCCTGCGGCATTCAAAAAACCCCGGCTCTTTGTCCAGCACCTGGTTGAACAGTGTGATGGCGTAATCCACATTTTCCCGTTGCACGGCTTCGTTGGCCTTGATGAACAGCAAGCGCGCTTCGCGCGAAACTTCGTTGATGCTTTTCTCTGCCATATTGTTCGCTTGGTTGAATAAAATTGCTTCTGCCGCGGTAAAAATCAACTCCGAAGGCCTTCGGGGTCAACCGCATTGTGCCTTGTGCCGGAGCGCGTGATCCACGAGCACCAGCGCGGTCATCGCTTCCACCATCGGCACCGCGCGAGGCAATACGCACGGGTCATGGCGGCCGCGGCCTTTGAGCGTCGCATTGTGAAATTTTTCATCCACCGTGTCCTGTTCGTGCATGACGGTCGCCACGGGTTTGAACGCGACGCGAAAGAAAATCGTCTGCCCGTTCGAAATGCCGCCCTGAATTCCACCGGAAAAATTCGTCGTCGTAAAAACCTTTCCGTGCTTCGCGCGAAACGGATCATTGTGCTCGCGTCCAGTGAGCGTGATGCCGCTGAAGCCGGAGCCGATTTCAAAGGCCTTCGACGCGGGCAGACTCAACATCGCTTTTGCCAGATCCGCTTCCAGCTTGTCAAACACCGGTTCGCCCCAGCCGGCAGGAACGCCGCGCGCAATGCCTTCGACGATGCCGCCGACAGTGTCGCCCGTGCGCCGCATTTTTTCGATGAGCCGGATCATTTTCTCCGCGGCCGCCTTGTCCGGGCAACGGACAATGTTCGATTCAATGTCTTTGAACTTCACCTGGTCCGGGTTCACATTGGCAACCAGCCGCTGAACCTGCTTGACGTAGGCCAGGACCTCGACGCCGTGACGTTCGCGCAGGATTTTCTTCGCAATGGCACCGGCGGTAACGCGGCCGACTGTTTCGCGCGCGCTGGCGCGGCCACCGCCCTGCCAGTTGCGAATGCCGTATTTGGCAAAATAAGTGAAATCCGCGTGCGACGGGCGGAACTTCGTCTTCATTTCGGCATAGGCTTCGGGTCGGGCGTCCTCGTTTTTGACCCACAGACAAATCGGCGTGCCGAGGGTTTTGCCGCCAAACGTGCCGGAAAGAATTTGCACCGTGTCGGATTCCTGCCGCGGCGAAACAATTTTGGATTGTCCGGGCCGGCGCCGGTCCAAATCGGGCTGAATGTCCGCCTCGGTGAGCTTGAGGCGCGGCGGGCAGCCGTCCACGACCACACCCACGCCGCCACCGTGGGATTCGCCCCACGTCGTGATGCGGAACAGTTGCCCGAAGGTGCTTGCCATGCCGCAATAATGCAAAAAAAACGGGGTGCGGTCAATGCAGCTTGCGTAGCCGCGCTTGTGAAAGCACGGTGAGGCGGGCGACCGGCCGGTGAAATCCGCGTTTTGACAAACGCGGCCACAACGTTTTCCAAACTTGAAACTTGAAACTTGAACCCTGACACTCAAATGAATGAACCGCATCGTGGAACGTTTTGCGCGCCTGAAGCGCGAGGGCAAAAAGGGTTTCATTGTCTATATCGGCGCGGGCGACCCGGATTTGGACGCCACGCGCCGGCTCGCGCTCGCGTTTGACCAGGCGGGCGTGGACGTGCTGGAACTGGGCGTGCCGTTCAGCGATCCGCTCGCCGACGGTTTGGTGAACCAACTCGCCGCGCAGCGCGGCTTGGAATCCGGCGCCACACCACCGAAGGTTTTGAAAACCGTGGCGGCGATCCGGCGCGATTCGCAAATCCCGATTGTTCTCTACATCTACTTCAACCTCATTCACCGCGCCGGCATGGAGCAATTCATCAAAGACGCGGCGAAGGCGGGTGTGGACGGCATGCTGGTGCTGGATTTGCCGCCGGAGGAATCGGACAATTACGAATTGCTGATGCGCCAGGCCGGTTTGTGCCACATTTATCTCGTCGCGCCGACGACGCCGGAAGACCGGATTGAGTTTATCGTCAAACGCGGCGCCGGGTTCATTTATTACATCTCGCGTGAAGGTGTGACGGGCATGCAGGCACAGGTCGCGGCGAATCTTGCGCAGCAGGTCGGTAAAATCCGCGCGCACACGCCGTTGCCGGTGGCCGTCGGCTTCGGCATCTCGAATTCCGAACAGGCCGGGCTGGTGGCGCAAAACGCGGACGCCGTCGTCGTGGGCAGCGCGGTGGTGAATCAAATTGCCAAACACGGCAAATCGCCGGAACTGGTGAAACTCGTGGGCGCGTTTGTGAAATCGCTGGTATCGGCGGTGAAGGTTTTGTGAATCAAAAACAGGATTCCATGCTTCAATTATTGGGCGCAGCCGGTGGATTCTGGGTGGGAGCGCGATTTTGCATTTGAGCCTGCCTGCGGGCCTCTCTCCGTTGCGCATCGGCTTGAATTTGCTCCGGGGTTTTGGGTGTGGCTGGCCCGCTGAAGTCCATACTGGGCAGCGAAAGAAAATTGGCGGCTTCGAGCAGGGCGATTTGTTCGTCGGGGTCCGTCGTGTTCGCGGCCACGGCTTTCAAGGTGGGGATGGCGTTGGTGCTGCCAAACTGCTTGGCCGCCTCGATTGCTGCGTCCCGGATTTCTTTTTCAGAATTGGTCAGGTCGGCCAGAATGTTGGACAGGGAGGCCGGGTCATTGTCCATGGACCATTGCTGGAGGCGGTCCGTCTCGGCGTCAATCGCTGCCTGGCGCTGTTCGGGCGTCAGGGCATTGGTGGAGACTGGCGCGGCGGGAACGGAGGCGGGTACGGGTGGCGGGGCGACACTCACCACTGGAGCCGGAGTCGCGGATTCATTGACGGGAGGAGGCGTGGCTGCGTTCCCCAAATGTTGTTTCAAAAGGAAAGCCGCGCCCAATACGAGCAACGCCAGCAGCAACAGCGCAAAAAAGAATTTCGGTCTCATAAGTGTTGCCCAGCATAAACAAAAAATCCAAGACTGGCAATGCCAGTCTTGGATTGTGTTTTGAAAAATGGAATTAGTCCACGCTTGGCCCTTTGGCTTTGAACGTCACTTTTCCTGTGATCACAGGATAAGAGTCGTCCGAACTTTCGAAGTAACCATCGCCCGAGCCGCTCATGGTGAACGACTCAGTTTCTTTTGTGGCATTATCGCTGTAATTAAATGTTCCCAAACCGCGAATAATAAATGCCTTGCCGTTGTCAAAAACATAGTAAGGGTTATCCGTTATATCAAAGTAGTAGGGATCATCGTGGATGTAAAGCAGGCCTTGTAGTGTGGCCTTGCTGGAATATGTGCCCTTATTATCATTTTCCTTATAGCTTTGCACGTAATTTTCTCCCAAACTGGGATCATCCCAGAAACCCAAGCCATCATCCGTAAGGTCAGCATAGGCATAACTGTCATACTCAACAAAGCTGTAATAGTCTTCATCAATATCAAGACCATCAAGGCGGTAGGAGGCGTGGGTACTCGTGTTGGTGACATAGAAGATGCCATAAACATCCTCCTCATTGTCGTACCAAACAGTGGCGTCATCGTTATAGGCATCCGGGTCATAGACCAATTCCGAATATTTATTCGTGAACCAGCCGTTCGTCGTCACGTCGAGATAAGTTTCCGTCCCTTGGGCCAGAAGATTTAATACGTTTTTGGTTTTAAAACTGCTCTTGGTAACTTTTCCGACAAAAATACCCGAACTGGGGTTGCTGTCGGTTTCCGTCAGGGCGGTGCCGCTCACATTGACCACGCCGGGGATGGCGGAGACTTTGCCTGCGGCAAAAATCATTGCCCCCACAGCCATGGCGCACATCAGTATTTTTTTTGGTTTCATATCGTTTATTTTCGTTGTTTAGTTAAGTTTTAACGCCGGCCAGTTGTTCCTCTTCAGCTTAAAAGCCGAACATTGGTAAAATTGTAGGGTGACGGATGATTTTGTCAACAATGAATTATGATGTTCCCGGCGGTTGAGTTCGTCCCGACACTGCCTTGGGAACGAAGAGTTCGTCTCGATTTGGGCGCCGGCCGGGGCGCCGGAACTGGTGAAACGCGTGGACGCGTTTGTGAAGTCGCTGGTGTCGGCGGTAAGGGTTTTGTGAATCAAAAACAGGATTCCACCATTTCAATTATTGGGTGCAGCCGGCGGATTCTGGTTGGGAGCGTGGTTTTGCATTCGAGCCTGCCTGCGGGCCTCCCTTTCGGCTGGAGTGGTTGACGTGCCGGTATCGAAGATGCTGGGCAGCGAAAGAAAATTGGCGGCTTCAAGCAGGGCGGCTTTTTCTTCGGGGTCTTCATTGTTGGCCGCCAGATTTTTCAAAATGGGAATGGCGTTGGTGCTGCCAAACTGGTCGGCGGCTTCAATGGCAGCTTTCCGGACCTCCTTTTCGGGATTGGTCAGGTCGGCCAGGATGTTGGAGAGGGACTCTGGATCATCATTCATGGACCATTGCTGGAGGCGGTCGGTCTCGGCGTCAATGGCTGCCTGGCGCTGTTCCGGCGTCAGGGTGGCAACCGGCGCAGCGGCGACGGGTGCAGGTGGCGGGACATTCGCAATGGTGGGAGCCGTTTGGGGCGCGGCGGGTTTGGTTTCGGTAATGGCGATTGGAGCCGCCGCCGGCGGAGGTGACCCCCGGTGTTTTATCAAAAGAATACCAGTCACGCCAGCCAAGGCGGCCAGCAGGATCAGGATGACGATTTTAGGCCTCATATTTTCTCAAATCATTTAACAAAGCAAAAAACCGATCCAAAACAGCCTCAAGCCATTTTGGATCGGTCTGAATGCTGCCAAAGCTGTGATTAATAAATCACGCCGCTGCCGCTGCCGCTGCCGGTCATACCGCCGCTAACGGGCATGGTTTCGTCTATGTCAGAGGCATAACCGAGGCCGCCAAGGTTTTTAGAACTGAATTTTATAGACGATTTGTAGAGGCCACTGACTACAGCCGAATCACTTTCATTATAGGCATAAGTGCCGGTGACGTTAAACGCGAAGGCATTGTCATCTAGAATTATGAGGTCAGCATCGCTGGCAAAATCAAGAGTGACTGTGCCCGCATCGGAAAATGTCCCTTTTGTCGTGGGAAAATCACCGGTTGACGTGTCAATAGTGTCGGAAGTGTTGAAATAAAAATAACCCAATGTGGTGAGGTCAGCTAACACTACGCCATTATTGATGGCGTAAACATCGGTATCGTCAGTAATTCCGGGGCCAATGGCCAGCATGGTGCCCTTGGCGTATGTAAACTGGCTCAAGACTTGTTTGGAAGTGGCGGTCTTTTTAACAATCTTGCCAGCACTATTAACATAACTGAAAGTCCCCTTGATATTGATCGGGACGTAAAGGCTACCATCAATGACCAGTTTACTACTAGCTTGAGCTTGGTCGGTAGCGAAAGCCATCGCTCCCACAGCCATGGCGCACATCAGAGTTTTGGTTAATTTCATATCGTTTATTTTCGTTGTTTTCGTTGTTTAGTTAAGTTTTAACGTCGGCTCGGTGCCCCTCTTCAGCTTAAAAGCCGAACACTTGCGGAATTGTATGTTGACGGGTGATTTTGTCAACAAGGAATTATAACTTTTTCGACTGGCTGGTTGGAGGCTGTGTTTCCAGGTGCCTGCAATGGGCTTTTCCGGGGTGTCAGCCTTGATGGGGATGGCGGGAGGAGCGCGGGTTTGCAGTTGATGTTTCCCGTGTTTTTTGCACTTAATCCATGGTTGAAACTAGGAAAGCCATTAGACACGGATTTCACGGATTAGCACGGATTCAATCAGTGAAAATCTGTGTAATCCGTGTCAAAAAATATGAAAAACAAAACTGACACCAAAAACCGCTTCGTCATCATCATGGCGGGCGGGCGCGGCGAACGGTTCTGGCCGGTGAGCCGCGAGAAGATGCCCAAGCAACTGCTACCGCTGCTTGGCAAACGCTCGTTCCTCCAGCAGGCTGTTGACCGCGTGCTGCCGCTGGTGCCGGCCAAAAACATTTTCGTCATCACCAACGAGGTGCAACTGGCGGAAGTCCGCAAACAACTTCCGAAAATCCCCAAACAAAATCTGATTGCCGAGCCGATGGGCCGCGACACTTGTGCGGCGGTCACGCTCGGCGCGGCGCTGGTGGGCGCGCGTTCGACAACCGGCGTCATGGCGGTTTTGCCCGCCGACCATGTCATTCCCGACGGGGAAAAATTCCAGCAGGTTTTGAGTGACTCCCTCGACCTCGCAAGTCGCGGTCAGGCGATTGTGACGATTGGCATCAAGCCGACCGAGCCGGCGACGGGTTACGGTTACATTCACGTCGGCGAGGCGTTGCCGCCGCCGGCGGGCGTGAAGGCTTACAAGACAGTTTTCCATCGGGCGGAGCAATTTGTCGAGAAGCCGCATTTTGATCGCGCGCTGGAATACGTCAACAGCGGCCAGTATCGCTGGAACGCGGGGATGTTCGTCTGGTCGTTTGTGACCATCACGGAAGGTTTGCAGAAACATCAGCCGGAAATGTATGCGGCGTGCCAGCGCTGGTTCAAAGTGGTGAACCAGCCGGCGAAGCTCGCCAAAGTTCTGGCGAAGGAATATCCCGACATCAAAAAAATCTCGATTGATTACGCGCTGATGGAGCACGCGCAAAACGTCATCGTGGCCGACGGAGCGTTCGAGTGGGATGATCTCGGTTCATGGACGGCGCTGGCGCGGCATCTCAAGGCCGACCCGGAAGGCAATTGCGCCGTGGCGGATTTCATCCACGTGGACGCGGCACGGAATATCATCTTCGACGCGCGCATAAAAAATCGCACACCCATTGCCGTGGTCGGTTTGCGCGATTCCATTCTGGTCCAGACCGACGATGCGGTATTGTTGGCGCACAAAAGCCAGGCGCAAAAGGTCAAAGAGTTGGTCAAGAAACTGGCCGACGACGCGAGGTTAAAAAAGCTGGTGTAGCCGCGTTTGTAAAAACGCGGTTGGATGCGTGTAGCTGCGCTTGTGAAAGCGCGGTTGGATGATTAAGAGATGAACAATTCCGCGTTTTCACAAACGCGGCTACGATGACATGGAAAGGCTTGTTGAACAGAGGGACAATCTGCCACGGCTGCTTCGCCATCATTATCAAGGTCATGCGGTTGTCATGCGGACGCTGACGATGGAGCATCGCGGCACGGGCTGGCTGAACGAGTTGTTTCATTTGCGCTTTCGAGAACTCATGTTGCACGCGGCTGTTCGTGAAAAAATTTGGTGTCCAACCTATTGCCTCATGTCCGACCACGTGCACCTCGTCTGGATGGGAATGAGACGCGAAAGCAACCAACTCAATGCAATGAGATTTCTTCGCCGCCAATTGGCGCCCGCGCTCAGACCGCACAAATTCCAGCACCAAGCCCACGACCACGTTCTGCGTGAGGACGAGCGCAAACGCGGCGCATTCGCACGAGTTTGTTTCTATGTGCTGGCAAATCCGGGCCGTGCAAAACTGGTGGCGGAAGGCGGGGATTGGCCGTTTTGCGGAGTGATTGTACCCGGTTATCCGGCGTTGCATCCAATGCAGGAGGATTTCTGGGAGAAATATTGGGAACTCTACGCGGCCGAGCGAGACAGCGAATCGCCCGCGCCATCTGTCCCGCCAATGCAGTGAAATGTAGCCGCGCTAGTAAAAGCGCGGCCTGCTGATCAACAAATAAATGGAATCCGCGTTTTCACAAACGCGGCTACACAACATGGTGCGCCGCCAAACGCGGCTTGACCTTTTCCCCTTAAAAGGCATTCTGTCCGACTCGGTTTTAAATTATGCAGCACATTAGAAACATCGCCATCATCGCGCACGTTGACCACGGCAAGACGACGCTCGTGGACTGCCTGCTCAAGCAGTCCGGCACCTTCCGCGCCAACCAGCACGAAACCCAGGAGGAGCGCCTGATGGATTCGATGGATTTGGAAAAGGAAAAGGGCATCACCATCCGCGCCAAAAACGCCGCGTTCCAATACAAGGAATACCACATCAACATCGTGGACACGCCCGGCCACGCCGATTTCGGCGGTGAAGTCGAGCGCATCATGAACATGATTGACGGCGTGCTGCTCGTGGTGGACGCCGCCGAAGGGCCGCAGGCGCAAACCCGCTTCGTCCTCCGCAAGGCGCTCGAAGCCGGCGCCAAGCCCATCGTCGTCATCAACAAAATTGACCGCGAGAACGCGAACCCGAAAAAAGTGCTCGACGAGGTTTTCGAACTTTTCATTTCGCTCAACGCCACGGACGAGCAACTGGACTTTCCCTTTATTTATTGCTCGGCAAAGGCTGGTTATGCGGTGAACTCGCTTGATGAACTGCAAAGTGCTGCCGGCATCCTGCCGGCAGGACAGAACCGCCGACAAGATGTCGGCGGCACGTTGACGATGGGGCCGCTGTTCGACGCCATTGTGAAATACATCCCGCCGCCGCGCGCCAAGGCGGGCGACGGCTTCCAGATTCTCGTCGCGAACCTCGATTACAGCGATTATCTCGGCCGCATCGCCTTCGGGAAAATTCTCGCGGGCAAGGTCAAAGCCGGTGAGCCGGCCTGCTGTTTGCACGGCCACGGCAGGATCACCCAGGGCAAAATCACGATGATTTACCACTTCGAGGGCCTGAAACGCATCGAAGTGCCGGAGGCGCACGCGGGTGACATCGTCGGCATCACCGGTTTCGAGGACGTGTTCATCGGCGAGACCATCGCCGACACGCCGGAACGCGGCGCGCTGCCTTACATTCCGATTGATCCGCCGACGATTCAGATGGAATTTGCCGTAAACGACAGCCCGCTCGCCGGCCAGGACGGCAAGCTGGTCACCGCCCGCCACATCTGGGAGCGGCTGCAAAAGGAGATCCGCACGAACGTTGCGTTGCGCATCAAGCAGACCCCCGACCCGAAAATTTTTGAGGTCGAGGGCCGCGGCGAAATGCAAATCGCCATCCTCGTCGAGCAAATGCGGCGTGAAGGCTACGAAGTTTTGGTTTCGCGCCCCGAAGTGCTCTATAAAAAGGACGACAACGGCAGCCTGCTGGAGCCGATTGAAAAATTGTTCCTCGAAATCCCGCAGGAATTCATGGGCGTCGTCATGGAAAACCTTTCCGGCCGCAAGGCTGGGATCACCAGCATGAACCATCACGGCGACCAAGTGACCATCGAGGCGCTGATTCCCATGCGCGGCCTGATTGGGTTCGAGACCGACCTGGTGAACCAGACGCGCGGCCTTGGCGTGATGAGCCATCTTTTCCACGAATACGGCCCCGACCGCGGGGAAATAGCCGCGCGCAAGAACGGCTCGCTCGTCAGCATGGAAAGCGGCCAGGCCATGGCCTACGCCCTGAACATGATCCAGGAACGCGGCCGCCTGATGGTGGAGCCGGGTGACGCCATTTACGCCGGCATGATTGTGGGCGAAAACGCGCGTGAAAACGACATCCCGGTGAATCCCTGCAAGGCGAAAAAATTGACCAACATGCGGTCGGTGGGCGACGGCAAGGGCATCCAGCTCACCGCGCCGTTGAAGTTGAGCCTCGAACGCGCGCTGGAATACATTGACGTGGACGAATACGTGGAAGCGACGCCGAAGAACCTGCGTCTGCGGAAAAAAATCCTCGACGAGACCCAACGCAAGCGTTCCGAGAAATCGCGCGTGATGAAGGTTCTGGAGGCCTGACCGCGTTCATTGCGGCGGGCGGTCACACCGGAGACCGAACGAAGGCCGGAGAAACAGCGCATGACGAAATTCCCGCCGGCGGAGCCGCGGTTGAACGGAGAACCGGACGCCGGGGAATTCCAGCTTCAATTTTTTCGTGCGTTCCGCCAAGATGTCGGCATGGCAGTCAATGCAGCCGAGGCACATCCCGTTCGGAAGTGGTATGCGACCCTGGCCTCGTCGCGGCTGTGGCCCGGGGTCTTGCTGGTCTTGCTGATCTTTCTGGCTTATTTGCCGGCGTTGCGCTGCGGGTTTATTTGGGATGACGACGATTACGTCACGCAGAATCCGTTGCTGACGGCTCCCGACGGGTTTAGACGGATCTGGTTCTCGCTGGACTCGCCGTCGCAATATTTTCCGTTGACCTATACCACGTTTCGCTTGGAATACTCGCTGTGGGGGCTGAATCCGTTTGGCTTTCATTTGGACAATATCCTGTTGCACGCGGCCAATGGCTGGCTGGTGTGGCGGCTGCTCCGGCGATTGCGCGTGCCCGGCGCGTGGCTGGGGGCGGCGTTGTTCGCCTTGCATCCGGTCCAGGTGGAATCCGTCGCCTGGGTCACGGAACGGAAAAATGTCCTGTCGCTCTTTTTCTTTTTGCTGGCCCTGCTGGCGTGGATTGAATCTGCCTTGGACCGGCCCCGGCCGGCATGGCGGTGGTATGGGTTGTCGCTGGCATTTTATGCGCTGGCGCTGTGCGCCAAAAGCACCGCCTGCACGCTGCCCGCGGCGCTGCTGCTGATTTTGTGGCTGAAAGAAAAACCCATCAACGCAGCCCGGCTGTTGCAGATTGTTCCCTTTGTCATGCTCGGCGCAGGCATGGGTCTGTTGACGATGTGGTGGGAACGCTACCACCAACACACGGAGGGATGGGTTTATGGACTTGGCTGGCTGGACCGGCTGTTGCTGGCGAGCCATGCCGTCTGGTTTTACGCGGGCAAGCTGGTCTGGCCGGCAAAGCTGACGTTCAGTTATCCGCGCTGGACGATTGATGGCGGCAATCCGATGGCCTACGGCTGGCTGGCGGCGGGCTGCGGATTATGCATCGTGATTTATTGCCTCCGGCGATTTGCCGGCCGGAACCTCGAAGTTGCCGTCGCGTTCTATGTGGCCACCCTGGTCCCGTTGCTGGGCTTCATCATGCTGGCCACCTTCCAGTATTCGTTTGTGGCTGACCATTACCAATATGTCGCCAGCATCGGTCCGTTGTCGCTGGCGGCGGCGGGCATCGCCATCGCGCTCGGCCCTTTCCGGGAAAGAAAACCGTTCCTGAAGCCGGTGCTCGCCGGAATTTTGCTGCTGGCGCTGGGCGTGTTGACGTGGCGACAGGCGGGCATTTACCGGGACGGCGAAACGCTGTGGCGCGACACTCTGGCCAAAAATCCGGGTTCCTGGATGGCGCACGACAATCTTGGCTTCGCTTTGCTTGAAAGCGGACGGCTGGAGGACGCGATGGCGCAATTCCGCCAAGCCATCGAACTCAATCCAGAAAGAGTGACGCCTCACAACAACCTCGCCTCGGCGCTTCGGGAATGCGGCAGGCTGGATGAGGCGGAGAGTGAATTGCGGAAGGCGCTGGAGTTGGCGCCGGGGGTGCTTAAAATTCACTTCAACTGGGTGAAACTGCTCGAGCAGGAAAAGCGATTGAACGAGGAGGTGGAGGAATACAAAGTGATTCTGCGAATGCTCCCTCCTTCCGACAAAGATCGCATCCGGGTGATCAACACCCTTCTGGCCGACGCCCTCTGTAAACTGGGCCGGGTGGACGAAGCCATCCCCTGCTACCGCGAGGCCTTGCAGCTCGACCCGACCGGCACGGCGGTCCGTATCCAATTGGGCCGGGCATTGATTGATGACGGTGACTTCGCGGCGGCCCAGTTGGAATTCTCCTCCGTGCTCCACGCGGACGCCCGGAACGCGAAGGCGATTGACGGTCTTGGTTATTTGCTGGCCATGCAAGGCAAGGCGGACGAAGCCAAAGCCCGGTACCTTGAAGCCATGCAACTTGACCCGAAGGACGCCTCGACGTATTTGCACTATGCGCTTTTGTTGTCCAGCCAGCAGCAATTCCGCGAAGCCGTGGTTGAATACCGGAAGGCGCTGGCGTTGGATGACCGGCTATTGATTGCCTGCAACAATCTGGCGTGGATGCTCGCTTCGTCTCCCGACCCGCAAATCCGCGATGGCCGGGAAGCGGTTGAACTGGCCGAACGCGCCTGCCGGCTGACAAATAATGAACAGCCGTTTTTTCTGGGCACATTGGCGGCGGCCTATGCCGAAGCAGGACGTTTCAATGACGCCGTAGCCACGGCCGAAAAGGCGCGGGACCTGGCCCGAAAAAACGGGCTGGAAAAAATCGCGGAGCGGAACGGGCAACTGCTGGAATTATATCAGGTCGGCCAGCCTTACCATGAGCCGGCGGTCGGCCATTAACCATCGTCCCGCCTGTCCGGTCAGCGATTCAAGGCCGGCTGTCCCTTGAATACCATTCCGACGAGGCAGACGTCGTCTTCAAATTCGTGATCCACGGAAAACGTGCGGATGGCTTCAAGCAATTCGTCGAACATTTGCCCGGCGGGTTTGGGCAGCAGGTTTTGCACGTCCAGCATCAGCCGTTCCTGCGAATACAACTCCTCGTTGAAGCCCTGTACTTCGTAGAGGCCGTCGGTGAACAGCATCACGAAATCGCCGGGTGCGATGGTGACTTCACTGGTTTGATACGACGGGTTGTCGAACAGGCCCAGCGCCGGTTCGCTGCGGGTGGAAGCGTTGGTGAGCGGCTCGATTTTGCCCGCGGGGCGGTGGAGGAGCAGCGGCTTGGGGTGCCCGGCGTTGGCAAAACGCATTTTGCCGGTCCGCCAGTCGGCCACCAGGTAAAATGCCGTGGTCAGCATTGGCGATCCGGTGCTTTTAAGGATGCTGCACAAATCGGAATTGAGCTTGCGCAAAAAATTTCCCGGTTCGCGCGCCAGCGGTTTCAATTCCTCCGCCAGCGCGCGAATCATGGCGGTGACGAGCGCGGCGCGGATGCCATGGCCGGTCACGTCGCAAATGAAGACGGCGGCTTCCGTGTCCGAAAGGGCGGATACGCTGAAAAAATCGCCGCTCACCGTTTCGGCGGCCTGATAACGATGGACAAATTGAAACGCGCTTTGTTCCGGCGGAATGCCGGGGGGGAAAACCGGGTATTGCTGCGGCAGCATCGTGAGCTGGATTTCGCGCGCCATACGGAGGTTTTCCTCCATGATCGAATTTTTGACGCGCAGTTCCTCGCGGCTGCGGGACAATTCCGAGGTCGTCCGGCGGATTTGTTCCTCGGAATGTTTGCGTTCGGTGATGTCTTCGACCGTGCCTTCGTAGTAAAGCAATTTCCCTTGCATGTTTCGCACCACCCGGCAGTTTTCCGAAATCCAGATGATCGTCCCATCCTTGCGGTAAATTTGGGACTCGAAGCCGCTCAGCGTGTCGTGCTCCTGCATCAACCGGACAAATTCCTCGCGCCGCCCCGGTTCGACGTAAAGCTGGCGCGCGATGTCCTTGATGCTCGCCATCAAGTCCACCGGCGAGTCGTAGCCGTAAATGCGTGCCAGCGCCACGTTGGCCAGCAAATAATGTCCGTCCGGCGTGGTGCGGTAAATGCCTTCCACCAGATGGTCAAAAACGCCGCAGTAATTGTCCTTTTCGTCAATCAACGCATTGTGCTCATGCTGGCGCTCAATCGCGCAACGAAGGGCGTGTTGCAACGCGCGCGGCTCAATTTCATCTTTGGCCAGGTAATCCTGCGCGCCCGCCCGGATGATTTCCGCCCCGAATATCCCGTCATTTGCCGGACCGAACACCACGACCGGCAGACGCGGGATTTTAATGGTGAGCTGCGTGACTTGGAACAGACCGGCGGCGTTTACGGATGGGAGTTCAAACAAAATGGCGTGGTATGAATGGGCCGCCAATTCCCCCAGCCTGGCTTCCACAGTCGGAACCGTGGCGACTTCGGCCACTCCACCGCTCGCGCGCAGCATTTCCGCAACGCCGTGTGCAAAACGCTCGTCGTTGCCAACGAGTAAAACTTTCAGTGGTTCAAATTCCATAGTGCGACTCAGTCCACGCCCGGGGCGTGCCAAGTCAATTCACCGCCTTGGAAAAAGATACAGGGTTGGCTCGCCGCTGCAAGTGGGTTGCGTCGGAGCACCCCTCCTGGGAGCGCTGGCGTCCCGCCGGCGAATGGATCAGCCCGTCATTATGCAGCCTGCCGGCGGAACGCCAGCGCTCCCGGATTCCACTTTCCAAGCCCACCGCCCCAAAGTATCCTGTTTATCTGAAACATCATGCCAGGTGTTTTCATCAAAACCTACGGCTGCCAGATGAACGAGCGTGATAGCGAGGCCGTCGCCGCCCAGCTCGTGGCCAAGGGTTACACCCTCGCACCATCCGAGGCGGCCGCAGACGTGATTTTGCTGAACACCTGCAGCGTGCGAGATTTCGCGGAGCAAAAGGCGATTGGCAAAATGCAAAACATCGCGGCGGATGTGCGCAAGAACCGTCCGGACGTCGTGCTCGGTTTCATGGGTTGCATGGCGCAAAGCCGCGGACAGGAACTCATTGACCGTCTGCCGGATGTGGACCTCGTCCTCGGCACGCAAAAATTTCATCACGCGGCGGATTACCTCGACGAAATCCTGGCCGGTCACCGCGATAAAATCGTGGATGTGGCGGTGGAGCCGGGCAGCGAAGCGACGATTCGCGAGCATCTGCTTTACGGAAATGTTGCTGAAAATGGCGACGGTCACAGACCGCCGCTACGGGTCACCGCCTTTGTCAGCATCATGCAGGGCTGCAATCAGCGTTGCACGTTTTGCATCGTGCCGGACACGCGTGGCGAGGAACGCAGCCGCAGCATTCCCGACATCGTGGCCGAGTGCCGCCAGCTCGTGTCACAGGGGGTGAAGGAAATCACGCTGCTCGGCCAGATCGTCACCAGCTACGGCAAACGCGAAAAGCGTGACACGTGGCGCGTGACGCGTGGCGTGGGCGGTTCTTCCTCGTCACTCGCCACCCGTCACCCGTCACACACCTCCCCCTTCGTCCAACTGCTCGACGCCGTCCACGAAATTGAAGGGCTGGAACGCATCCGTTTCACCGCGCCGCATCCGAGGGGTTACGGCGCCGATTTGATTCAGGCCTACGCGCGGTTGCCCAAGCTGGTCGAGAGCGCACACCTGCCCGTCCAAAGCGGCAGCGACCGCGTCTTGAAATTGATGCACCGCGGCTACACGCGCGACCGCTTTCTCGGCATCATCAAAAAATTGCGCCGCGCGAAACCGGACATCGGCATCACGACCGACATCATTGTCGGCTTTCCCGGCGAGACCGAAGACGACTTCGAACAGACCCTTTCGCTCGCGCGCAAAGTGCAATTCGACAACGCCTACATCTTCAAATACTCACAGCGTCGCGACACGCCCGCGGCGGAAATGCCCGGGCAGGTGCCGCAAAGAATCCGTGAGGAACGCAATCATCGTTTGCTCGAAACGATCAATGAAATCGGCAAACACAAATACGATGCGTTCGTCGGGCAGCAGACGCAAATCCTCGTCGAAGGGCCAAGCAAAAAAAATCCGGCGCGGATGACCGGCCGGACGCGCTGCAACAAGATTGTGGTGTTCGAAGGTTCGGAGCGGCATCGCGGCCAGCTCATGGACGTGAAAATCACCCGCGCCGGCTCCTTCACCCTCTACGGCGACCCGGCCATTGTGAATCTGTAGCCGCGGACGTAAGTCCGCGCTGAAATATTTCGCGAAGACGATCTTCGAACCAAGAAGTTTGCGCCGACTGCACGTCGGCAGCTACAAAATATTGGGTAGCCGCGAGCGTCAGTTCGCGCTAAAATTTACACGTGAGCCTTGAACTTCTCGATGCTCCCAACTTTTCCGGGCGAAAACCTCGTTCGGATTTCTCCCACTATCTGCCGCGGTTGAAACGTGAGTTCTATCAGGCCGACGCCGTGATCTTCTGGACCATGCCGGTTTCCCATCGTCAGCAAGGTTGGCTGACCGACAGTTTTCATGCCGCATTTCGCGAGATGATGCTTCACGCGGCGGCGCGCGAAGGATTGGTTTGTCCGGCTTACTGCCTGATGCCTGACCATATTCATCTTGTCTGGATTGGACTGCGCCGTGACGCCGACCAGTGCAACGGCATAAAATTTCTCCGCGCCCAGATCGGTTCGTTCCTCAAGCCGGCGAAGTTCCAGCATCAAGCGCACGACCATGTCCTGACACCCGCGGAACGGCAGCGGCACGCTTTCAGTGTCGCCTGTGCGGATTATGTCCTGCTCAATCCGTTGAAGGGCGGGTTGGTCAAAAAGCCGGGAGACTGGCCGTTTCTCGGTGCGGTGATTCCGGGCTGTCCGCGCGTGAACCCGTTTGATGCCGGCTATTGGCCGTGGTTTTGGAAACACTACTTCACCGTGCGCGAACCGGGAGTTGAGAAGCGAGTTCTCCCACTGCGCGAAATGGAATGACGGCTGTAGCCGCGGACGTCAGTCCGCGCCAAATTCATTCGGGAAAAAGGCTTCCGAACCGGGAAGTTGGCGCCGACTGACGTCGGCGGCTACGGAACCGAAGTGGCCGCGGATGTGAATCCGCGCTGATCATCTTCCCAATGATTCATTCAGCCATGCGAGTCGCTGATTTAAGAAAAGTTAGCGCCGACTACACGTCGGTGGCTACAAACTTTGCGGCGACCCGGCCATCGTGAATTTGTAAGATTCGAGTGGATGTGAGATGTCTCTGGGTTAAGCACGTTTATTTTTGTATGCACGCCCGTTTGTGAGATAGCCATGGAGATAGTGAAAGCCAGCTATAAAACAGCACTGATTTGCTGTTTTGCGAGGAGCATCCCATTTGTCGGCAAACTTCCCGACAGCCTGTAGGGTGCGGCAAACAGACCACATATATGGATGACCCATTGCACGGCGAGGAGCCTGAAACTGATGGAGCAATGATTGGATATCAGGAGCATCGAAAGAAAATGAGCGGTACGAATGTGCAAGCGCATTCCGTAAATTACGAATAGTTTGAAGGTCTTGGTAAGCCCAATCGTCCAAGAGCCCCAAGGCGTAAGCAAGATTGGTCTTGGCCCAAAAAGAAGACAATGGCCGACTAACCTCGAATAACGGGTCAATGGCGCGCTTAATTACGGCACGACGGCGCACAAATTTGGATCGCAGTAAATGACCAAGCGCGACATCAAGAACATGACAGGCGATAAGAATGCAACCTCTGTCCGATTCTGTATGCATGGCATCTCCAAAGTCTTCGAGATGTATTGGCGCTGTTTTGGCAGGTTTCGACATAATCGATGTTCCGTCGGTTCAAAAGCAAGTTGTAAATTTTGCGGCTTGTCGAGTTCCATGTTTTTGAATTTTTTGTGTCCTTTTGTATCAATTTACTCGCGATTTATCGGAGTTCGTGGTTAGATTTTCATAATGAAGCTGTCAATTTTGTCCATCCTGCTTGGTGCGGGCATGAGTGTGCCGCAGATTTATGGTCTGACCAAACCGGCGCAGTTCGCCGCCGCGGCGCGCAAGTTTCCGCGTTCGTTGCCGATGGGCTGTGGGTTGATGCTGCTGGCCACGGCGTGGTTTGTGTGGAACGTGAACGTCGAACCGATTGCGGATTTCTCGGCTTTCAAACCGTATATGATGGCCGGTTTTACGGCGGTGGGAATTTTGGCGTGTATTTTTGTGCAGGACTTTCTGGCCGTGCGCGGCCTGGCCGTCCTGATGTTGCTGCTGGCGAAATTGATGGTGGATACCGGCCGTCCGCATCTGGGCGATTCGCCATTTGTGCTGGTGATTCAAATTTGGGCTTACCTTCTCGTCGTCGCGGGCATCTGGTTCACGGTAACACCGTGGAAACTGCGCGACATTTTAAATTGGGCGACGGCGACGGAAGACCGTATCCGCATCGGCAGCACCATCCGTCTGGCGTTCGCGGTGTTCGTGCTGCTTCTCGGCCTGACGGCGTTTCACGCGATGTGAGCGCAATCAAACCCAGGATTCTGGTCATTCGCGGCGGGGCCATCGGCGATTTTATTCTCACGTTGCCGGCCATTGCCGCCTTGCGCCGCCAGTTTCCCCAGGCGCACCTCGAAGTGCTCGGTTATCCGCACATCGCACAACTCGCGGTGGCGGGCGGTTTGGCGGACCGCGTGCAACCGATTGAGGCGCGCGGGTTGGCGGGCTTTTTCGCCCGCGGCGGCACCCTTGATCCAGATTTGATGGATTACTTCTCCGAGTTCGACCTGGTCATTTCGTATCTTTACGACCCGGACGAGATTTTCAAAACCAACATCTGCCGCTGTGCGGTTGGTCAGTTCATCGTCGGTCCGCATCGCCCGGACGAAACGGAACGAACCCACGCCACGCAGGTTTTTCTCAAACCGTTGGAACGGCTCGCCATCTTCGACGCGGACCCCGTGCCGCGACTGGCCCTCAACTCTCAACCCCTTGGCGCGGCGAAGCGAAGCGAAGACGGCTCAACTCTCAACCAACTTACCCTCCATCCCGGCAGCGGCAGCGAAAAGAAAAACTGGCCGGAAGCCAAATGGGCCGGGTTGATTCAACAAATCATGGCCACGACCAACTGGAACCTGCTGCTGGTGGGCGGCGAGGCGGAGGGCGAACGCCTGCGACGGCTGGCTGCCGCATTGCCGCCGGCGCGATGTTCGTTCGCGCAAGGCCTGCCGCTTGCCGAACTGGCACAACGAATCCAATCCGGCGCGGCTTTTGTGGGTCACGATTCAGGCATCACGCACCTGGCGGCGGCGGTGGGATTGCCGTGCGTTGTCCTGTGGGCGGACACGCTGGAGGAGGTTTGGCGTCCCCAGGGCGAACGGTTGGTCGTTTTGAAGGAAATCACCGGCGTGCAGGCAATCAGCGTGGAAAAAGTGATGAACGAATTGTGCAGGCTGGTGGGTGACGGCGGGAAACTTTTGCGCGATTTCCATTGATTCGCCTTCAATTCCCGACCTAAAATATCTGTAACATGGGTGCGAGCAATCCATCGCGGCGGCGCGTAGAAGTTGAACAAATGGTCCGGGAGGCCGTTTATCAACGGTTGGACAAGCCTTTGCCGACCGGTGCCGGCCCGTCGAAAGGCTCAAAGCCGGAAATCGAGGCCTTTTTCAACTCGCCGCAAATTCACGGATTGAAACTGCAAATCTGTGACATCGGCCGCCGCCTCTGGCAGCGAGCCTATGTGGACGGCAACGGCGGCAATATCGCCATTCGCGTCGGCAAGGACATCGCGCTTTGCACGCCCACACTTGTCAGCAAGGGCTTCATGAAACCGGAGGACATGTGCCTGGTGGATTTCAAGGGCAACCAGCTTTTCGGCGCAAAACGATGCACCAGCGAAATTCTCGTGCACCTGCAGATCATGAAACGCCAGCCGCGCGCGGTGGCCACGGTGCATTGCCATCCGCCGCATGCCACGGGCTTTGCGGTGGCGGGGATTGTGCCGCCCACGTGCCTGATTCCGGAATTTGAAGTGTTCGTTTCCGCCGCCA
>JBEKZC010000035.1:0-40251 GCA_049510295.1 Verrucomicrobiota bacterium | reverse complement strand
ACGCCGAAACATTGTTTGGACGCATCCAGCAATTTGCCAACCGCCTTTACGCGCCGCTGTTCATTGCCGGATTGAATTACTGGGCGCTCGATCTGGGAAATTATTGGGGGCACAACGCCATCATCCGAACCGAGCCGTTCATGCAATTTTGCGATTTGCCGCAACTGCCCGGGCGCAAGCCGTTCGGGGGCCAGATTCTCAGCCACGATTTTGTCGAGGCGGCGCTGATGTTGCGCGAAAACTGGGAAGTCTGGTTCGCTTACGACCTTGAAGGCAGCTACGAGGAAGCGCCGCAGGCCATGATCGAAAACGCCCAGCGCGAACGCCGCTGGTGTCAGGGCAATCTGCAACACGGCCTCGTGCTCTTTGCCAAAGGACTGCGCGGGGTGAGCCGGCTGCATCTGATTCTGGGTATTTGCGGCTATCTCGCCGGGCCTTTATGGCTGGCATTTCTGCTCACTTTTAACTGGATCTGCTGGTTCCACAAACACACCGGTCTTTCGGACATCACGGTGCAGGCATTCACGCGATACCTGAGCAGCTTTAGCGGCACCGCCCACGCCCTGCTCATTTTCATCATCTGCATGGTCGTCATCATGCTGCCAAAAGCGCTTGCGCTCATTGACCTTTCGTATGATTCGGAACGACGGCGGGCGTTCGGCGGTCTGGCGCGCGCAACCACCGGCGTCTTTTGGGAAACAATTTTTTCCACGTTGCACGCGCCGCTGCTGATGCTGTGGCACACGCGGTTTGTCGTCACCAACTTGCTGGGCGTCAGTGTCGGTTGGTGGCCGCAAAAACGCGCCGCCGGCGGCACGACGTGGACCTATGCCATCCGGCGGCATTGGGGACACACATTGTTCGGGCTGGTTTGGGGTGCATTCATGTGGTGGCTCGGACCGTCGCTGTTCTGGTGGTTCACGCCCATGCTGGCGGGAATGATTTTGTCCATTCCCTTGAGCGTCTTCACCAGCCGGCGCAGCCTCGGCGCGCGCGCGCGAAAGCTGGGATTGTTTCTCACGCCGGAGGAAATCGCGCCGCCGCCGGAACTGGTCGCGCTCCGTGCGAACATGAAAGTCCATGAAATGACCGAAGACCCTTCCCCGCGCCGTCCCCACGCGGGTCTGGCGGAGGCGGTGCTCGATCCTTACGTCAACGCCATTCACGTTTCGCTGCTGCGCGAGAAACAACTCAATCCGGTTTATGCCGAGCAGCTGGCTGCGCTGGGTGTCGGAAGCCCGGAAGTCCGCGCGCTGGGCGAAAAATTGCTGACCGCCGGGCCGGACAAATTGACGCCCGCCGAACGGCTTTTAATCATGGCCGACGAGCGCACCCTGGTCTGGCTGTATCATGAAGCCTGGCTGCGTCAATCGCTCGCGCCGTGGTGGAAAGCCTCGATTCGTGAATACAGCCGGCAGGATGAGTCGTGATTGTGAACTTTGGTTTGCGTTCGCCGGTGATCCATAAAGTCGAGGCAGGGCGGTCGGGTTCCCTTACCAACTGATGACTGATGGTGATGGTGCGGTGCGCCAACTATCACCGTCCCAAAACTCGGCTTGTTGATGCGAATCCAGCCGCGCCGGCACGCCGACCGAGCGGAGCGCAGCAACGTAGATTATTTCAAAACCAGCTTCGTCGGTAATTTGTCTCAGCCAAATCTCAGGGATGTCGTGGGACAAGTTCGGTGCGTTGGCAATGGTCACGCGCTCGCGCAGGTGTCGCACGACGATCTTGGCAGCGTCATCCGGTGAAGATTCATGGCGAATGCGGGGATAAAATTCTTCCCATAAAGGACGCCGCCAATTGAGTGAGGTTGAAGGTTGAAGGTTGAGGGTTGAGGGTTCGATGATTGGCGACGATACAAAATCTCGATAAATCTTATCGTCCAGTTGCCAATTGATCAGTTCGCGGTTGTAGCCGGCCAGTTCGACATGTGTCAGCAGGGTTTTCAGTTTCTGGCCATGCCAGATGGGTTGTGCGATCAAGTATTCAAAGTCACCGCGTTCTTTCGATGGCACCAAAAACCGCCGGGCGATGGAGAGCGTCTTGTCGCTGACGGCAAAATGGGGCGTGACCAGGTGAATGGCCGTTTCCGTCAGCGCCCAAATTCCAAGGATGACCGCAAGCCAACGGAGCGCAATTTCATGGCGTTTCAGTTTGATTTTTTCAGGTGAGGCGGTCCTGTGGAATCACGACCAGGCAAACCAGCCGAAAATCCATGCCGCTGCCGGAAGCCAGAACAACCATAATGCCGGTGCTTGTGCCTGCAATTGGGCAATTGAATGATAATTTTGCCATGCGTCCTTGCCTGTCAAATGCGTCAGGCAGTATTCACCGATGCTGCGGAAAACCACGGCGCGTTCTGGCTCCATGCCATGCGGGGTGCCGGGGATGATTTTTAATTCCACTGACAGACCATTGGTTTGTAAAACTGAAGCCAGCCGTTCTGTATCAGCCACGGGAAAAAATTCATCCTGCTCACCATGAACGAACAGAACTGGGCAGTGGAGGTTGGTTAGTGGTTGATGGTTGAGAGTTGAGGGTATTGATTTCATGTCCGGGATTCCGGATTTTCCAACCGATTCTCCCAATCCAGCGCTGCTGAGTTGAACAAGTAATTGCGGTTGTTGCTCCGGATGTTGCAAGGCGAAATCAAACGTTAAATTTGCCCCCATGCTAAAACCGACCCAGGCGATGGCGTTGGTATTGGCCCATTTTTGCCGGCCGAGATAACGGAGCAGGGCTTCAAACTGTGCTGCAAACACAGCCTCATTGGCTTGGTTGTACTCCAAGCTGATCGTGACCAGACCAAGCTCTGTCATTTGCCGCAAATCATTACCATCATTCATCAGGTTACCGCCGGAGCCGTGTGCATAAATTATGACCGGGTATTGACGAAGCGGTTTGGGCAATACGGCGACGCATTTGACGGAACCGTGATCAGCGGTTTTGAGCGTGAACCACTTGCGCACAAATGGATCTTGCTGTTTGGCCCAAAACAACGCGCCCAAGAAAAGCAAAACGACCAGAATCGGAACGAAACCGATAAATGGCTGCAAAACAACTGCCAAATATTTCCCTCTCCTCCTCGAAGGATGTCTCTCACCCGCGGGGGTGGGGGAGGGTGATCGAAGGCCGGATGATGGTTGTTCTGGAAAGAACATTCTGCCGGACGGACAGGGTGATGGCTTCCCTGTGCTCTCTGCGTTCTGTTGCGGCTCAATCATTTTCGTGTGCTTCGTGTATTTCGCAGTTCCACATGTTTCCCAATTCCCACAAAATCGGCAGAGGTAGACCCAATTCCTTGGACCACGAAACACAGAAATTAAGTTAGATTCTCAGATTCTGTTGGATTAGTTTTATTTGTTTTTTGCTGCTCTGCGCTTTCGCCATTACACTACGCTGAGGCTCCGGCGTCCAGCCCGGAGTGAACCCCTTCGACCCGCCAAGGTCGAAGGGACGAGTTAAGGCTCGCAGCGCGGCCACGACTCAGTTTATCTTGTACCTGAAACCGCTTGACTGGAAAAACAGAAATGATATGAAATCTTCAGCTCAGAGTGGCCGGTTTTGAATCGACCCCGACTGGCTGGTTTTTCAAGTGACTAATGACATCTACACCATCCAAGTCGAAGCCGTTGACGGCAAACTGCTGCCCAACGCGACAGTCGTCTGCGTTGCCCCCTCCACAAACGCTGTTTTGAATGGCACAGCCATTGAAGGCGGCGGCGAACGCTTTCAGACTGATGTCGAAGGTCGATTTTCCTTACCGTGGAACGGTACAAATGTTGCCGTGGCGGTGGCTAATGAGATGGGTTTCTGTCTGGCACAAAGTAGCCACCTCATAAAAAGCCCTAAGATGATTGTCCGTCCATGGAGCCGGATTGAAGGTCGTCGCCTTAATAGTGGCCAGCCGGTGGTGGGTCAACGCCTCCGATATCGCATTGCCATGAGCTTCTTGGTTGCTGAAGCGTTGCAGAGAACAGTCGCGGTTGCCGACCAGGGGGTGACAACTGATTCGGAAGGACGGTTTGTTTTCGAAAGTGTTCCTCCCGTTGATGTTCATATCTATGGCATGCAGAAATATCCTCCTAACGCATTCACCGCACTGCAATTGGTCGAGGTTGAGCCGGGCAAAACCAATCGGATTGAGATAGCGACGCAAGGGCGTACGGTTATCGGGCATTTAGAATTACGATCAGGATTAACCAATCGCATTGATTTCACATCACTTGATATCGAATTCCGGCCCGATATGGATATCCAGAACCCTACTTTCTGGCCTTCCGTTCCGAAAGAATTCGACATGCTCGAAAGGAGAATTAATTGGTGGCGCGATTGGTATCACACCGATGCTGGTCGCCAACGTTTGGAGATGTTTTCCCGATTATATGGGGTTACCGTTCACGCCGACGGTTCGTTCATTGCTGACCTGATTGAACCCGGGAGGTATTGGATGACCTGCAACTCTCAGGAAAATGGTAAAATGATGGCTGTATTGCACGAACACATTGAAATTCCTCAAGCCGGGACGTATTCCGCAAACGAGCCCTTTGACTTGGGCAAGGTAACCCTCGAAACCGCCGTTAACTTGAAAGTCGGTGATCTGGCTCCTGACTTCAGCGTCACTTCGCTGGATGGCCAGCCGCTCCAGCTTTCTTCCTTCCGGGGAAACTATGTCCTGCTGGATTTTTGGGCCACATGGTGTGGGCCGTGCATTGCCGAGACATCTCACCTGAAGCAAGTCTATGATGCCTTCGGCAAAGACGGACGTTTAGTGATGATCAGTTTGAGTCTGGATGCAGATACGGCCGAGCCAAAGAAATTCGCCCGGACCGAGGGGATGGTGTGGACACAGGGATTCCTGGGCGAATGGTCAAAAGACAGGGTAACGCCAACGTACGGGGTTTATGGCATCCCCGCCATTCTTCTGATCGACCCTGGCGGCAAAGTGCTGGCCACGGATTTGCGTGGTCCAAAAATCAAAGAAGCCATAGCATCAGTATTGGCTTCATGATGGCTGATATTCAATATTCTTACTACAAACGCCAACACTTCCAGAAGAAATTCCGGATTTTCCACTTTCCAAAAGAATCCAAAAGCAAGTCACAAGTGATAAATCGGACAACTTACCATCAAATAGAAAACCCACAGCCAAGACAATAGCACCTGCCCGACAAATGGAACCGAGCCAATTGAATGTCGTTAGAACCGCATCAGTCACTCGCTCCGTTTCGTGATTTTTTTGCATAGGTTTGCAGCTTAGAGATGACCAGATGTAAGCTACAAAACAAACCAATGCCGGCAACCCAAGCTCTGCTCCAATAATCGTATATGAATTCGTGCACAAAGCTCCAGCATTTAGCGGAGAAGGCGTGTACCAATTTCGGTATTCCTCCACAGAAATTCCCCATCCGACGCCGCCCCATAGATGTTCCGCCATCATTTGCAGAGAATCCCGCCATGTCGTTAGACGGTCTCTCCACGAAACGTCATAAGTATTTATCACTGAAAGCACACGACTCACCAAGTGCGATTTTGTCATGAAGATATTACATGATAGTACTACTCCCAGAAGTATCCCCAAAACGCAAACGAAGCTGTTTCGTCTTTCTTTTGGCAAACCGTTTATCAGATAGATTAATCCAATTATACTCCCACACCAAGCACCTCGACTGTAGCTTTTTAGCATGCCAAAGGCCATTACGCTAGCCGATGCAAAAAACACTACTTTGAGAGCAGACTTCCACGGCTTGCTGGCCGCGAGCCCTAACGAAAGTAAAGACCCGACACTCATAAGTATTCCGTAAATGTTCGGGTCATACCACAGGCTCATCCAACGCGGGATATCATGGTAGTAGCCACTTTCAAGATCCAGATGGAGGCCCACGGTAACGGTCAACAAAATGACGAGGCAGAAAATAATGAGTTTGCGCGCTTGTAATAGAGCGACACTCTTACCTATTGCCACAGCAAGAAGAATATTAATGGTGGCCGTCTCCGAAGCTGCTGTATCGTAATTAATCGCATAGTTGAAGACAGCAATTAATAAGAACCCTAGTAGCCAAAGATCGTTCCAAACGAATGATAAGAAGATCAACCCAATGCACCACAAAACGGCCAAAGAGAATGCTCCCCATTGTATTTGCGATCGAAAAACTAGATCTAAGGCACCAACAAAGTTCCTGAGAGGGCCATAATGCTGCAAAGCATAATCAAAGAGACAGTAGACCACTGCCGCGACCAGTGCGGCCGAGCCTGTTATTTTGACAATTTTGACGCCCATGGAGAAAGCAGCCCAATGATGGAGCCGGTCAAGAGGTAGACTAATATCCCTAATGTTATCGCACTTGCCATCTCCTTCGATAGATGAACTGCGTCAGAAAAGCTGCCAAGACAAGGGCAGTAGCTTATGCCAATAGACCAAAGACCGATCCGATATACCGCAAAACTGACAGCCAACCATGCAATAAGCCTTTCGTTTGCCGGCAGCAAGGACGGGCAACAGCAGGGCTGCCAGAATGGCGATGATGGCTATTACCACCAATAGCTCAATCAGGTTAAAGGCAGAGGCGAGCTTGAAAGACTTGATGAAGGGTTTTCTAAAACCATGGTGGAAAGTGGAAACAACTCTTCCCCGTCCGCTGTTACATACACCCCCGCGGGCCAACCTCTTGCGAAGCCATTTATCTTTAAGCGAAATGCTCATTCCGGACCCTTACCCTACGGATAAGGAGAATCTTAAGTATTCTATTTGGACATGTCAATGAAAACTTCTTAAAATTAACATTTTTTCGATTGGGGACTGAACTGTATGATGGGACTTGGGAGCACCGATGTTCCGTCGGTGGGTGGAACCTGTCCTTCGCAACGCAGCGGCCGGCGGGACCGCCGACACTCGCAGGAGAGGAAAATTGGCTGTGACTACAGCCATCCCAGCGTGCGCTGCAATTCCGCGTCCGTGTTGTAAAAATGCGGCGAGAGGCGGATGTAGCTTTGTCCTTTGCGGTCCGCGCGCAACGACGCCACGACGCCGGCGTCCGTCAATTTTTTGTGCAACGCCGTGAGGTCTTTGCCCGCCTTCGCAGCTGAAGCCACTTCGGCGAGGCCGGGGCCCGCCTTCGCGGCTGAAGCCGCTTCGTCGCGGCCGGGGCCCGGCTGATGAAATGAAATGATACTGCTCGCGTTTTCAGTTCCCGCATCCGCATTCAAAACCGCAAAGCCTTTCGCCTGCAAGGCCGGCACGAGCCACGCGCGTTTGCGCAGCAGTTCGGCCGCAATTTTTTCGACACCGATTTCCAGCACGAGTTCCATGGCGGCGATCAAACCGACCAGGCCGAGCAGATTGTGCGTGCCGGCCTCGTATTTCGCCGCGCCGTTGCGAAAAACAATTCGTTCCTGCGCGACGAAATTCGGGCAACGCACGTTATGCCAGCCGTAAATCGGCGGGTTCAGTTTTTCCTGCAACTCGCGCCGGACATAAAGCAGGCCGGCACCGCAAGGGCCGAGCAGCCATTTGTGCGCGTCGGCGGCGAGAAAATCCACGTGCTCGACCGTCGTCGGAAAAGCGCCGAGCGTCTGAATCGCATCGAGACAAAACAAGATTCCGCGTTCGCGCAAAAATTTGCCGATGGCCTGAAAATCTATGCGGTAGCCGCTGATGAAGTGGCAG
Source organism: Verrucomicrobiota bacterium (assembly GCA_049510295.1). GTDB lineage: Bacteria > Verrucomicrobiota > Verrucomicrobiia > Limisphaerales > UBA11358 > UBA11358. The sequence goes on along the minus strand of JBEKZC010000035.1, from coordinate 32,582 downwards.
GACGCGAGCGCGACAAGCCGGGTGTTTTCGTCCACCTGCCCCATCACGTCCTGCGGGCGGATGATGCCGAGGCCGCGGGTGTTGAGCAGACGGACTTCGACGCCGCGTTCGGCCAGTGCCATCCACGGATAAACGTTCGACGGGTAATCGTCGTGATAAATGAGGATGTTGTCGCCCTTGCGAAGATTCAGCCCGGCGGCGACAAAACTCAGTGCGAGCGAAGTCGGCCCCACCAGTGCGACTTCCTCCGGCTGGCAATTCAACAATCGCGCCCCGAGTTTGCGCGCATCGTCCAAGCGGTGCAGGACGAAGGCTTCCTGATCTCCCAGCGTGCCGCGTTTGGCGCATTCGGAAACGGCTTCGGCGACGCGATGCGGCAACGGACAAACCCCGGCGTGCGCGAGGAAAATTTTGTCGCGGGCGACAGGGAACTCACGTTGGCGAAGTTCCTCGTTCGCGAGCAATTCGGTCAATGTCATGCGGCGAAAGTAATGGGCAAAGGCTCAAGGGGCAAAGCGGAATTAAAATCCTTTCAGAATATTGGAAAGGTCACCGTGTGGGCCGTAGATGCCAATCCAGAACTGGACGACTTTGTAAGCGATCATCAGCGCGACCAGCATATAAATGAGCCGCGGCATCCAGGTGGCGAAGGCGTTCAGCTTGCGCGTGCCGTCCTCGTTGTAGATCCGGTTGATCTGGCGGAGCGAATCATCCAGTTTGCCGCTGACCTCGCCGGTGGCGTAAAGGTTGGCAAAGGATTCCGGGAAAAGCGGGCAGCGGTGGACGGCTTCGGAAGGCATTTGACCGGCAACCACGCGCGATTTCCAGGCGGCGACCGCCCGGCGCAGGGCGGGCGAGCCGCTGGCAGTGGCGGCCAGGTCCCAGGCTTCAAAGATGTTGACCCCGGCGCTGATGAGCGCTTCAAGCGCCGCGGCGAGCCGGGACAGGGCAAGGTAATGGCGGGCCTTGCCCAAGATGGGGACCCGGCGCAAAAAAGCTTCGATCCAGGCACGCCAGTTTTCACCGTGTTTGCTTTGCGCGGCGTAAATCATCAAGGCGACGGCGCCATAAAGTGGTGAGAGGATGAGGGCGGCTTTGGCAAACAGGAAGAGCAAGCTGGCGTTGAACTGCGACGCGGCGAACGGAAGCACGATTAAAAAAATGAAGGCGGCCATGTGAACCAGCCCAACGGGATAAATGAGCTGGGAAATCACCTGCCGGATGACCCGGGCGCGGTCGTTGTAGTAATCGGCGAGCATGCGGAAACAGGCGTCGAGCCGCCCGCTCTGTTCGCCGGCCCCAATCAACGCCAGGTCGAACGCGGGCAGCCAGTCGAGACGTCGCAATGATTCGGCCAGCGTTGCGCCTTTGGCGATTTCATTGAGCAGGCGTTGCAACGGCTTGTGGTAGGCCGAGGCGGGCGGGTGGCGTTCGATTTGCTCCAGGGCGCGAACGATGGGAACTCCGGCGGACATGAGCTGGCCGAGTTGATGATAGAATTCGGCCCGCTGCACAAATTGTCGGGGCGAGATGATGAGCGGCATAATCCCGCTTTGCGGGACCGGCAGCGGTCAGGCCGCGACGCGGTCCAGGCTGGCCTTGAAATCGCGCCAGCTCTTGGCGCCAACCATTTGCTCGGCGATTTCGCCCTTGTTAAAAAGCAGCAGGGTGGGAATGGCGCGGATGCCGTACTCGGCGGCGAGTGACTGATGTTCGTCTATGTTCACTTTGCCGATTTTCACCTTGCCATCGTATTCGTCGGCCAGTTCGTTGAGGAGCGGCGCGATCATTTTGCACGGGCCGCACCACTCGGCCCAGAAATCCACGAGCACGGGCACCGGCGATTGCAAAACCTCCTGCGCAAAATTTTCCGGCGTGAGCGTGACGATCAAGGGAGAAGCCATACGTCAAATGGAATGGTTTTGGGCACGAGAAACAATGCGGTCAAAACCGGTTTCAGCCAATTGCATTTTTGAGAATCAGGAACATCCAAACCACCGTGCCGGCGGCAAACAATCCAGCCACAACCGCAGCGATGACCAGAATGTTGTCGAGCGCGCCAATCGTGGGAGCGGCGGCAGGCGCCACTCTTTGAACCGCCGGAGCGGAACGTGTTTGAGCCACGGGCGCGGCAGCGGCAGCAGCGGTTCGTGGCGCGGCAGCAGCAGTTGCCGGTGAAGTTTTTGCCGCGGTGGTTGACAATGGTACCGCGCTTGGAGCGCCGGTGGGACCGCCGGGCGGCAGCGTCGGCAGTTTGATGGTTGGCGCCGTGGATGGTTTCGGCGGCAAGTTGATTCGGACGGTCTCTTTTTTGGGTTGGACCTTGCCGGTTTCTTTTTTTACCGGTGGCACAGCGCCTGTGGGCGCGCCTGGTATGTTCGAAGGAATGTCAGCCATAATATTTGGTGGTTCAAGATAAACGGCGGACGGCGGCTGTCAAATGTAATTCTGGGAACATAGGGGGAGGGCTGTTGGCACACAACCCGCCATCAAGTCTTTTCCTCAATCAATTCACGCCGTGCGCCGCCGAGCAATTGTTCGACAAAACCGGTCGAATAAACGCCACGCCGGAAATTCGGGTCCTGCATGATGGCTTGCTGAAAGGACACTGTGGTTTTAATGCCGGTAATCATATATTCGGCGAGCGCACGGTTCATGCGATCCATCGCCTCGCGCCGGTCTTTGCCCGTGGTGATAAGCTTGCCCAGCATTGAGTCGTACATCGATGGGATCGTGTAACCCGCGTAAGCGTGTGTGTCCACGCGCACGCCGCGGCCGCCGGGTTGAAAATACATCTCAATCCGCCCCGGGCTGGGACGGAAATCATCAAACGGGTCTTCGGCATTAATGCGACATTCGATGGCGTGACCTTTGATTTGAATGTCGCTTTGCGAATGTTGCAGCAGTTCACCCATCGCCAGCAGGATTTGATAGCGCACGAGATCAATGCCTGTGACTTCCTCAGTGACCGGGTGCTCGACTTGAATCCGCTTGTTGACTTCGAGGAAATAAAAATTGCCGTGATTGTCCACGATGAATTCGACGGTGCCGGCATTGGTATAGTGTGCGGCCTCGGCGATTTTCACGGCGGCCTTGCCGATTTTGTCGCGCAATTTGCGGAATTTATATTCGAGCAATGGCGACGGCGCTTCTTCGATAAGTTTCTGGTTGCGGCGTTGAACGGAACAATCACGTTCGCCCAGATGAATAATGCGGCCCTTTTGGTCACCGAGAATCTGAATTTCGATATGATGCGGATTCTCGATGTATTTCTCAATATAGACCCCGGAATTGTCAAACGCCTTTTCCGCTTCGTTTCGCGCAGTGTGATAACCTTTCACAAGCGAAATGTCATTATGCGCAACGCGCATCCCGCGCCCGCCGCCACCAGCAATGGCTTTAATCATCACCGGATAACCGATGTGTTTGGCGATGGCCAGGGCGTCTGGTTCTTTTTCGACGACGCCGTCCGACCCTGGCGGGACGGCCACGCCGGCTTTCTTGGCCAGCGCCCGGCTGACCGCTTTGTCAGCCAGCGCCTGCATCGTGCGCGGATTGGGGCCGATAAAACGAATATTGCAACTCTCGCAAACCTCGGCGAAATGCGCGTTCTCCGAAAGAAAACCGTAACCGGGATGAATCGCGTCCACGTCCGTGACTTCCGCTGCGCTGATGATGCGGTCAATGCGCAAATAACTTTCCGACGCCGGGGCTTTGCCGATACAAATGGCTTCATCGGCCAGTTGCACGTGCATGGAATTGGCATCCGCCTCCGAATAAACGGCGACGGTGCGTACGTTCAATTCTTTGCAAGCGCGGATGATCCGAACGGCTATCTCGCCGCGATTGGCCACCAGAATTTTTTCAAACATGGGCTTTCAGTGAAAGCAAACAGGATTAACGAATGTTTCCGTCGCCGAAGTCAGGCTGGCCGCACTTTGAACAACGGCTGGCCGAATTCCACCGGTTTGGCGTTTTCCACCAGAACCTGCGTGATGACGCCTTTGACTTCAGCTTTGATTTCATTCATCACTTTCATCGCTTCGATGATGCATACGACGGATTCAGGGTTAATTTCAGTGCCAATTTCAACGTAACTCCCGGCCTCAGGGGATGGCGCGCGGTAAAAAGTGCCGATCATTGGTGATTTGACCTCAACTTCGCCGGTGGCTGGAACTGGCGGCACTCCTGCCGGTGTCGGCACAACAGCAACCGACGGCAGAACTGGAACAGCACCAGCAGCCACCATTGGTTCATCATACTGAACAATAGGTGCACCGCCATTCGAGCCGCGCTTCAGCCTGATTTTTGAATCCTGACGCTCCAGCTCAAACTCCGTTATAGAGTTTTTCTTCATCAGGTCGATTATGGCTTTGATATCTTTTATATCCACGGCACGTTTTCGTTAAAGTGAACTCGAATTCCAGTTTTTAATCCAAAATAATCAAAAAACAGCAGTTAAAAGTTCAACTCTGCTTGAATCATTATTAAGCTGGATTGAATCCTAATCATTCGAATGATCATCGTCAAGTCGCAAAATTGAGAATGTTTAAATCAAGTAAAAACGATAAAATTGGCATATAAACTCTGTTTTATGGCCGTTTTCCATCTGCGTTAACGTAAACGGATGCTTCTAATGCCAAAATATAAGATTTTTGGCCAAAGCCGGTGATTTGTCCGCAACAAACCGGAGCGATTAGTGATTTGTGTCTGAATTTTTCTCTCGCATGAACGTTTGAGAGGTGGATCTCAATGGTCGGTACTCCTACCGCTGCAATCGCATCCCGTAGCGCAATGCTGGTATGGGTGTAAGCAGCGGCATTGATGACAATCACGTCAAACTTCCCCTTTGCCTGCTGAGTCCAGTCAACCAGCTCGCCTTCCAGATTGGATTGCCGGAACTCAATCCCCACCTTCAACTGTGCGGCCCGTTCACGCACTTTTGCCTCGATGTCGCCCAAAGTCACCCGGCCATAGACTTCAGGCTCGCGCTGCCCCAACAGATTCAGATTCGGCCCGTTGAGAAAGAGAATTTTCATGTGCGGGGGGCAGAATAACCGGTCATCGTATGCTTGTCGATTTGATTTCCGTTCGTGGCGAGCAGAAAGCCCAATAAGGTGAAGGCTGTCCAAGCCAGTGCCGGAACATAGAGGCTAAACTCACCAAACCCCTGGATAAACCAGGCAAATACTCCCAGAAAAATGGCGAAGCTGGCCGGATCACCAGAGCGCCAGACGCGCCGCCCGATCGTCAGCAACGAAAACACAATCCAGACTCCGTAGAGTATTCCGCCGACAATGCCCGAATCTGAAAATTGTTCGAGGTAGTCATTATGCGCCAGACGGGCCATTTCGGCAGTGGGCGATTTGAGTTGTGCGTAAGGCCGTTGAAAAGTGCCCGGGCCCGTTCCCAGCAGCGGATGTTTGAATGTGGTTTCCACCGCCGCGCGCCAGTAATCAAACCGCGCGCCGACACTGGTTGCGCCGGCGGCAAAGTAGCTGTGGAATCGAACCACAAAAATTACCAGCCCGATTAGCAAAATGCCTGTCAGGGTTGCCAGTTTTAATCGCATCGGCCACTTCAAACGAAATAAACATGCGCTGCCGAGCGCCAGCGCAATCAGCCAGCCCAACTTCGAGCCGGTCCAAAAAAACGCCGAGCCACACAGAAAAATGGTCAGCACGATGACCCCTGCGCGAATGGGCGGGCGCAGTCGTTTTGTGCTGTTGAACGCCAAAACGAGCGACACCGGCAGCAACAGCAAAATCAAGCCCGCCAGGGCGTTGGGATAAACCAACGTGCCCATGACACGCCCTTTGGCAAACTTGGCGAGGATGGCCGGATTGGGCACATCCACGCCGTTGGTGTTGATGACCGCCTTGTCCCGCTTCATTTCCAGCAGCATGGCCGGCGGAATGTTGGTCCAGCCTGTACGCTCGCCTTCCAGTAACAACTGGCGGCTCGCTGGAAACTCAAAAAGCCGCTGGTTGATTCCCCGAACAAGGCAAAATGCGAACGTCATCAGCACACCGATGAGCAGCCAATGCCATGCGCGTTCGCGTCCCAAAACCAATGCGCCGATGAAATAGCAAGCGAGGCATCCGGCAAATTGACAGAGCGTCGTTGCGGTGAGATTGCCATCCACGGTTTGCGTGGCTGAAAGAAGCTGCCAGCCGAACCATAGCAACGGCAGCAGCCAGAGCCAGCGCGTTCCCGGCCAGCGCGGCTTGCTTGTGAACACAAGCGCTGCGCCCGTCAGTGCCAGCGGCAACAGAATCCAGTTGCCCCAATGTGTGGGCCAGGCGTCCGCCCAAAATTCGGAAGGCGAAACCGGCGGCGTGATTTTTTGGTCGAGGATGACCGGATTGCCGAACTTCAAAATCGCCAGACCGAGAAACAGTCCGCATATGAGCGCGTAAAACCCGTTCCCGGTGATTTTTTTTTCAGACTTCATTGCGAGATTTCGTTCGCAACCGGTTAAAAACGAAGTTTGAGCAGGCTTACTTCCAGCGCCAGCGCTTCCTGCACGTTGGTGTGCAACAACCGCTGGGTTTGCTCCAAGGTTTGCAAATTTTCCAATGCCTGCCGCGGTGTAATGCGCCGGGCAACGGCTTCCGCGCCGGAAATTTCAGGGAATTTCAGCAGGCTTCCGCCGACGGCGAGCGTGCGCAGCCACACGTCGCGCAACCACCATTGCACGAGCAAAAGCGCCTCCGCCCGCTGGCGGCGATATTCCGCTTCAATGGCCGCAGCCAGTTCGTCCTCCCACTTTTCGCGCAGGTCTTTTTCGATTTCATCGTGCTGTTGCAATGGCGAGCGCGCGGTCAGGGTCTCTTCCACGCGCACCCGGATTTCGCCGAGCCTTTGCAGCAGCGCGTCGAGCAGCCGGTAGCGCCCCAGCAAACTTTTTTGCTCATTGGCCGCCAGCGCGTCAAAATGCGCGAGCCATTCCATTTGCGCCGGGTCAAGCGATCGGGTGCCTTCGCCAAAAAAATTCAGGCGCAGACAGCGCGACAAAATTGTTTCCAAAATCCGCTGCGGCTCGGTCGAAAGCAAAATCAGAACCGACTTGCCGGGCGGTTCTTCAAGCGTTTTCAAGAAAGCATTGGCGGCTTGAACATTAAGCCGGTCCGCCCCCGCGATGATCGCCACCTTGTATTCGGCCTCGGTGGGTTTGAGTTGGATTTCGCGCATCAACTCGCGCGTTTGCTCGACGGTGACGATGCGCGATTTGGACTCCGGCCGCGCCCAATGCACGTCGGCATGGGTATCGTGGTCAATTTTCCGGCAGCTCAAACAGGCGTCGCAGCAATCGGTCGTCACGCCGCCGGTTTTGACGGGGTTCCGGCAGTTCAGCGTTTTGGCCAGCGTGCGGGCGAGCGATTCCAACTCTTCGAGCTGATCCCCGGCGAACAGGTAGGCGTGGCCGAGCCGCCCGCGGGTGAGTGAACGCTGGAGCAATTCGACGCCTTGCGTCTGTTTCGCAAAATGTTTGAAGGCCATGCGTGTTTTGAAAACCGGCTTGCCGAGCCGAAGCTCGCAGCGTTCATAAAATCAAGATATGCCTGTCAGTCCGCCTTCGCTACGCTATGGCGCGACAGCCTTCGCGGGCGAAGGCTGGTGCCGACGGAGGGGGTCGAACCCACACACTCTCACGAGTACCAGATTTTGAGTCTGGTGCGTCTGCCAGTTCCGCCACGTCGGCAACAGTGTGCCAATATATTTCGTCGGGCGGCGAAGTAAACAAGTTTCCACACGCTCGTCGGGCTGCCCAAAGACCACCACCCATCATTTTGTCTCCACAGCCTTGCTTTCCCAGAATGTTGTGCGGGCGTATTGATTTTTCAACGACTCACCGATTCAGGGGAAGATATGGTGCAAATGCGACAATGTGATAACGTCAAGCCACGGCTTTTCCCCATGCCCCATCACGCCTGACATAAGTCATTGAACCGCAAATGATACCAACATCCAGGATGGCATGAGATGTGCGCATTTGGCATCAAATGGCACACCGAAAACAGGAAACCGATGTGATTGGGTGGACCGCCCAACTGGCAGGATTTGCCATGCTCATCAGCCTTTTTTTCCCCGCCGTTCGCAGGGCACTCGCCGAACTTGGCTGGATTGCGATGGGTCTGTCGGTTCTTGTCGTTGTGAGTCTGGTTGGCTTCGGCATCTACCGGCAGTCCACTTGGCGGCGCGGGATGAGGACAGTGACTGAAAATCCGTTTGCGTCTCCAACCGATGCCCCGGATCAAACCTGGAACGACGACGAATCAGAAACCACCCTGGACCTTCTTGAACCGGCGTTGCGACGCCGATACCCTTGGCGGCATTGAACCGCAAGGACCGGCTTTAACCGTCCGTTCAAAAACATCTTCTCTCGTGGCAGCCGAGGTAACGAGGCTCAAATTTCCTTGGGAACGATCATTCAGAGCCTCCTCACCAGTCTTCGCACCAAGTGCTACGAGCCGGCAGGCGTCGGCTGCTATTTTTTTATCGGGTTGTTGACTGAATTTCATCTGGAACAAAACTGTCCGGCGGGTGTGGAAGGGCGAAGCTCCCGACAAGCCCTGTTTGCCGGGAAGTCACGGTTCGCAAGGACGTTTACCCTCCCGGTTTCAAAAAATTCTCCGACTTGTCGCGGCGCAGTGTAACGAAGACGGATGAAAGGGCGGCAAATATCGGATTCAGGCAGTGGCATCGGAGAAACGGCCCGTTTTTTTAGGGGAGCCGTGTGAGTTGGCCACCGCCCGAATCCTGTTATCTTCCAGCAAGTCCAATGCCGACAATCGGCTCCAAGCCGTTTTTTTTTGCCGGGAGGTATGTCTGAAACTGCATCCACCTTGCGAGCGCCGTAGCCGCCGACGTGAGTCGGCGCAAACTTACTTTGTGCCTCTGCATTAAACCCCGCCCAGCGCTAAAATCAGCACGGACTGCCATCCGCGACTACCATTCTTCGGCAGGAGCGGTGGAGAATGGGGATCTGTCTGCACGCCGTTTTGGTGTGCGGAAATTAACGCCAGTATCCGCGGTCGTGGTGCCAGCCATAGCGATCATGCCAGGCACGTCCGCCAACCCACACGGCGTGCGGGTAGGGCGGATAGCCCCAGTGTCCCCCGATCCACACCCAAGAGATTCCGGTCCATTCATATTCGCCGCCAATCCAGACGTAATCTGGTCCCGGTGCGGCAACCACCATAGTTTCCACCGGCGGCGGAGGAGGAGGCTGCTGGACAACCACGGTGCTGGCCGGAGCCGCATCGCCCGCAGTGGACGGCGTGTTGATCATGTAATTGACGACTTTGTCCGTCACACCCGCGTCGCGCAAATCAATGATGTCCGCCGCGCTCAAATGGTAACTCGTCCGCGAGTTTTTAATCTGGCTGATGATCACGTCTTCACTGATGCCTGCTTTCGCGAGCGCCTTCACATCCGCGATGCTCAACGGCTGGCCCTGGTCCACTTTGACGTAAGTCTGCGGTGCCTGCGCCTTGAGCCGGGCCTCCTGTTCACGATCCATGGAATTACCGACCAAGCCGCCGGTAATTACGCCAGCCGCCGCGCCAATCAGCGCACCTTCCCCGCCGTGCCGCGGACCGCCGATGGCCGCGCCGGTGATTGCTCCCATTGCGCCGCCAATCAATGCCCCCGAGCCCGTGTTGTTTTGCGTGCCGTCGGGATTCTGGCATCCCGTCAACCCGACTGCCGAAGCCGCCAAAGCCAGATTCAAAGTCAAAACATGTAGTTTCATAATCAAAAATCCATTTTATCAGACAACCAACGGCATTTGTACATTCAAAAATCAACCGGCTGTGTCGTTTGTTAAGACCGTTTTCACGGCCGCTTCTATTTCCTAAGACGGTGGGCGCAGCAAATAGGTTTCAGCGCGCCAAGGAAATTCTTGGCGCTGGCACGCACCGAAGTAATTGTTAATAGGTGTTAATAACTTGATAAGCTAATCAGTTGCCGTGCGCGCCGGGGGCCGTTTCAATGGTCATTCATGATCGCCAAACGAGTCATTCCGTGCCTCGACGTGCATGACGGCCAGGTCACGCGCGGCGTCCAATTCGGCAAGGCCGAGGCGGGCGAACTGCGCAACGTCGGCGACCCGGTGGAACTCGCATTGCGCTATAACGAACAGGGCGCGGATGAAATGGTTTTCTTCGACATCACTGCCACCGCCCACGGCCGGGCGACGATGGTGGACGTCATTGAGCGCGCCGCTGACCAGTGCTTCATGCCGCTCACTGTCGGCGGCGGCCTCCGGAGTGTGGACGATATGTTCACGATGCTCCGCGCGGGAGCGGACAAAATCAGCATCAACTCCTCAGCGCTGGCGAACCCCGCTTTGATTCGTGCCGGCGCGGAGAAGTTCGGCAGCCAGTGCATCGTGGTGAGCATTGATTGCCGGAAGGTGGCGCCGGACAAATGGGGGGTTTTTTCGCACGGCGCCCGCAAACCGACCGGCTTGGACGCCGTCGAGTGGGCCAAACGCGCGGTGTCGTTGGGCGCGGGCGAAATCGTTTTGAACAGCATTGATGCCGACGGCACGAAGGCGGGATTTGACTTGGTCATCACCCGGCGCATCAGTGAATCGGTCGGAGTGCCGGTGGTGGCCAGCGGCGGCGCGGGCAAACTGGAGCACATGGCCGAGGTGTTGCTCGAAGGCAGGGCCGACGCGGTTCTGGCCGCGAGTATTTTTCATTTTGGCGAATATACAGTGGGTGATGTCAAAAAATTTCTCGAAAAGAGCGGCATTGCAGTACGGCTATGAATTGGAGTTTGAGAGCTTGGCTCATTCTGTCCGGTCTGGGTTTGGTCTGCGGGTTGTCTCCGTCAGAGTTGCGGGCGGGGACAGTTTCGTCGGGACCAGCCAGCCTGCTGCTGGGTTGGAACTATACTTCCAGCGGCGAGATGGGATTTGGGATTGATCGGGCAACTTCCTTGAGCGGTCCGTGGACAACGGTTGCGACTGTGCCTGCTCCGCTGACCACTTATCTGGACACCGGTTTGCAGGCTTCGACGACATTTTACTATCGGGTGTGGGCCTATAATGCGGCGGGGGATTCCGACTATTCCAACATAGCCGGTGTTACAACGCCGGCCGCCGCCGCGCCTGTTATCCAAAGCAACCCAGTGAGCCAGACGGTTGTTGCGGGAACCAATGTCACCTTTTCTGTCGTTGCCTCAGGAGCCACGCCCATGGCTTATCAGTGGTATTTTAATAAAACAAAGCTCAGGAATCAGACCGCTTCGTCTCTTAAATTGAATTCGGTCCGGCCTTCCCAAGGCGGGAATTATTTTGTCACGGTCAGCAACTCTGCTGGCTCTGTGACCAGTTCTGTGGCGAAGCTGACAGTTGTTTCTGCTCCTGGAACGCCGCGACCACGACCCGGTGGGCCGCCCATTGTTGTTTTGCAGCAACCCGTCATCACCGCCATCCGCCAGAGCGGAGGCCGGGCCATGATTTCGTTTGGGGGCACAACCGGTTTGCGCTACACCTTGGAATACAAGGACTCGCTGGCTGGTTCCGCGTGGACGCCGCTGCCCGGAGCCGTAACCGGAACCGGCGGGGTTGTGAGTTTGACCGATTCCAACGCGACGCCGGTTGCCCGCTTCTACCATGTCCGGGTTGAAATCGCACGGTGAGTTCAATAACCCGTCGGCGACGTGAACCGGAAGCTGAAACTTGCGGCTACAGTTTGCCCTGGCGCACCTGTTCTTTTTTCTCTTCCAACCCGGTTTGAAGCGATTTGCGTTCCCTGGTCAATTGCTGTTGGAGCGCTTCAACCTTCTCGAAATCACCCGCCGCTGAGGACTTCGCGATTTCGTCCTTCAATGCGATTTCGCGCCCGGCAATTTTCGCGGCGTAGGTTGAATCCAACTCCGCGAGCTGTTTTTTCTGCGCGCCGGTGAGTTTGGTGGCCGGAGCGGCTTTGCTGAGCCGTTCCATCGCGAGTTCGTAAGCGGTCTTCATTCGATTTAAGATTTCAGGTTGCGGATTGTATATTAATCGCGCCGTCGGATGGCTCGTATTGCGTCGGGTGAATCTCTATCCCCGCAACGCTACGCACACGGCCTGGTTTGTGCAAGCGGCGACAATATCAGCCAAAAGAAAATTTTCCCCGTCCTCCGGCGTTAATCAGAGTTGCTAATCAAATTTCTAAGGGCTTCAAATAGGTTTTGCCTGCGCGTTGTAAATCGCTTGTTTGCAACGAGATAAATCTATCATTAGAATTTGACACGTTTGCATCACGTGACTTACTGTGACAAGGCAACGGTGTCGCGCTGATTCATCTTCAGCAGCCATCTCACCTTGCGTCGTAGAAATTTTTAACCGCGGGGTTCCATGAGTGACACAATGACAGCCGCGTTGCCAGGTGGCGCGCCGAAAGTTTCGAGAATCAACGAGGCGGTGATCCGCATCGCCGGCAATTCGCAGGATGGCATCCAGGCCATCGGCGGATTCCTCGCGCGGCTGGCCGGCCGCAGCGAGCAGGAAGTCATGACCTTCATGACGATTCCGCCCACCATTTCCGGTGGCCCCTCGATTTTTCAGGTGCGCATCGGCTCCGGCGAAGTGTTGAGCGCGGGTGACGAGGCCGACGTGCTGCTGGCGCTTTACCAACATTCCTACGAAGACCACATCGGCTCGCTTAAAAAAGGCGGCATCGTGCTTTTTGATGCCGACCACGTCGAACCAAGGCCCGAATGGCAGAAGGATTACCACCACGTCGGCATTCCCATTTCCACGCTGGCTGTTGAGGCCATTGGCGGCACGGCCAAGGACAAGGGCAAAAACATTTACGCGCTCGGCCTGATCGCGCGGACGTTCGATCTCAATGTGCCGAAACTGGAAAAACTGATTGCCGAACGCTTTGGCGGCAAGGACGAAAGCATCGTGAAAAACGCGCTGGTGGCGTTTCACGCGGGTTATTCCTACGACACCGGCAATTTGCTGGAAACTTTCAAATTTACCGAAGGCCCGGGCAAAGGCGGCCATCAGGTCGTCATGAACGGCAATGAAGCGCTGGGTTACGGTCTCATTGCCGCGGGAGTGCGCTTCGGCGCGGGTTATCCCATTACGCCGTGGACGGACGTCATGGAATTGCTCCGGCGCGAATTGCCCCAATACGGCGGCTCGTTTATCCAGTGCGAAGATGAAATCGCTTCCGTTTCGATGGCCATGGGCGCGAGTTATGCCGGGCGCGTCGCGGTCACGGGTTCCAGCGGTCCGGGCATTTCTCTCAAAATGGAATCGGTCGGCTGGGGCGTGATGGCCGAGGTGCCGGTGGTGGTTGTGGATGTTCAACGCGGCGGTCCGTCCACCGGCTTGCCGACGAGCGTCGAGCAATCCGATCTGAACATCGCCCGCTTCGGCAGCCACGGCGATTCGCCCCGCGTCGTGCTGGCGCCGGCCAATGTCGAAGATTGTTTTTACACCGCCATCGAGGCCGTCAACATCGCGCGCAAATACAACGTCCCGGTTTTCATTTTGAGCGACCAGTCCATCGCCACGCGCATCGAGGCGTTTCCAGAACCGAACCTCGAAAAAGTCTGCCAGGACATTTCGCCCGACCTGACGACGGTTCCCGATTTCATGCCGTATGATTTGTCCGCCCCGGATGGTGTGAACCCGCGGGTCGCGCCCGGCACGCGCATCGCCAGCGGCAAATATCCCATCGCGACCGGCCTCGAGCACGATGAAGCCGGCCACCCGACCAGCGCGCCCAAGGTGCACCAGGCCATGGTCGCCAAGCGGCGCAAGAAACTGCTGGCCCTCCAGGCGACACTGCCCGCGCCGAAGGTTTACGGCCCGCCGGAGGGCAACGTCCTGCTCGTCGGCTGGGGTTCGACGCAAGGCCCGATTCGCGAAGCCGTGGACCGCGCCCGCGCCACCGGCGACAGCATCTCGTCATTGCACATTAAACATCTCCATCCGCTGCCGAACGGGTTGGAAAACATTTTTTCCGGGTTTCACCACGTGCTCGTTGTGGAGATGAACGATGAAGGGTTTTATGGTTACGGCCAGCTTGCCGGGATGCTGCGCGCCCGCTATTGCGATCCCCGGATCCGGGGCATCAACAAGACCGACGGCCTGACGTGGAAAGTGAAGGAGATTCTTGCGGCGGTGAAACTCAAATTGTCCTCGAATGGCCAGGCCGCCAAAACCGTCCAATTTTCAAAGTCATAAAGTTTTATGAGCGAGACGATTACTGAAGTTCGCGCCCGTGTCCCGCAAAGCGGGATTCCCGTCGCGGCACCGCCGCCCGGTTCCGAACGCAAGGGTCTGACGAAAAAGGAACTCGCCGCCGATCACCCGACGTGGTGTCCCGGTTGCGGCGATTTCTCAGTGCTCGCGCTGTATTTCAAGCTCATTGAGAAACGGAAACTGTCACACGAGGAATTCGTCAGCATCGCGGGCATCGGCTGTTCGAGCCGGTTCCCGTATTTTGTGCAGGCGCACGGCGCGCACTACATCCACGGACGCGCGCTGCCGTTTGCCAGCGGCATTTCACTTTCCCGGCCGGATTTGCACGTGTTTGTTTTCGGCGGCGACGGTGACGCGTTTTCGATTGGCGGCAATCATTTCACTCACACCGCGCGCAAAAACGTGAAGCTCACCTATGTCGTCATGGACAACTGGGTTTATGGCCTGACGAAAAAGCAGACTTCGCCCACGTCGCCGCTCGGTTTCAAGAGCAAGACCGACCAATGGGGCGCGGTGGATTATCCCATCAACCCGATGAAACAGGCCATCGCCGCCGGCGCCACGTTTGTCGCGCGCACCACGTCCACGAATCCAAATCACGTGCTGGCGATGATGGAAGCCGCGATGGACCACGACGGCTTCAGTTTCATTGAATGTCTGAGCGAATGCGTGGAATTTTATGAAGGCGCGTTTGACGCCGCAAATCCCCGCAAAGGCGGCATGTTCAAGGAAATTCCGAAGGACCACGACGCGACCGACGAACAGGCAGCCTACCAGCTCGCCGGCACGGATTTCCCCGGTTACTTTGGAATTTTATACAAAATCAACAAGCCGACCAAAAACGCGAAGGAAGCCGAGATCAATCGCAGCATGATGGAAAAGGTCAAAGGCTTGAAAGACTGGCAGATTCTCCAGAAAAATTTCGACCGGCTGAAATAGCCTCATTTACGATATACGATTTGCGATTGACGCGATCAATGTTGCCTTGCGCGTAAATCGTAAATCGTAAATCCCAATGCCGATTTACGAATTTGCCTGTCCGAAGTGCCGGAGGATTTTCAGCTTCCTGTCGAAGCGCGTGAAGCCCGGCCGCCTCCCCGTCTGTCCCAAATGCGGCAGCCAAAAAATGTCCAGGCAAATCAGCCGGTTCGCCATGACCAAAGGGCTGAAGGAACCGGCGGCGAAAGGTGAAATGGCCGGGGGCGAAGCGCCCCTGCCCGATTTCAACGACCCGCGTGTCGAGCGTGCCATGATGGAAATGGAACGCGACATGGAACATCTGGACGAAAACAACCCGCGGCACATGGCGCACCTGATGAAAAAAATGAAAGACCTCATGCCTCCGGGTTCAGTGCCGAAGGAACTCGACACGGCCATCAAACGTCTCGAAGCCGGCGAAGACCCGGAAAAAATCGAAGCTGACATGGGCGATGTGCTCGGTGATTTCATGGGTGGCCCGGAAGGCGGCGGCAGCGGCGGTTACACGAAGGACAGCGGATTATATGATTATTGAGCTGCGTAGCGGCGTCTCGGCAGAGCGCCGCACTTTCTTTTATGATTTGCGGCGCTCTGCCGAGACGTCGCTACGAAACCATGGCCCACATCCACGAAAAAATTGATTTCACCGTCGCCATTTTTGTCGTTCACGACGGCAAAATTTTGCTCATCCACCATCGCAAGCTGGACAAATGGCTGCCGCTGGGGGGGCACATCGAATTGGACGAAGACCCCGAACAAGCTGCGTTGCGCGAGGCGAAGGAAGAAAGTGGTCTGAACGTGGAATTGCTCGGCGAACGTCCGCCCACGACCGGTCCCGGCACCCGCGCGCTCATCGCGCCGCGCTTTTTGGACATCCACCGCATCAACGAAACCCATGAGCACATTGGCATGATTTATTGGGCGCGGCCCCAGGGCGGCAAGCTGATGCTGGCGACAGGCGAGCATCACGACATCCGCTGGTGTTCCGCCGAAGAATTGGATAAGCTGCAACCGCCGATGTCGGATGCGGTCAAATGGTATTGCCGCAGTGCCATCCGGGAGATTTCCAACCAGTTATGACCATTAAAAAAGGGCTCCGCTTCAAAACCGCCTGTTACACCATCGAGGGAATGAGTTCCTTCGCCACGGTGCTTTTTTTAAACTACCTTTACTTTTTCATGCGGGCGCAGCATGGTTTCAGTGACAAGGACAACCTCGCCTTCGCCGCGCTGCTCGGATTGGCTTACACGTTTGCTTCCTGGCAGGCCGGGCGGTTCGCGCGGCGCTACGGTTATTTCACCGCACTCAAACTCGGGTCCAGCATCATGCTCGTCTCGCTGGCTGTCGGTTCGCAACTCAACTCCGCGCCCGGCCTGATCCTCACCGCGATCATCGTGACCCTCGGCATGTGTCTCATCTGGCCGACGATTGAAGCCCTCGTCAGCGAAGGCGAAACGCCCGAAGGCGTGCCGCGCGCCGTTGGCATTTACAATATCACCTGGGCGGTGACCAATGCGACGGCGTATTTTATCGGCGGCACGTTCATCCAAACGTTCGGCTTTCGAAGCATCTTCTATTTGCCAATCGGGATTGTGCTCATTCAACTTGCCCTGATCTTCTGGCTGCAAAATCACGCAGCCGAACTGGCCCGTCTGGCCGTCAACAAACCGCCCGCCGTGCCCCCGCCACCCGACCCCCACCGGCCATCGCCGGCCAAGGCGAAGGCCTTTCTGCGCATGGCGTGGCTCGCCAACCCGTTCGCCTACATCGCCGTCAACACGCTCATTGCCGTCATTCCCGGCCTCGCCGCGCGGTTGCATCTCTCGCCGATGCTTGCGGGATTCATCTGCTCGCTCTGGTGCTTTGCGCGGCTCGGCACATTTCTCATGCTGTGGTCCTGGACCGGCTGGCATTACCGCTTTCGCTGGCTCGTGACGGCGTTCGGCCTCCTCGTCGTTTCGTTCGCGGCGATTCTCACCGTGCCGAGTCTGGCCGTGTTGCTCGTGGCGCAAATTTTCTTCGGCACGGCCATCGGGCTGATCTATTACTCGTCGTTGTTTTACTCGATGGACGCGAGCGAAATCAAAAGCGAACACGGCGGCATTCACGAAGCCGCCATCGGCGCGGGCAACTTTATCGGTCCGGCGGTCGGCGCGGCGTCGCTGCAATTCCTGCCGCAATATGCCAACAGCGGCGCGGTGGCCGTGAGCGCGCTGCTGCTCTGCGGTTTCGGCGCACTGCTCGTGATTTGGAAAACCGCCCGGTGAAGTTTTTGAACAATAAAGTAACAAAGGAACAAAGATTTTGTGTGGGACATCCTGCCGGGACAACCGTGCAACCCGTAGCAGCGGACGTCAGTCCGCTCAAATTCCTGGTAATGAGCCGATTCACATCGGCTGCTACGAGATTGTTTTTCTCCTTCGTTTCTTGGTTTCTTTGTTGTTAATCTAATTCCCATGTCAGCCGAAAATCAGCAACAACCAACTGAGCGTAAAACGCTGGATGACCGCGCCAAAATGACCGAGCTGGAGCGCATCCGGCACTCCGCCGCCCATGTCATGGCCACCGCCATCGTCAAGCTCTGGCCCGACGCCCAGTTCGCCTCCGGCCCGGCGGTGGAAAACGGTTTTTACTACGACGTCGAACTGGAACATCGCATCTCGCCGGAAGATTTCCCGAAAATCGAGGAAGAGATGAAAAAGGAAATCAAAGCGAACCACGTCTTCGAGAAAATCACCGTCACACGCGAGCAGGCCCTGGAAGATTCCCAGAAAGGCCGGCTGGGCGCGCTCGGCGAGCGTCCGGGCAACCCGAGTAAGTTCAAGATTGGCAATCTCGAAGACATTCCCGAAGGCGAGCCGATCACGTATTACAAGAGCGGCGATTTCATTGACCTGTGCGCCGGGCCGCACGTGATGCGCACCGGCAACATCGGCGCGTACAAGCTCACCACCGTGGCCAGCGCCTACTACAAGGGCGACGAGCGCAACCCGCAGCTCCAGCGCATCTACGGCACCGCGTTCAAGAACAAGACCCAGCTCGACGAATATTTCAAAATGGTCGAGGAGGCCAAACGCCGCGACCACCGCAAAATTGGCCAAGAGATGGGGCTATACGCCATTGACACGGAATTTGTCGGGCCAGGCCTGCCGCTCTGGCTGCCGAAAGGCGCGGCAATTTGTGAGGAACTGGAAAAGCTGGCGAAAGAAACTGAATTTCAGGCCGGCTACGTGCGCGTCAAAACGCCGCACATCGCCAAGGAAAAAATGTATCTCACCAGCGGACACCTGCCGGTGCTTTACGCCGAGTCAATGTTCCCGCCTATGGAATTGAGAGAAGAAGGCAAAGCACAAGTTGAAATTACTGACTCTGCTCGTTCCATCGGAGAAGCAGATAAATCCATGAAAGAAAGTTTGCGGAAGATATTTCCCAGACTAAACGAACGTAATTATACGCTCGAAGAATTTGAAAAAGACTTTTGGCAACAACCACCACAAGTTCGAGTTTTTTTGGAAAAAGCCGGGGTTGCTTCAGTTTTTTCAAAAGTTAAATGGGCTGAATTAGCTGAACCCGAACGCTACTACCTCAAAGCCATGAATTGCCCGCATCATCACCGCATTTTTGCGGCGGAGCCGCGCAGTTATCGCGATTTGCCGTTGCGACTGGCCGAATACGGCACCAATTACCGCTACGAGCAGTCCGGCGAGTTGTTCGGCCTCATGCGCGTGCGGTCGCTGAACATGAACGACGCTCACATCTATTGCACGCCCGAGCAGTTCGCACAGGAGTTCAACGCGGTGAACGATTTGTACCTGAAATATTTCAAGATTTTCGGCATCGAAAAATTCGTCATGCGCTTCAGCACGCATGACCCGGCCCGCCTGACCGGCGACAACGCCAAATTCGTCAACGAACCGGAACTCTGGAAACAAACCGAGGACATGGTCCGCAAGACCCTCATTGAATCGAAGATTCCTTACGTGGAGGTGCCGAACGAGGCGGCGTTTTACGGGCCGAAGATTGACGTGCAGGTCTGGAGCGTGATTGGCCGCGAATTCACGCTGGCCACCAACCAGGTGGACTTCGCCGTGCCCAAACGCTTCGGCCTGGTTTATCGCGACAAGGACAACACGGACAAGACGCCGTTGTGCATCCATCGCGCGCCGCTGGGCACGCACGAGCGGTTCATCGGCTTCCTCATCGAACATTACGCCGGCAACTTCCCGCTCTGGCTGGCGCCCGACCAGGTACGTGTATTGACGTTGAACGACGACGCGGCGCTGGTAAACTACGCGCAACCGATCGTGAACGAACTCCGCGCCAACATGGTCCGGGTGAGCGCCGATTTCGGCACCGACCCCATCAAGGGGAAGATTGCCGAAGCCGAGAAGGCCAAGGTCCACACCATGCTCGTCATCGGTGGCCGTGATGTGGAGTCCGGCAACGTCTCGGTGCGTTTGCACGGCAAAGGCAACGTCGGCGCGAAGCCAAAGGGCGAAGTGGTGGCGGAGATTCTGGCGGCGATCAAGGAGCGGCGGTCATGAATATAAAAATCACATACTATCTCGATGTCATTTCCTCCTGGTGTTACTGGGCGGAACCGGCGTGGCGGGAATTAAAGCAGAAATACGCAAAGTCACCGGTGGAATTCAATTGGGTCATTGCCTTGCTTGATAAATCGGGTTTGCCAAAGTCGCGGGCGCAGGCGGAATGGTTTTTTCGGCGCAGCGGGACGATTATGCGGTCGCCGTTCATGCTGAAGACCGGTTGGATGACCGGATTGGGGGAATATCTCGCGCCCAATTGCGTGGCGGAAGCGGCGAAAGATTTTGGCGTCACCGACGACCGGGTGCGTTTGGCGCTGATGGAAGCAGCCCTGTGCGCAGGGAAAAAAGTGGGCAAATGGGATGTTTCCGTGGCCGTGGCTGCATGGGTTGCCAATTTGGATGCCGCGGCCCTGCTCAAGACGTCGCGGTCGCCGGAAATTGAAAAGCGCGTGCGGACGACGACGGAGGAATTCCACGCCTTGCAGGTGACGCAACGACCGACGTTCGTTTTGAAGAGCAACATTGATGACCGGGCGGTTTTTTCCGGGCTGGTCAAGGCCGGCCCGATTGCAGCCGCAATTGACGCGATGCTGGAGGATGCGGCTGCCTACGCTTCGCATGCCGCACATTTTGGCGCTCCGCCACCGAATTGAACATGAGCTTGAGGCATGGTCAAGGCGACCCGGCGCGAAGCCGGCGGTGATCACAGAACGGCGGATTTGAAGGAAACCGACAATTGATCCATGGGCGATTCCCAGACAGCCAGAAAGTTTTCCATAGCCGGATGTTATGTGGCATTTCTGGCGTTCGCCTGCTTTCTCCTTTTTTACCATTTGGACAATCATCTGTTGTGGGGCGACGAAGGGGAGACGGCAGTTCTGGCAAAGAACGTCGCGCAGTTTGGCGTGCCGAGGACTTTTGACGGGACCAATTATATTCTGCTTCACGGTCGAAGGGATGAGACCCGGGATCATGTCTGGATCTGGTCGCCGTGGTTGCAGGAGTATTTGGCGGCGAGTGCATTCATCGTTTTAGGCCCCACGACCTGGGCGGCCCGTGCGCCGTTTGCGTTGATCGGCTGGTGCAGCCTGGTGGCGCTGGCGCTGATCGCTTACAAAATCTACCGCAGCCATTGGGTGGCGCTGGCCAGCGCGGTGTTGCTGGGCACTTCGGAGGTTTTTCTGCTGCATGCGCGGCAATGCCGTTATTATTCGATTTCAGTTTTTGCGGAAATCCTGCTGGTTTACGGAATCCACCAATTGCTCGCCCAAAACCGGCGGGGCATCTGGCTGGCGGCGTTGGCCCTGGTCCTGCAATTTTACAGCAATTACATCATGGTGGTGGCGAACCTGCCGGGGTTGTTGGTTCTGGCGTGGATGCTCCGCAAACAGGGAAAGTCCGCCGTGCTGGGCGTGAGCGCGGTCCCGGGCATTTTGTTTGTTGCCGCCCTGCCCTGGCTGGTTTATGCGCATCCGTGGGGACAAACCAGCGTGGCTGGCGGGGAAAATTATTTCCGGAAAGCGTGGGAGTACCTGATGGAGTTTCATTTCCATTTTATTCCGCTGTGTTTCCTGCTCCTGCCGCTCCTTGGTTTCATCCCGGCCTGCCGGGATCGGCCAACAACCGGGCCGGAAGTTCCGCGGCGATGGGAGCGGCTTTTGTTGCTCTGGCTGCCGCTGTATTTCGTCACCATCGTGATCACCCCCGGTTTTTATCTGCGTTATCTGCTGCCCCTTTTGCCGGTCGCGTGTCTGCTGGCCGCCGCCTGGATTTTCCGCCACGTCAAATGGCGCGCGCTGGCGGCCCTGGTGGTTGCCGTCCTGGCCTTGAGCAATGCATTCTCCCTGGTCACGGCTTGTCCGTTTCGGGAAGCGCACACGCTGCGGTTTCCCCTGGTGGAATACGGGGAAGGCTTGGCGGCGCCTTACACCGACCGGTTTGCCGACGTGCTCGACTTTTTCAAAAGCCAGGCGCATCCGGGTGAAAAGGTCCTGACCTTCGACCCCGATTTCCCGCTGATGTTTTACACGCAACTGGTCGTCATTGACGGGCACATCATGGGGCCGCCGGAGGGACAGTTGCCGGATTGGATTCTGCCGAACAGTGCCTCGGGTGTCGTGGCGCAGGAGTCGGTTGCATTGCCGGAATTCCTGAGGCCCCATTATGAGATGATCACCATCCCGGTGCATGATTCAGTCCAGGCCGGGAGTGTTCCCGAACCGGACATTTATCAATACCGCAGTGTTCCGGCCCGTGTGCCCTTCACCATCTACAAGTTAAGGCCCGCACCTGACCCTAAACCAACGTCACCAACCCCAAACACACCATGAAAACACTCCTCTGTTCGACCGTGTTCGCCGCTCTCTGTTCCACCCTTTCGGCCCAGGCCCCGGAGGCCGCGCCCGCCGCGCCCGCCGGCACGACGAAACTGCCTTCCACCATTCTTGATTGGGAGAAAATGCAGCCCGTCCCGACCACCAACGGTGTCCGTCGGACACTGTTTGACGCCCCCACCGCTATGCTGGACAAGTTGCATTGCCACATTACCACGCTCAATCCCGGTCAAAACAGCGGGGAACCGCGGCGACATCTGCAAGAGGAAGTCATCATTATCAAGGAAGGCGCGGTGGAAGCGAGTGTGGACGGGCGGACCCAGACTATTGGGCCGGGTTCCGTCATCTTTTTTGCCGCCAACGCTGTCACCCGGCTGCGCAACGCCGGCAACGGCCCGGCCACCTACATGGTCATCTATTATTACACCCCGCTGACGCCCAAAAGCTGACGGCTCCCGGCCAAAGAGCGAAGTGATGGCGGAAATTTTGCTGGCGGTCAAAGAGTGCAAAGCATAATGGATTGTTGCCGCAAGACAACCGGTCGCGCGGCCGTAAATGTTTGAGCGTTCTGAACCATTCTTTGGAAGTCGTCTGCCGGCCGGGATGAACCGGGTGATTTTGTCACTGCTCCTCATCCTGGCGGTGGTAACGGCGATTCGGATCCGCCTTTTGGACATGCCCCTGGAGCGGGACGAGGGGGAATACGCCTACGCGGGCCAGTTGCTGCTCCAAGGCGTTTCGCCATATCAAGCGGCTTACAACGTCACGCTGAAATTGCCCGGCACGTGCGCGGCGTATGCGCTCATCATGGCGGTATTCGGGCAGACGGCGGCCGCCCTTCATGCCGGGGTGATTTTGGTCAACCTCGCCAGTGCCATGTTGGTCTTTGTGCTGGCGCGGCGCATTTACGGAGATGCCGCCGGGGTGGTTGCCGCCGGCACGTATGTCCTGCTCTCCATTGTGCCGGACATATTTGGGTTGGCCGCTCACGCAACCCACTTTGTCATGTTGCTAGCGCTTGCGGGCGTCGTCCTGCTCCAATACCCGGATGACCGCACTTCGGCCGCGCGAATTTTTTCCGCCGGACTGCTCATCGGACTGGCGGTCTTGATGAAACAAACGGGCGCGGCCTTCGGCCTTTTTGCCGCCGGTTGGATTTTGTGGTGCGGGCTTTTGGGCGGTCAGAGGCGGTGGCGACGACTGGCAGCGCGTCTGGGCTGGCTGGCCCTGGGCGGGGTGCTCCCGTTTATCCTGATGTGTTTCATAATCGCGCTCGCCGGGGACGTTCATCAATTTTGGCTATGGACATTTCAATACGCCCGCGAGCATGCCTCAGTCATCACGTTCGCTCAGGGAATAAAAACACTGGTCAGTGTTGTCGTTCCGCTGTTCAAAGCCGCCCCGGGATTGTGGGGCTTGGCGGTACTGGGCCTGATCCTGCTCTTTTGCGAACCGTCCCTGCAACGCGGGCGGGCTTTCGTTGCCGGCTTCGCGATTTTTTCGTGCGTGGCGGTCTGGCCCGGCTGGCGGGGGCATTACTTTATTCAATTGCTGCCTGCCGCGGGCTTGTTGGCAGCGGCGGCATTCCACGGGGCTTCCGGCATCCTTGCCCGGCGCACCTTTGCCCTGCCCCTGGCGACATTGCCTTCCCTGGTTTTTGCTGTGGCCGCCGTCAGTGTGTTGATTCAAGGGAGTGACATTTTCTTTTTACTCAGTCCTGCGCAGGCGAGCCGCGTGATATATGGCACGAATCCCTTTCCCGAGTCGGTGGAGATTGGCCGTTATCTGGCGTCCCACAGTGCCCCCGGGGCGCGGATTGTGGTGCTGGGCTCCGAACCGCAGATATACTTTTACAGCCGGCGTCGTTCCGCCACCGGGTATATTTGCACCTACCCTCTTATGGAGCCACAGTCCCATGCCGTTGAGATGCAAAAGGAGATGATCCGGGAAATTGAAAGGGCCGATCCCGATTATGTGGTGTTTGTTCATGTAAAAGATTCCTGGTTGCAGTATGCGGATTCCAACCCGTTGATCTTTGACTGGTTTGGAAAGTATCAACGGGAGCGCCTGCAACCGGCCGGCTTGGTGGAAATTGCTCCCGACGGCCCGACGGAATACCGCTGGTTTGACCGGCCGGAAACCAACTTGCAAACGTCGGTGAAATCGTGGCTGGCAATTTTCAAGCGCCGCGCTGACAGTGAGCGGGTCCCATTAAAAGCCAATTAATCCTCACCCGCCGCATGGCCGGCAACATCGGGGTCTTCGGAATTCCCCGTTCGAGCTTCTTGCCAGAGGATAAAGAAAAGCCTTCCGCTCAAAGCCTCATTTCAGCGATGGGCGAACAGGCTGTGCATAATTTGTGAATGGAGGTGAACAACTTGCACTTGAATCGGGCGCGGAAGGGCACGACATGTGTAGGAGGGAATTGTAATCCAGAGAGTTAGCAGGGCTTTCCGCTGGCGACCGTGTTTTGGGGGCTCGACTGCCAGCAAGTCTCAAAAAATGAGCATGAGCACGGCAACATTAGTGCAGGAAACACTTTCACTGGAAGGATCCAATCCCTGCCAGTTTTTGGTGTTGTACGAGGATGCGGCCGCTCATGACCTGGCGATGGAGGTTTGCGGCGGGGTGATGGCCCGCTTTGATGTTGAACTGGCGTTTGCCTTCAGTTTTTGGAAGGTCAAAGATTTGAATGATCCGGTATCGGCCCACTGGGCGGCGGAAGCTGTGGCCCGGGCGGACATCATATTGTTTTCCCTGCCGGGTCGTGATCTAACTCCGGAAATCAGCCATTGGCTGGACGCGTGCGCCCAAGTCCGAACGAAGGCGGAAGGGGCTTTGGCTTTGATAATCACGGAACCCCCGGTTGCGGGCCTGGCCGTCGAGTCACTTTTGTCCCGGCTGCAGTATGCCGCTCATCAGCTGCGAATGGACTTTTTGCCGCTGCTACCGCCGCTCCCGGACACGGGCATCGAAGCATCTGCGGCCCCATGGCCGGCGGGGCGGAATGATTTCCGGGAGGAACCCGGCGGCAATCACTGGGGATTAAACGAGTAGGACTGAACCCCTGCGGATTGATTCAAATGAAGGATGGTTTCTTTCCGAGATTTCGCAAGTCCCGCATTGACCCGCTGGTGCGTATCCGCGTTTGACTATTTTCAGGTGATTCACTACTGTCGCCTTCCGTAAAACCAACAACGAAAGTCCGGGAAACTTATGCCGCCGAAAATTGCCGAAAAGCCCGCCGCTGAAACCAAAGCCGCCGCGTCGCACCAGCGCGAACTCGACGCCGCCATTTCCACCATCACCAAGAGTTACGGCGAAGGCAGCATCATGCGCCTCGGCGACGCGCGGGCGCTGGTCAAAATTGACGTGATTCCGACCGGCGCGCTGGCGATGGATCTGGCGCTCGGCGTTGGCGGGATTCCGCGCGGCCGCGTCGTGGAAATTTTCGGGCCGGAATCGTCGGGCAAAACCACGTTGATGCTCCACGTCATCGCCAGCGCGCAAAAAGCCGGCGGCCTGGCGGCGTTCATTGACGCCGAGCACGCGCTCGATCCGGGCTACGCGAAAAAACTCGGCGTAAACCTCGACGATTTGCTCGTGTCGCAGCCGGACAGTGGCGAAGAAGCGCTGACCATTTGTGAAACGCTCGCCCGCTCGAATGCGCTCGATGTCATCGTGATTGATTCCGTCGCCGCGCTCGTGCCGAAGGCCGAACTCGAAGGCGAGATGGGCATGGCGACGATGGGCATGCAGGCGCGGCTCATGAGCCAGGCGTTGCGCAAGCTCACCGCCATCCTGGCCAAGTCCAGGACGACGTGCATTTTCACCAATCAATTGCGCGAAAAAGTCGGCGTGATGTTCGGCAATCCCGAAACGACGCCCGGCGGCAAGGCCTTGAAATTTTACGCGAGCGTGCGCATTGACATCCGCCGCAAGGACACGCTCAAGGACGACGCGGGCAACGCCATTGGCAATCACGTGCGGGTGAAAATCGTGAAGAACAAGGTCGCGCCGCCGTTTGCCGAGGCGGAGTTCGACATCATTTACAATCACGGCATCAACAAGGAAGGCTGCATTCTCGACGTGGGCATCGAAAATGGCGTGGTGGACAAAAAAGGCGCGTGGCTGCAATTCGAGGGCGAGCTGATCGGCCAGGGCAAGGAGGCAGCGCAGAAGGCGATGGCCGAAAAACCTGCGCTGGCCAAAAAGATTGTAGATGCTATTCTTGCCAAACGCGCGGCAACTTGATGGCCGCAAGTCGTTCGAAGCATGAGCAGTATTTCTGACGTCGAAATTGATCTGGAAAAGCTTTTCCTGCCCGCTTGGGCACAGGAAGCGCCGTCGGCCAATCGCTATGCGAAATTCGCGGGCGAACCCGTCGAACGCGAAGACCGCCGACACGAAGGCCGCCGGGGCGGTCCGCGGCCCGAGCCGTTCGGCGAACGCCGCGGACCCCGTCCGCCGCGTTCCGGGCCCAAGTTCGGCGATCGTAAGAAGGGATTTCCCCGCCGCGACGACCGGCGCGAACGCGAACTTCGCGAGCCGCCCGCACCGTTGCCGGAAATCACCGTCACATTTTTACCGGACGAAAACGGTGTCGAGTCGCTCGCCCGCCAGATCAAGGTGACCGGCCGCGCGTATCCGCTGTTCCAGATCGCGCAAATCGTCCTGGTAAAACCGGAGCGCTACGCCGTCCAGCTCGGGGTGAAGAAAAACGCCGATGGCACGGTCAAACAACCGCTGTTCGTCTGCGCGCTCGATGACACGCCGTGGTTGAGCGAGGACGAAGCCATCGCGCACGTGCTGAAAATTCATTTCGCCACGTTTTATTCGGCTGAGCGCACGGCCACCGAACCGCCGAAGGGCAAATACACTTTCGTCGCGCAATGCGGCATGAGCGGCATAATTCTCGGGCCGCCGAATTATCACGATTACCAGAACCAGTTGCGCAAGCTGCACGCCGAGCGGTTTTCCAAAATGCCGTTCGAGGTCTTCAAATCGCGCGTCAAAATTGTGCGGGACGAGGAAGTCGTCAAAAAATGGATTGAGGAGCAAAGTTTCAAGACCGAATACACCTGTTTAAACGTGCCGGAGCCGCTCAAACTCCCGAACCTGGAGGAAGTGGAGAAACATTTCCGCGCCGTCCACAAGGACACCATCATCAAGCCGGTGGAGTCGCACACAGTCGGCGGCGTGTTGAGCCGCAACCTGCGCAGCCGTGAATTGCAACGGCTCGTGCGCAATGATTGGGAACGGCAGAAATATTTTCCGTTGCAACTGGCCACGGGTCTCAGCCGGCAATTCGCCACGCACGGCCTGCATTTTTTCAAGGTCAACAAGACCTTCACGCACGTCAGCGTCGCGCGTCCGCAGTTTCTCGACCTCGAAATCACGCCGGTTTCGGAAAATATCAAGCGCATCGTCGGCCACATCAACGCGCATCCGAAATGCACGCGGCGGCAATTGATCGAAGCCCTCGCGCCGACGCCGCAGCCGGCGGTCATTGAGATCAAGCCGGAGTCGCCGCCGGCTGCCAGCGGTGCGGAACCATCCCGCATTGTGCGGGACGGGGCAACAAATGCCGAGCCGACGCCGGAACAGACCGCCGTCATCGCCGATTTGCACTGGCTGGTGCATCAGGGTCACGTTCTTGAATTTGCCGACGGCCGGATGGACACGGCCAAAAAACCTGCGCCCCGGCCGCCGAAGCCGGAAAAGAAAGCTGCCCAGGAAAAATCAGCGGCGGAAGGTGAAACCGCGACAACAGCAGTTGATCCAACGGGAGAAGCCCCGGTTTTGACCGAGGCTGAAATTCCCGCGCCCGAACCGGAGCCGGCCGTTGAGCCGGAACCAGCCGGGGAAGCAGCGGTTGAAACTCCGGAGCCAGCCGAACCCGCCGCCGAGGCGCCCGCGAGTGAACCGGCGGCCAATGC
The DNA here is from genome assembly GCA_049510295.1 of Verrucomicrobiota bacterium. Classification (GTDB taxonomy): domain Bacteria; phylum Verrucomicrobiota; class Verrucomicrobiia; order Limisphaerales; family UBA11358; genus UBA11358. The sequence goes on along the minus strand of JBEKZC010000035.1, from coordinate 4,567 downwards.
CTCCGCGAATGAACCGGCAGCCAACGACAACCCGTCGCCTTTGTAATAATCGGAGGGTCGAGCTCTGCGAGACCCCAATCGTTTTGATTTCAAATTTGGGGCTTGTGGAACCCGCCCCTCCGAAGAAAATCCTTGCTTTCCTTAATCCTGCGCGCTGCTAACCTGCCCTATGGCTTTCTCAAAGTTAGGTCTTTCTCCGGCGACTCTCGAAGGTGTGCGCGCGGCGGGTTACATCACTCCCACACCGATTCAGCTCCGCGGCATTCCGCTCGTGCTCGCCGGCCGCGACATCATCGGCAGCGCGCAGACCGGCACCGGCAAGACCGCCGCATTTGCGCTGCCCATTCTCTCGAAGCTGGACCGGCACGCGCCCGGTCCGCGCGCGCTCATTCTCGAACCGACGCGCGAACTCGCCGCGCAGGTGGAAACGGCCATTCGCGATTTCGCGCGCTTCACCAATTTGAAAGTCACCGTCGTCTACGGCGGCGTTGGTTACGGACGGCAGTTGGACGATTTGCGCGCGGGCACCGACGTCCTCGCCGCCACGCCGGGTCGTTTGCTCGATCATCTCGAACGCGGCACAGTGCGCCTGGACAAGGTCCAGTTTCTCGTGCTTGACGAGGCCGACCGGATGCTGGACATGGGATTCCTGCCCGACGTGCGCCGCATCGTCGAACGCTGCCCGCGCCAGCGCCACACCTCGCTGTTTTCCGCGACGATTCCGCCGCAAATCGAAACGCTCATTCAATGGGCGATGAACAAACCGGAGACGATTGAAATCGGCGCGCGCCGGACACCGGCCGAAACGGTGAAACATGTCATTTATCCCGTTTCCGATTCGCAGAAATCCGACCTGCTGCTCGAACTGCTGAAACGCGTGAATTACAACTCGGTGCTGATCTTTTGCCGGACGAAGCACGGGGCCGACCGCGTCGTGGGATTGCTCAAGCGCAACAATCACGCCGTGGCCGTGTTGCATTCCAACCGCACCCAGAAGGAGCGCGAGCAGGCGTTGCGCGGTTTTCGCGACGGCCGCTACGAAGTGCTCGTGGCGACGGACATCGCCGCGCGCGGGCTGGACATCGCGGACGTGAGCCACGTCATCAACTACGACGTGCCGCAGCATCCGGAGGATTACATCCATCGCATCGGTCGCACGGGCCGCGCGGAAGCGCACGGCGACGCCTTCACCATCATGACCGCCGAGGACGGCAGCCACGTCTTCGCCATCGAACGTTTCATCAGCCAGAAAATCCCGCGCGTGAAACTGGAGAATTTCGATTACAAATACACCATGCTGTTTGAGGAGGGAAAACCCGGCCAGCCCAAGGCCGGTTACGGCGGCAAAGCGCGCGGGGTGCGCGTCCACGGTGGCTACCACTTCGCGCCCGGCGGTCGGAGAAGGTAGGGTGCCGCAACGGAATTCGCGGAGCGGTGTTGATTCAGTTATATGAGTGAACCGGAGAAAAAATCTTCGTTCAAACCCGACCTGATTTTGGGGGGCGTGGTTGTTTGTCTGTTGGGGTTGTTTGCTTTGGTAGCGATACCAAATTTTATCAACGAACCAAATACTTCTCCTGCGAATGCTTGCATCAATAACATGCGGCGAATTGATGCTGCAAAGATCGAATGGGCATTAGAACATAATGCAAAAACAAATGATGTTGTCACGGTAAGCGACATCAAACCTTACCTAGAACATTACCTTGACCCACACGGCAAGCCTTACCTCAAACTTGATGCGAAAGGCAATCTTCCGAAATGTCCATCTGGCGGCATTTACACGATTGGGAAAATTGGCGAGCCTGTGACTTGTTCGCTTGGCACAACCGTCACTCCGGCCCACGTTTTGCCATGAGCCGCGGAGCGGCGACAGACAATAGCCCACGGCGTCAGCCGTGGGTTTGCGAAACAAGCGGTTCAAGCTCCGTCAGGAGCGGCAGAAAATTATTTGCGGAACAAAAGTTCTTTCGCCCCATCCGGGGCTTATGTCGGTTTGAATAATTACCCACGGTTCGCGCCGTGGGCTATTATCTTCCGCGCCTCCGGCGCTCCCCAATGCCATCGCTGCCCAATTTAGCCGACAATATTTAATTTGCGACACTTTTTTGCTGTGGTTTACCATGCACTTGTTAAATGAAAGAATCCAAGTTAGTGGAATCGTGCCCGCCGGAAGTTAAAACACCCATTTTACACCCAGGTTTCGCGTCGGTTCCAATTCCAAATTTTCTCTCCGCCTTCTGGTATCAAAAGAGAACAACCCTAATCTGTTTGCTTCTTTTTGGATTTGTAACCTGGGTGTTCTGGCCGTCCTTGCGTTGTGGTTTTTTGTTCTGGGATGACATGGCTGATGTAATCAACGAACCCAATGTGAACAGCGGTCTTTCACTGGGGAATATCACTTGGGCTTTTTGCACTCTGGACCATTGTAATTGGTATCCATTGAATTGGCTGTCACACATGCTGGACTGTGAGTTTTATGGATTAGACCCGTGGGGGCATCATTTAACCAACATCTTGATTCACGCGCTTAACAGTGTTTTGGTGTTTTTAGTCTTCAGAAAGATGACAGGCGCAGTATGGCGAAGTTTGGCAGTGGCACTTTTATTTGGCTTGCATCCATTGCGAGTGCAGTCGGTAACCTGGATTTGTGAGCGCAAGGATGTTTTAAGCTTGTTTTTCTGGCTGCTGACGTTGTTGGCATATGCGCAATATGCTCAAGAATGCAACAAGGAAAATGGAAAGGCCATTAAGTTCTACAGCCTGGCGTTATTGTTTTTTAGCCTGGGTTTAATGAGCAAGGCAACGCTGGTAACCTTGCCGTTTATTTTGTTGCTGCTCGATTACTGGCCGCTGGAACTTTACCGAAAAAAAGGCAAAACGCGAATATTGATGGAAAAACTTCCGTTTCTTGTGCTCACAATTGCAGATAGCTGGATTACGTTAAAGGCTCAAAAGGGTGCCGGTATGACAGACGAAATGGGGAGTCTTTCTATAAGCGATAAAATAGGAAACGCTTTGATTTCCTATGTCCGATACATTGGCAAATTTTTTTGGCCTGAAAATCTCAGCATTTATTATCCACACCCGGGGCATTGGCCGCTATTCAAAGTTATTTGTGCCGGCCTTTTTGTACTTGGGGTCTCAACAATGGTGGTTTTGTTGCGGCGGCGAATGCCGTATATGCTGGTGGGCTGGTTTTGGTATCTCGGGACCTTGGTTCCGGTGATCGGCTTGGTGCAACTCTTGTCTCAGTCAATAGCCGATCGATATACATATATTCCTGTGATTGGTTTCGCGTTGTTTTTGGTCTGGCCCCTTAAAGACCTGACAAAAGGGTGGCGGTATAAGCCTGCGATTATGCTTGTGATTGGCACATCAGTGATCATCGCGTGTGTAGTAAGAACACGCTGCGAAATTGGCTTCTTCAACGATGACGTCACTCTTTGGCGGCACGCCGTTGCCGTTACGAAGAATGAATATAATTGGGGTCCGCATTATGCTCTCGGAACGGTGCTCCTAACAACCCCGCAACATGATGACGCGCTTAACGAATTCCAGGAATCCGTTCGAATCAACCCCAATTATGCCAAATCACAGCTTGCTCTTGGTGTGGCATTGCATGAAAAAAGTCGTTTTGACGAGGCCATGATTCATTACCAAAGGGCATTAGAGCTTGATCCTAACCGGGGTCTTGCCTGGTTTGATTGCGGAATCATGTTTTTTAAAAAGTGTGAGCTGGATAAGGCAATCAGTCATTTTAAAAGGGCGGTGCAATGTGAACCAAATAATACCCTTTTCCATAATGTTCTCGACGCTGCTTTAGGCCTTGAGCAACAAGGTTTGGAGGCGAACATCAAGCTTCGAGAATATGTAAAACAAAATCCCGATCGTCCGGACTCTCTCAACAATTTGGCATGGTTTCTTGCCACAAATCCGGACCCCAAGTTAAGAAATGGAGTTGAAGCGGTGCGGTTGGCCGAGCGCGCGTGTCAATTGACTCACTATCAAATAACCGTAACTGTCGGCACCTTGGCGGCAGCGTATGCGGAAGCAGGACGTTTTGAAGAAGCCATCACTAATGCTCAACTTGCTGGTTCGATGGCTTTGAAATCAGGAGAAGAAGTATTATTGCAAAAAAACGAATTGCTGCTGGGCCTTTTCCGCGCTCATCTACCCTATCACGAGAGAGTGGACTCAGAACTAATCAGAGTGCTGGCGCAGTCTTTCAACCTTCCAAATTATCAAAAGGCGAGGAGCTTTTGACGTCAATCCGTCACGGCTTCATCGGCCAGCTGCAGCCAGAAACAAAACCGCCCTCCGGCGCGGGCCGAAGGGCGGTGGGGAAAACTTGGCGGTTACTTCCCAACCGCTTTTTCTTCCGGAATCCGCATCGCGTAGAACGAGCGATAGACGAACACCAGCGCGACCACAAAGAAAAACGCCCCGATGCCGGTCTTCACGGCCTGGTCTTTCATCGTCACCGCGATTTCCACGGCGAGCAGGCCGAACAGCGTGGTGAATTTGATCACCGGATTCATCGCCACGGACGAGGTGTCCTTGAACG